>NZ_JAQYWQ010000003.1 GCF_029379315.1 Nostoc sp. S13
AAACCTCTCCGTATTCTCTCTTAGTCTTGTTCAGAAATCAAATAGGAGTCCTATAGTAAGGAATTAGGTTACTCAGTCAGCAAGGCAGGAGACATCAACAATGATGGTATTGACGACTTGATTATTGGGGCATTTACTAATAAAGATACTAATAATAAAAACTATGTGGTGTTTGGAGGGACGAATCTGGGCAGTGGAGGTACCTTAGACCTCTCTTCTTTGGATGGCACTAATGGCTTTTTGATTAACGATATTAGACCATATGACTACTCAGGCTACTCAGTCAGCAATGCGGGGGACATCAACAATGATGGCGTTGACGACCTGATTATTGGAGCACCATATGCCTCCGCCAACGATGATGCTGGGCGAAGCTATGTGGTATTTGGCGGGAGGAATCTGGGCAGTGGCGGCATCCTAGACCTCTCTTCCTTGAATGGCACTAATGGCTTTTTGATTAACGGCACTACTAATGACCTCTCAGGCTCCTCAGTCAGCAATGCGGGGGACATCAACAACGATGGCATTGACGACGTGATTATTGGAGCACCATATGCCTCCCCCAACGGCAACGATGATGCTGGGCGAAGCTATGTGGTGTTTGGGGGGACGAATATAAACACTAAGGACACCCCTAACCCGGCGCTAACTCCTGGTAATTCTACCCTGACGGGCAACAGCCGTCAAGATACATTTGTGTTTCGCCCTGGCGATGGCAATGACACTATCACCGATTTTGGTGGCATTGGTAAAGGCTCAAACCCTTTGGCAGCACTGATTGACAGTGTTGACACCTTGCAATTTACAGGTTCGGGTTTGACTGCCCAAAATCTGCAATTAACTCAAAATGCTAACAACTTAGAAATTACCTTTGAAAATGTGGCTAATACCAAAGTCACTCTACAAAACTTCAAATTAGAAAACCTCGATAATGTGCCTGCTTCTGGAGCAAGACCTGCGATTGGCAATATCCTGTTTGATGGGCAAACCAACATCACCGACAGCTTTGATGTCTTCGATGCCAACTCCACTCAAACTAGCCTGTTCAACAAGAACACAGTCACATTCCTCAATGACCTGAATAATAGCATCACAGGTTTTGAAAACTCCAACGATGTGATTAATGCTCAAGGGAGTAACGATTTTATCTATGGCTTGAGTGGCAATGACCTATTGCGAGGCGGTACTGGTAATGATACTCTCGTCGGCGGTGCTGGCAATGATACTCTCGTTGGCGATGCTGGCAATGATGTTCTCACCGGTAGTGCTGGTGCCGACTCTTTCGTTTACAATACCGATGCAGCTTTTGCCCTGACTGCTGTTGGTGTAGATGCCATTAGTGACTTTAAAGATTCCCAAGGCGATAAGATTATCTTGGATAAGACTACCTTTAATGCTATTACTTCAACTGCGGGAACAGGTTTTAGTAAGAAGAGTGATTTTCAAATCACAAGTTCAGGGGCGGCTAGTACGGGGAAAATTATCTACGACGCTGTGAGTGGGCAGTTGTTCTACAACCAAAATGGTAGTGCGGCTGGTTTTGGCAGTGGTGGTCTATTTGCAACTCTGACTGGTGCGCCAACTCTCAGCGCATCAGATTTTGTGGTGCAAGCGTAGAATCATACATCTGTATATCTGTGTCAACTTCGGTAGGGTAGCACAGCTGTGCTACCCATGTGTTCGATTTATACGAAAATAGCTATTATATAGGCGATGTCTACGATGGTCACTGAGCTTTGTCGTAGACATCGCATCAACAAATAGTCAATTTATCTTGCAGTTCTCCAAAATTAAAAATCTTATTAATGATAATTCATTCTCTTAAAATCCAACGCCTAAAATCAACGTATTTCTATTCTCTAGCAATGACAATATCGTTAGACTTTATGACTGCATAAGCTTCTTTTCCCTCAGATAGTTCCAACTCTTCTGCGGAAGCTCTGGTGATAATCGAGATTAACTCTACTTTGTGAATAATCTCCAGAGTTACCTCACTATTAACAGCTCCATAAACAACTCGTTTAACCACACCTTTAAGAATATTGCGAGAGCTAACTTTTAGTGATTTCTTTTGAATAGTACTTTCTATATCAGGCTTTTGAATGTAGGCATCTTCCTGTTTTTCCTGCTGAGTTGGTGATGATATTGATGCCCAAGTGTGCTGATTAAGACTACGCACGAGTTCCCGGAGAATTTCAGTCTTGGTACGTTGAGACTGTTCGCAGAATTCCTCCAGAATCTTTCGCTCGTCCTCTGAGGTTTGAAATGTGACCCATCCTTGTTCTTTTCTTGGCATAATAATATGATCAATTTTGGTTATCTTGGTAAAATTCTAGCAAGTATCAATTCGATATGTCGTTTTAGTAATAAGATTTTTTTCTCAGCATTTTTGGCATTTTTATCGCAAATTAATCAACTAATCTCATCTACTTAACTACATATATATTTTTTTCTAGATGCGAAATATTTTGTTACTTGAAATTGTCTAAATTATCACTAAAATATTACCAACTAAGATGGTATAACATTGGGCTATGGTATTTGTTGGGATAGCGATGCCTACGCAGGGTAAATCTGGCAGAAAATTCCGCTAGCGATCGCATGAGTGCCATAGGATTATTTAACGTGACTTCACAGCAGGGCGATGAAACACCTAAAATCGCGTTCTCAAAACCTACGAAGTTTATTTGAGAACAATATCACCATTGAATACGTGGCAGAACCCCTCAAAGCTATGCCAGCTGATGCGGAGGTGACAAAAGTGCTGCATTGGATGCAGGCACAAAATTTTGATGTTATCGGCATTGAGACGGGAGATATTATTAGCGGTTATCTAGAACGCTCTAGTTTGATTCAAGGTAAAGAAGGTAAGTGTAGCGACTATCAACAGTTGTTTCATCCAAAAGAACTAATTGCTATTTCCACCCCGCTTATAAAGTTGCTACCCATTTTGCAAGAAACTCCGCGATTGTTTGTCTTAGATTGCAATCAGATAAGTGGTATTGTTACCTGTGGCGACTTGCAGAAAGCACCTGTGCGAATGCTACTGTTTGGCTTGGTAACGCTCCTAGAAATGAATTTGCTGCGGCTGGTGCGGATTTACTATCCCCAAGATTCTTGGCAAAAAGTCCTCAGAACTGAGCGCTTAGAAGTTACTCAACGGCTATGGCGAGAAAGCCAGGAAAGAAACGAAGCTACCGATTTGTTAGATTATCTGCAATTCTGTGATAAGCGAGAGTTGATTTTAAATCAACCAGAACTTCTTCAGCAATTGGGACTAAAGTCTAAGCGGTTTGGTGAACGCTTCCTCAAGTCTGCTGAACAGTTGCGAAACCGATTAGCTCACGCCCAAAATTTAGTTACTGGCTCCTCTTGGACAGAGTTGATTTCTTTAGCAGAGGCGATGGAAACACTCTTAATTCGCTGTGAGGAAGTTGAGTGAAATGGTCAAACAATTTTGGATTTTAGATTTTAGATTTTAGATTTTAGATTGAAAAGAGCAATCAAGTCACTTGCTCTGTCATTTAATTTTATATTTTGCGGAAAGTTGCTCTTGCGGCTCTGCCGCGCCACTTCCTACAACTCTTGGAACCCCCCTTCGGGTGACGCTCGCGGACTCGCTAACGCTACGCTAACAGCAGTTCCTCATGGGGGAAACCCCCTCTGAGCGACTGCCGACGCTCCTACGTCGCTACCGCTACGCTAACACCGCAACGGAGTGACTTGACTTGAGCAAACTTTCCAAGACGGATGCAAGAATCTTCAATTCCATTTTCCAAAATTTAAAATCTAAAATTCGGTAAGTCCTACTTACTTAAAGCGACAGGATTGGTCAATAGTCGGCGTCTCTTCAAGTTGCACCATTATCAACACCGCTGGCGCATCGCCTACTGTTCCAGATAAGTGACCCTTATGACCTTGTGCGTCTGCTTTTGTACCTTGATCTTCTCCAAATGAAATTTCGCCTTCCCCCATCTCGACTCGCTGGCCGTCCATAGTCTCCACAAACCAGCGTCCTGACAAAGGTATAATCCACTGGGGCTTGGGGTTCTCATGCCAGTTACCAACCCAACCCACGGGTAGCACAGTAAAGGTGATTGTAGCACCAGACTGCTTCAATTTAGAAAGCCACTGCGGTGAGGTATCCGGGGCTATGCCTTTTTCGATGAAGTCCTCAATTTGACAACGGGACTGGTGACTTATACCGTCGTGGTCAGTCCAGACGTGCCAGTAGTCAATTGTTGGCTTGTGTGATGAATTCTTCTGCATAAAAATGGCTCTTTTTGATTGTGGGATTAACTTACTTTGGTTTCGTTTATTCGCTCACAGAGCTAGTAAAGCGATCGCTATTCTTGGATAATAATGTCTGCTGGGACTGGTCTAATACCAATTCTGTATGAAAATGCGCTAAACCATATTTAAGTACAAGAAAGAAAAACGAACCGCATTCGCGTTAGCGTCTCCCCTTGGGAGAAGGACGCAAAGGTCACAAAGAAAGAAAGAAAGAAGTTAAAAGGGTTTGGCGCAGCCTCACAAAGAAATGGTCTAACTTGATTAGGAATTATGAAACCGCAACCGTGTAATTGCGTTGTTCCCATTTACTGCTTTCAATCCAGAAAAAGGTAAAGCTAATTGGCTGTTGCTGTTTGTCTGAAACAGAAATATCCACAAAATTCACTCCTAACTTGGTAGAAGTAGAAGGCGTATCTTGTACGGTTTGCCAATTATCCTGTGACCAGTGCAACTGAAAAGATGCTAAAGCATGAATTCGCAAGATATGACCTTTTTTAACTTTGTCTATTTGACGGTTAAACTTCCAAATTTCTAATGATTTACACTTTTGTCTTTCGCCCAGATAGCGATTCGCCACCTCTGGAATCAAATCAAATACCTGACCATCATGATTTGACCGTAGTAGCTTAATATATTCCGAGTGTGCCCACATTAGGGGCATTGCAGAACCTGTTGGTTTTCCTAAATACATGTGGTTTTCAGCTGTATCTGCTTCATCCCAAACCTGTTCTGGGAGCAAACAAGTGTCTGAAGCAAATCCTTCCATTGCCTTAATATATGTTTTGACATCACCACCCGCAGCTAATTCATAATGTCCTCGTTCTCCTGCTAAGAGAGGCCAAGCACGTCCCTGACCCCAACTAACATAAGGACTGCCATCTTCTTGTTGTCCGTAGCCGTCGTGGTTGTAACGATGCCAACAAGGCCCAGCAGATGTATCTACTTTCAAGACTGCATCAATTACTTTCACAGAATCAACAATAATCGGGTCATCAGCTTTGCGAATTCCATAACGCACTAATTGCAGAAACCCGCCATCAACAATTTCTTTCGCCGGAAATTCTGCGATTTTACCAGGCGGTTGACTGCTAATAAAAAGAGTTCCTTGGTTGGGATTTTCGTTGGGTTGAGGATTATTAATATCTGTAGGAGTAATCCGAATATAATGCCGTTTGATGCCAGCAACTAAAGTCCCTTCAGTAGTTACTGTCCAATCTTCGATGTGAGATTCTAAAAAATCAGCGTATTCTTCGATAAACTTTGCTGTTGCTTCATCCCCATGTTCACGAACAAATTGAGCAGCACAGATTAAGGCGGCAATATTAGATGCTAGTGTTGATGGTGAATAACCGCTATTTTCTTCCCAGCGTTCTTGTTGGGTAGCCGGGCCGTGACGAATTAAATAACCCGCCGCCCGCAAAATCATTGGATAAACATCAAAGTTTAAGCAAGTTTTCTGTTGATGCAATAGCCATGCTAACAGAATGGGAAATGCTACCTCATCAAGCTGGATACCTGTCCAGTAAGGTTTACCATCAACCCAAAAATTTTGGGGAAAACCGCCATCTTCCTGCTGACTGGTGGCAAGATAAATGAGCGATCGCACTGCTGTAGCTGTTTGACCCGCAGCCACTAAACCTGATACACTGCTAACCATATCCCGCGTCCAGACAAGGTGATATCCTCCCTGATCTTGGTCGTTTTTGGCTTCACCCCAAGGGATAGCCAGGGATGCAATCAACGCACCAGGATAAGTTTTGTCTTCATGTGCTAACAACAAACTAATGCTGTTGTGATACAACTCCCCATCATCATAAGCAACATTTTCTAATGGTTTGACGCCCTGGCGCGATCGCTTCCATTGTTCGTTGTATTGCTCTTTCTGCTTTTCAAATGGAATATTCAGCGACTGAAAGAGTGTGGAAATCGCATTGTGCAGATTTGTACCAAACGCCAGTCCTAAAGTAAACTCTTTAGTGCTATCTAGATTTAATTCTCCAGTCAGAGCAATGTTGCCATCCACAGCACTGTCAAACTCCCAATCCATCTGAAAATTATCGGCTAAATCTGTCCAGCCATCACTTTCACCGACGTAACCACAGGAAAGACGGGTAAAGGGAACTGTTGCACCTAGCGCTAGCCATGTTCCTCCTTTCTCGGCTGTGAGAATCCGATGTCCAGCAACTTGTATAGCGTAACCATTATTACCTCTACCTCCAACTTCCAGATGGGGCGCACATAAAGCATATAACTGGAGTTGGGAAATAAAATCGCTATCTCCTGTTAACTTTGTGTGTTGTAAAATACAGGAGAAATGCGGGTCAGCAATCACTTCTTTGATTACAGCATAACGCCCTTGGGGATCGGAATTAGTGATGCGGTATCCTAAACCATGAGTCCACATCGGTTCCACTTTTGATTCGAGATGGCGTTTCTCTTCGTGAAAAAAGCTTTTTCCATCAGAAATTAGATACTGTAAATCCCGAACTTGGGGTTTATCTACTGTGGGATGGTAGATTTCAGTGATAACACTGTTCCAGATCGTAAACCAAATATTACTGGAGGTAGAGTAAGCTGTACCGACTCCATCTTTATTGGCATGAGTCCATCGCGGCTCGATACCGGGTGCGCCAAAAGCCTGTCCTTGACCAAGAATTTTTACCATAATTTATTGTACCCATCAATAACTACTATTTAAAAATGCTGTGTTTGATATTTATTCAAAAGGTTCAGAATATCTGCGAGCCGCACTTAAGTATTTGGCTTCAATAAAAATTTGTTTGATTTCAGGATGCTTTTGGCGAATTTTTGTTTCTAAACTTTCTACAGTTAATGCTATTTCTTCACCTGTCAGATTTTGAGAAAATTGAATTTCTAAGTTGAGTAATACTTCCTGTGGAGCAAGCTGCATTGTTAGTATACGGATAACTTCTTTGACTCCTGGTTCTGTTTTTGACAAAGAGCGGATATTAGCTATAGTTTTAAGATCGGCACTTTCACCAAGTAATAATCCTTTACTTTCTCTCGCTAGTACCATCGCTACTATAGCCAAGATAATCCCAATGATAATCGAGGCGATACCATCAAAATAAACATTATTAAATAAATGTCCTAAGAAGATTCCGATGAAGGCAACGATTAAACCTAAAATTGCCGCAGTATCTTCACATAATATTGTCAATACTGTGGGGTCTTTACTATTTTTGATTGCTTGCCAAAAATTTTGTCTACCCTTGGTTGGCAAAAACTCTCTTAAAGCTACAATCCAAGAAAAACCCTCCAATAATATTGCTATAGCTAACACAATATAATCCCATTTTGCGTCTTCTAAAGGACTGGGATTAATTAAATGAATGATTCCTTGGTAAATTGACATACCGCCGCCAATGGCAAAGACCAAGAGAGCAACGATGAAAGTCCAGAAGTAAAGTTCTTGACCATAACCAAAGGGATGGCTAGCATCTGCTGGCTTTTGGCTTCTGCGAATTCCCAGCAAAAGTACTAGTTGATCGACAGTATCTACAACTGAATGAATCCCTTCAGATGTCATGGCAGAACTGCCAGTAAAAGAGGCGGCGATAAATTTAGTAATAGCGATCGCTAAATTAGCCCCCATCGCCGCATATATAGATTTATTAGATGAATCAGATGCCATGATCGGAAATAATAATTATGCAGAAACTTCTAATTCACCATCTAGATGGGTAACTTCCCATTGGGTTTGTTCGCCATCGCGCCAAAAGCGCAATCCCACTGTAGCGTCTCCCACGGACAAATTTATGAGTTCTAAATCGGGTAAGTAATCTGGGAGTGAGGGCTGTACTTTTAATTGTTGTTTTGAGGCATCAGCTTTGAGTCCTAAAATGGTACGAATCAGTAAGAAAATTGAACCAGCAGCCCAAGCCTGGGGTATGTTAGCGTCTGGGTAGGGGACTGGAAAGTTATCATCTTGGCGTTCAATTCCCGCAAACAATTCTGGCATTCGCCCAGCTTGAAAATAACTAGCAGCAGCAAAAATACCCTCCGCAATGCGGTTAGCTTCTTTGTGATAGCCATACTTTTTTAATCCCGCCGCGATGATCGAGTTATCATGAGGCCAAACACTACCGCGTTGATAACTAATCGGGTTATAAGCTGGATTTTGAGATGAGAGAGTCCGCACTCCCCAACCACACCACATATCTGGTTGAAAAAGTCGGTTAACAAGTTTTTTTGCTCGTTCCTGTGGGACGATACCAGACCAGAGTAGATGCCCAGGATTTGAGGTAATTGATTGAATTTGCTGCTTTTTATCGTCTAATCCTAAACAGTAAAAACCTTCTGATTCCATCCAAAAGCGATCATTAAATCGTTGATAAAGTTCTTCCGCTTTTTGACGCAGCTTTTTCGCTTGCTCTTTTTCGCCCCAGACTTCATAAATTAAAGCTGCCCTCAGCCACGCATCATAAACGTAGCCTTGCACTTCACATAAAGCGATTGGCGGCTCAACTAATTCACCGTTTGGGTAAACTATTGCGTCACCCGAATCTTTCCAACCTTGATTGCGTAATCCTTTTGACGAACGAGTTAAATACTCAACAAATCCATCCCCGTCCAAGTCGCCGTATTTGTCAATCCAATTTAGCGCCTTTTCCAGTGGTTCTCGACACTCATCAAGCATACTGAGGTCGGCGTTCCAGTTATAGGCTTCAGCTAAAGTAACAATCCAAAGGATGGTAGTATCTACTGTTCCGTAGTAGGGTTTGTATGGAAGTAGATTTAGTGTAGTTAACTCATCGCGCCGCAGTTCGTGTAGTATTTTGCCCGGTTGGGCATCGTGCCAATCATCCAACTCAGTTGCCTGGAGTTGAGCCAGTTTCAGCAACGTGCCACGTGCAAATTCATGATAAACTGCGATCGCTTGCAAGCTAGCAATTATTGAGTCGCGCCCAAAAACGGCGACAAACCAAGGAATACCAGCAGCAGGCATCCAAAATTGATGCCCATTGTCATATACCTCAATCCGTAGCGCTCCCATATCCACGATCGCTTGCTGATAGTATTCGGTAATTTCAGCATTAGATGATCGCAACTTTGTGGCATTAATCAGAAACTCATCTCTAACCTTTCCGGCTTTTGTATTGTGAGCCACATCGCAGGTATCTTGAGGTTTGAAGACATTTCCATCAGCTAAGGCTGTAAAGTTGATACAAGTGTGCCATGTCTTGCCAGGAGCGATCGCCACATCAAACATTAAACGACCATTGGCATAGCGTGGCTCAGAATTACCACAAACTGTTTCAATCACAATACCTCGGAAGAAAGAACCATTGCGATATTCAGTCGTGAGTACACCATTTTCCCATCTGGTTTCTGTTTCACCCCGCGTCAATATTTGCTGTGATTTGACATCAAAAATGTCCGCAAAATCTGAGCGCATAGCTAGCATTAATTGAAACTTAACAACTTCATTGTGATAGTTAGTTATATCAATATCTTCATGCATACCTTCCACAATGTCGCGCCGAACAGTTACAAGCAAACTACCCGGAGGTAAAGAGCTATTGATAGTAGGAAGTTGCGGGTTGGTAAATTGGTAAAGCGCATTATGATGGGTGATATTGCTAGAGGCTAGCAGCGAAAGGGGGTAGCGATTCAGAGAAATTTCGTAGTAAGAAATTAGGCGTGTGTCCCAAACAAAAAAACCTTGAGGTAAATTTTCGTTGATGGAACCATCACTAGCTGTTACTAAAAAAGAGGAACCATCGTTGATGGTTATCAAACCAGGATTGACAGTAACTTTTGTCGGCATTGTCAATTAACCATTCTCTGTAAAACCGGGGTACAAGGTCATACCACCGTCTACAAACAGTGTTATACCATTAACATAATCAGAGTCATCAGAAGCCAACCAAACTGCTGCTTTGGCGATATCTTCTACATCTCCCACACGTTTGGCTGGAATCAGTTTTAGTAACTTCTCCTCTGCTTCTGGAGTATCCCAAGCTGATTTATTAATTGGAGTTTTGATTGCACCAGGAGCAATACTATTGACGCGAATTTTGTGGGGTGCAAGTTCTTGGGCAATACTTTGCATCATCATATTTATACCGCCCTTACTGGAAGCATAATTAACATGCCCCGCCCAAGGAATTATCTGATGCACTGAACTTATACAAATAATCTTACCTGCGGCAGATGAAATCTGGGGCTGTACACCTCGGCGCAAGAATTCTTTTGCAGCTTCCCGCGCACATAAGAATTGTCCTGTCAGGTTTACCTCAATAACTCTATTCCATTGCTCAAGGGTCATATCTACAAACGCTGAATCTTTTTGAAGACCTGCATTGTTTATCAAAATGTCAATAGTGCCGAATTGTTCGAGTGTCTGGCTGAACATCGCCTTTATTTGGTCTTCTTTGCTGACATCAGCTTGAATAGCAAAAGCTTCACCATTAGCCGCTTTGATCTCATCAACAAGTTTTTGGGCTGACTCAGCTTCCGAATAATAGTTGACAGCTACTGCTGCACCTGATAAAGCTAAATAGCGAGCGATCGCTTCACCAATGCCAGAACTAGCACCCGTCACAAGTGCTTTTTGACCTTTAAGTAGGTCAGGAGAATAGCTCATAATCTTTTCGATATTTTTAAAACTTGCATTTGTTGTTGCAAGTAGCTGAAGACTTGCATGATATTTTTGCTTTGTGGGCGTAGTATTACCTTGGCGATTTAGATCGTAAAATCGGCAAGTTATACATTAAAGAGACAAAACTTTTTATATTCTAAGAAATCTCTCGTATTTTCCTAATCTATCCAGAGAAAGATAAACAGTATATTGTTTTACCGAGCAATATTTCAATTAGTTGTCATTCCTGTGACAACACGATGTCTTTATTTGTAAAATTGTCATTTTCAAGATCATATCAATCTTAAGAAAGATTTCTGATATATTCAGAGCAATATCGGTTATGAATTCAGGTAAAATCTTTAGTTAATCAATCTAAATGAGAGAACCATGTAATATATTGAGGTTGGGGCAAATCAGGGTTTAGGCTATTGTTTTTGTAAATCCTGAGTGTCTGATTAGATTAGCTATTGTCAAATAACCAATCTAACTAATCAAAAACAACCATTCTCTAGTTTTTATAAATGCCAGTTGGGATATGATTTAAACTAAAATCGTGGTTAATTTAATTAGTTTTGGGATTTGAAAAAACAAGTACTAAAAAACAGTAAATATGGATAAACTTTTTTATGCTCTGTCTTTGAATAATCAAAATTTACCATACCCTGATCCTTTACACCCTATCATAGTCCACTTTGTAATTGCGATGGTACTTTTTTCTTTTGTATGCGATGTGCTGGGCTATTTCACCCGCAACGTGCGTTTGTTTGAGGTGAGTTTTTGGAATATGTTTGTTGCCTCAGTCACCATCTTTTTAGCGGTAATTTTTGGTCAGTTTGAAGCAGGTCTGGCGAACATTTACCCAGCAGTCCAACCAACACTGAATTTTCATACGGTGATGGGTTGGTCGCTGGCGGCTATTGTTGTCGCCATTACAGCTTGGCGTTACGTAATTCGCGATCGCACCCCACGGAAAGTACCGCCTGCTTATTTGGGTGCGGCAACGTTTTTAGTCTGCCTAGTGTGCTTGCAAGTCTATCTAGGCAGTAAGCTAGTTTGGGTGTACGGGTTACACATCGAGCCAGTTGTGCAAGCGATGAAGCAAGGAGTTTCGCCATGAACTGGCAACTCATTGAACAGTTGAGATTGAGGCTGAATGCTAACGGATTGCCTTATGAAATTCCGATACATCCGCAACTGGTGCATTTAACATTGGGTTTGTTGATTATTGCGATCGTTTTTGATATTGCAGGAACGTTTTTTGCTTTAGAAAAACCAATCTTCAAATTTTTAGGTCTGCCTGCCCTGCGTTCTGGTTTCTTTGATGTCGGCTGGTATAACCTCATCGGAGCAGCTTTTATCAGCTTTTTCACTGTTGCAGCTGGTTTTTTTGAGCTACTGCTAGCAAATCCACCAGTTGATCAAAAGAGCGTTTGGGGGTTAACTACTGGTTGGACGATGCTTTTGCATGGTTTGGGTGGCGTTTTCCTGTTGGGAGCGATCGCAGCCATGACTGTATGGAGAGGTTTGCAACGCTATCGCTGGCGCAAGGATGCTTCCAGGCAGGTGCAGTGGAGTTACTTGTTAGCAGGCATGGTGATAATGGCAATATTATTCGTTCACGGAACTTTGGGAGCGCAATTGGGAGAGAACTTTGGAATTCACGTTACTGCTGCGAAGTTACTCCAAGAAGGTAAAAACCCAAATTTGATACTCAAATAATCAAGCATCGCGCCCGCTCATAGCTAAGAGGATGTTTGAAAAGTCCTATTGTAGGTATCAAAACGTTCTCGATCCTCCTAAATCCCCCTTAAAAAGGGGGACTTTGATTCCGGTTCCCCCCTTAAAAAGGGGGGTTAGGGGGGATCAATAAGTGCTTAAAATCACAGCCAACTACTTTTCAAACAACCTCTAAAGGCGGGCAAGATGCCCACCCCACAAGATTGAATAATTTATTTGTTGCAAATCCTTTAATTGTAAGTACAGAGGCCGTCGAATATGCCTAATCAAAGCTATGTACAAGTACAAAGAATTCGAGCTATTGGATTAACGGTGACAAACTGCGATCGGTCTTTAAATTTTTATAAAGAAGCGCTTGGTTTTGAACTAGTTTCCGACATCACTGTTGAAGGACAGAATTACAGCGACCTGGAAGATGTGAGTGGGGCAAAAATTCGCATTGTTACCTTGCGACTAGGTGATGAACTTATCGAGTTGATGGAGTATCTCAACATTCAGGGTAAACCTATTCCCAGCGATTCACAAAGTAATGACCTGTGGTTTCAACATTTTGCAATTGTGGTGAGTGATATAGATCGTGCCTATGCTCACTTGCGTTCATTTCCCATTGAACCAATTTCAGTTTCCCCCCAGACAATGCCACCTAGTAATGAAGCATCTGCTGGTGTCCGTGCCTTCAAGTTTAAAGACCCTGATGGTCATGATTTAGAGTTAATTTGGTTTCCGCCTGATAAAGGAAAAGATAAATGGCATCAAAAGAGCAATCGCTTATTTTTGGGAATTGATCATAGTGCGATCGCAGTTTCCAACACCGAGCAAAGTCTACACTTTTACTGTGACCTCCTGGGAATGCAAATTGATAGCCGCAGTCTGAACTGGCAGTCAACCCAAACTCGCTTGGATAATTTACCAGGAGCCAAAGTCAGAATTACAGGACTGCGACCAGATCAAGATAGTGTGGGAATTGAACTGTTAGATTACATTTTGCCTGGAAAAGGCCGTCCTATACCGAGTGACTGGAAAAGTTCTGATATTGCGAAGGTGCAAATTGAACTTGTTGTCAATAACATTGAGCAGGCGGTAGAGATATTGCGGCAGAATGAGGTTCAGTTTGTGTCATCGGCGGTTGTACAGTTTACGGATAGTGCAAGTCCTGATCGCAAGGGGTGTTTAGTTAAAGACCCTGATGGACACGCAATATTGCTAATTGCGGAATCCTGATATGGGAAGCGGATTTAAGCCTATAATGCCTGTAGTGAGTAGGACATAAATAAAAATGTCAGAAAAGACTTTCGATATTGCTTACTTATCTGATAATTTACTTGATTTATTATCAGATATCCAAAATAATGTTGAAATTACGCTAACTCGTCAAGGGGTTCCTTGGGCAAAAATTTTACCTCTGTCTCAAGCAGAGTCTACAGTTGAAAAAGGGGGTTTAAATCATGGCTTGATGGTGGTGAGTAGTGAAGATGTTTTAGAACCCAGAGTTGCAGGTTTTTGGCAAGGACAGGTTAATATTTCTGATGATTTTGATAACACTTCAGAAGAGGTAATTGCTGCTTTTTATGGAGATGATTAATGAGTTTTCTGCTCGATACTCATATCCTACTATGGTTTTTAGAAAATGATTCTAAGTTGTCAAATCAGGTAAGAGAAGTAATTACTAACCCTGAGAATTTAATTTTTGTCAGTGCTATTAGTGCTTGGGAAATTTCGATTAAACAGTCTTTAGGAAAGTTAATAGCTCCTAGTAATTTAGAAGAGGCTTTGCGCTTTAGTCGGTTAGAGGTTTTAGCGATGACGTTGGCACATGGAATAAAGGTTGCTGATTTGCCAATGTATCATAAAGATCCTTTTGATCGGATGTTAATTGCTCAGGCTTTGGTAGAAGGTCTTACGATAATTACAGTAGATCAGAAGTTTAAATTTTATAATGTAGCGTTGTTAATAACCGAATCATAAATATTTGGTAAGTATTCGATGATTCAACGTCCAAAAATCAAAGCATCCAGCGAATATGCACCAGGACCTAAAACTGCGATCGCAATCAGCATAACGCAATACATAAAAGCTTTTTCCCAACTTGGGGGTTCACCTTTTCCTAAAGGTCCCTCATACTGTCCTTCAGCAATTAAGTAGGGATCTTCGGCTACAAAGGGTTTACTTCCAGAAATGTCCAAATATATTGCATAAATCATTGAGCCGAGAATGGGCAAAGTTGCTAAGAGTGTGAGGAATCCAATTATTAGAAAAATTCCGCCACCTATCATCGACGCAGCTGATAAAAAGCAAAGAAAAATAGGCATTTTTAGAGACTCAGCCCACTGTCGAAGATGCGCTATCTTTGGATATCCGTGTAGTATAAACAACCCGCCAAGGCTAACTCTTAGTAGTAAAAGTGCCAATCCTGGGAGTCCGTCAGGATACACAGGAGAAAGTGAACTAAACAAGTGTGGGCCTAGCTGTGGGTAATTAAATGCAGCTAGAAAAAAAGCAATCGCTACACCCAGCCCAAATTGATAAATCATAGTTGTACACCACGGGTATTAAGGTCAATAGTATATAAGGAATGACCGGCTGTGATAAATAGGCGATCGCGTTCTTTACCACCGAATGTTAGGTTAGTGCTTGTCTCCGGGATCAGAATTTTTCCTAACTGAGTCCCATCGGGCGCGTATACCTGTACGCTGTCTTCAGAACTAGTAAAAATGTTGCCATGTTCGTCAACCCGAAATCCATCAGGTTGTCCGGGATCGATGACACAGAACACACGGCCATTCTGCACATGGCGCTCGTCCACAACCTCATAGACACGAATATGATGAGGCCCGCCAGGAATATTAAATGCAGCTGTATCTGAAACATACAAAAGGCTTTCATCTGGACTGAAAGCCAGTCCATTCGGGCGCACCATGTCTGTTACTACCGGATAAATTTCACTAGTTGCCGGGTCAAAGCGATACACGTAACTTCCAGGTTGTTCCTGTTCGCCGCCGTAACCTTGGTTCGGCTCGGTGATGCCATAGGGCGGATCGGTGAACCAAATTGTGTTGTCACTTTTGACTACCAAATCATTTGGACTATTAAGGCGTTTGCCCTGGTAGCGATCGACTAAAATCTTCCATTCCCCATCGTGTTCACGTCGGATGATGGCACGCAGACCGGACGAGCAAGCAACCAGACGACCCTCCAAGTCACGGTAATTACCGCTTTGGTAATCAGATGGCGATCGCACGACGCTCACACCATCGGTAGGACTCCAGTGCAACAGGCGGTTGCCATGAGCGTCACTCCAGACAACGCTATCGTCTTCATGGAAGTAAACAGGGCCTTCGCTATGGACTGCACCGTTGGCTAGCTCTTGGAGTGAACCAACTGGGCGTAGAATACCACGCAGGCGATCGTCATAAATCTCAATGGCTTCAGCCATAGGAATCTCCTGTTATTTAACTTGGTTACTGGCGATAAATGGCAGGTTAAAGTTAATACAAACTTAATTTTTAGAATTATCAAATATGCCTGATTTACATAATATATAAACATCAATGAAATTAAAAGGAAATATTAGCCTTCCTTTAGGCATAAATGAAAATTAGACCATTGGATAGAGTCTAAAATTTTAAATCGCGTTTTTTTAAAGGTTACTCATAGCAGTTCTAAATTTTCTGCTCTTGGCGGTTCGATTTGCAGCATAGCTTTAATAGAATTGCTATATATCCAAAGGCTGAATTTATAATTTTATAGATACACCATTGATGAGTTGAAAAATTCAGAGTTTGTGACATAAAGTAAAGTTTGAAATCAAAAACTATCTGAATATTTTTCAGTTAATCGGCTTGATATAAATTGTTTCCAATTCTCGAAATAAATAGCTTATGGATCTTGGTCTTAAAGATAAAGTCGCTGTAATTACTGGAGGTGATTCCGGCATTGGAAAAGCGACAGCTAAACTGCTTGCTTGTGAAGGTGCAAAGGTTACTATTATCAATAAGACTTCGGAAAGTCTTGAACTGGCGGCTGAGGAGTTGAGAAAGTTTGGAGAAATATTTACGGTTCAGGCGGATCTCACTCAGCCTAAGGAAGTTGCAGCTGCTAAAGAGCAAATTCTTGAACGCTTTGGAACAGTTGACATCCTTGTTCATGCGGCAGGAATCACAGGTGCTACGGGAGATTTTCTCGAACTCAGTGATGAGCAGTGGTACAAGACGATTGAGGTTGACTTGATGGGGACGGTACGCACCTGTCGCGCTTTTATTGAGCCGATGCGTAAAAGTGGTTGGGGAAGAGTTATCCTGATCAGTTCGGAAGATGCACTACAGCCCTATCCAGAAGAGATACCTTACTGCGCTTGCAAAGCAGCTGTACTAAATCTTGCTAAAAATTTATCTAAAGCTTATGCAAAAGATGGCGTGCTGGTGAATGCAGTTTCTCCTGCCTATATCGCCACCTCAATGACTGACGCAATGATGGAAAAGCGCTCAAAAGAGCTAGGTGTCAGTTTTGATGATGCAATTGACAGTTTCCTTGATGAACAGCGCCCTCACATCGAACTCAAACGACGTGGCAAACCAGAAGAAGTAGCGGCTGTGATTGCCTTCCTTTGCTCAGAGCAATCAAGCTTTGTGGTTGGTTCTAATTATCGGGTAGATGGTGGCTCGGTTGCAAGTTTGTGAGCCAAGCGGGTATAAGGGAAATTAGCCCCGCTTCTCGTAATTCGTAATTACTGTTGGCTAAGGGTTTTAAATATTTTAAATTGGGTAGTTTATTTACGTCACTCTGTACTAGCCCCGAAGAGAGTGTACAAGTTTTTTGTTGTTATATCAATTCGTAATCAAGGGGTGTAAGAAGGTTGCATCTGGTTTACCGGGTTGAAATCTGTTGCCGGATTTGAAAGAATTGGTATAACCTCTTATTCTTAATTTGAGAGTTGATTATGAAACAGATAGAAACAGTTGTTGCCAATATTAACGATCTAAATGATGGTGAAATGCGACAGGTATCTGTCGGCGAGACAGAAATTTTACTGAGTCGTATAGATGGAAAGTTTTATGCTGTCGGCGCACACTGCTCTCATTATAAAGCGCTACTGGCAGAGGGGGTGCTGAGTGGGCATTGTGTTGTTTGCCCCTGGCACAATGCCTATTTTGATGTGACGACTGGCGATCAACTAGAGCCACCTGGCTTGGATTCTCTAGATTCCTATCAGGTACGGATTGAAGGTGAAAACGTTATTGTCAGCGTACCAGAGGAAACAACAGGATTGCGATCGCCCGCAATGGCGCAATTTAACCCCAATGTTGATGGACGCACATTTGTGATCTTAGGAGCTGGAGCGGCGGGTGTCCATGCAGCACAAACTTTGCGAGTCGCTGGATATCAAGGGCGAATCGTCATGATCACTCAGGAAGATAAGCTGCCCTACGATCGCACCAAGCTGAGTAAAGACTACTTTATTGGTAAAACATCCTCCGAGGAAATGCCCCTGCGATCGGCCGATTTCTTCAAGGAACACGGCATTGAAGTGCTGTTGAATCAGCGAGTTGAACAGGTGCAAACAACGGCAAAAGCGATCGCCTTTACTAATGGAGATTCCTTAACCTATGATGCCTTACTAGTAGCAACAGGAGGTAAACCACGCCAGCTAGATATTCCTGGTGCAGACTTGGAAAACATTTTGACATTACGCAGCTTTGATGATACTGATCGCATTTTGGCAGCCATCAAGCAAAAAGCACAAGCGGTAGTGATTGGCTCCAGTTTTATCGGTATGGAAACGGCATCTGGGCTGAGTCAGCAAGGTTTACAAGTAACTGTTATCTCACCGGATTCTGTACCTTTTAAGAAAATCCTTGGCGAGGAAATTGGCAAAATCTTTCAGCAAGTTCATGAGGAAAGCGGCGTTTCCTTTAAGTTTGGTAGAAAAGCGGTGCAATTTGAAGGTAGCGACAAAGTAGAAGCTGTAATTTTAGATAATGGCGACCGCTTGAAAGCAGATATCGTAATTATCGGAGTTGGCGTACAGCCGGCAACAGACTTTCTTAAAGGCGTCGAATTGCATCCCAAAGATCACAGTGTTGTTGTTGATGAATACTTGTGTGCAGGTGATGGCATCTACGCCGCAGGCGATATTGCCCGTTATCCCGATTGGCGTACAAACGAATCGATTCGCGTTGAACATTGGCGAGTTGCAGCACAGCAGGGGCGAATTGCAGCTCATAACATGGCAGGGAAAGCAGTCAAATTTAGAGGGCTTCCTTTGTTCTGGACAATGCAATTCAACTTTCCGTTGCGCTACATCGGACACGCCCAAAGTTGGGATGAAATAATTGTAGATGGGGATTTACAAAAACAGGAATTCATTGCTTTTTACATCAAAAACAATCAAGTCTTGGCAGTTGCAACCAGCCATCGGGATACGGAAACAGCAGCTATCTCGGAATTGATGCGCTTGAACCAGATGCTAACTGTTGAGGAATTACGGCGCGGTATAGTTGATTTGATTGACAAACAAACAGCCTTAAGTTAGTAGCAAGCGGTAGCGGAGTTTCTAGTGGGTGCTGAAGCAAGCGCTCAATTAAGCACTTTAGTACTCATACCAATTTGAAAAATGATTGCGACAGATGGATTGCTTAAGCAATACAGTTCAGTTAAGCAATTTTTTCCTTATCCTTCTTCTCTCAGTGCCGCGCCAGTTGCTACAACGGGGGGAACCCCGCAACGCACTGGCTTCTCTGCGCCTCTGCGGTTCGTTAAACAAAATGACTTTGACAAAGAGTGCTAACCTTAACTGAACCGTATTGATTGCCTTAAGAGCTTATGCACTAACTTTTTTACAATCCAAAATCTAAAATCCAAAATGGTATAACTAGGAACCAGAGTAGACTAATAAGGCTCGATATAAAAATAATTTGCAACCTCTTGCATATATGATCAACATCACTGAGCGCTACGACATCATTATTATCGGTACGGGAGCCGGTGGAGGTACACTGGCTCACCGCCTCGCACCTACAGGTAAAAAAATTCTAGTGCTGGAACGAGGCGACTTTTTGCCGAGAGAAAAAGCTAACTGGAATCCAGAGGAGGTTTATCAAAAACATCGCTATCATACAGATGAGCAATGGTATAACAAGGAAGATAAGGCATTTAAACCTCAGACAGGTTACTGGGTTGGTGGCAATACTAAACTTTACGGTGCAGCCTTAATTCGATTCCGAGAGCGAGATTTTGAAAGGGTAATTCATAAGGGAGGAATTTCTCCAGAATGGCCTTTGAAATATCAAGACTTTGAGCCATACTACACGCAAGCAGAAAAGCTGTATGACGTGCATGGCAAAGAAGGAGAAGACCCCACCGAACCACCTCGCAGCGAACCATATCCCTATCCGCCAGTCAGTCATGAGCCAGATATGCAGTCCCTTGCTGATGGCATCCGTGAACTGGGTTACTACCCATTTCACCTACCACTAGGATTAAAGCTGAATGAAAGCGATCACAGCAAAAGTCCCTGCATTCGCTGCGATACTTTTGATGGATATCCTTGTCTTGTAGGTGCAAAAGCCGATGCTGATGTTAACGCCATTCGTCCTACCCGCGAAATGTATGCCAATTTCACGCTTTTAACTAATGCTAAAGTCTTGCGACTACATACCAATGAGTCGGGGCGAGAGGTTACAAGAGTAGAAACTGAAATTGCCGGGGAAAAACATTGGTTTACCGGCGATATTGTGGTTGTTGCTTGTGGTTCTGTCAATTCAGCTGCTTTGCTGTTACGGTCTGCTAATGACAAACATCTGAATGGATTAGCAAACAGTTCTGATCAGGTGGGGCGGAATTTCATGAAGCAACTGGAAACAGCTATAGTTTCCATACACTTAGAGGTGAATCACGCCAACTTTCAAAAAACGATCGCTGTCAACGATTTTTACTGGGGAGAGCCGGATTTTCCTTATCCCATGGGCATGGTGCAGAATACAGGTAATGTGCTAGCCGATATGATTCCCGGAGAAGCACCCCCACTAATGGCTCCATTTGTCAAGCTGATTCCTCATTATGAGCGCCATTTGTTGGCCGAGCGATCAGTTGGTTGGTGGTTGCAAACAGAAGATTTACCAGATCCGAATAATCGGGTTCGGGTGGTGGGTGACAAGATTCACGTTGACTATACACTGAATAATACCGAAGCAAGCGATCGCTTAATCCATCGCTGGACATCTGTGCTCAAGTCAATCCCTCACTCTGCTAAAAGCGTCCTCCCATTTAGCCTTTATCCTCGCACACATCTACCAGAACAAGCCGTTGCCCATCAATGTGGTAGTTGTCGATTTGGCACAGACCCCAAAACTTCAGTCCTTGATGTTAATTGTCGTACCCATGATGTCGATAATCTCTATGTGGTAGATAGTAGTTTCTTTCCGTCAAATTCCGGTGCTAACCCGACATTAACGATTATGGCGAATGCGTTACGTGTTGCTGACCGCATAGTTGAACGATTGAAATAATCAGGCATTCCGTTGGGCGGGTTAAGAGACTTGAAGGAAGTGCTGAACCCGCAAGGGTGATTAGTTATTTGTAAGGACAAAAAGGACGAAACATTATGACAAATGATCAAGGGCAAATTACACCACAACAACAACCAGAGATTCAATCTCAACAGGAGGATTTAGAAGCGACAAATTTACCTCATCCCTTGGCTACAAATCTAGGCGCTGTAGGAGGTGGCGTTGCCGGAGCCGCACTAGGTCGCTCCATTGGTGGTAAAATGGGTGCTGCAATTGGTGTGGTTGCAGGGGCAATTACTGGTAGCATTGCAGCCAACAAGTTGGTAGAGTACGCTGGAGAATTCATTGAAGAACTCCAACCGACAATTGGATTGGGATTAGGAGCCAATCACAAACCAATTGAACTACCCCGTCACTATTCTTGGGAAGAATTACAAGCATTATCAAAACCACAAGGTGGAGAAATTCAAGTCCCCTAAACCAAACATTTAAGTGCGATCGCTTCGCTCCTTATACTATTTGTTTGTGAGGCTGCGCCAAACCCTTTTAACTTCTTTCTTTCTTTCTTAGGACTTACGCAAAATATCTCTGAAACTCTGATTTCTCTGTGTACTCTGCGCCTTTGCGGTTCCTTTTTCTTTCTTGTACTTAAATATGGTTTAGTGCATCTTCATACAGAATTGGTATTACAATCTTTGCCTCCCCAACAATCCCCCTATGTTAAATTCAAGCTAGAACTCCTGCGGATAAGGAATCACGTAATCGCGGCTTCTGTAGAACATGGCTTAAATAATAGCGCTTTTATCCCTCCCTTAGAAAGTGGCGATCGCTTAACCCGCCACGAATTCGAGCGGCGCTATACAGCAATGCCCGATAAAAAAGCAGAATTAATCGAAGGAGTCGTCTACGTGGCATCACCATTGCGTTTTAGAAGTCATGGTTTACCTCATGGAAACTTAATTATCTGGTTAGGGAATTACAAAGTTTCCACCCCAGGCGTAGAACTAGGCGATAATGCTACTGTGCGCTTGGATTTAGACAATGAACCACAACCTGATGTTTTACTGTTAGTAGATAAACCAACCAGAGGACAGGCACAAATCAGCGAAGATGATTACGTAGAAGGCGCACCGGAATTAGTAGCAGAAGTAGCAGCCAGTAGTGCATCTATTGATTTGTACGACAAAAAACGCGCCTATCGTCGTAACGGAGTGCAGGAATATATCGTCTGGCAGACTTTAGAGAATAAACTCGACTGGTTCTGTTTGCAAAATGGAGAATATTTGCCACTCGTAGCAGATGCAGATGGGGTGATTAAAAGTAGGGTATTTCCAGGTTTGTGGTTAGCTGTCACCTCACTAATTACAAGAGACATGACGAAAGTTTTAGCAGTGCTGCAACAAGGATTAAATTTAAAAGAACACGCTGACTTTGTTGAGCATTTAGCTTAGTAAAACTTAATACAAATGGTGAGGCAGTACCTGTGGCAACGATGTCTACGACGGGCGTAGCTGCGGCGCCTGCAATCCACACTTAATTCTTAGGTAAAATTCACCGCACTCTCTGTCTGGAGGGCGCTTTTTTTATGAAGCTATAGTTATACAAATATTTACACAGATAAAATATTAAAAAAATATCTGGTGTATTTGGGTACAATTACTAAATTGTTACTGATTTATATTAGTAAATGCATTGGTATAAATAAAAATACTTATCAAAAATGTCAGCAGTGAGCATCTCACTTTCGTAGAAAGCCTAAACCTGACCCCAGCCCTCTCCTTAGTACAGCTTTGCGTAAAATCGTGGCGAATTGAGGGGAGAATTTAAACGCAAAGGGGAGGCAGCGGGTTGCGGTGAATCCAGCGCTGTAGGCGGATTTCCCGCCGTAGGCGACTGGTGTTAGCGTAACGGTAGCGACGTAGGAGCGTCACCCGAAGGGGGGTTCCCACGCCACTCCCCCCAACGGAGGGAACCTCGGCAAGGGGGTGGCTAAGAGTTGTAGCGACTGCCGTCGCGCAAAGGGAAACGCAGAGTCACGCAGAGGATTCGTTATGAATTAATGAAATGTTGTACTTAGTAAGGAGAGGGAGCAGGAATCTTCTTTATCCTATAGTGTAGTGTATTTGCTTTCACTGAGATGCTCCCCATTGGGTTTACACTGACTAACAAATCTCAGATTTGAGTTTTCGTCTCAATTCAATATAAAATCTAAAACTTAAAATCCAAAATCCACATGGCAGACCTAACTCCTAATTCTAGTTTTAGTTTGACGCTGCGCTTGCAGATTCCCAATCGCATCGGGATGTTAGCGTCAATAACCCAGGCGATCGCAGCCACTGGCGGTAATCTCGGTCAAATTGATCTAATCGAGCAAACCCGCAAAGAGTCTACCCGCGATCTGACTGTGGATGCCGCTAGTACTGAACACGCTGAAACCATTGTGCAAGCAGTGAAAGCATTGCCAGACATCAAGTTACTCAGTGTCTACGATCGCACCTTTAATTTGCATCGCGGTGGCAAAATCAGCATTGTCAGCAGAATTCCCCTGAAGAGTGTTTCCGATCTAGCAATGGCTTACACGCCCGGAGTTGGTCGAATTTGTACGGCGATTGCTCAAGACCCAGAGGAAGTTTATAAGTTAACCATCAAACAAAACACCGTTGCCATTGTTACCGATGGTAGTGCCGTTTTAGGTTTGGGAAATCTCGGCCCAACCGCCGCCCTACCAGTCATGGAAGGCAAAGCAATGCTGTTTAAGGAATTTGCGGGGCTGGATGCTTTTCCCATTTGTCTGGCCACCCAAGATACAGAAGAGATTATCCAGACAGTTAAGAATATTGCTCCGGTGTTTGGAGGTGTGAATTTAGAGGATATTGCTGCCCCTCGCTGCTTTGAAATTGAAAACAGATTACGCCAGGAGTTAGATATCCCCGTTTTTCACGATGACCAGCACGGTACAGCAATTGTCACCTTAGCGGCGTTGTTTAATTCCCTAAAGCTGGTGCAAAAGTCAATAGCAGAAATCAAAATAGTGATTAACGGTGCTGGGGCGGCTGGAGTGGCGATCGCGCGGTTACTCCGTAAAGCTGGGGCAGAAAAAATCTGGATGTGCGACTCTAAAGGGATTATCTCTAATAGTCGCACCGACTTGACAGAAGAAAAACTCGAATTTGCCGTGAAAGCTCAGGGTACGTTGGCGGGTGCAATGCAAGGGGCAGATGTGTTTATTGGTGTCAGTGTACCGGGAGTTTTGACACCAGAAATGGTGCATTCAATGGCGAAAGACCCAATTGTGTTTGCAATGGCAAATCCCATTCCAGAGATTCAGCCAGAATTAATCAGTAAAGATGTTGCTGTGATTGCTACTGGTCGCAGCGACTACCCTAATCAAATCAATAACGTCCTCGCTTTTCCTGGGGTATTCCGTGGTGCTTTAGATTGTCGGGCACAGACAATTACCATCAGAATGTATCTGGAAGCCGCAAGTGCGATCGCCTTTTTAGTCAAGCCTTCAGACTTGGATCGGGAACATATTATTCCTTCAGTCTTTGATGAGCGCGTCGTCACTGCTGTTGCTGCTGCTGTACAACGTGCAGCGCGTGAAGAAGGTATCGCTCGGAATTAATTAACTAAAAGAAAGCAACGAAAAATTCAGCTTTTTGCTCCCCTCTCCGCGTCGGAGAGGGGCTGCTCTTGAGAGGTGAAATAAAACTTGTCGAACTCACGTTAAATAAAGGTTTCTTTTCCCCTCTTACTGCACCCTTGCCGCAGCTGGACATCAATTTTATCCGCCCAACTTCTATTAAGGGCGATCGCTAAAGTTGGGCGGGTACGCCATAGCACAGTCCAGACAAAAACAGCACAAAACTTGAGATTGCTCAGTGGGGTAAAATCATCAGGTATTGCAGCGATCGCTATTTTTCCGTAGGTAAGACTTTTTAAAGTAATTACAAATAAAAAGCGCCCCCCATCTCTGGAGGGCGCTTTTTATTTAGCTAAATCTTCAGAATTAACCGTTGATAGCAGGGGCAGTCATTGCTACAGGAGTAACTTCACCAGCAGCTAAGTCTAGGGGGAAGTTGTGAGCGTTACGCTCGTGCATTACTTCCATACCCAAGTTAGCGCGGTTGATTACGTCTGCCCAAGTGCTGATAACGCGACCTTGGGAGTCAATGATTGATTGGTTGAAGTTGAAACCGTTCAAGTTGAACGCCATTGTGCTGATACCCAAAGCGGTAAACCAGATACCAACGACAGGCCAAGCTGCGAGCAAGAAGTGCAATTGACGGCTGTTTTGAAATGATGCGTATTGGAAAATTAAACGACCGAAGTAGCCGTGGGCTGCAACGATGTTATAGGTTTCTTCTTCTTGACCGAACTTGTAACCGTAGTTTAATGATTCGGTTTCAGTGGTTTCACGCACCAAGGAAGAAGTTACTAGAGAACCGTGCATTGCAGAGAACAATGAACCGCCGAATACACCAGCCACACCTAACATGTGGAAGGGGTGCATTAAGATATTATGTTCTGCTTGGAACACAATCATGAAATTGAAGGTTCCAGAGATACCCAAAGGCATACCATCAGAGAAAGAACCTTGACCGATAGGGTAGATCAAGAATACTGCGGTAGCGGAAGCCAAAGGTGCGCTGTAAGCTACGCAGATCCAAGGACGCATACCTAAGCGGTAAGAAAGTTCCCACTGACGACCCAGGTAGGTAGCACAACCAATTAAGAAGTGGAAAATTACTAACTGGTAAGGGCCGCCATTGTACAACCACTCATCTAAGGAAGCAGCTTCCCAGATTGGGTACAAGTGCAAGCCGATGGCGTTTGAAGAAGGAACAACTGCACCAGAGATGATGTTGTTTCCATAGATCAAAGAACCTGCAACTGGTTCGCGGATACCATCGATGTCTACAGGAGGAGCAGCGATGAAAGCAATTACGAAGCAGGTGGTCGCAGCTAGCAGGGTAGGAATCATCAAAACGCCGAACCAACCGAT
Organism: Nostoc sp. S13; assembly: GCF_029379315.1. Lineage (GTDB taxonomy): Bacteria > Cyanobacteriota > Cyanobacteriia > Cyanobacteriales > Nostocaceae > Nostoc. Next base: position 26,147 of record NZ_JAQYWQ010000003.1, read on the forward strand.
GTATACACGGTTTTCGGTGCTGGTGATCCACTCGCAGAAGCGATCCCATACGCTAGCGCCAGAGCGCCGTTGTAAGGTTGTGGTCATTGTTTTATAAGTGCTATGGGTTGTTAAATATGGAACAAGCGGATTATTTTTCGCCTGCTAAAATCCAGTCTACAAGAATTTACTTTCAGCTGATCTGTGATTTAATATTCTGTAATATTATGATTCAACAAACTCATCAAACTGTAAAGTTTTCCTACTATGAAATAATAATGAATTGAGGCTTTATTAAGCCATTTCAAGACCAAAGGAAATGTAACTTTCAATGACGCGATCGCCTACTTACTTTGCTTTACACTTCTTTACAATTAGAGCGGATGAAAAATTTTAAGCCTTCCTGATTTGTCACCAGACAATAAGTTCTATATTAGACATCTCCAGAAATTAAATATGCGTTATCTAGAACCATTGTAGAGAGGCGAAATTTCGCCTCTCTACATTCTTTTTGGGAGATGTCTATTGTTTGATGTTTGAGTTAAAAATCAAAGTAGATGTAGGGTAAACTGCCTTCAGGAGCTAATAACCAAACAGCGTAGAAACATAAAGGCACGAAGACAAGCTTAAGCGGCCAGTTCAACTCTAACTTCAGAATTCGGTTGAAAGCATAGACTACAGCCATAAGGGCAGCGATAGCTAGAAGTACCCAAGTGAGTTGGTATTGGCTCATATTTAAGGCTTCCACATAGACCTTTTCAGCAAACTGGGGATCAGCAGGATAACCCCAAAGATGCCGAATTACTAAAGAAGAGTCTTGGAGGTTAGGTAGGCGGAACCAGATCCAAGAGGTAAAAACCATCAGTTGGGTCAATAACCAAGCAACAAAGATACCCAGAGGATTTTCCCAGAATTCTTCCAAATTTTCAAAGCGATCGCTTATAGCATCGGTAAGTCGATGAACCACCAAGGCTAACCCGTGGAATATGCCCCAAACGACATAACCCAAAGCAGCACCGTGCCAAATACCAGCGATTAGCATTATAATAAGTAAATTCCAGCAGGTACGGACTAAACCCCGACGGGAACCACCCAAAGGAAAGTAGATATAGTTACGTAGCCAATCTCCGAGAGTGATGTGCCAGCGCCGCCAAAATTGGGCAATATTAGTGCTGAAATAGGGAAAGTCGAAATTCTCAGGTAGAACCAAGCCGAAAAGCAAAGCACTACCACGCGCAATGTCTACGTAACCATTGAAATCTAGATATAACTGCAATCCGTAGGCGAATGTAGCTAACCAGAGATCGGTACTACCCGCCCGTTGCAAATTACCAAAACATAAATCAACAAAAATTCCCAGGTGGTCTGCCAAAATACCTTTTTTGACTGCGCCCCTAGCAATCAACCACAGCGCCTCTGCGACTCTATCGCTACTGGGGAAGTCTAGTGTATTGAATTGATTTGCTAAATTGTGGTAGCGCGTAATCGGGCCGGAAATCAGTTTGGCGAAGAATAGTTTGTACGTGGCAAATTTGAGAAACTGCTCAGTAGCAGGAGCACCGCGATAGACATCTATTAAATAGGCAATGCATTCAAAGGTGAAAAATGAAATTCCCAAGGGTGCAATCAATTTAAAAGAGCTATCTGGTGAGTTTGTTTCTAGATGAAAAACAAACTTGAATAAAGGGGTGAAATACTTAAAACCTAATAACAGTAAAACATTTAGAGTTATACCCAGCCACAAAAGTTTTACACGGCGAAGATTCCAGTCAGTTTGGGCAAATTGCCACTCTTCGTTAGAAATTTGCCAGTCACGAGAATGTTTACCTGGTGATGTGTTATTTCCAATCTCCAGCCCCACACGAAAATTAATAAACGTCAATGCTAATAGTAATGGTATGTACTGGATCTGCAAAGATGCGTAGAAAACCAAACTAGCAATTAGCAGCGTCCACAATCGCAATTTCTCTTGTACTAAAGACCAGTAAATTCCTAACACACTCAACAAGAACAGCCCATAGAAAATTGATATAAAGTTCATTTGTCATTTGTCATTTGTCATTGGGCATTGGGCATTGGTCATTGGGCATTGGGCATTGGTCATTGGGCATTTGTCATTTGTCATTTGTTTTGGCGTTAAAACTCCTAACTCCTAACTCCCCACTCCCCACTCCCCACTCCCCACTCCCCTATTTCACTGGCCAAGGAATCATCGGGTCATTAGCAAGCTTTTTCGAGACTTCGTATGCTCCAAAGCGGTTGAGGTGGCTAGGGTCAGAAAAGTAGTCATTTGCTTTTATCCACTGTTGACTCAAATCACGATAAATAAACTTGGGATTAGTAGCCAAATGCAACATATATTGCTGAAATTCTTGCTCATATTGTCTACGCACTGGATCTAAATAATCTTCCGTCAGAGGCATATTGACAAACACTAGGAAAATTTTCTGAGACTCGGCAAACTTAAGCACTTGTTGAAAGGCAGCATCTTGCTGTCCTTCTACTTGGAAAGATTTATAATCGTTGTCGTAATTTCCCGGAACTCGAGAATGTTTTTGATAGTATCTAGCAGGATTGAAGCGAATAGACAAAGGTAGAAAGCCATCAAAGTCAACTGCTTGTTGGGAAGTACTCTCATCTGAAGTACCGTCTGTTAGCTGTTTTTGTGATGCAACTGTCTGATTATGACCTGGTGTGAGCAGTTGTTTTTGCAGTAAACTTTTAATTTGGTCGCGGTTTTGATAGCTAGCAGAAACAGATGCTAGGGCCTGATTTAACGACTGATTAACAGCTTCATAGATACTAATCTCCGGTTTTTCTTCCTTTGTCTTTTCTTCTGGCGAATTTACCGTATTTTGTGGCAAATCATTACTATTTGCAATTGTTGGTGTTTTTTGGAATGCTTGTTTATAACCAGCTGATGCAGCGATCGATTTAAAGGTAATATCCTCGCGTCCACCGTTAAAAGCACGGGCACCATCTGCCCAGATAATTATTTTAGGTAGTTCTGATGGTTCGAGTACCTGGCGAATCACAAAGTCTACAACTTGTGCAGTAGCACCGTTGATCCCAAAGTTAAACACGCCAATATTTGGATAGCCCTGAGTCGCTAAAGCTTTAGAAAGTGCTGCAGGATCAATTCCCCTGAGGGCACGAGAGGAGCCAATAATTAACACATCAGGCGGACTACCAGTTCTAGCCAAACGCTGTTTATACAATGCTAGTTGCTCGTCTAACTGCCTGACATTGAAACTTGGCATCTGCGATCGCGCTGCTAAAAGAATAGCGGTAGCGGTTGCTTTTTCCTTCAGTGGTGCGGCTGCCAAATTCTGGATTGGGGTATTATCACTTTGGGTAAATTCCGAAGCATTAAATACAGAACTCTGATTTGGAGGGTATTTCGTCTTAGCAGTGCTAGGAAACAATGTCGTTTTATCACTCTGATTTTTCCCAGATGTCAAAGACGCCTTTTGCCCAGAGGATGATGGGGGTGAGATATTAGTGGGCGTAGTACGGGCGATAATTAGACCCAATACCCAATCAGTTTGGAAGGTGAGTAATAATCCCAGTGTTCCCCAAACCAGAGCCACCTTAAGTCCTTGAGCATCAGGGTTTGCTTCGGCTGACTGGTAGCTTTCGGTAAATAGCTGGCTACTCAACAGGAATTTTTTCGCTGTTGCACTCGCTGTTGCTATCCAACCTCGCGCTACTTCTGTCACAAAAGTTTGAACTTCTTCTGTCGTTAAGTCGGGGCGCAAAATTGGTTCGTTATTTTCAGAGGTTACTAGATCGTTAACGTATTTAGAAGTAGCAGCAAATTCTGGGGTTGCTTCTGGGACTAAACGCTGCCGTTGCTCAAGATCAAGTCCATAGTGCCAAAAAGGTTCTTTATTGCCAGCACGGCGACCGTACACACGTATCCCCATAATACCGGGAATTTTTAACTGGCGGATAAACTGCGTAATTTTGCTTGCTACTTGTTCACGCCCTGGACAAACAGGTGCATCACACATGATGTGCAATAAATCATTTTTGACCAGTAGGAGTACGCGAATTCCACCTGTCAATAGCCGCCAATCCAAATCAGGATTGAGTAAACGCTCCAGTAAAAATACGATCGCTGGTTGATCGCCAGTATTCGCCAAATCGAGCGGTGATGTGGCAAAGGCGGGATGCTTTGTAGCGGGTAAAGCTAGCCAATCAATCCAAGTTGCTTGCTTGTCACCTGCTTTTTGTCCGTATACGGTGGCGGCGAGAATGCCTTGAGGAGCGATCGCTTCTAACTGCGGTAAAATCGCCTCTAAGCATACTACCTTGTCTGGGATTGGGGCAGTTCCTAAGGGATCAAAAGCTGGGATACAAAAAATATGTAGCGTTGATTCTTTAACAGAAACTTGGACAGCAACTTTTAACTCTGATAGTACCTCAGTTAATAATCGAGCGATCGCTTGTACATCCCCCCAACGCGCCCACTCCTTCAGCATTACCTCTGGTGGTGTCAAATCCACCCGCAGTAGCCAATCAGGTGCGGTTTCGCCGCTCACCTGGGAAACAATTACTGCATCTTGGTAGCCGGAAAGCTTGAGAAAACGCAACTTTTGTGCTATTGGTTCAGCCAGCAATGAGGCATCAGGGCTATAGCTCGACTGGCAAAATATCCACAGGCGATTTTCTTCTGGCTGAGAGTTCTTTGGCTTAAATAGCTTAATCTTTGCCTGTACCGATACACCTAACATACTCAGACTTTCGCTGAGATACCGAGCAATGGCCTCTGGGTTCCCTTGGCGTGCCAAACTTTCGTTAGAGACAATCAGCGCCCCACCAGATTGTGTTGATTTTTCCGAGTCTGCTAGTAACGCTTGCTGCACCTGCTCCAGATGCTTATCTATTTGATTTAAGTAAACTCGATGGCACCATTTGGGGCGCTGTTCGCCTTTTCTTCGCCCATAGACGAATACTTGATATATTGACGGTTCTTCGTTGCTTGTGAGGATATCCAAGTCAGTTTGCTGTAGTGCTTGCAGCAAGTCAGACAAAGTGCGCCAACGCTGCGGACATTCTGTACCTTCACAAAGAATATGAAGGTCATTTCCCCGTAACCGGACTTTCACTCCGAAAGTGTTGATCCCTGTTGCTTGGCTTACCCATTGCAATAAGGATTGCTGGCGATCTGGTAATACTATTTTCATCGGAAGTTAACTTTACACAAAGCGATCGTTGGGGGATAGTGCCTGCACTTGTAAACTAGAACCATAGGTCTATCACACTCTGACGGTTTTTTTTAACAATTTTGTTACCTTCGTAGCTCACAAAATCGGACAAGATAGTCTTGTACAGGTTGCAAGTCTGACTAATGTTGAGTTTTGCGTTTATTTTACTAATAGGGAGTCAAAAATCAGAAGTTAGGAGTTAGCAGCTAGGAGTTCAGAATAATTCTATATGACTGGCTGATGACTTGTCCTTTAAAGCCGGACTTGCCTCTGACTGCGTTAACTCCTCTCATAGGCAAAACAAACAATAAGCTTATCCCATTTAAACTCCATTCCTTGATCTTTGGAGTCATCCTCACTCCTGTACACACACGATTAATCGCGTCTCTACCCCATAATTCCCATAACCAAAAATTAGCAATGTCTTCTGCCAAACAACAGCTTTCACCTAACCCCGCATCCAATCTGGATTTATTTACCATTCCCCAGTCTTTCCTTTTACAAATAGGTACAGCGTCTATATTACTATTGCTGATTACAGGAAAAACTACAGTAAGAGCATTAGAAGCCATAGGCGAAGCCAGTGAAGAATTATTTCGAGGCGATCGCCTACCTAACCTCGACTTCCCAGATGAACACGAAACTAATCCAGATGAGAATATATACACCAAATAATTATTTGCTCAGGAACAACCCGGTGAGCATTAAGTGCAAAGCCTAGAACCGTAAACAGTAATTAGCTTTACAAGAATAGAGAATATGGGTTCCCTTTTATACTCTTCGTCTCAAACTGCGGATATATACCCGGTGTCGGAATTATTTTTGCGTCATCGTCTCCAGGTAGTGGAAGAATTGTGGGAGTCAGTTCTCCGGCAAGAATGCGGTCAAAATATGGTAGACCTGTTGGGGCAGTTGCGCGATTTATGTTCACCAGAAGGACAAGCAACAAATGACCAAGCATCCTCAGCCGTCAAATTGATTGAACAACTAAATATCAATGAAGCAATCCGCGCGGCTCGGGCTTTCGCTCTCTATTTTCAGTTGATTAACATCATAGAGCAGGAATACGAACAACGGCAGCAATTGAGTCGCTATGAGGCAGAAACAGAGGCTACAGAGCCGCAAACACCAGCCAATGTCAACTATTCTTCCAATCAAAGAGAAGATGACGCGCCTGTTAGCAGGGGAATTGCAGCAGCCTTCCTGAGAAAGAGTTATCTAGAAAAAGAATTAGTCAAACCAAAAGGTACTTTCGCTGCCTTGTTTCCCTATTTATTCAAACTGAATGTACCACCCCAGCAAATTCAACGTCTAATTGCACATCTGGATGTGCGCTTAGTCTTCACAGCGCACCCGACGGAAATTGTGCGTCATACCATCCGAGATAAGCAGCGACAGGTGGTACAACTCTTGCAAAAACTGGATGCGTTGGAAAACCACTCTGGTAGCACACCAGGAGCATATCCTTGGGAAGCAGCAGATGTGCGCGAACAATTGCTCGAAGAAATTCGCTTGTGGTGGCGCACAGACGAACTTCACCAGTTCAAACCGACGGTGCTGGATGAAGTAGATTATGCCCTGCACTACTTCCAAGAAGTTTTATTTGATGGCATTCCTCAACTGTATAAACGTTTTAAACACACCCTATCCAATACCTTTCCTTGGCTAGAACCACCGAGTAAAAACTTTTGCTCTTTCGGTTCCTGGGTAGGCTCAGATCGGGATGGAAACCCATCAGTCACACCCGAAATTACTTGGCAGACAGCTTGCTATCAGCGGAAAATGGTGTTAGGGAGATATATTCAGTCAGTGAAAAATCTGATTGAATTGTTGAGTGTCTCGATGCACTGGAGTGATGTTTTACCAGACTTACTAGAATCTCTAGAGTTGGATCAGTCGCAGTTAAGCGAAGTCTATGACGCACTGGCGCTACGTTATCGACAAGAACCCTATCGGCTGAAACTGGCTTATGTGCTGAAACGGCTGGAAAATACTCACGATCGCAATTTAGCTTTGTACAATCGGGAAACGCCAAAAAATCAAGATAGTCCCCTGTATCTTTCGGGAGACGATTTTTTAGCAGAACTGCGAATGATTCAGCGCAACTTAACCGAAACAGGTTTAAGCTGTCGAGAATTAGAAAATCTGATCTGTCAGGTAGAAATTTTTGGCTTTAACTTGACACAGCTAGATATCCGCCAAGAATCATCCCGCCACGCTGATGCGCTCGATGAGATCCTGGAATACCTGCAAATATTATCTCAACCTTACAACGAACTATCTGAGGAGCAAAGAGTCGCTTGGCTCACCGCAGAACTGCAAACCCGCCGACCATTAATTCCGGCAGAATTGCCATTTTCCGAAAAAACCAATGATGTAATTGAAACGTTTCGCGTCGTGCGATCGCTCCAACAAGAATTTGGTATCAACATCTGCCAAACTTACATTATCAGCATGTGCCGCGACGTCAGCGACGTGCTGGAAGTGTTGCTGTTAGCCAAAGAAGCCAGACTTTTTGACCCCGCCATTGCTGTCGGAACTATTCAAGTTGTCCCCCTATTTGAAACAGTAGAAGACTTACAACGCTCCAGAAGCGTCATGCGGAAACTGTTTGAACTCCCGTTATATCGGGCTTTGTTAGCCGGTGGCTATGAACAGACAAAAACAGAAGATGCCGATGAAAATTCATCCTCCCCTGCCTCCCCCCTCACCCCTAATTTGCAAGAAGTAATGCTGGGGTATTCTGACAGCAACAAAGACTCTGGTTTTTTAAGCAGTAACTGGGAAATTCATAAAGCTCAAAAATCACTGCAACAAATAGCAGAAAACTATGATTTAAATTTGCGGATTTTCCACGGACGCGGCGGTTCTGTGGGACGGGGAGGCGGCCCAGCTTACGAGGCGATTTTGGCTCAACCGGGTCATAGTATCAATGGGCGGATTAAGATTACCGAACAAGGAGAAGTTTTGGCTTCCAAATACTCCTTGTTGGACTTGGCATTGTACCACATGGAAACCATAACTACAGCTGTGATTCAAGCTAGCCTGCTGCGGACAGGGTTTGATGATATTGAACCCTGGAATGAGATTATGGAAGAATTAGCAGCGCGATCGCGTCAACATTATCGGGCGCTAATCTACGAACAGCCTGATTTTGTTGACTTCTTCCACGAAGTAACTCCAATTGAAGAAATCAGCCAGTTACAAATTAGTTCCCGCCCAGCACGCCGTCCATCTGGTAAAAAAGACTTAAGCAGTCTCCGAGCTATTCCTTGGGTATTTAGCTGGACACAAACTCGCTTTTTGCTGCCTTCATGGTATGGCGTTGGCACAGCTGTACAAGAATTCTTGAACGTAGAACCAGAAGAACACTTGAAATTGCTACGTTACTTTTATGTTAAGTGGCCTTTTTTCAAGATGGTGATTTCTAAGGCCGAGATGACCTTGGCAAAAGTAGATATACAAATGGCACATCACTATGTCCAAGAATTGTCAAAACCAGAAGATCGACTCCGTTTTGCCAAGGTTTTTGACCAAATTGCCAGCGAGTTCTATCTTACAAGGGATTTGGTCTTAAAAATCACCGATCACAATCGACTCTTAGATGGTGATCCTGTATTGCAACGATCTGTACAATTACGCAATGGCACAATTGTACCCTTGGGATTTATCCAAGTTTCACTACTCAAGCGCCTACGACAGTCCCAAAATACGACTGCTACATCTGGAGTCATCCACTCTCGTTACAGCAAAGGCGAGTTACTGCGAGGGGCATTGTTAACTATTAATGGGATTGCTGCTGGGATGAGAAATACAGGTTGATTAGGAATGGGGCATTGGGCATGGGGCATTGGGCATGGGGCATGGGGCATGGGGCATTGGGCATGGGGCATGGGACAAGTGACAAATGACAAATGACAAATGACAAAAAATAGAATTTTAATTTGCACTTTTTTGGCGCTGTCATCAGGTTTTTTTGGGGCTTACACCAGTGGGCAAATTACTATCATGCTGCATAGCCAAAAGTGCCAAAATCAACCTTGGGGTTTCAAGGAGATGTGCAACGCTTGGATGACACCTGGAGCAATATGGCAAGGTAGCACAACAGGGCTATGGACAGGCACTATCTTAGGGGCGTTTGTTGGGGGTTTGGTGACGCGACAAGCTCGTGATTAGCTTTGGCAATAGAATTTGCGGCTAGACAAACAACAGCCACACCTGCGTGGGCTAAGAGAAAACAGGACTTACGCACTCAAAACCTGAAACCTAGATCCCCCCTAACCCACGCCAGTCGCCTCAAGTCGGGAAACCCGCCCACAGCGCTGGCTCCCCTTAAAAAGGGGGGAACTTTAAAAGCCCCCTTTTTAAGGGGGTTGGGGGATCTCTTGTGCGTAAGTCCTAAAAATTAAGGTTTTTAACCCACGCAGGTGGGTAAAGCCTCGTGTGACGAGGTTTTGAACCGCCCTTTTAACTGGTAAAATCTACCTATACCAAAGAAGAACAAATCACCATGCCTACCGAAACTAACCCAGGGAATCAAACTACCACAGGTGCTGATGCTATTGATGAAGCGATCGCACAGGGAATTGATTTTGATGGTTCTCCCATTCCGCCTGCCAAGCTAGAACTTTATGGAAAAGTCATGGCCCTAGAAGGCAATAGACAGCGCAGTGGGGTATCTAATACTATGCGATCGCGCATTGTGCGAATCGGTGCAAAACACATACCCCAAGCAGAACTCGACCAATTACTTGTAGATGCTGATTTTGCACCCCTAAAAGAGAAAGAAATTGCCTTTTTCTATGGTGGCAAATAAATAGAGTTAGGAGTTAGGAGTTAGGAGTTAGTTGAGATCAGATATCTTAGCAATGTCTAGCGACAAACTCTGACACTCCTTTGCACAGCGTAATGCTGCTACGTCCCTACCGCCACATGTCTGGGCTTAACGCATCAACTCAATTATTTACCTACTTATTAATCCTTCATTTATCTGAAGGGTTTTCAAATCTGTCAAACTTTCAGTTACCCTGAATAGGGTGTATTTAAATCTGTAACAAATATTTATGCCTCCTCGTTGGCCTCGCAAACCCGATCGCAAAGACCCAGATTACCGCAAGATCGATGACCGGATGAATTTTGCCGTGCATGTGGCGATCGCTGCTACCATAAATTCTGGCTTGTGGTTTTTCCACATCTTAAAAGGCACTACCTGGGAGTGGCTGCCGTGGGTCACTGTAAGTTGGATAGTAATAGTGTTGGTGCATCTAATTTATATTGCTGCGATCGCTAACTACAACCAAACTCCACCCAAATCCACCTGAAGACGGATTGCTGATGCTGGGGCGATTGTAACCTGTGGTAGTAGAATCAGCCTGTTAATTGAGCGATAATGTAAAAAAGCCTAAGATTTCGCACTCTTTCTTAATGTAGGGTTATTTTTATGGCTAAGACTAACACCACAGAACTACTGGAAGCCCTAGCAGCTGAAATTGGCGAAAATGTCTACATAGACATTGCCAAATGGCATCTTTATTTATCTAATGCCAAACTGCATACCCTTGTTGCTGAACAGTTGTATCCCCTAATTACTTCCAATGCTGTAAATGAAGACCAAGTTACAAAAGTCTTGCAATCAATTCCAGTAAAAATTGGCGGCGGGAGACGTGAACTTCCTTTAATCGATTTACTACCACTGCAATGCCAAGTTACCTTAGTAGATATTTTAGAAAAATATCAACGTGAAATCTAATCGCTAAAACCAAGATTATTTCAATTAAACAATTTTCTTCGTCAGCATTCCCTGATTCAATTTTGAATTTGAGATGCTGAATTGGGGATGAGTTTACAGTGTCAATTTTATAAAAGTAAAAATCACAGATAGATATAGATGAATCTTGTAAAATTTATTTATATATGCACTATCTGGTAAAAATTCCTTTAACAATTAAGGAATCTCAGCCTTATGATTCGGTTGAGATGTGAGTGAGTTTATCTTAAGACTTACTTTTAACTTTCATGCAAACTTATTGAGGCAATTTACATGCTTTTACAAGTCAAAGATAGTGGCGAATTGGTAAAAATTGTTGAAATTCAGGAATTACTTGACCCGAATACTAATCTTGTTCACGCAAAAGACCAAGAAGGTCAAGAAGAACAGGAACCTGAGACTTTTAAAAAAGAAAATCTTGTTTTTCCTTCAGGTGAAGTTCTACCACGCTGTTGGTTAGATGCTGACTATAGACACAACAACGCTTAATTGATTTTAAAATCAGGTAATTGGGAATGGGAGTAAACTGATTATCCATTATCAATTTATCTAACAAGAGTAGGTGCACATGTGTGCATACGTGTCAACTTAACCTGAAAGTTAGTCTAGAAGCAGCTTTTAGAGATTATCTCGTTCCCAGTCTCTGACTCTTAATGCATTCTCAGAGGCTCCGCCTCAAGACTTGCGGCAGAGCCGGCATGAGGTGCATTTCCAGCTTCTGGCTGGAAACGAGGTTTTAAAAGGCTTTCACCTTAAGTTGACACCACTAATATGTGTGCCCCTACTACTAAGTAGGTGGGCGGAAAAATTTATCACTATGTCATTGCGTTGGCGTTGGCGCAGCCTCTCCGTCAGGAGAAGGGTACGGAGCAAAGCGAAGTGAACCAATCGCAAGGGTTTTCGACGATTTACATTTTGTCATATAGTTAGGTTTATTTGTGCCTACTTACTTATGTGCCAGTTGATGATACTTCTTGTTCTGCTAGCGTCGCCGTTTCATTCTGCTGAAACTTCGGGAAAAATGCTTTAGCAATCCAGTCAGTCAAGATGTGAGACAGTAATCCTAAAGGCCCAGCAAACAAACACAAAGCTAGGGAGTGAACTGTCCAAATGCCTGTTTTCTGCCCTTCCCAATAAATCCAACGACCGACGAATAAATCCATCACTAAAAAATGAATCCAACCTGTTGCAGCAGCTGTTTCATCTGCAAAAAATCGCGCAATATCAGCTAATTGGGGATTCGATAAAGCTTGGGCATTTTCTGGCGTAATGCTGTTGATAAACAAATACAAATATAACCCAGCTAACAGCAAAAAAGGTAGATATGATGACATTATCCACCGTGTAGCTTTCCAGTTCGGCAATAAAATCATCAACGCCCAAAATGGCAATACGAAAAGATTAGCAACGTTAAATAGTTGGGATATCGTCATATTTTTGTAAAGTGAAGAATGAAAATTTATTAGTTAGGAGTGATAAGTTATGAGTTATGAGTTAAAAGAAAGAAGTTAGGGATCAAGAATAATAAATTAATATTTTTAAGTTATCAGCATTTTTTTGGGTTTGTCAATTAACTAGTTATTAATAACCCCTAATCCCTAACTCTCAAATTATAAAGCTACAAGTTGTGATTCTATTTCTGAGGATTTCAAATCACGACCAATGAAAACTAAGCGGGTTTGCCGGGCCTCTTCGGGTTTCCAGGGGCGATCGTAAAATTTATCAAACCGGGTTCCCACGCCCTGCATCACTAGGCGCATAGATTTATTTGGCACTGCCACAAAGCCTTTAATTCGGTAAATTTCTTGTTGTTGTGCTAATGTTTGCAACTGCTGTTGCAGCTTTTCTGGGTCAAAGGAACGATCCAAAATTAAATTAGCTGAGGTAATTTCTTCGTCGTGATTGTGGTCTTCTTCGGTATCGTGATGACTAGGACGAGAATCTAAATTATCTTCGACTGCGGCTTGAAATCCTAATAATATAGATGCATCAAGTTGAGAATGTAGGCGTAGTCCGCCGTAGGCATCGCTCTCGACAATCTTCACCACTCTGGGCAACTCTTGCTTAATCAATTCCTCAACTCTGGCTTTTGTCTCGGCATCCACCAAGTCAACTTTATTTAACACCACCAAGTCTGCACAAGCAAGTTGGTCTTCAAACAGTTCTTGTAAGGGTGTTTCATGTTCTAGACTATCATCTGCTTGCCGTTGGGCTGCGATCGCCTCTGGATCACTAGCAAATGTCCCCGCCGCTACCGCCGCACAATCTACGACGGTAATCACCGCATCCACAGTGGCGGCGTTGCGAATTTCCTGCCAGCGAAAAGCCTTAATCAGTGGTTTAGGTAAAGCTAAACCAGAGGTTTCAATCAAAATGCAGTCGATGCTATCTCGCCGCTTGATTAACTCTTGCATCATCGGGTAAAATTCTTCCTGCACGGTGCAGCATAAGCAGCCGTTAGTTAATTCAAAGATATTAGTATCGCCCTCATCATCTTCCGGGCAAACTTGACAGGATTTTAACAATTCGCCATCAATACCGAGTTCGCCAAATTCGTTGACTATAACCGCAATACGGCGTCCTTGGTTGTTTTGTAGCAGGTGGCGAATTAGGCTGGTTTTTCCACTACCTAAGAAGCCTGTAATTACTGTGACAGGAATTTTTGCAGCCATATTTTTGCCGGTTCTACTCAGTATGGTAAGTTCTATCGGTTACAAACTTAAATACTGAGATTAAGCTTGGTTTGAAGATTGACTTAGTTATTTTACAGCTATTTTCAGGTAAATAGACTCGCGGCGTAGAGGCACAGCAATAGCCTATTTGTTACAGCAATTTAATAAGGTACAACAAGGGTTTGAAGCCTTTAAATTTCAGGAACTTCAATGATACAGTTTAAAACCTGCCGATCGCTTGGGTTGAAAGCGGCTTAATAAGTCCTTAGCATGACTTTCAGAATCACTGTTCATCTCGCCCCGTGATCCACAGCCGACAATGTTTTTGACCCCAATTAGTCAGAATTTGCTTGACCGAGGTTAGTGAAGGGCGACTGTGGAGAAGAGAGGACAGGCAAAATTTAACCCATCTCTGATCAGATGGGTTAAGAAGATAGGTGATGCTGAATTATGCCTACATTGCATCCACCAATTCCAAACGTATCCGTTTACCAACCACTCTGGCAGCACGAGCAATGGTGTCTAAGGATACAGATAAGTTACTGGGGTCTAACAGCCGATCAAGAGATGATCTGCTAGTTTTCATCTCTTTTGCCATTGCTGCCTTATTCAACTTTTTTTCTTCCATTGCTTTGCTAATCTGCCATGCAATAACACGTTTAGCAGCAATCAGGTTAATTTCTTCAAGTGTCCCTTCTTCTTCAAGAAGGTCATCAAGAGACGAACCAACATATGGATTTTTGTTCATCTTTGCGCCTCCACTTTTTGCTTGCGTTCTAAGGCTAACTCCAATTCTCTTTGTGGAGTTTTCTGAGTTTTTTTGATAAACCCATTGAGAAGAATCATTTTTTCGTCATAAATGCAAAACAACACACGAGCTTTTCGACCTTGAGGTAAATTTGTACGTACCTCAAATAGTCCTTTACCCATTGGACGGCAAGTTGGCATCCCAATTGGCCATCCAATCTCTACTGTTTTAATATCCGCACCAATTAATTTTCGATCTTCTTGGTCTAAGTCCTTTAACCAATCACGAACAGGTTCTGTACCATTTTCGTTTTGATAGAACTGTGCAGGAATTCGTTTTTCTTCCATTTATATCAAATTTTTCTAAAAATACATAAACCTGCAAAAGTACATATTTTAGCTTTACAGAGCTATGTTTAATTAGATAAATTTGACATCACATTACTCTTGTACCTTTTTTGGTACTAATAGTCAACAGTAGACATAAGTTACTTTTCACCCATTTACTCTAAGGGCGATCGCCCCAATCCCCCAATGCGGTCAAGCCAGGGTCAGTGGAGTCAGCAGTGGGGAAGTAGAAGCCTTAAAATAATTGAGGGGCAATATCCCCATGCTTGCTTTCACAAATCAAAAGCAGTCATAGGACTATTGCCCCTAAATATTTTGAGCGTTTTTAGCGTAGGCGTAGCCCAACCCAAGCATCGCTCTTTCCTCAGAAACACCTATGAATTATCTTTCATCAGGCTGTCTGGACTTATTACTCCACACACCATAATCCGCAATCTCAACACAGTTACTCAGCAGTAACGAGTTCAGTACTACCGCGTGTACGACGCCGTGTGAGGGTGTTGTAAAGCATTATACCGATCGCCTTGATTAAATTGCCTTCCAATTCCTGAAACATCTTCATGTTCGTACCAAAGGCGGCGTTAGCTTCATCAACTATGCGATCGGTTGTAGCATCGTCAAGGGGTAATTCATCCAAAGTTTGACGATATTTGGCTTTGAATGCCTTCTCATCAGGAATCTCTGGAAATTCATAAAAGGCTGTTCCTTGCCCATCAGACAAATTCATTGCTGTTACAGCAATATTTTTGAGAATTTGTCCCCCGGATAAGTCACCCAAGTAACGAGTATATGAATGGGCGATTAACAGTTCTGGTTCAGTTTGAGATATTTCTCGGATGCGCTGTACATAAGCTTCACCTGCGGGAGATAGTTTGATTTGCTCTCTCCAGTTGGCACCAAAGTAAAAACTCAGGTCTTGCTCTAGGGTATACTTGCGGTTTAACTGGGGAAAGTTAATTTTAGAAACTATTGGGTGCTGGCGATGCTTTTCCATTTCCTCTTCCATCGCTGAGTAGACGAAGTAGAAGTTAGCAACTAGTTTCCGGTAAGAGTTTTTCTCCACTACTCCTTTTAAAAAGCACTTGACAAAACCTACATTCTCTGCCATTGTGTGGGCTTTTTTAGTGCCTACACGTAATTTGGTTGCTAAATTGCTGCTCATGCTAAAATTCTCAACTTTAAAAAGTTAACTGCCGAAGTTTTGATTCACTAACGGCTAAAAAAGCCATTAAAACGTTACCTTAAAACTTTTTGATGAGAAATTATATTAAAATTTTTTAAGCTGCAATGATTTTGTAGGTTTTTACACAGCGACAAGCACAATGCAATATAATTTTACATTTTGTTTGGTGTTTTTATTTTTTGTTGTTATGGCTGAATTTTGGTTTCCTTCTCAGCTTTCCTGAAAAACACTTGTGATCAAACAAGGGTAATATTTATTACAGTTTCTCAATAAAAATTCATAACTCAGGAGCGGAGCTTGGGATTGCTCCGCCGAGGCATCAGAATTCAGTTTGAATTGGAGTCCGACTTTCTTGATAGCGGAGCGTTAGCGAGTCCGCGTTTAAAAGAAGTTGCCACAAACTCCTCGACTCCCGCAAGGCATTTCTCTTCTGCTGCGGGAAACTAGTATTAAATATTTTTCCTTGATTATTACTATATCCCTTTATGGGTATAGTAATAATCAATTCTGAATTCTGTATTCTGACTCGTGATTTATTCTTTGTTATTAGCATTGCAAAGTATGAACTAATACAGATAATCAGGACTGAAGTTAAGGGCATAAAAGGAATAATTCGCTAAAATGTGGAGACTTTACTAATAATGTAAAAAGCAATGCTGATTTCATAAAATATTTACAATTAAAAAAGGATAAATTCAGTATTATTACGTAACAATAGCCTGATCTAGAATGAATTTCTAAAGATAAAAAGCATGTCAAAATTGCTGAATAAAGTCTTAAATGGTATTTTTCAGTTTGATTGTGTAGAGTGTTTAAACATATGGTTTCATCTATAACTCGGACGTCGGGCATTCCTGGGGGTTCTGCTTCCGAAGTTGAGGAATTGGGCAAAGGGATTGAGAGCAGTTTTGCACTGAATTTAATCCCACTGCCAGTAAATCCCTTATTTGGCACAGATGGGATTCGCGGACGAGTCGGAGAATTACTAAGTGCGCCCCTAGCATTACAAGTTGGTTTTTGGACGGGTATTGTTTTACGTAACCATGCTACTCAAGTCGGGCCAGTCATTCTCGGACAGGACTCTAGAAACTCCAGCGATATGCTGGCAATGGCTTTGAGTGCAGGGTTAACAGCCGCAGGATTAGAGGTCTGGTATTTGGGATTATGTCCGACTCCTGGGATTGCCTATCTCACCAGCATCAGTGAAGCGATCGGCGGAGTGATGATTTCTGCTAGCCATAATCCCCCAGAAGACAATGGTATTAAGATTTTTAGTGCCGATGGTGGCAAGTTACCGCAAATATTGCAGGCAGAAATAGAAGCCGGACTGCGTGGTAAAATATCACCTATTGCTAGAGTCAGTAATTTCGGACGGCATTACTCACGTTTCGAGTTAGTGGGGCATTATAGCGAGGCGTTGAAAAAACCCTTGAACAGTGCCCTAAATCTTCAGGGAATGAAGATTGTTTTAGACTTGGCGTGGGGAGCAGCCGTCGGGTTAGCACCATCAGTATTTACAGAAATGGGGGCAGAGGTAATCTGCTTGCATAACGAAGCAGATGGCGATCGCATTAATGTTAATTGCGGTTCCACACACCTAGATATTCTTGCAGCAACAGTACAAGAACAGAACGCCGACATCGGCTTTGCCTTCGATGGCGATGCTGATCGCGTCTTAGGAGTAGACAATACAGGAAGGCAAGTTAACGGCGATTACATTCTTTACCTATGGGGACTTCACTTACAACAAAAGCAACAACTACCAGACAACCTGATTGTATCTACTGTCATGGCCAACTTAGGCTTTGAGAAAGCTTGGCAACAACAGGGTGGTAACTTAATTCGCACCGCAGTCGGCGACCAATACGTGCAAGCCGAAATGTTGCGGACTGGGGCAATGCTAGGCGGCGAACAATCAGGTCATATTCTTTGCCGTCATTATGCTATGACTGGAGATGGTTTGTTAACAGCATTACATATGGCAGCTTTGGTGAAAGAGGCGGGTGTTTCCCTAGCAGAATTGGTAGATCAAAGCTTCCAGACCTATCCGCAATTATTGCGGAACGTGCGAGTTATTGATCGCGATCGCCGTTTGGGATGGCAAGATTGCCAACCTGTACAACAAGCGATCGCTCTTGCGGAAGTAGCAATGGGTGATTCCGGCAGAATTTTGGTTCGCGCCTCTGGCACAGAACCAGTGATCAGAGTGATGGTGGAAGCTGCCAATGCCGAACTTGCCAACCACTGGACAAATGAATTAGTTTCCCAAGTCCAGCAGCATCTAATGGACTAAATTAGCTATTATCTCAGCTTTTAACAAGCGTCAATATTTCGTCACAGCTTCTACAAGTTAACCAGGCTTGGTTATCTGTAGAAGCTGTGACATTTGTATTTGCATTGTCAGAGCATAAGTAAGTGGGTCAAATTAAATATAAAACCTCACCCTGCCTCCGGCTTGCCTCTCCTTGCTAAGGAGACGGATTAAGCGTAAGGTTTGATTTTATATTTAATTATGCCTACCTATTTATCTGGCTAATTTATATTTTGGAAACAGGAGAGAATCTTTTTGATAATTCCAAAAGATTAAGATTTAGCATTTTTAATCGCAAATTATTAAATCAATCAGTTAGAAATGAATTCCGATTGTACGAGTTAGAGCAATCCAAAGAAATTTGTCAACTATAATAGATTTTCTGAGGCTGATAGGCTACAGCACCACCATGCCAAAATTCAAGTCAAAATCTCAGCAATCTAAAAAGTCGAAAAAGCAGGCTAAAAAGGAAACTTCTACCCTTAGCCTCAAAGAACAGTTAGCCAAAAAGCGCAAAGCAGCTAAAGCACGTAAAGAATTCATTAGCTTACTCACCACCGCCTCCTTTGGCGGTGTCTTCGTTGGCATTGTGCTTTTTTTTGTAGCTGGGATTAAAGCAGCAGTCCCTGGTGTCTTGGGGATAATCATCATATCCCTTTCCTACAAATACCCGCGCCAAGCACTATATGCCTTCATTATTTATGTACCTATTGGGGGTACTATCACCTATTACTTGGGCAATAGTCCCATACTCCAATTAGCTAAAGATACTTTTTACGTTCCAGCGCTAATTGGACTTTGGCAGACTTGCCGTAAACAGGGGCTACCCCTAATTATTCCCCAAGGCATTAAAATCCCACTTTATATTGTTTTAGGTTGCAGTCTGCTAACGCTGTTGTTTATCAATGGTGGTCAGCAATTGAACCCGCCTAGTGTGGGACTATTTGAAAAAGCAGAGAAAGAAATACCATTAGCTATGGGAATTCTGGGACTAAAAGTATTTTTAGGCTATGTCCCCCTGATTGGTTGTGCTTACTATTTAATTCGCGATAAGCGGGATTTTCTATTTTTATCACGCCTCCAGATTGTTCTCATACTAATTTGCTGTGTGCTGGGATTTTTTCAATACCTGTTACTACTAACTGGTGTATGTCAAGGCACTAGAGGTCTTGAAGGAGATGCCTTATTTAGAGCAACACTCGATGCCAGGTGTTATATTGGTGGAGCGCTAGTATATAGTCCCGATGAAGGGGTTATTCGCCTACCAGGGACATTTGTAGCTCCTTGGCAGTGGGCATGGTTCTTAATTGCCAGCACCTTTTTTACCTTTGCCAGCGGCTTCACCGATCCCTCTCCGATATGGCGGTTGGTTGGTTTAGGTTCTTTAGTGGGAGTCTTTCTCAATTCTGTAATCTCTGGACAGAGAATCGCCTTAGCTTTAGTACCAATCTGCTTCGGGATTTTGCTATTGATCACTGGACAAATTGGCAACCTGAAACGATTTATCCCCATAGGCGTGGGGCTTGCCTTGATTGTGGGAATTGCGATGGTGACTAACCCTACTCTCGTGCAAGAGAGAACCGAGAGTTTTACGGGTCGCTGGGACGCTTCACCACCTCAAGATTTTATCATCCAGCAATTTGAAGAGAATTGGAAAAACGTAGACGGGCCACTGGGAAGTGGCTTAGGTCGAGCAACTAACTCTACCCGTGCATTGGGTAAAAGTAAGCTTGTGGAAACCTACTACCCCAAAGTACTTTATGAAGTTGGAATTATTGGAGTACTAGCGTTTCTGGGTTTGGTAACAAGTTTAACAATTATTGGCTTTAAAACCTATCGCTCCATAAAGAACCGTAATTTCCGCAGTTACGCAGCAGCTTTGTGGCTGTTTATAGTGTTTATCAGCTACAACACCTACTACTATCCTCTGGATGTTGATCCGGTTGCTGTCTATTATTGGTTTTTTGCAGGAGTTCTTTTTAAAATACCAGAACTAGATAAACAAGAGAGAAAAGATGCTGAATCTCAACCACAAATTCCAAATAAACGATTAAAAACAAAATTTTAAGGAGGATAAAATGGTGAAAGTTATTATAGGTGGTCAACAACATCTCAGCGTTCCTAATCTTCCTCGTAATTCTGAACATACTCTGATTCGTTCTAAAACTTTTCTCACAGGCAAATATCCTATAGATAAAGTTTGGTATCCTTTAGGAAGTTTTATGCCTTGGCGACCTGTATGGGGTGGATACGAGGTAATTCATACTTTTAATAGAATTATCTGTACTAATAAACCTTGGTTTGTCACTTTTGAAGATCATCGGTTTTTGTATAGAGATCCGCAAACTCAACTAGAAGAATTCACTTATAAATTTCTGAATAATCGTTTGGCACTAGAAAACTGCAAAAAAATTATTGCCATATCTGATTATGCTAGATTGCGATTCATGAACTGGGTACAAGAATGGGATACAATATCAAAAATAATCGGTAAAGTAGATGTCATACACCCAAATTTCCCTGTGAGGGTTAACCAGTATAAATCTTATCAAAATCAGCAAAATCTTCAACTTATTTTTATTGGCAACCACATTGCCAGAAAAGGCGGAGTTGTGGCTTTAAGACTAGCCAAGAAAGCAACAAAGTTAGGTTTACCTATTACTATACATATAGTGTCTGAACTATGGTGTGGTGTCGGCGTACCTACTGATTTTCCTGATGCTAATAGATATGCAGAAGATTTAAAGTTACTCGATTTAAATAATGTCGTTTTCCATAACATAATTCCGAATGCAAAAGTTATAGAATTACTATCACAAAGTCATTTTCAACTGATGCCATCATTAATGGATACCTATGGTTATAGCATTATTGAAGGTTTCTCTGTTGCGACTCCGGCAATTACAACCAATGTATGTGCTTTGACAGAAATTGTTCGTCACGGTGAAAATGGATATGTTTTAGAATTACCACTGGACAAACTCAGACATTGGGGTAATTGGCTAAATGGTGAAAAAACTAAAACTGAAGAATATTGGGAAATTGTCAATCATACCTACGATGATTTAGCAGAGCAGGCATTACAACAAGTACAAGAATTTTTAGATAGAAGTGATAAACAGGAACATTACGAGTCTCTCAGTGCTGGAGCTTTAGCACAAGTGATCAATGTCCACGACGCTGAAAAACAAAATAAGTTATTCGATAATCTCTACACAGCAGCGGCAAGGTTATACTGAAGGTTCGGATGTATTAGTAGATAAACTGTACCTTCAGGAGTGCCAAGTGTTGTTAGCGGTAGCGGGGCGTTTAGTCTGTGCTGAGTAACCCCATACTTCGGTAAGCTCAGTAACCAACTCTAACAATTATTAGCTTTAAAACCTATTGCTCCATAAAGAACCATAATTTCCGCAGTTACGCAGCAGCTTTGTGGTTGTTTATATTGTTTATTAGCTACAACACCTACTACTATCCTCTAGATGTTGATCCAGTTGCTGTCTATTACTGGTTTTTTGCAGGAGTTCTTTTCAAATTGCCAATATTAGATAAACAAGAGAAGAAAGAAGCAGATCCTAAGCAAGCAGGAAAACAAAAACGTCTAATAAGCTGACGGGACATAGTGAAAATACTCCAGTACGCTATCGGTGGACAGAAGCTTGCTTGTGTATTAAGCTTAACCAAGAGTTGCTAAATCTTCTTAGTGGCTAAGTCTGGTATCTTTCTAGTTATCACCAGGTATTAGCGAATAACCAGCCTGTAAAGGTCGAATTACTGGATATCAAGCTGAATATAAACTCCGAGATATCACATAGATGAATACTCCTAGTCAAATACGCCAAACTAGATTTAATTGGATTGATCAGACAAAAGGATTAGCAATTTTAGCAATTGTCATATTTCATTTTTTCCAAAATTATCCAGAGCGATCGCAACTAATTTCAGTTTTAGATAGTAATGGAGCAAAGCTCGGATATGCTGCTGTAGATATATTCTTTTTAATGGCTGGGTTGAACACAAGTTATGCTCTCATCTCTAAGTTACAAAAAAATCAGATAGTACCGATTAAAATTAATTGGAGATTATGGTTAATTAAACGTTTGTATAGAATATATCCTGCTTATATACTAGCTGTTATATTAAGTTGCTTACTTTATTTATTTACTAATAGTAAGATTAATTTAAACCTAAATTTTTTCTTATCATTTATAGGTATAGCCGGGATAAAATTCCAATCAATCAACCCTGGATTTTGGTTTTTCACAGTAATTCTAGAGGCTTATTTACTTACACCATTGATATTTTCATTTTCCCATAAAAAGCCGAATAAAATATTATTTTTAGGACTTACGGGAGCAATAATAACGAAGCTTTTAGCTTTTTACTTTTTTATAGTTGATGATACGAATATTTATTTATTTTTATTGCAAAATAATTTTATAGGAAGTTATCTATTTCAGTTCTGTCTGGGACTTTATTGGGGATTTATCTATGCCGAGCATCAAACTTTTAGAAAAATAGATTTTATTGTTGCAAGTATTATTTTTAGTATGGGAATTCTTATTTTTGCTATCTTAACTATTTTTAAAATAAAATATATATATATGTTAGGTATAGATATGCTGTTTACTCCTTTATTTTTTTTGGGTATTCAAGCATTATTATACCGTCTCGATAAAATAGCTAAAATTGGACGTATACTAAGCTTTGTTAGTATATTAGGAATTTATTCTTATCAAATTTATCTAATTCATCAACCTTTGTATTTTGTTTTATTACCTAAATTATATTCTATGATTCAGATAAATAACTATTTGAAGATAGGGGTTTCTTTAATGATAGTGAGTATTTTACTGGCAATTTATGTATTTTCATTTATTAAAATAGAGCGATTCGTAATGAAAATGTTTGGAAAAGTGATGAGTAAGCAAAATTAGTGTTTTGCATGATTAACGAAAATTCCAATTACCTTTAGATAAAGTAGTAGAAAAAATTATGGCTAATTACCCTTTAATTTCTGTAGTTATACCAACCTATGAGCGAGAGGAACCTCTACGCGATAGTATTGTGGATGTTCTAAAACAGGACTATCCAAATTTTGAAGTTTTAGTTGTAGACCAAACCTCAAAACACCAAGCAGAAATTCAAGCCTACCTGGAAGAGATGGCGGAGGCAGGTAAAATTAAATGGTTGCGCTTAGATTGGGCAAGTTTGCCAGGGGCGCGGAATTATGCCGTCCGGCGGTCATCTGGTGAAATAATATTATTTATTGATGATGATGTTCAGCTAACGCCTGGATTGCTAGCAGCCCATGCGAAAAATTATTTGCAAAACCCAGAGGTGGGCGCTGTGGCAGGACGGGTATTTGACAGAATGAAATTGGGTGATTCTGGGGGAGATTTAGAGATTGAATATCTGCCTCCCCAGGCAATGGACCCAGGAATTGCTTGGTATCATATTGATTTAGTACATACTATCAAACCCCAGCAAGTACTGACAGCGAGGGGTTGTAATATGTCTTTTCGACGCGATATTTTTACTAAGTACGGACTGAGATTTGATGAGAGGTTTGGCGGTAGTGCAGTGCGCGAAGAGTCAGATTTTTGTTTGCGAGTGCGACAAACGGGGTATAAGATTTGGTACGACCCAGAAGCCCATTTGGTGCATTTAGGCGAAGAAACAGGGGGTTGTCATGATATTAGTATGCGATCGCTCAAATATCAACTCACCTTCTACCACAACCATTTTTTACTGGGGCTGAAAAACCTCACTCCGACTCAAGCTTTACGCCTATACGCTCGTTTATTTGACTGTCACGTCCTGGGACGCCCACCTTGCCATAAAAGCGGTTCCCCTATCAAAATTGCCACTCGCGGTATTTTCTACATTTTGGGTTTTTTCAAAGCTTTGGGTACTGTCATTCAATCAATATGGAACGATGGTCAAATTTACAGTCGGTTTGATCAAAAAGTTTCGTGATTGGGCATTGGGCATTGGGCATTGGGCATTGGGCATTGGGCATTGGGCAAAAACTCTCTAAAACTCTTATTTCTTTGCGTCCTTTGCGTCTTTCTCTAACGAGACGCTGCGCGAAGGCGGTTCATTTTTTCATAATTTTGCGTAAGTACTGGTTGTTTAAAAAAAATGACAAATGACAAATAATAAATAACAATGAAAATCTTAGTTGCTAGTCACACTTATATCGTAGACCTCAACTGTGAAAAATTACGCGCTTTATCTCAACTAGAAGCGGGAGTTGAAGTGACAGTTGTAGTCCCAAAGCGCTGGAAACCAGGTGGCGTGCAAAACAGAATTATTGAAACTGAATACCGCAATGAAGGCAGATTTAGAATAGTTCCCGTTTCTAATTTCAGTCAAAATCATCAAGGACTTCTGACATTTGGGGCTGATTTGATATCTTTGTTAAAACAGTTTCGTCCCCAAATCATCCAGGTGGAACAAGGGTCTAGAGCATTGGCTTATACTCAGATGATTGGTTTAAATAAACTCTTAGGACTCAAAGCAAAAAATGTATTTTTTACTTGGTGGAATCTACCATACAGCCTGAAGCTACCAGTTTCTTTGTTAGAAAAATATAACCTCCATCACAGCCACGGTATTATTTCTGGCAATCAGGATGGAGCAGAAGTTTTGCGACAACGAGGATATCAAGGGTCAATTAAAGTCATGCCACAACTGGGCGTAGATGAAAGTCTATTTACTCCCAAACCCCAACCAGAGTTAGCAGCTAAGTTGGACATTGAAAAAGGAGATTTTGTGGTAGGTTTTGTCGGGCGTTTTGTGCAAGAAAAGGGTTTATTAACACTTTTGCAAGCCTTAATAACTTTGAAAAATAAACCTTGGAAATTACTTCTGCTAGGACGCGGAGAGTTGCAAAGTGAATTAATCAAAATTGCGGTAGAAAATAATATTAAAGAGCGGTTAATTTTGGTAGAGAGTGTGCCTCATGATGAGGTTGCAAACTATATCAATTTAATGAGTACTTTGGTACTGCCTTCAGAAACAACTTACAAATTTAAAACCTTAACTTCTGTTGGCTGGAAAGAACAATTTGGTCATGTCCTAATTGAGGCAATGGCTTGCCAAGTCCCTGTAATTGGTTCTGATTCTGGTGAAATTCCCTATGTAATTGGCGATACTGGTTTAGTATTTCCTGAAGGTGATACTCAAGCCCTTGCTAATTGCTTAGTTCAATTAATGGATAAACCCTCTTTTGCTTATACTCTCGGTGAAATGGGTTATCAAAAAGCAATGATTAAATATACAAATCAAGCTTTAGCTAAACAGCAATTAGAATTTTATCAAGAATTGGTTAATAGTCATTAGTCATTAGTTATTAGTAGACCTCTTGCATAAATCACAAATAAGAACCCCAAAGAGCCAAAGCGTAGCTTTGTCTCCCCTAAGAGCAGGCTCTTAGGGGATTAAGGGGAGCCAGTGCCGGAACAGGAGTCTCCCCAAGTAGAGCATCTGGCGTGTGCGATGTTAGGGACTTTTGCAAGATATCTAGTGAATAAAAAATGACAAATGACAAATGACAAATGAAAATATTACAAATGAAAATATTACAAATTGTCCCCTCAATTTCTCTGATTTACGGCGGCCCCAGTCAAATGGTACTAGGACTAGCTCCAGCGTTGGTAAAAGAGGGAGTAGAAGTTACAATTCTCACAACTGATAGTAATGGCGATAATGGTCAAACACCTTTGGATGTTCCTTTAAATCGCCCAATTAAACAAGATGGCTATGAAATAATTTACTTTCGTTGTGCCCCGTTTCGTCGCTACAAATTTTCCCTAGATTTATTAAACTGGCTAAAACGTCATGCTCACGAGTTTGATATAGCACATATTCATGCTCTATTTTCCCCAATAATTAGTGCTGCTGCTATTGTATGTCGTCAGCAAAAGCTACCTTATATTTTCCGTCCTTTGGGTACTCTCGATCCGGCTGATTTACGCAAAAAAAAGCAATTAAAACAGCTTTATGTCGCAATTATAGAACGTCAAAATTTAGCTGGTGCGGCAGCAATTCATTTTACCAGCGTTCAAGAAGCCAAAATATCAGAACGATTTGGAGTATCTACGCCAGATTTGGTGATTCCGTTGGGTGTAATTCCCCGTCAATCCCCTCTTAAAAATGTATATAGTCAGCTGGAAATACCGGAGGATGTACCGTTGGTGCTGTTTATGTCACGAATTGACCCGAAAAAGGGGTTAAATTTGTTAATTCCGGCGCTAGAGAAGCTGTTAGCGGTTGGTTATAAGTTTCATTTTGTCTTAGCTGGAACAAATCCCCAAGATCCAGATTACGAAAAAAAGATAATATCCCAAATTCAAAATTCACCACTGCGATCGCACACTACAATTACGGGCTTTGTCACTGGTGAATTAAAAATTAGTTTACTACAAGCTGCTGATTTATTTGTCTTACCTTCCTATTACGAAAATTTTGGGATTGCTGTCGCGGAAGCGATGGTAGCAGGAACACCGGTGGTAATTTCTGACCAAGTGCATATTTGTCAACAGGTGCGTGATAGCGAGTCGGGTTGGGTAGGCGCAACAGATGTGCAAGCGCTGGTAGAGTTACTGCAAGAAGCTTTGCAAAATCCCGCAGAACGCCAACGACGGGGATTAAACGCCCAAAAATATGCCTTGGAAAATTTTAGCTGGGATGCGATCGCTAGGCAAACAATCCAAGCCTACCAGCAAATTCTGGCGAACAAATTAATTTAACCCAATGCAGACAATAGCAGTTTTTGCCAAATAGGTGTAGCCAGTTCACAAAGGCAGCATCTCAATGAGTGTAAAAAGCCTTGTAAAACCTCAGTCCAACCCTCTGCTTACCAAGGAGAGGGAGCAAGAATCTTGTTTCTCATCTGGTATATTTGCCAAATAGGTGCAGCCAATTCACAAAAGACCTAAAGAGCATCTCTCCTCAAGCTTTTAGGTACTTTCCCCTGAGTCTTGAAGAATAACTGTTCCTTTCTTTTCCCCACGTTCCCATGCGCCCCACGATACACTGTTTCTAAAAGTTGTTGTCTTTTTTGGGAGATCATAGATACAATCGTCGCTCAATGCCTTATATGCTCACCCTATCCAGGGATGGGGTATTACGACACCTTTAATAAAAAGCTACTACCTGACGCAATGTGCAACTTTTTCTTACAACCCCCGCAACGCACTGGCTCCCCCACAGGGAGAGAGGCTTTGATTCTTGCTCCCCTTCCCGACAAAGTAAGGGGTTGGAGGTTAGGTTTGAAAGAAAGTTGCACACGGGGCTACCTCACTAACCAGTTTTGAACTTTTCCCTGATTTTATGTTTGTCAATACCTTCATCAGACGTCCAGTCCTGACGACGGTCTGCACGTTCATTATTTTGCTGCTGGGAAGCATCTGTATTCCGATTCTCCCCATTTCTCAGCTACCAGACCTCGCTCCCGTGCAAATCACCGTTAGCTCCAACAATACTGGTGCGGATGCTCAAACAACAGAAAGCACTGTCACTAACATTATTGAGCGACAAATTAATGGTGTTAAAGATGTATCTTATATATCTTCTAATACGGGTAATGATGGTTCTAGCAATATAACTGTCTCCTTCCCAACTAATGTTAATAGCGATATTGCTCAAGTAAACGTTCAAAATAAACAAGGACTTGCTGATCCTCAATTGCCAGATACTGTTCAACGAACAGGTGTCACCGTTGAAACGGCATCAAGCAGTCTCCTTCTCGTCTTTGGGTTTTACTCAGAAAATAATGAGTATGACAACATTTTTATCAGTAACTATGTCGATCTGTATATTTTCGATCAGATCAAACGGCTTCCTGGTGTAGGAAAAGCGACGATTTTTGGGGAGCGCAAATATGCCATGCGTCTTTGGCTTGATCCCAACAAGCTTGCTCAACATCAATTGACTCCTCAAGATGTGGTAACTGCCCTGCAAGAACAAAATATTCAGGTGGGTGCAGGGGCAATTGGTAAGGAACCAGCACCAGCTAATCAAAGCTTTGAATTTGCTTTACGGGCAACCAGTCGCTTTAAAGAAGCAGCTGAATTTGAGGACATGGTGCTGAAGGTAAGTCAAGGTCGCACTAATAGCAGCACTAATGGCAGCACTAATGGCAGCACTAATAGCAGCACTAATAGCAGCACTAGTAGCAGCCTAGTTAAGGTCAGAGATATCGGTCGAGTTGAACTGGGAGCAGAGAGCTATCTCGCTGATGCCAAATTCACCATCCCAGGAAATGCTCCCAAGTCAGCCGTGGGTTTGGGGATATATCAACTTCCGGGTAGTAATGCTCTACAAGTTGCTCATGCTGTTGAAGAGCAGATTGCAACACTATCGAAGAGTTTTCCACCTGGACTAAAAGCACAGTTGGCATTTGATACCACTCCATTTGTAGAAATTTCTTTAGAAGAAGTTCTACATACTCTGGTTGAGGCGATTATCCTGGTGGTCTTGGTAATTTTTGTCTTTTTGCAAGACTGGCGTACCACGATCATTCCCACTGTTGCGATCCCCGTTTCCCTGATTGGGACGTGTGCGGCTCTGTTGGTTTTAGGATTTCAGATTAATACACTCACCTTATTTGGTTTCGTCCTCGCGATCGGTATCGTCGTCGATGATGCCATTATTGTGGTGGAGGCGGTTGCAGTCAAACTAGAGGAGGGCATGAAGCCCTTTGATGCCGCCGTCGAAGCCATGAAGGAGTTAACCGGGGCAATCATTGCCACTTCACTTGTACTGATGGCGGTATTTATTCCAGTTGCATTCATTCCGGGCACTACTGGGATTGTCTACAAACAATTTGCGTTAACCGTTGCTTGCTCCATTGGCATCTCGACTTTCAATGCCTTAACTTTCTCTCCGACTATGGCAGCCATCCTGATGCGCCCTGCTCAGACTCCACGGGGCCCTTTGGGGTGGTTTTTTAGGCAGTTTAATCGGGGATTTAGCTGGTTCACGCGCCGCTATGTCGGATTTGTTAGCTACCTTACCCATATCAAGCCGATTGTAATTGGGGTTTTCATCACTGGTTTAGTAGCAACAGTTTTGATGTACAGAGCAGTGCCTACCGGATTTATTCCAGAGGAAGATCAGGGTTACTTTTTTGTAGTTGTCCAGGGGCCTGATGGGGTTTCTTTGAAATACACCGAATCTGTGATGGAGCGGGTTGTCAAGGAAGTAACATCGATTCCTGAAGTTCAAGCTAGTTTTATGATTAGTGGCTTTGGTTTCGATGGGAATGCTTCTAATTTAGGCATTGCCTTTGCTAACCTGAAACCCTGGAAAGAGAGAACTCTAGAATCTCAGTCTGTCTATGGAATACTTCAGAGGATGAACAAAAAGCTCTCTGCAATTACAGATGCTAGAGCGATCGCTGTGAATGCTCCTCCGGTTAGAGGGTTAAGTACTACAGGTGGTTTTGAGTTTATCATTCAAGACAAAACCGGAAGTGCGCCGATTCAAACCCTGGTTGATACTGCTAACAAATTCATTGGGGCAGCAAATAAAAACCCTGTTCTCCAACGAGTATTCACTCAGTTCACCGCAGACACTCCCCAATTTGACATCCAAGTGAACCGCAACCAAGCCAAAGCTCTCAACGTCGAACTCAACGACATCTTTGGGGCGTTGCAAAGTTACTTGGGGTCGCAATATGTGAATGACTTTGTGCAGGGACAACGACAGTATCGAGTATATGTCCAAGCAGATGGGATTTTCCGCTCTAATCCCGATGATATTGGCAAGCTGTATGTTCGCTCTGCAACTGGGGCGATGATTCCATTGAGCAATTTGGTAAAGGTTACTCCCTTTGTGGGGCCGAAAACCATTTCGCATTATAACTTGTACAGGTCAATCAAAGTCCAGGGCGCTCCTGCTCCCGGTGCTAGTTCTGGACAGGCGATTCAAGCGATGGAGAAACTAGCAGCAGAGGTCTTACCTCAAGGCTTTGGTTATGAATGGACAGGGACTTATCTCCAGGAGAAGACATCTGGCGGATCTACAGGCTTGATTTTTGGCTTAGCGATCGTTATTGTTTTTCTGGTGCTATCGGCTCAGTATGAAAGTTATATTGACCCGATCATTATTTTGCTGACAGTTCCCCTAGCAGTTTTGGGAGCGATGACGGCGATTTGGCTACGTTCCAATATTTTCATGGCAAGTAGCCTCTTCCCGAAAGTGGTGGATGATATCTATTGCCAGGTAGGTTTGGTAACTTTGATTGGTCTAGCCGCAAAGAACGCGATTTTAGTCGTGGAATTTGCCAATCAGCTACATGAGCAGGGCATGAGCTATACACGGGCGGCAGTGAAAGCGGGGCAAGAACGTCTGCGACCGATCTTAATGACTTCCTTTGCAGCGCTGTTAGGATTTTTACCCTTGGTGATCTCTCAAGGGGCTGGAGCCAGCAGCCGTTGGTCTTTAGGAACGGCGCTCTTTGGGGGGCTGATGCTTGCGACGTTCTTGAGTTTGTTCTTAGTGCCAATTCTTTACATCTTAGTCAAGAGCGCGGCTCAGGCTATATTACCTCGGAAGGGATCGGGTGGCTCAAAGCCTCCAGATTCTCCTAATGGAACTTTGGGATCTGAACATCGGGTTTTGCCTGCTGGCTCAACTCAGCCAGAGACACAACTTAGGTCGCAGCAGGATGGGATAACCTGATTGCCGTTGTTAAATCTCTATTTTGGCTCTGCCGCAAGTTAAGAGGCAGAGCCTTTTATTAGGCATTCTCAGTCTCCGACTGCGAACGAGATAAACGGCACTCTCAAGAATAAGATGCGATCGCTAAAATAGCAGAAATCTCATCTGTAATAACGGCAACTATTTTTGAGCGGTTCATTAGTATTTCCTGTAATGCAAGTTATTGTGCTGTACTTGTATCCACATTAATACTTGATACACAAACCATACACTTACTGATATATATCGCTTCGATGGGCTAACAAGCTGAAAGCAACATTGAGCTATTGCCATGACAACTAAATCCTGATTTCTCACAAAATCCAGATTGACCGCATTACCTGACAACTTTATTTAGCTACAAGAAAATTACTTCAGATAAATCAGCAAATTCAATCCTGGAATTGTGCGGGAAAGTGTCCACAAAACTAACGTGATGTAAATTACACCCAAACTCCATTGATACCAAGCTAGTGCAGAGATGAGACCTGGTAAGTGTTCGTCTCGGAGCCGAATGTCGTTAAATCCTAATCTAAGTAGGTTATTGAGGCTAAAATCATAGTAGTTGAGCCAGTTCCAACGGCGATCGCCCAACAAAGGCATATATCGTTCCCGAAATGTCTCATTCCTTGGTATCACTGGCAAACGTCCAATCAATAATCGTAACTGGCGAAAGGTGCCGTCTTCTGTGAAGTAAGAAACGTCCATTAAATCGTGATAACGACCTTGTTGGTAAAGTCGGATCAATAAAGCCATTGGGACGGGGACAATAATTATTAAAATACACCCCAATGTCAGCCAAGGTTGTTCAGCATTGCGAAAGATAGCTAGTAAGCTGAAGAATTCTAAAACGCTAAAACTGATTAATATCGAAATGGTTTCGTAAGATGTGGGAATAATTGGTATGGGATGCAGCCGACGATAGCGATCCACTAGCCAAAACAGTAAGCCGAAATAAGCGATCGCTAATCCTCCCACGCCAAACACTAACCAAAAATTTGTACCATAGCCACTCAACAACAGCAATACACTCAATGCCAACCAACTCCAAGCTTGCAGTAACCACGCACCTATAGAAAGGGGTTCGCCAACAATTAGGCGATATTTTTCTAAATCGATGTCTGCTAAGGTGAGTAACTCACTGCTGTTGCGAAACGATTTTAACAGACGACGCTGGGCGATCGCTTCAGCTTGAGTTGCAGAAAAACCCAGGTTAATCAAACTTGCAACAGTTGCACTATTAATATTTGTAGCTGTCAGACGGCGGCTCATTTCTATTAATCGCAGTCGTTGTTTTGTGTATTCCAGTTCATTAGCATCGCTAACTTGCTGTTGCTGACGAAAATTTTGCCCCAAATTCCGCAAGACATTTTGATTACCTTGCAATGTCGGGATGCAGAACATCTTACCAATCTGACCAGAATTACCTAAAATTTTTGCTTGATTGGAGTTAAAAGTTAAATCAGGTACGCTTAAACAAGCCTCTGGAGCAAACATCGCATCGCTAAAATCTGCTTGGTTAAGAATGTTCGCACCTTGCAGATTTACGAATTGGTTAAACTCCGCTTCCCGGAAGCTCACAGCTTGCTCAAAAGTCGCTTCTATAAAAAGGAGAAACTGATTAAAATTCGCTTTAGTAAACTGTACTTGATTGGCAAAGCGCACATCAGAAAAATCAGCATTTTCTTGCCACTGCACACTATTGAATTTAGCTAACTGTTTAAAAGTTGCTTGGTTAAAGTTAGCAGTTTTTTCAAAGATACTGCTTTGAAAATCAGTGATTTCCTGAAATTTGATTTGTTTAAAATTAGCTTTTTCAAAAAAAATACTGCCCTGAAAATTGCTTTGTTGGCGGAAGTTAGCACTAGTGAAACTAACGGAACGACCGAATCTGGTTTCAGTCCAGTTAGTGGGTTGGAGAAAAGTTGCACCTTGGGCATCCACAGATTGAAGAAAGAATGTATTAGGGAACTTCACTTCGCCATTGAAGCGAGTTTGCACCAGTGTCAATGCACCACGAAAGACGGTGATTTCACTAAATTGAATTGGCTGTGTTCCCAAAAGCGATCGACAATCTTTGGAGTTGGGTAAAGCGTAGGCGTAGCCCGTCGTAGATATCGCGAGTGACTGCAAGCAAACAAAGCGCAAACGTTCTAGTTCTTCTTGTTCAGTGGCCGTGAAAATGGGAGCGTAGACGCCTCGCGGTGAGGGGGTCGTAGTCTTAGCGGTTGCCGTCGTTAGCGCAGCGTTAGCGAGTCTTGTCTGCGACAGGCTGCGCGAACGAGCGTCTTGCGACCCCCCGAACCCAAAGGGCTTGTCGCCAGACATCGCTTGCCAGTACAAGGGTGTTCTTAAACCCAAATCGCTACCCACAAAATCCCCCAGAATCAAAGCATAGCTGAGGTCTAAACCTAGAGGTTTTGCACCTAGTTCTTTTCGCAGTAGTTGGTAAAAAGCATCACGAAACCTAGCGTTTTCTGGGCGCAAATCAATCACCATCTTCTGCAAATCTACGGTCAAATTGCCTTCGCGAAGCATTGGTGTGCGTAGTCGTTCTTGTAATAATTCCAGAGTTAAGGATGTGCGTTCTGGTTGCGTTTGTGCTGCCCAAGCAGGTAGGGAGAGGAAGAGGAAAAGAATTAAAAAAACGCAAAGGAACGCATTCGCATTGGCGTAGCCTCTTGTAGAGAAGCGTCTCGCAGAGAAGGAAAACGCAGAGGAGCGCAAATAAATGCCTCTGCGTAGATTTGCGTTTAACCTCTGCGTACCTATGGGTTTAAAAAATAATTTATGCAAATTGTTCAATCATTCATCGCTAATCAGCAGAACAATTTTACCCGTCACAGACCCGCTTTCAATTAATTGGTGGGCTTTAGCTGCTTCTTTCAAAGTAAATTTATGACTAACGTGGATTTTTAACTTGCCCTCATCGATCCAGGTGGCAGATTGTTCGAGAATTTCTGCATGATGCTGGAGGCTCTCTTCCAATCCTAGCAACGCTGGTGTCAGCATTAATTCTAAACCAATGCGGAGATTACGTAGTCTAGCAGTTTTCCAAACAGTATTGGCATCTGGTTCGAGAATCGTCACAATATCGCCATATACTCGCACTGCGGGGAAGGTTTTGTGAAAGGTTTCGCCACCTATAGTGTCAAAAGCCAAGTCTACGCCTTCGCCGTCAGTCCAATCTAATATTGCTTGCACAAAATCTGTTTGTTTGTAAAAAATTACATGATCAGCACCTAGTTGTTTGACAAAATTAGCTTTTTCTTCAGAACTGACTGTGGTGGAAACAGTAGCACCTTTAAGCTTCGCCAATTGAATTGCTACATGACCGACACCACCAGCACCCGCATGAATGAAAACCCGTTCCCCAGGTTCCAATCGTCCCCGTTCATATAAAGCTTCCCAGGCGGTGATTAACACCAAAGGCGCTGCTGCTGCTTTGGCAAAGGAGATAGACGCGGGTTTACGTGCCACAAACCGCTCATCCACAACGGTATATTCAGCATAATTTCCTTGGTGTGCGCCCAAGCCACCATAGCAAAAATATACCTGATCACCTGGGCGAAAACGCTGAACGCCAGTACCTACCGCTTCGACAATACCGGCACCATCACATCCTAAAATCGTCGGCAAGCGATCGGGGTAGAAAGTGCCTCGGCTACGAAGTTTAGTATCAATGGGGTTAATGCCAGCCGCCACCAAACGCACTAAAAGTTCAGTATTACCTACAGGAACAGCAGGGTTTGGCACTTCCTCTACTTGCAGAACTTCGGGACTGCCAGCTGCTGTCATTAAGACTGCTTTCACAACTCTTTCCTCCTGGCTTTAGATGCACGTTCATTTGCAACTTTAGCGCAAGAGGGTAGATACAGAGCTATGTTTTAGGGAAAACTGCGTCACCGAATAGCCCGCACTTTTCTACAAGACGCTGCGCGTAGCTTGCTTCCCCGTAGGGGTACGACAAAGCTCAGTGACCATCGTAGACATCGCGTTAAGGTTATAATAAGTGTACATTTAAATGTACACTTATTTATATGCTAAAGTACTTGACCATTACGGAAGCTCGACGACAACTATTAGAGTTGCCGAATGAGTTGAAAGATGAGCCAATAATCATCACCAAGCATGGTAAGCCAGTAATGGCAGCACTTAGCTTTGAACAATTTGAATCTTTATTAGAAACCCTGGCAATCTTATCTGATCGGGAGTTTGCCCATCAGCTACAGGAGAGTATAAGCCAAGAAAAACGGGAAGAAACTATTAGCTGGAAGGAAGTAAAAGCCCAACTTGGACTCTGATATACCACAACCCGTTAACATAGAGTATGAAATTGAACTGACACCACTAGCTTTAGAAATGTTGGTTGGTGTTAAGGATAAGCGTCATCAGAAATCTTTGAGCGATAGAATCGACAAACTCAAGACAGATCCAGAAAAGCAGGGAAAACCTCTCGTTGACAAGCTTAAGGGATATCGCAGTGTCAGGGCTGTCGGTCAACGCTACAGAATTATTTATAAAGTAGAGCTAGAGAAAGTCGTGGTTTTAGTAGTTGGGGTAGGACGACAAACGACTTCGTATCTACGCCCCTTCGTCAATTTTGAAAAAGGAAAAAGCTGTGAAACATTATGTTTCACGGCTTTCAGTGTGGTGTGAGGAGCTTAACTAAATATCATCATAAAGTAACTGCCCAATAACAACGCACTCGTAACAATTTTGGTAACAGACTTTTTTTAGTGATCGCACTCTCAAATATAAATCCAGTGAGTCAAAAATCCCCAATTGGTTGACTAGCTTTGAATGTGCAGGTTTGGTGGAAAGAAGTTAGTCTCAAGGATGAGTTTGAAATCTGACCGCTTCTAACTTTAATCCTTTAGCTAACTTTCAAGCAAAGCACCACCACAACTAGAACCACACCCAGCAGTACAACCATAGCAATAAGCAGCAGTTTGTATCTCATTAATCAGGTCTAAACTGCCAGCTTCTAACAGTTTGCTAACTGTCAAGGTTTCGCCATTGCGATTTTTCGCAGGCAAATTCATCATTTGGTTAAAGTCACAATCATATACATTGCCCAGATAGTCAATTGAAAGTTCATCACGACACATTAAATATTCAACTGTGCTGGGATTAAAATGCGACTCTAAAAATTGTAAATAACTGGTGTACAGTTTTCTCCGTTCTAAATGCATTTTGGTTCTACCAACTGGTAGGTTGGTAATGGTGAAGAGGTTGTTAAACACAATATTAAAATGTTCTTGTAAGAACATTTTGTAATCTCGTTCTAGGCTGGTCTGTTCGGGAGCTAAAGAAAATTTTTCACCCGTGGGTAACTGGGGATTAAATACCAAGTCCAAAGTTAAATTTGGCTCTTTACCATAGCCGAGTTGGTTCAGCCACTGCAAAGCTTTAACTGAACTATCAAAAACACCAGCACCGCGCATTTTATCAACATTATCTGCTAGGTAGCAAGGTAGGGAAGCCACAACTCTTACCTGGTGTTTAGCAAAGTATTCTGGTAAATCACTAAATCCATCTTCAAAATAAATGGTCAAATTAGACCGGACAATCACTTGTTTACCAGTTGCTCTTGCTGCTTCTACCAGTGGCTTAAATCCATAATTCATTTCTGGGGCACCACCAGTCAAATCCACAATTTTAATTTCGGGGAATCTGTGAATTAGCGAAATCAATTGTTCGCAAATTTCAGGAGAAAGTTCTTCTGTACGTTTTGGCCCAGCTTCAACATGACAGTGTGTACAGGCAAGGTTACAACGCTTACCTAGATTAATTTGTAAAACAGTGATTCCTTTTTTTTTAAAAGGAGAATTGAGTTTGTTTTTAAATGGTATGACTGTTGAATCTAGTGTAACTTTTGATTGAGTTTGCATTAATTACTACTCCTTTTACATGGCATAAATATATTCAATCAATTTTTCTAACCTTGCAATAATCTATAGGTTATTGCACTAATAATTGCAGCAGTTGGTAAAGTTAAAATCCACGATAATAGTATCTGATAAAAAACACGCATATTGGCTTTTTTGCCAGTCAACCCTACTCCAAAAATAGAACCAACTGAAACGTGAGTTGTGGAAACTGGAAGCCCAAACCGACTAGCTGCAATGACTAGAACTCCAGTTACTATATTTGCTGATAAGCCTTGAGTATGATTCATTGAGGTAATTTTTTGACTCATGGTGACAGCAACTTTTTGGGAGTTGATTAAACCACCAAGTGCCATTGCGATCGCAATCGTGATCATTCCTCCCTGTATCGAAAAATACTCAATAACTACAATCAGTGAGAAAATCTTGGGAGTATCATTTAATCCTCTAGCAAAACTAACAATTCCAGCGCTGATAAAATGGCAAGTATCAATTATTTTCTGATTGACTGATAGATTCCATTTTGAATTGATATAGCCAGATAAGCTGTAAATTCCTGCTCCCAAGGGAATAGCAATGATTGGACTGAGTAATAGAGGCAAAATAAAGGAAGTTCCCAAAGCTGCAAAATTAATTTTGAGTCCGATCGCAACTAATCCAGCCCCAACCAGCGCACCTGTTAAACTGTGAGTTGTGGAAATGGGAAACCCCATGAGGGTGGCTATAAGCACTGTTAAACCAGCCGCGATCGCTACTGCCAGATGAAACTCTGGAGCGTTAGCGATCGCATCAGGCACTAGTCCTTTTCCAGAGAAGTTTTTAATTAGTGTACTTGCCAAAAAAGTCGCAGATACTGCACCAGCCAAAGTTGTAATAGTTGCCCATAAAATTGCTGTTTGATAGCTGCTAGTTCGGCTACCAAATAACGTTGCTACCCCTTTAAAGTTGTCATTTGCACCATTTGAGTATGCTAAAAAAAGCGTGGCGATAAATAGACTAATTAACAACATTTTTGGGTTTATAAATTAACAAATCAGAATCCAGAATCCCGAATACAATTAGTGAAATATTGAAATTGTGCATTCATTCGTCAGTACTTTGACAAGCTCAGTAACCATCGCACAGAATTATTCTGAATTCTGAACGGTAGTTACTCTACTTGGAAAGACCCCTTCTCTACGAGACGCTTCGCGAAGGCGCTAGCCTCTCCCTTTGCGAGAAGACTGCACTACGTCCTCCTGACACCTGAACTCTTTCTGAAAAATTAACAGCAACCACCACCGCTATAGTGCCAGGTTGAATTGGTAACAATTATTTCTGCTGGCTTGATAGCAGCAAGTTTAGCAGCAGTCTTATCACACACTGCTGCGGGAATACCTCGCTGAAGTATATGACCTGCTAAATCGTCAAAGAATGGTTCCAAGCCAGCATAAATTGCTGTTTTACCCGTGAAAAGGCAAGCACCATCTTCTGGAATAGCAACTTTAAAAGAGACAGAATCCAGGCTTTCTAAAAGTAGGTGTTCTTCTAAATTATAAGTCTGCAAATCTAGGAGACGATAAGGACGACGGGCGCGAATTTCAACTTGACCAAAGCCAGCATTTGTAATCCGTTCAGTATACTCTTGATATGTGAGTGCGCCTGATAAACACATGGCTCTGAGTCGTTCATCTTGTTGGAGATGTGCTGGAATTTCACTAGTGGCAATTGGATCACTCATCTGTAAGCGTCCGCCTGGTTTTAATACCCGATAGGCTTCTTTTAAAGCACGGGTTAAATCTTCTGGTTCAAAGATGTTGAAAAGGCAATTTTGCGCCACGATATCGACGCTAGCATCAGCAACAGGTAAGTTAAAAGCATCGCCTTCGCGGATTTCTACAAACCTGGTGTCAAACCACGGGTTTTCTTGAGCAGCAATTTCCAAATTACGTGCGGCGGCTTCCCGCATAGCTGCAACTGGTTCAATGGCAATTACAGCACCTTCATGGCGCGAAAAATAAGCGAATTGCAACGCTTCTAAGCCGCCGCCAACACCGACATACAGCACAGTCGGTTGGTTTCCTAGTTCCGTGGGATGAACAGTGGTGCCACAACCATAGTTCATTTCCTGCATTGGCAAAGGAATTTTTAATCCTGGTAGTTGCAGGGGTGTACTTTGCACACAACAAAGTCCAACTTGGGGGGTTTGGGCAACTTCGCGATAGAATTGCGCTGCTGTTTCTAGATAGGTCATGCCATTTGAGATTTTAGATAATCATAAGCTTTGTGGATATTAGTATAATTAAAACTCTGAGTTACATGAGTTTTTGCTGAGATTGCCAAAAACTCCAAATCTTCATAAAAAGTAAATATTCCAGGACTTACGCCAAAAGGCAGTCAAAGCCTTGACTTACCGTAGGGGCAATTTATGAATTGCCCCTATATCTGGTACTTGATGCCTAAGTCCGATATTTTAGTAAATTAAATTCCTTAGCAGTTAACTAAATTAACCGTTGATCTCAGTACACTTCCCGCGTGCGACGATTTAAACTCCGGTTTTCAAATACCAAAATATCTGGGCTGTCTGCTTACTTAGTGGCTTCTTCGCAGGTGTGTGCCGACTCTGGCTAATAATTCATCAACGCTAAAGGGTTTAACGAGGTAATCGTCAGCACCAGCGTCTAAACCTGCAATGCGATCGCTCACTTCATCTTTGACGGTTAACAAGATTATCGGCACTTGATCACCAATACTTCGCAGGCGGCGGCAAATTTCCAACCCCGATAAACCTGGCAACATCCAGTCTAAAATTACTAAATCTAGATGTAACTCCCGCGCTGCGGTGAGTGCAGTTAATCCATCGTAGGCAATACTGACTTGATAACCTTGATAATTCAATTCCAATTCGACAAGTCGTGCCAGTTTGACTTCATCTTCAACCAGTAAGATGTGCGTCATGATGATGTTAATGATTTCAGCAGGGTACGGAAAGCAACAATACGGTGTGGAAATACTTTAGCAATGTGCTAGCTACTCAGTAGCCATACATTTAATTAAGTGTACGTTAGCTTAGTATAAACCTGAGTATAGTAACAACCGTAAATTTGCAATTACCGATCGCGGCTTGATTAAAGAACGATTCAACTGGCTATTAGCAATAGGCTGTGACATCTTCACCGCATTCATCGGCAAGATAACATAGCGCTTTAAAACGCAAACCAACCACTTCCTCGTATAGGGGATTTAATTTACACATCGGAGGAATGTGAAATAGCTTCCGACCAAACAGCGTCAAGTCTCGCTCAAAGGGACACTGAGCAGGAATAGCTTTGCACAGGAAATGAGCCAATTTGCAGTTATGAATTTCTATCGTTTCCAACCACTCGCGGACTGGGTGCAGTAGATCATTGTCTAAGCGGGCTTGAATAAAGCTTGTCATAATTATTCACCTTAATAATTTCTAACTAGATTGAGTTTGTTGTATTTGAACTTCTATAAATACATACAGTTAGGTTCTATAGTTTTATGCACTGATTGCTCATTCTTTGGTTTTCTACAGAGATAGAATAAGTCTCTAGGCACATTGTTAACTACACATTCAAGTGCTACAGTTCCCGATAATTTATCAAGCCGAACATATCTTTATGTGCTAAACCGCATTTTTGTAGAGTGTGTTACGCCGTAGGCTAACGTACCGACTATAGCGGTTCTCGTTTGGATACAATAGACGGTAGGGGCACAGCAATGCCCATCCGTGTCAACTTAACGTGAAAGTTAGTCTAGAAGCAGCTTTTAGAGATTATCTCGAAAAGAAGTCTCTGACTCTTAATGCATTCTGAGAGGCTCCGCCTCAAGACTTGCGGCAGAGCCACCAGCAGCTGCATTTCCAGCCTCTGGCTGGAAACAAGGTTTTAAAGGAGTTTGAGCTTAAGTTGACACCAATGAGCAATGCCCCTACTAATGGTACGGCAGTTCGCCCAAGTCGAGAGACTCGCCCACGCGACTGCCTCCTGTATTCCATGCAATTGAGAACCGCTATAGTTAACTTGTGTATTAACCAACTTTTTGGAGGGGCAGCTAAACTTAACTTAAAAAAGCATCAAGCTTTAAGAAAGCTGCGAAAACTGATGAATCATGACTTTTTCAGTCACAAAAAGCTACTTTTTGATCGATGGGCACCAAGTTACGACTGGTTCTTTCCTTCAGTGTTTTATCGAGCCGTTCACAAACGGTTGCTGGAGTACGTCGATTTATCAGAGCCAGCAAATATACTTGATATCGGCTGTGGTACTGGACGCTTACTTGAGCGCCTTGCCACTCAGTTTCCCGACCTGCGAGCTACCGGATTGGATTTATCTGCGAATATGCTGCGCGTAGCAAGACAGAGCAACCGCCACCGTCCACGTTTAATTTATATCGAGGGCAAAGCTGAGTCTCTTCCCTTTGCTGAAGGTCAATTTGATGCCGTTTTCAGCACTATCAGCTTCTTGCACTATTTGGAACCTAAACAGGTGGTTAGTGAGATAGCACGGGTACTTTCTCCCGGTGGACGCTTTTATTTAGTTGACATTACTTCTAAAAAAGAGACAGAACCTCAATTATTGCCAGTCTCTCCCCGTGGAATTAGACTCTACAGCCCTAATCAACGTCAACTTCTTGGCTCCTCTGCTGGGCTATTGTGTTTGAATCACCACTATTTACTAGGGCCTGTTTTACTAACGATTTTTGCTAAACCTCCGATTTAAAAATAGAGAATGGGGAATGGGGGAAACTAAACGATTGGAAACACCTTGTATCCAGCCCTGTTCTGCATATCTTAATTACGAATTACGAATTACTTCGATATTCCATAAACACCACAGGAACTTTCAGCAGCCTTTTAGCTAACTGCGAGAATCTAAATTTACCCTTGAGCGTAGACAAACCTATTGTCTTGGGAAATTGTGGTAAGTCTTCAAAAGATATTGGCACAAAATCAAAGCGAC
Source organism: Nostoc sp. S13 (assembly GCF_029379315.1). Taxonomy (GTDB): domain Bacteria; phylum Cyanobacteriota; class Cyanobacteriia; order Cyanobacteriales; family Nostocaceae; genus Nostoc. Next base: position 67,927 of record NZ_JAQYWQ010000003.1, read on the forward strand.
TGTAAAACTGCGCCAGTCGCTCACCTAAACATTCAAGATAAAGTGGTTGTGTTGCTGTATTAATCAAATGCTGGATTAGCAAAGTAGCCAAACCGCGACCTCTCCAAGCTGATGCAACGACCAAACTACCAAGTTCTTGTGCCCCTGAGAAATTACGTAGCTGTCCACAAGCTACCAGATTGCGTAGGCTTTGCCCGCCGTAGGTATCGCATTCAATTACCCAAAATTGCTGCCAATTTAATTGGGTTGGATCGAGTATCGCTGAAAACACCAGCAATCGAATCGACCACCGATCCGCAGAGGTGGCTTTGCGAAGGACACACCCAGATGGTAACGATAGATTGTTCTGGTTCATCAATTACACTTTCATAGTTTGGATCACAATCATCACACCATATTATTCACTCACATCCACTGAGATGATTTGGCATTTCTTCTCAACTATTAATAATGCAACTTCAAAAGCATCTTGGACATCAAACCCGTTCCAAGTTCCCCCTTAACCACAGCAAGCCTTCTCAGTTTAACAAATTCTATATTTATGGATTTTTGTCAGCATATATGAGTAGTACTAAACAATACTTCCGATAGAGGGCCGCATCAGCCATAACTAGATTCTGGATAGATGTACTCACACGCCGAACTTTTTTAAGATAATACTAACAATAGATGATTAGGAATGTTAGTCATGGCTGAAGAACAAAAACAAAAATCTGATAATCAAGAAACTACGCCTAGTGCTTCTGGTGGCTACCAAACCCCCATCGAAGAAGGTATCCGCAAAACTGGCGATGCTGAAAAGAGTGATGCTAAACCCAGTGCTACACCAGAAGCACCAGGAGAAGATGGTATCGCAGGTAGCCCCAATCAGGGAACTGAGTCACGTTAATTGGTTTGAACTTTCCTAAGTTCCAATAATCTAATTGGGCTTTTTATAGTAACCCGGATTTAGTAAAATTTGAGTGGATAGTTGTGGTTTAGATCACGATTATTCACTTATTTTCGTTGTCGAAGAATCGTTTTTAAAGGATTTGAAACGCTACAAGGAAAAATCGGTTACTCAGTTGATAAATTAAATTGTATGAATGAAAACTGCCTCGCCTACGGGATTAAAATTTCCGACTCAGATTGGGAAAAGACTCCAGCCAAGGTCAAGTCGCTTTGCTCCAATTAAAAATTAAAAATTATTAATTAAAAAATTGCAAGATGCTCGAGGACTCGCTAACGCTTCGCTATCAGTGGTTGCTCTATACCCCAAATTAATTAATTAAAAATTATTGTTTTTATTAATTTTTAACTTTTAATTTTTAATTAAAAAAAAGTCAAAGAACTGGTAGAGAAAACGAGGCGGCAGATAAAGTAATTTCGTTCAAAGGCTTGCTGAACAAGAGTCCAAACAGCAGGAGCTATGAGAAAAAATTAATCGCAAATTGCTTCATACCGTAAAGCTCCACTACTGCCACTCGGAAAAAGCGCATTTTCATATATACCAACTAACTCTTTTCCAAGTCGCTGACAATTTTTGATTGAAACTTCGCTGAGATTACTAGCAACAATTCCACACCCTAACACTCCTGGATGTTCATCGAAGAGTGGGTCATCTATTGCAGCTAAACTTACGTCACCGCACCAAATTCGTCTTTCTCTCAAACTCAGTTGATATTTTGTCAAAGACAACTTTATTTCATTAATTAAAGTGTCTCTGTATTGATAAGAATCATAACCATACCAATACAAGACTTTTAAACCTTGCTGACTCAATTTACTAAATAAGTCTATCGAATGCAGTCCGTTAGCAGACCGCGTAAATGGACGGAAAGGATCAATATGTACAAATGTAGTTAAAGCGTCTTGTGCTGACAACTTCGCTGCTTTTTCTGCTAATGTACTAATACCATCTGCGTGAATCACCTCAACAACTTTTGATGCGGCTTCAGTATCCGATGCTTCTTGAATATTCTTCAAGCTTTCATTATCTATGTCGCAAAACAAAAACTTAGATTTGTTTTTATGCAGGACTTTTAATGCAATCAACGGTGAACCTGGGTAGGTAGATAATTGTCCCTCTTGTTGGTAGGTGTTAAGAATATGCTTGTATGCTGACGCTTCAAGCATTGGAGATTGGGCTGTATGGTCTATGAAGTAAAACACTCCATAATCCCTCTGAATAGAATGTGTGAGGGTGTACAACGCAGAACCAGCATGAGATTCCCAGTACGAAAACGGCTTTTCAACTCTCAGAATTTCTGCTAATGGCAAATGTTTCCAAATATCACCGATTGTTCCGAAGTGTCTATTTGTCATATTGATTAGCAAAAGATTTTATCTGTAGTAACATTTGTCAATCCAAAGTCGCATTTCTTCTTCAGAACCAAAACAAGCAGAGCGTCCTGTGATTGGATCGTAGGCGTGCCAACAAGAAATGTTACCACGCCGGTCTGATTCTGGCCAAACTTGGAGGTCAGAACCACTAATCATCCATATAACAAAATGTTGCCAATATTTTCGTAAATTTAACAAAAAATTAAATTTGTTCATAGTGAAAGCACCTGATAAACAGTGAACTATTACTATTACTTTTACGTAAGAGTTTTTAACTGAGAAGGTACAGTTTTGGCAGATTTGATCTAGTACAGTTAAGCGCCATTCCAACTGGTATAGTAAAAAAACTCTCAACTGTACTAGGTAAACTTGGTAAAAATAGTTTATATTGCCAGTATTGATGATTATTTAGTCATTAGACATCTCCGAAAAATAATGTAGAGACGCGAAATTTTGCGTCTCTACAAGAGTTGTAGATAATGCATATTTAATTTCTGGAAATGTCTATTAACAAATGCGCCAAAATGAAAATTTTATTAGAACGACAGTCACACAAACCAATTTATTTGCAGATCCGAAATCGCATCAGTAGTTTGATTAAATCTGGCGCACTCAAAAGTGGCGATCGCCTCCCTTCTATCCGCTCTCTGGCAGAAAGTTTACAAGTTAACAAACTCACGATTATTGAAGCGTATAATGTTTTAGAAGCAGATGGGATTGTTTCTGCCCGTCAAGGTTCAGGATATTTTGTCAACAGCATTTCTCTAAAGAGCGCAAACTTAGAATCTACATTTGCTCCATCTCAAAATGTGATAATTACAAAACCAGGTAAGTGTTCTTTTTATGAGATGTATACTCCACTGGTGCAAGCTCAAACGCAGCCAGGAATGATTAATTTTGGCTACGGTTATCCTCGTCCACCAAAAGATATCAACCTGATTGCCAGACGAGCACTAAGACAAGAAGATACTGATATTTTCTTTCCTCACGAGATGCCTCAAGGACAACTAACTCTGTGCAGACAAATTGCCCAGATGCTAGTACATCAAGGATTAGAGGTTTTTCCAGAAGATTTAATTATTACTAATGGCTCTCAGCAAGGGTTGTCATTAGCGATGAATTATTATGTAAAACCTGGTGATTGGGTAATTGTGGAAGCTCCCACCTATTATGGTGCAATCTCTATCTTAGAAAACTTAGGAACCAAGATTATTGGCATTCCCATGACTGCGGAGGGAATGAATTTAGATTTATTAGAGCAATATCTACACAGCCACCGCCCGAAATTAATTTATACGATTAGTACCTTTCACAATCCGACTGGATTGACAACAACACAAACTCATCGTCAACAATTGCTAGCGTTAGCGGAAAAATATGAGTGTCCAATTTTGGAAGATAATGCTTATGAAGGAATAAATTTCCAGGCTGTGCCAGCGCCAATTAAAGCTTTAGATAAAAATAATTTGGTGACTTACTTAAGCACTTTTTCTAAAACTTTAATGCCTGGTTTACGAGTGGGCTATATGGTAGTTACAGGTAAGCATTATCAAGCAATTATTGAGCGGAAGTTGCTCCATGACTTGCACACATCCAGTATTTCACAAACTATAGTTAGCGAATATCTCGCTTCAGGACATTACCGCCGTCACCTCAGCCGACTTTGTACAGATAATCTGCAAAGTCGTAATACCATGCTGCAAGCTTTGGAGCGTTATTTTCCTGAAGAGATCCGGTGGACAGTTCCTACAGGAGGATTATTTCTCTGGGCGCAGTTACCAAATGATATTCCTATTGGAACAATTCGCAAGGAAGCCTTTGCACAAAATGTCTACCTGGCGTGCGGTTCGGCATTTTTCCCCGATAAACAGGGTTATCCGGCGATGCGTCTAACTTTCTGTCTCCAGCAAGAGGAGATTGAGCAAGGTATTTCGATTGTGGGTAAGTTGCTGAAAAAGTATATTTCCAAAGGATGCGTAGATACAGAGCGGCTTGTCGTTAAACATCGCATATCTAATTATCAACCGCTTGTTCACAGTTCGTAGGTTATACCAATTCTGTATGAAGATGCGCTAAACCATATTTAAGTACAAGAAAGAAAAACGAACCGCAAAGGACACAAAGAAAGAAAGAAGTTAAAAGGGTTTAGCGCAGTCTCACAAAGAAATGGTATTAGCACAACTGTCTTAAACTATTTAGCGCTGAAGGTGATTTATACAATGCACTACGTCTTGGCAATCATAAATTACCACTCTATATTTGTTTTTGTAGCAGATCACTATTTCATTCAATGCAGCCATCTCAATTAAAAATACCTCATGTCCGTGGTTGACTTCAGCTAGGCCAGTTGAGCATTAGGTATTAAATTTACCAATTCTTGTTGTTCTACTAAGAGAATATAAGTAGTTATTTAAATTTCCAATTATACAAACCAGTAATAATGCGAGTTGCACCTTGTGTAGGATCAATCAACGGTAATTTGATAGGCTTTTCGTATTTTAACTGTTCGCGCCCAAGATTCACTATCTTTACCACAGCAAGTTGAGGATTGAGGACTGGGAAAGGATTATTTTAATCCGAATTCCTAATCTCTGATTCCTAATTCAAACAAAGAATTTTATCCGTGAAAAAAGTAAAATACTACGAGTTTTGCGTGAGTATAGCCTTCCCCAGGCATCACGTCTGGATACAATGCCTTAGTATTTATAGCGATTTTTGTTTGGATGCAATAGGCAATGCCCAATACTCTTTTTTCTAAAGTTCATCAAATTTTTAGAAATAAAAAGTTTGAGTGGGGTTCTGAAAGAGCTAAAGTTTTGTTAAGATGCAATTGTTAGCAGTTTCTCAACGAAATTCACCTATCGGGGTGTGGAGAAATAAAAAGTACTAGCAGCACAAATTTCAAAAGGTGAAGCAATGACCACCTATATTTTTTTCGATGAAGCCCTACGAATGCTTACCAATGCCTACTTGATGTCAGGAGTACTGTTAATAGCAGTTTCTGGTATAGGTTTGGCGGTAATTGAAACAATAGAAAAGGCAGGAGAACCCTAAGTTTACAGGTGGCAGTGTAGTTATTGCCAAAAACCATTGGGTGCAAGTGTTCGCCGTGGCAAAATCCTGGGAACACTAAGGCATGAAAGTCTCACAGCGTTGCAGTCTTACCTGGAAATCCACCAAATGCACAGGTAACTCTACCGCTATTGAGACCCTAAGTAAGGAGTTACTACAATGGGTCTATTCGACGCTGTGTTGGGCACAGAAAGCCAAACGCAAGCAGCACTCAATCCAGAGGAAGCTTTTGCTGTCATTATCTTGGTGGCAACAGCCTCAGACGGTTATCTTTCAGTTGAGCAAGCAAATTCTATCATCTCTGTGCTGTCCCGGATGAAACTTTTTAAAAGTTATCCCCATGAAATGATGAACAGGCTGTTTGAAAAAATCTTGGGCATTTTCCAGGGTGATGGTTTTAATCCTTTATTTGATGCAGCAAAAGATTCTCTATCTCAAGACTTGCGGGAAGCAGCCTTTGCAGTAGTGACCGATTTAGTCCTAGCTGAAGGCATTCTACCTGAAGAAGAAAAAAACTTCTTAAATGATTTATATCAAGCATTAGGTGTTTCTAATGAGATAGCAATACAAATTGTGCAAGTAATCTTGATTAAAAACCGGGGATAGGGCGATAGAAGATATGCCTAATTAAACTATATAAATAGCTTATAAACAAACCGTGCCAAAGAAGCCTGACTCCTTTGGCACTATTTTTGGTGTTATTGTGACAAGGCTGAGATTGCCGACTTTTTCAAGAAGTCGTAAATCTTGTTGTTGAATGCAGTATTGTGTCATAATCCGATTTTATCAAACAGAATTCAGGAGCCAGAATTCACTTGGGTATTTTGTGCGACTGGTGGATGAATAAACGGCATTTTTGCACCCCCACCAAATTTTCTTGTTTTGTGGTCAACAAGAAAGTGGCGGGTCTGAATTCCCCACTGATTGCATTCTGACTCCTGAATTCTGACTTCTGAATTCTTCTTCAAAATTTTGAACTTTAAATTGTGAATTACTTATGTGTTGTTCTGCCACCCTAACTCAACTGGCTGAAGTTATTTTGGCCCGGACTGTAAACTTATCTGAAACTGCTTTAACACAAGTAAGTAGCGGTATACAAACAGATAGCCGTACCCTAAAGCCGGGTGAAGTATTTGTCGCTTTGCGAGGCGATAAGTTTGATGGACATGAATTTCTGGCAACTGCGATCGCAAAGGGTGCAATAGCTGCAATTGTAGATTTTGAATACGAAAATCCTGGATTTCCGATATTACAGGTAAAAGACACCCTCAAGGCATATCAACAAATTGGCAGATGGTGGCGCGATCGCTTTAACATTCCTGTAATTGGCATAACAGGTTCTGTGGGCAAAACTACAACCAAAGAATTGATCGCCGCAGTTTTAGGAACAAAGGGACGAGTTCACAAAACTTATGAAAATTATAATAATGAAATTGGTGTCCCGAAAACTCTCCTAGAACTTGGCGCAGAAGATGACTACGCCGTGATTGAAATGGCGATGCGGGGTAGAGGACAAATTGCCGAACTGACGCAAATAGCACGTCCAACAATCGGAGTGATTACCAATGTGGGGACGGCGCATATTGAGTTACTGGGTTGCGAAGAAGCGATCGCTGAGGCAAAATGTGAGTTATTAGCCGAAATGTCTGCTGATAGTGTGGCAATTCTCAACCACGACAATCCCCTATTAATGGCCACAGCAGCGAAAGTTTGGCATGGAGAAGTTTTGACTTACGGCTTTTCTGGTGGGGATATCCAAGGGCAATTAATTGATAACGAGACTGTGGAAGTCGCAGGAATCCAACTACCCTTGCCGCTACCTGGTCGTCACAATGCAACTAATTTCTTAGCAGCTTTAGCGGTGGCAAAGGTGTTGGGAATCGATTGGGCAAGCCTGAAAGCAGGTGTGGTGGTGAATATGCCCACAGGGCGATCGCAGCGATTTACCTTACCCAATGACGTGGTAATCTTAGATGAAACTTATAATGCAGCACCAGAAGCGATGATCGCAGCGTTGCAATTATTGGCAGACACACCCGGAAAGCGGAAGATTGCCGTATTGGGTGCAATGAAAGAATTGGGAGAGCGATCGCAGCAGTTGCACCAGCGAGTCGGAGAAACAGTGCGAAAGTTGGATTTAGACGGCTTGTTGGTTTTGGTAGATGGACAAGATGCCGAAGCCATCGCCATTAGTGCCAAAGGTATTCCATCGGAGTGCTTTGCAACTCATGCTGATTTGGTGTCTAGGTTGAAAACATTTGTGCAAGCAGGCGATCGTTTATTGTTCAAAGCCGCCCATTCCGTGGGACTAGATCGGGTAGTCAATCAGTTACGTGCAGAATTTCCCAAATGATACCGCTAGAAACCCAACGTCTCAGACTGCGAGACTTTGTAGAATCAGATTGGCAAGCGGTTCATAAATACGCTAGCGATCGTGAAGTTGTGCGTTATTTGACCTTTGGCCCTAATAGTGAAGAAGATACTAAAAATTTTTTGCAAAGAGAGATTTCATTGCAAGGCGAAGAACCCCGTCAGCATTTTGCCTTGGCAGTGACTTTAAAACCCCAAAAGCAATTAATTGGTATCTGTCGCATATCTGTTCAGGATACTGGCAATAAAACAGGCTCTATTGGATACTGTTTTACTAAAGAATTTTGGGGACAAGGATATGCAACTGAAGCTGTAAAAGCAGTTGGATCATTTGGTTTTCAAAAGTTAGACTTACATCGCATCTTTGCAACTTGTCACGCAGAAAACATTCCCTCAGCAAGAGTTCTGCAAAAAATTGGAATGCAACAGGAAGGGTATTTGCGAGAACACCATTGGATTAAGGGAGAATGGCGAGACTCTTGGCTATATGCCATCCTTGAACATGAATGGAGAGGCCTCAAATGATGATTTTCTAAAAATCTTACCAATAGATGGTTGATAGACTTCAGTTGGAAAGACTAGGGCTGTTAATGTAGTATCTTTGAAAAATAATAGCAGCCAAATTAGTCACTAAACAGGTGATTGCTAGCCACAGCAAGATATAAGTAGGAGCCATCACCACGCCAATCATGAACCAAGTGTATACGTGCAGTATCATTACAGAAGCGAAAAAGCTGGCAATTCCAGCAGATTGCCACACTTGATGTGATGGGCGACGTAACGCTACCAGGCTCATCGTTAAAATTGTGACAAGCAAATTCGCTGGTACGAGAAATGCACAAATACTTATGCAGTTGCCACGAGAGAACTCAACTAAGGTGTTAAAATCGAGCATTAATTTCTTGGGATAGATGTTAGCTTTTTAAGAATTTAATTTATTTTAAGATAACGAAATCTATATTAATATATGAGTGAGTAATCACTTTGCAAATATAACATAAATTAAACTATCTAGTTAGGTTTTGATACTACCAATAGTTAGTTAATTATAAAGATTTTGGATAAGTAGGGTGGAAAACACCCACCCTAGCTGAATTAACCCGGTAAAATCACTGTATCGATAACGTGTACCACACCATTATCAGCTTCGATATCTGCTGCTAAAACTGTGGCATTTTTAACTTCAAAACCATCAGAAGAATCAATTTTAATCGGTGAACCTTCCACAGAATTAACCGTACCGAGTTGTGCCAAATCAGCTTGTAGCAGCTTTCCTGGAACGACATGATACTTTAAAATCCGCGTTAGCTGGGGAATATTCTGTAACAGAGTTTGGATAGTTCCTGCTGGTAGCTTGGCAAAAGCATCGTCATTTGGTGCAAAGACAGTGAATGGGCCAGGACTTTTTAATGTTTCTACTAAATCAGCAGCTTGTACAGCCGCTACCAGTGTTTTGAAAGACTCAGCCCTAACTGCAATATCAACAATATCAGCCATATATTTTACCTAAATCTCTGCAAAAGATATTAAAGAATAATAAACCTATTTTAAGTTTTATTAAACCAAATAAAACTCATTGCTTTGCAAGTAGTAGATGTTTGATAAACACGCCTGCGCTACCGGTTTATTGAGGAAACTGAGTTTCTAACTCTTCTTTAGCTCCTGAGCAGCATCAGTAAGTGAATTTTAAGAGTATAAATAATATAAATGTGTGTTTTTTGCTATTCAAAGCGAATAATCTCCCTAAATGCTTGACTACAGTAAGTTTCGTTCCAAATACAAAAATAATATTTATCCCGATTTAGTGTAATTGCTGACACCATTACCAAAATGAGTTACAAATGAGCAGTCATTGACTTCAAAAGTGAACATCTAGTCAAGACAGATGAAAATTATTGGTTAGGAAAAATTCTTCTTTTCCAAAGGCAGTAGCAGCCAGGGTTATTCATGTCTAAGCTATTCGTTCATTTTCATATCCGCATTCAACAAACCATAATATCTTTAGGAGACACTAACTCATGGATCAAAACCGTTTAAGCAAAAATTCCTCTCGCCGTGAGCTAATAGTGAGTGGGGCACTCGGTGGTATAGCGACTGCGTTAGGTTTACCGCTGATTGCTGAGAAGGCTGATGCTCGGACAACAACTTCTGGGCGAAACGATATAAAAATTCTGAACAATGCTCTTTATTACGAACATCAGGCAATTTGGGCTTATAGTGCTGCTGCTGGCAAACTAACTAGTACTGAGGTTGGCAAAGCTGTTTTGGCCCTAGCGCTCCGCAACCAAGCTGATCATAAAAATCATCGAGATGCTTTAGCAGCTACGATCGCTAGTTTGGGGGGAACTCCACTAAAAACACAGTCTAGCTATGATCTTTCATCATACATAAAAAACGGTGAGGGAAACTTGGATAGCGATGTGAATATTGCCAAGCTGGCTTTAGGTTTGGAGACTGATGCTGCGATCGCCTATACCCAAGAAATTGCTAACTTGAAAACTCCAAAATTGATTACTGTTGGGGCGAGTATCGGCTCTACTGAGGCTGCCCATGCTGCGGCTATTCGTGCCACTTTCAAAGCCCTCGGAGTGAATCTCGAAATCGTACCAGCGTCTTTTGTTAGCCTCGAAAATCGTCAAGCCTGGGTACTGAAGGTATAGATAGGGAATGGGGAGATGAGGAAATCTCAATACCCCATGCCGATTAATTATGATTAGCTTTCCAGTTTGCTAGATCAGTTAAAGAGCGATCGCGGTAACGTCCGTAACGCTCTTGTTTACTTTTGATTTTCGCACCGAGTTCGGGAAAAATCCCAAAGTTGGGCGGCATTGGTTGGAAATGCTTTGGCGAAGCGGAACTAATAAATTCCAATAACGCACCCATCATTGTTGTCGGTGGTAAAACCAAAGGTTCTTTACCCAAAGCTAATCTTGCTGCATTAATTCCCGCCAAGCAACCACCGGCAGCCGCAGCAGTGTAGCCTTCAGTACCAATCAACTGTCCAGCTGCTAACAATGTCGGACGCTCTTTAAATTGCAGCGTCGGATGCATTAGTTGGGGAGCATTAATAAAAGTGTTGCGGTGCATCACTCCCAGCCGGACAAACTCTGCCTTTTCCAAACTTGGAATTAGCTGAAATATTCGCTTTTGCTCACCCCAGCGCAGGTTAGTTTGAAATCCTACCATATTCCACAGTTGACCGGCTTTATCTTCTTGTCGCAACTGCACCACAGCATAAGGACGTTCCCCGGTGCGAGTATCTGACAATCCCACTGGCTTTAGGGGGCCGTAGCGCATGGTATCTTCTCCCCTTTGTGCTAGTTCTTCTATGGGTAAACAAGCTTCAAAAAATTTCGCCGTTTCCCGTTCAAAATCTTTAAGTTCTGTTTGTTCAGCTTTACAAAGTTCTTCTCGAAACTGCAAGTACTGCTCTTTATTCATTGGGCAGTTGAGATAAGCGGCTTCACCTTTGTCATAACGTGATGCCATAAAAGCAACGTCACGGTTAATCGATTCTCCCACAATAATCGGACTAGCCGCATCAAAAAAGCTGAGGTATTCCATCCCGGTAAAGCGGCGCAAATCTTCTGCTAAGTCGGGACTAGTTAAAGGCCCAGTCGCCAAAACCACAATTCCTTCTGGAATCGCAGAGACTTCACCCCGGCGAAATTCAATTAAAGGATGGCTAGCTAAAGTTTGAGTCAAGTCTTGGCCAAATTGTCCCCTGTCTACAGCTAGCGCCCCACCAGCAGGTACGGCGTGTTCATCAGCTTTCGAGATGACGATAGAAGCCAGTTGGCGTAATTCTTCGTGCAATAATCCTGCTGCGCGATCGCTTGCCATTGCCCCAAAGGAATTACTACATACTAATTCTGCTAAATCTTCTGTATGATGAGCAGGACTAAATCGCTTTGGACGCATTTCATGCAGAATTACAGGCACTCCAGCTTGGGCTATTTGCCAAGCTGCTTCTGTCCCAGCTAGTCCACCTCCAATCACTTGTATCGGTTGTTGTTCCATAGTTAAATTTTTAGTTCCTATATCATAAGTATCGATCAGCATCAGCGCTAGGACACATCAACCAACAAATAAGGCGTTTTAGACATAGCCAGTAGCGGCAGCATAACGCACCATCAACAGTAGCAATTACAAATTATCTGTGTCAATTCCCTTTTGTTTGAGCTATTCCCGCCAGCAGCCCCACACCGTCCTGTTCGCGGAGCGTCTCGAAGAGCACTTTAGTTAACATCAAAAGCCCCAACTCTTGGAGACGCTACACGAACGGGGAAGTCAAAAGTCACTGCCCCGTCGCTTAGGGCATTGGGCATTGATAACTTCTTCCCCATGCCCCATGCCCCATTCCCCATACCCAAAAACTCCACCCACAAGGGGATGGAGTTTTTTATTTCTGGTCACACTCACTTCTTCAAGGAACCGGGTAGCTGCTTAGGTGTTCGTTCATTCAATCTAACTTCAGAGGATGTTTGAAAAGTCATAAAGTATATAAAAAACCCCCATTCCCTACTAGGGAATGGGGGTTAGGTTTGGGAAGCTTTGATGTTACCAAAAATACTTTTCAAACCTCTCAGATCGACTTTATCCAAAATTAAGAACTTGTTTTCTTTATCCGGCAAAAACCCTGGCTTTTTAGCAAATACTTTTTCCACGTCACAGATTATCGATAAGTTCAAAAAGTAAAACTACTGTCCCGCAAAGATTACAGCGATAACTTGAGCGTTGCGAAAAAAATGGATAAAGTCGAGATCATGGCTAATCTTAAAGAAGCACAGAATAACTGTATTTTATATAGAGATGTCGAGAGGTTGTCACGAATTTTTGCAAATTACCCACATTCATAAAAGTCATTAATATCACCTGAAAAACAATTAAATTAGAGTATCTCTAAAGGCTGAAGTCTTTTAAGTAATCAGCAATAAAAATACCATACTTTTTCCTGAGTTCAGTAGAACGAAACTTAAATCCCAAGGTTTTAATTCTACAGTTTGAAACGCCACAATAACATTTTGGAATAGCAATAGAAATGTATTCTGTTGTTTCATAATCCCATGTAATTTCACTTCCTTCATTTATATCTATCAAGGCAACAAAATCATATGCTCCAAATTCATTATTCCGAATTCCTGTATTTGGATTACAAGAGTGATTAATTAATCGTCCTGGTTCATCTAGTTCTATATGTAAATCAATGTCTATTTGGAAAGAATGATTAGTTCTTTCTGGTAGGTTTTGGACTCGGTGCCCAATCACTACCTTCTCACCTTCACGGAAATTCCGGTTAGCAAAGACTCCTCTTCCTTTATCTGTAATCTCTATTTTGACATCACTCAAATTTGTTACTTTCATACTTCATACTCTATTAGTAGGTGGGCGGAAAAATTTCTAACGGGCAGTTGGGCGTTACCCTTGAGACATGAGCGAATTAACAATTGGGATAACCCGATACAGAAAGCAACTTGGTATCTGCAACAAGTGTGTGAAAATTTGTTCGATTTATTGTTAATTACAACTTCAGAATAGAAAACAGTTATATAATTTGTCATTGGTGTTTTGACTGAATATTGTCAAAAAAGTCTTTTAAGTATTCTTGCCGAAAAAATAACATATTTTATCATTACTTTATACAAAAATAAGCAAATGTTTGGTCAAATTTATAAGTATTTAACGAAAATCACTTCAACAAGTTCAGTGACCGCCGTGGGATCGGTGGGCATCGTGCGTGCTCTAACTCCGTGCTTTGTGCGATCGCCCCCATTCTTGAGATTTTTAGAGCAAAGTTGAGTTATTGAGTTTTCCTCTCAGAAATTTTGTGGTATTAATTTACACAGATAAATTTTTTATTTTAAGATGATCAAGCGTTCCGCTAGGTTGCCGCTCTCCTCACCCTTCAGTCCTGGGGGAAGCTGAGGCGATCGCACTTCCTTAGCAAATTTTCTTCAGCGTGTTGAAGGTGTATTTAACGAAGTACAAATTGGACAGACAGTGAAGTTATTGAGCCGATTGCTCTTTTTAAGGCAGTATTTCAGGTGTAGTAGTCATAGAAATTTTGTCTCAAATCGGATTCTACTATTATGGAAACTTCCGATCGCGCACTTCCACAGCATAATCTTGCACAGCTTTGGTAATCGTCTCCCGCAAGTTTGTATAAACCTTGGCGAATGGTGGATGTTTCTCTGTAAGTCCGATGACATCTGAAGTAACTAAAACCTGTCCATCGCAGTGACGCCCTGCACCGATACCAATTGTCGGAATGCTCAGTTTTTGTGTAATCTGCATTGCTAAATCTGCCGGAATATGCTCTAACACTAGAGAGAATACACCAGCTTGTTCGAGAGCGATCGCTTCATTTAAAATTCTTTCTCCCGTTTCCTGGCTCTTTCCCTGTTGTCGCAAACCAAGTTGATGTATTGATTGCGGTGTCAAACCTACATGACCCATTACCGGAATTCCAACTTGTACTAAACGAGCTATAGTTTCAGCGATCGCTGGATAGCCACCTTCCAATTTTACCGCTTGAGCGCCTGTTTCCTTCAGTACCCGCCCAGCTGAGTGCATCGCTTGCTGGAGACTTTCTTGATAGGTCAAAAATGGTAAATCTACAACTACTAATGCGCGTTTAACTCCTCGACGCACGGATTTGGCGTGGTATATCATCTCATCCAAAGTTATCGGCAGTGTTGTTTCATACCCTAAAACTACTGCCATTGAGTCACCCACGAGGATTAAGTCTACACCAGCTGCGTCGAGGAGTTGAGCGATCGCGTAATCCCAGGCAGTCAACGCCACAATTGAACGTCCCTGTTGTTTCCATTGAATTAATTGCTGGGTAGTGATTGCCATTTTTCTAGGTGGGGAGTGGGGAGTAGGGAGTAGGGAGTACGGAATAGGGAGTAGAGAGTAGGGAATAGGGATAGGGAATTTCACCACTCCCCACTCCCCATTCCCTCATTTAACGGCGTGACTGAAAGCAATATGGGGTTTTGCACTACCCATTTTGGGCATTAACCAAGCTAGACCTTCACTAGTGCCGATCCATAATTTATTGCTAATGTCAGGTACAAGGGCAAGAACCCGACTAGAAGGAAGTCCAGCAACTTCTGCATCTAACACAGCTCCTGTATTTGGATTTAATCGTAACAAACCATTATTAGTCCCGACCCAAACACTACCATCTTTAGCAAAACGTACTACTGTCACGTTACGCCCACGCAGGCGAGTCACAGACCGCAACACTGCACCAGTTTTGGGGTTAATAACGAGCAAATTATTTGGCATTCCCGCCCAAATTAATCCTTCTGGACTAATAGCTAAAGCTTGTACAGTCGTCCCTGGTAGATCGGCTATCCGCTTCATAATCGCAGCACTAGCAGTATTTACCCGCACTAATCCATCAAGGGTGCCAACCCACAGTTGACCTTCAGCATCTAAAGTCAGGGTATTGGCGCTGACACCAGGCAGATTTTTTAATGTTGTCATAATCAAGCCTTGGTCGGGACTAATTAGGGCTAAACCACTATCGGTTCCAGTCCACAAATAACCCCGCTTGTCAAGTAACAGAGACAACACCCGTTTAGAAGGCAAAAATAAATTCTGCGCGGTGATTTCGTTAGTGCGGGGGTCTACTCGCATCAGTCCTTCATAACTTCCCACCCACAGACGTCCTACTTTGTCTTGGGCTAAAGCACCAATGACAACACTTGGTAAGCTAACACGAGAAATAATCTTGCCGGTTTTAGGATCAATCCGCGATAGTCCCCGCCAAGAACCTACCCAAAGATTGCCTGTAACATCTCCTAGTAAGTTACCGACACGATAATCAGTTTTTGGCAAATGTTCTTGCACTCCCCGCTCATCGGGCAAGGGTTCCACTCGCGGGGGCGGTGGGGAAAGTGGGTAAGCAGGGGTTTTTTGTGCCAATCCCATACTTGGCAAAGCTATCAACCCCAACAAAATAGAAGTAATCAATAAACTAGTACGCTTGCAAAACAATACCACGGTGACATTTCCTTTGGAGACAGTACCCATAGCCGCTACCCAAACTCTCTTTGGGTTAATTCCAGTGTTCCCCTAGCTGGGATTTTTTAAACGTCAATAGGCAATTTTTCTCAAATTTAACGAGTATTAGGCATTGGGGAAAGAATTCTGATCACTCCTAACTCCTAACTAACTCCCTACTCCCCACTCCTCACTCCCCACTCCCCACTCCCCAATAGTGATTGATGACATTTTGTAAAGTTTTTGTTACAAAATGTTTAAATCTTTATGTGATAACAAAATTAAATAGATAAGTTAAAAACTTTCAAAGAATAACTTATCAAATTCTTGATATATTGTGAGACAAGCTACAAATTACGTGATGTGCAATTCTTTTTGATTTCGCTCATTACTCTGCTAAATCTGTGTCAAGTAGATTCTTTTGTGGTATCTTTTCTATCAACAGGGAAGATACAAGGAGTGTAGAGGCGGGAATGTGTGGCAGCCAGCCAAATCCCCTGAATACGCTGATTTGTGAGGGCATTATCTGAATACTGCCCGCAAAACGCGGAAGTTTTGGTGAAATTGAAAAGGTTTAGTCGGGTGCAAAGAAGAGGTAAAAAAGAATTTTGATTCGTAGGAAGAGGGAACAGTAGAAGCGCTAGGTCGTGTACCCCTAAAAGGTGAGAACACTGGTGAGGAGGATTACCACAACTACCATGTCCGCGGCCAAAACTCTACCCTCTACCAAAAGCAACCCTTAAAAAAATTTTTCCTGATCTTCTTCCCGGTGAAGGGGGGAAAGAGCGGGATGAGAAAAGTTGCCCAAAACGTGATTTGATAAGTAAAAAGAGTGACTTCTGAGAAGGATAAAATATGTCTTACGCTCAAACTAAGACTCAGAGCAAAACTGGGTATAAAGCCGGGGTTCAAGATTACAGACTAACTTATTACACACCGGATTACACACCTAAAGACACAGACATTTTAGCGGCATTCCGCGTTACACCCCAGCCCGGAGTTCCCCCCGAAGAAGCAGCTGCTGCTGTAGCGGCTGAGTCTTCCACTGGTACTTGGACAACTGTGTGGACAGACTTGCTCACCGACCTAGATCGCTACAAAGGTCGTTGCTACGACATCGAACCAGTTCCTGGTGATGACAACCAATTCATCGCCTACATTGCCTATCCTTTGGATTTGTTTGAAGAAGGCTCTGTAACAAACATGTTGACCTCCATTGTGGGGAACGTATTTGGTTTCAAAGCCTTGCGGGCACTACGTCTAGAAGACTTACGGATTCCTATAGCTTACCTGAAGACCTTCCAAGGACCTCCCCACGGTATTCAAGTTGAGCGTGACAAGTTAAACAAATATGGTCGTCCTTTGTTAGGTTGTACAATTAAGCCCAAATTAGGTCTTTCCGCTAAAAACTACGGACGCGCTGTATACGAGTGCTTACGTGGTGGTTTGGACTTCACCAAAGACGACGAAAACATCAACTCCGCACCATTCCAACGGTGGCGCGATCGCTTCTTGTTCGTATCTGAAGCTATTGCCAAAGCTCAAGCTGAAACCGGTGAAATCAAAGGTCACTACCTAAACGTTACCGCCCCCACCTGTGAAGAAATGCTGAAACGGGCTGAGTTCGCCAAAGAACTCAAACAGCCGATCATCATGCATGACTACCTGACAGCAGGCTTCACCGCCAACACCACATTGGCTCGTTGGTGCCGTGACAACGGTATTTTGCTGCACATTCACCGAGCTATGCACGCCGTTATCGACCGTCAAAAGAACCACGGTATCCACTTCCGCGTTTTAGCTAAGGCGCTGCGGATGTCCGGCGGCGACCACATCCACACTGGAACAGTGGTTGGTAAGCTGGAAGGTGAACGCGGTATCACAATGGGCTTCGTTGACTTGTTACGTGAAAACTACGTAGAACAAGACAAGTCTCGCGGTATATACTTTACCCAAGACTGGGCTTCTCTACCTGGAGTATTTGCTGTTGCTTCTGGTGGTATTCACATCTGGCACATGCCTGCACTCGTAGAAATTTTTGGTGATGACTCCGTGCTGCAATTTGGTGGTGGTACTCTCGGTCATCCTTGGGGTAATGCTCCTGGTGCTACAGCTAACCGCGTAGCTTTAGAAGCTTGCATCCAAGCTCGTAACGAAGGCCGCAACTTGGCTCGTGAAGGTAACGACATTATTCGCGAAGCCGCTAAGTGGTCTCCTGAATTAGCCGTTGCTTGCGAACTGTGGAAAGAAATCAAGTTCGAGTTTGAAGCGATGGATACCGTCTGATCAAAAGTTAGGAGTTAGAAGTTAGGAGTTAAGAGTTACATTAATTCATAATTCATAACTCTTAATTCATAACTCATAACTGTTGACGGCTGGGGTCAAGCATGAATCTTAACCAAATTGCAAAGGACACAGCCAAGACTGTCCAAAGTTATCTGACTTATCAGGCTCTAAGGACAGTATTGGCACAGCTAGGCGAAACGAATCCTCCATTAGAACTGTGGCTGCATAACTTTTCATCTGGCAAAATTCAGGATGGTGAATCATACATTGAGCAACTGCTGCGAGAAAAGCCAGATTTGGCTTTGCGAATCATGACTGTCAGAGAACACATTGCCGAAGAAATCATGGAATTTTTACCGGAAATGGTTCGCACTGGCATTCAGCAAGCCAACATGGAACAACGTCGCCAGCATTTAGAACGCATCACACGAATAGACACATCAAACCCCAGCCTGCAACCAGAACAGCAAGCAAGTTCAGATCCGAATTTAGATAACTTATCCAATTAGTTCGGTCAACCTAGTAGTAAAAAATCGCCACCCATTATCAAAAGCTATGCAAACTTTACCAAAAGAGCGTCGTTACGAAACCCTTTCTTATCTACCCCCCCTGTCTGATGCTCAAATTGCCAAGCAGATCCAGTATATTTTGAGTCAAGGTTACATTCCAGCGATCGAGTTTAACGAAACTTCTGAGCCAACAGAATTATATTGGACAATGTGGAAGCTGCCTTTGTTTGGTGCTAAATCCACTCAAGAAGTATTGAGCGAAGTTCAAGGATGCCGTTCTCAATTCAACACCAGCTATATCCGGGTTGTGGGTTTTGACAACATCAAGCAGTGCCAAATTCTCAGCTTTCTTGTTCACAAACCCAACAAAGCCAACAAATACTAAAGTTAACAAGCTTTAACTAATTGGTTTATTTCTATAGGAGAGGTAGAATTATCTGCCTCTCCTATTTACTAGATTTGTTTTGGAACGCAAAGGAACGCATTCTCATTGGCGTAGCCTCTCGTAGAGAAGCGTCTCGCAGAGAAGGAAAACGCAGAGGGACGCGGAGTTATTCTCTACGTTTTTTAATAAGGTAATAAATGGAATTGCAGCATCTACCGGAAGTAAGAATTTGTTTTGTTGGCGATTCTTTTGTTAATGGTGCTGGCGACCCAGAATGTCTTGGTTGGACAGGGAGAATATGCGCTAATGCTAATAAAAAAGGCTATGATATCACCTACTATAATTTAGGAATTAGGCGAGATACTAGTACTAGTATAGCAAAGCGTTGGTTACAGGAAGTATCACTTCGCTTACCCAAAGAATATGATGGCAGAGTTATATTTTCCTTTGGATTGAATGACACAACAGTAGAAAATGGTAAAACTCGCGTGGATTTGGCAGATTCAATCAAAAATACCTGTGAAATTTTAAGTGAAGCTCAAAAGTTGTACCCTGTGTTGATGGTTGGTTCTGCGCCATATGCAGAACAAGAAAACCCTCAAAGGAGGCAGAGAAATACCGATTTATCTAAACAGTATGCTTTGATTTGTAATGAATTAAATGTACCTTATTTAGATGTTTTTCCGATATTAGAAAAATCAAACATCTGGATAAATGAGGCAAAAGCTAATGATGGTGTTCATCCTCGAGCAAGCGGTTACACAGAATTTGCCCAAATTGTAGAAAATTGGGAGGCTTGGTTAAATTGGTTTCCTTTAATTTAATCGAGAATTCAAAGTTAGGATGGTGGTAGCACTTTAGTCTTTCTATTCAAAGGTAGGAGTTATGCAACAAATTACTCTCCCTGAAGCATCTCAAAACTTACCTGAGTTGATTGAAGCAGCACTCAGTGGTGATGAAATTATTATCATCAAAGATAATCAACCTTTAGTAAAGTTAACTCCTGTATCGCCAGTTAAACGCCGCCGTCAACCTGGAAGCGCCAAGGGTTTAATTACAATATCTGATGACTTTGATGCACCACTCGAAGATTTTAAGGAATATATGGAATGATCTTACTGTTGGATACACATACTTTAATTTGGTATGTGACGGACAATTCAAGACTTAGTAATCAAGTTCTAGATTTAATCAATGATGAGAATAATGAAATTTTGCTAAGTATAGCTAGTCTCTGTGAAATAGCTATACTTAGCAAAATTTAGGAAAGCTTCGTTTCAATCAGCCATTTGAGATATTCATCACACAGCAACTCAACCTTAACAATTTGAGGTTACTCGATATCAAAATTAGCCACGTTACTATTGTTGCTACACTACCTTTGCATCACCGTGACCCATTCGACCGACTTTTAATTGCACAGTCGGTAGTTGAAAATATACCTGTATTGAGTGCTGAGAAAATTTTTGATGCATATCCAATTAGGCGTATATGGTAGATAGCGCTCCTTTTCTACCAAAAAATAAATAAACACTAATCACAAAAAAAACTTAACATTACTTTAAGCACTGCTAGGCAAAGATAATTTTATGGGTTATTACATCGCTCCCCGCTTTCTAGACAAACTGGCTGTCCACATCACCAAAAACTTTCTAAAGCTTTCTGGTGTGCGAGTTCCCGTGATTTTGGGTATTCATGGACGCAAAGGAGAAGGCAAAACATTTCAATGTCAATTAGTCTTCGAGAAAATGGGTATCGAGGTAACTAACATATCTGGCGGCGAATTGGAAAGTCCAGATGCAGGAGATCCAGCGCGGTTAATTCGGCTGCGCTATCGGGAAACAGCAGAACTGATCAAAGTACGCGGTAAAATGTGTGTTTTGATGATTAACGATTTGGATGCGGGGGCTGGACGCTTTGATGAAGGTACTCAATATACTGTAAATACGCAGTTGGTGAATGCCACACTGATGAATATTGCTGATAATCCCACAGATGTGCAGTTGCCTGGAAGCTATGATTCCACGCCTTTACGTCGTGTGCCGATTATTGTCACAGGTAATGATTTTTCCACCCTCTATGCACCGTTAATTCGGGATGGACGGATGGATAAATTCTACTGGGAACCGAACCGAGACGATAAGGTGGGAATTGTCAAGGGAATTTTTGAACCCGATGGACTCTCACAGAAGGAAATTGAACAGCTAGTTGATACTTTTGTCAATCAATCCATTGACTTTTTTAGCGCTTTGCGATCGCGCATTTATGACGAACAAATCCGCAACTACATCCATCAAGTAGGTTTTGAGCGGGTATCGTTAAGTGTGGTGAACAGCGTTGAAGGGCCACCAGAGTTTAAAAAGCCAGATTTCAGGCTGTCTCACTTAATCGAGTCTGGTAACTTCCTCGTTGGTGAACAAAAACGGGTGGAAAATTCCCATTTGGTTGATGATTATAACCGACTCAATCGAGGTAGAAATTCTCAATCTGCACCACCTGCTGCTGTAACACCAATTAGTCAGCCGTCAAATGGCGCAGCAAGTCAAGAAGCAAAAATTAATGGATTCCAGAAAGAGGAAGTATCAAGCCCACATTTGACCCTAGAGACACAAGCACAAATTAGGGAATTATTATCTCAAGGTTACAAAATTAGTATTGAACACGTAGATGAGCGCCGTTTCCGCACAGGTTCTTGGCAAAGTTGTGTTCATAGCCACATTGATAGCGAGTCTGATGCCATCTCAAATTTGGAATCAACTCTGACAGAATATAGCGGTGAGTATGTGCGCTTGGTAGGTATTGATCCAAAAGCCAAGCGGCGGGTGGTGGAGACGATTATTCATCGTCCGCATGGGATAAATTAGGCGTAGATAAATGATAAAGTGCGATCGCTACTCACAAGTTATCTGACATCCCTCTCCGTGAGTTCGGAGAGGGGCAGGTGAAAGCGTAGCATAACCTTTGTTGAGGTTATGAGACTTAACGATCAATTGCGTTGAGAAAAACTTCTGTGTACACTGTAGCAGGCTCAAAGAGGGGCAGACTTGAACTTTAGTTCAAAGCAGGGAGAGGTTTATCAAGCTCACGTTAACTACAAGTAACTGCTGAAGCTGAGTTAACCTTTGTTAAATCGCCAGTGAATATGGCTGTGTATTGATAAGGTGATGAACCAGAGCAAGTCATGGAATTTGTATTAGCACTACGGGGAGTCCACCATGAAGTTGCTTGCACAGTCAAATTTGTGCCATTCCATGATAACTTGTTGACAACTAAAGAGTTAGTTTGTCCATCAGTTGGCTTTTTGGCAGATAAAAATGTGGCATAGTTCACCTCGCCATTAGCTGGATTAATCCGGGCTACAACCGCGACTTTTGGCCCGCCTCCGCTACCATAGGTAGACAACCAACGCCCAGTAGCAAAGCGGCGGAAATCATTACCAGTCTGACTGCCAGTGGAAGAGTAAACGCCATATAAAACATTCCCCCCATCCCAAAACAATCCATAACCTGTACCATCGTCATTTGTTGTTTCGTAATCAGTACGACACCATGTTTTCATTCCATTATTGAAACGGATAGTTACAGGGTTTTTGTTATTAGATGATACTTGCTGATAACCAATGTAAATGGTTGTATTTCCATTCTTTACTTGAGGGCCATTTTTAGCTTTGATTGTCGCTTCACTATCATTGCAACTGAATGTCACAGCATTACCGATAGATGAATTTATGGTTTGGGCAAAAACTGGAGGAATTTTTTGTGTGATTAGTAAATCAGCTACTAATACTACAGATAAAGAGAAATATGCGAAATATTTCTGCAATTTATTAGAATAAATCATGGTAAAATCTGCCGAGAAAGGGTAAGGGAAAACTTCGTAGTACTATAAACTCTTATCAGAATTTAGACAATCAAAATTGTTGAAACTTGCAGATTGCAAGATTCTCAATCTAGTCCTATCAATGAATAAAATAAATTGCGTCGGCATTCGGGCAGGGTCTCGTAGAGAAGCCCACCAAACGTATCGCAGTAGTCAACAACAAATGGTTTTAATGAACAAATAGAGTTTGTTTATTCTTCATGTCCCTTGTTAGAACATCGTTAAAGAGGGTTCCATAACACCAATTTACTAATCCTGCAAGAAGCTCTCGCGCAACCCCTCTCCAAAGCCCATAGCAGAGTTTAACTCTCCCTTTTCTGGTAAGAAAAGAGACTGGAGGGTAAGGTTTTTGATTACTGAATTGATGCTCTAGAGCTACTTTGACTTAGGAAAGCAGTTTTGTGGTTCAGTAAAATTCGTGAATAATTTTAGGCTTTAAAAAAATAATATATAAATCTGAGTAATTTCTCTTAATTTAGATATTGCACTGGTTTTTCTCCAAAAGGTAAGCCTTTAACAGGCGTTGCATAAATGCGGGATGAATTGAGATTTTTGACAAAAGCTAAAGGTAGTTACTTTGCGCCTTTGCGCCTTTGCGTGAGGTAAAAATCATCCCCAGATTCAGCAATGCCCTTTAACAATATGTCGATGATTTTACTGAAGAACCATAAATTTTGCTTGATTAGCTGCATTAAGCGGGATAGTTTAGATACTCATCTAACACAAAATTCCGCTTATGCGCCTGACTTCACTAGATGTTTTTCGCGGCATTACGATCGCTGCGATGATTCTCGTCAATATGGCGGGAGTCGCAGATGATGTATATCCTCCCTTAGCCCATGCCGATTGGCACGGTTGCACACCAACTGACTTGGTATTCCCCTTCTTTCTCTTCATTGTCGGTGTAGCGATGACTTTCTCGCTGTCAAAGTACACCGAAAGCAATAAACCAACTTCAGCTATTTACTGGCGCATCTTACGCCGCGCTGCCATTCTCTTTGGGTTGGGATTGCTACTAAATGGCTTTTGGAATCAGGGTGTTTGGACTTTTGACTTAAGTAGTATTCGCATTATGGGGGTGTTGCAACGCATCAGCCTTACTTATTTGCTAGCTTCCGTAACTGTTCTCAACCTGCCGCGTAAAGGTCAATGGATACTGGCAGCAGTGCTACTTATCGGCTACTGGCTAACGATGATGTATGTACCAATACCCGATTATGGTGCGGGAGTTCTGACGCGGGAAGGTAATTTCGGCGCTTATATTGACCGCCTGATTATTCCCAAAGCACATTTATACAAAGGTGATGGTTTCAAATTTATGGGAGATCCAGAGGGACTTTTCAGTACTATTCCGGCGATAGTAAGTGTTCTCGCTGGCTACTTCACTGGACAATGGATACGCAGCCAAACTATACATTCACGCACAAGTATCGGGTTAGGATTATTTGGAGTTGGCTGTTTAATTATCGGTTGGGCGTGGGGGTGGACATTCCCCATCAACAAAAAGCTGTGGACAAGTTCCTATGTAGTCTTCACTAGCGGTTGGGCGCTACTTTTGCTAGCAGCTTGTTATGAACTGATCGAAGTACGGCTGAATCGTCGCTGGAGTAAACCTTTTGAAATTATGGGCTTAAATGCGATCGCTCTTTTCGTTCCATCTGTTTTGTTGATTAAAATCTTAGTGAAAACCACTATCGGCACAGGCAAAGATGCTAAAAGTACCTACAATTGGATTTACCAGAATTTTTTCGGATCTTGGGCGGGGGCGCTGAATGGTTCCCTGTTGTTTGCCATAGTCACCGTGTTATTGTGGTGGGCTGTTGGTGTTCTGATGTATCGACAACGTTGGTTTCTCAAAGTGTAAATTTGCAAGCAGACATCAGAAATTGAAAAAATTTTTGTTGTTATTTATGTTTTAGTGTTGTCGAGGTTACAATATACTACATAAGCATTTGCAGATTTATTTTGTCTAATTCACTCAAACTATTAATCCATAGACAAATTGTGAGGTAATGAATGCGTCGCCTTAAATTTTGGGTGTTTTTGCCAATTGGGTTGATATTTGGCTGCTCAGACCAACTGTTTCAATCTAACCGGTCTGTAGCATACTCTAACCCAGCAGTAGTTCCACAAACTAGTCCGACTTTATCAAAAGTGAGTTACCTTTCATCGTTAGAACAAGAGGTAATTGTTGAAACAAATAAGGTACGAACAAATCCCCAGTCATATCTCCCGATTTTAGAAAACTATAGAAAGCGCTTTGAGGGAAACCTAGTCAACATTTCTAATAATACTTATTGGCAAACTCAAGAAGGAGTTAAAGCAGTCGATGAGGCGATCACATTTTTAAAATCAGCACGTCCTGTAGCGACGTTGAGTGTATCTAAAGGTATGTCTTTAGGCGCAAAAGACCATGTTAAAGACCAAGGGTCAAAAGGTGCTACAGGTCATGATGGTAGCGATGGTAGCAACTTCTCCACTCGCATCAACCGTTATGGTAGATGGGAAACAACCGCAGGTGAAAATATCATTTATGGCTTTAACACTGCTCAAGATATCGTCATGCAATTAATTATTGATGATAGTGTGCCCGATCGCAGTCATAGAAAAAACATTTTTAACGGCGCTTTTAAAGTGTCTGGTGTTGCTTATGGAACTCACAAAGTATATAGAACAATTTGTGTAATTGAATACGCTGGGGGGTATAGGGAAAAATAATTGGAGTTGGGGAGTAGCTACAAATACTGAAGGTTTTGAATTATTTTACTTAAAATCAGGCAGAATAAATTAAAATTTTTTTTGTGCTTTACGTTCCAGTGTTAACTAGATTACAACAGGTATTTAGTAATGTTTTTTAACACTCAAGGAACAAAGACAATAACAGCGTTATCTATACTCTTGATGAACTTATTTCTATTCTTCTTAGGGCAATATGCTTGGGTTAAGGCTAAAACTCTTTGTCAAAGTCAATTTTTTAACGTAGAGGCGTTGGCGCAGCCTCTCGTAGAGAAGCGGCTTCCCGTAAGGTACCGCAAAGGACGCAAAGAGAAGGAAGAAATGCTTAACTGAACTGTATTGCTTTTTAGGGGACTGATCGAAGTTCTAATGTATGATAAAAAGCCGCTTCTAAAATTATGAATAAAGAAGCGTCTATAAACTTTCGTGTGTGTTGAAAATTATTATTTCTTCTAATTCACTAAATTAATCCATAGAAAAATTGTGAGGTAATTAATGCATCGCATTAGATTTTGGGTATTTTTGCCACTTTCCCTGATATTCGGCTGCTCAAATCAAGTGTTTCAATCTAACCCAGCAGTAGTTCAACCAGCCAGTCCGACTTTATTAACAAAGGCGAGTTACCTTTCATCGCTGGAACAACAGGTAATTATTGAAACAAATAAAGTACGAACAAATCCCAAGGCATACCTCCCGATTTTGGAAAACTATAGAAACCGCTTTCAGGGGAACCGAGTCAAAATTTCTAATAATACGTATTTGCGAACTCAAGAAGGAGTCAACGCAGTCGATGAAGCGATCGCATTTCTGAAGTCAGCACGTTCTGTGGGAGCGTTGAGTGCATCTAAAGGTATGTCTTTAGGAGCAAAAGACCATGTTAAAGACCAAGGCTCAAAAGGTGCTACAGGTCATGATGGTAGCGATGGTAGCGATCCCTTTACTCGCATTAACCGTTACGGTAGATGGCAAACAACCGCAGGGGAAAATATCAGTTATGGCCCAAACACTGCCCAAGATATCGTCATGCAGTTAATTATTGATGATGGTGTGCCCGATCGCGGTCATAGAAAAAACATTTTTAATGGTGCTTTTAAAGTGTCTGGTGTTGCTTATGGAACTCACAAATTATATAGGACAATTTGTGTAATTGACTACGCTGGGGGGTATAGGGAAAAATAATTTGGTGTCTACGTTAAAAAAAATTGACTTTCACAAGGAGTTTTAGCCTTAACACCAAGCCTATTGCTTCTTGATTCTGAATTCTGGATTCTTCTTCAACCGAATTCATCGATTTTCTAGAAGTTTAAAACGTCTAATGATTCTTCTATTTCTAAATCTAATATTCTTTCTCGTGTATCTTTGAGTGCTTCTAGCTTACCTTCTTGACGATAGATGTCTGCCGCTTTTTGAAAATCTTCAATTGCTCCCTGTTTATCTGCTATTTCTAAACGAATATTGCCACGATTGTAATAAGCATCTGCATAATTGTAATTAATCTGTATTGCTTGAGTATAATCTTCAATTGCTCCTTCCAAATCTCCTAAATCTGAACGAGCATTACCACGGTTGTAATAAGCATCTACATAATTAGGATTAATCTGTATTGATTGAGTATAATCTTCAATTGCTCCTTCCAAATCTCCTAAATCTGAACGAGCATTACCACGTTTTTTATAAGCTATGGCATCTTTAGGATTAATCTTGATTGCTTGGGGAAATGCCGGTTGAGAGCCTAATAAATAACGAGCAATCCCACGGTTTTTATAAGCATCAGCATAATGGGGATTAATTTTAATAGCCTGTGTATAATCTTCAATTGCTCCTTGATTATCTCCTATGTGAGAACGAGCTTCAGCCCGGTTTTTATAAGCTACGGCAACATTAGGATTAATTCTGATCGCCTGGGTATAATCATTAATTGCTTCTTCTAATCGCCCCAGTTGAGACAGAGCTAAACCTCGCTTATTGTAAGATTTAGCATCATGAAGATTCATCTGGATTGCCTGAGAATAATCTGCGATCGCAGCTTCATAATCTCCTATTTTATAGTAAGCCAAACCTCGTTTATAATATAATAAATCAACACTGCTAGATTTAAATTTTAAAGCTTGATTATAGTTGGTTATTGCATTTGTATATTCTCCTTTTTCAAAACATTCATCACCCAATTTTACATAAAGTATATTTAAATCTTCGTTACGATATTGGTGAAAGTTCTCTAATTCAGGTTGAAAAGAAGATTTTATCAATTGATTAGTAGTTGTCTTAGATGAAATTTCCTGTTTCGGAAGGTATTTATAAATTGGTGGTTGTTGCTTATAAGAATTATTCAGAGAAGATTGTAACTGTTCTAAATAGCACCATAAACCACCACCATACAGTAATTGTTCTATCCCAAAGGAAATTTTACCAGTTTTCAACTTAATCATCCGAGTTGGGAGAAAGCCAGCCAAGAAAAGGTGATACTCAGATTGTGCTTCACTCACATCCTCTTGAATCAAAATGCAAACTACAACTGCATTTTTTTCCACCTCTTCAGAACTAATTGACCATCTAACTCTATCAATACTACCGTGACGAGATTTAACCTCAATACCAATAGATGGGTCAGAAGTCAAGGTAAAATCTATATTGCCATCGCCGCCAAATCGCTTTTCATAATCGACTTCGGTAATAAAATCAGCTAAACGTTCTTTGACAACTTCCTCACCCAATTTCCCTTTGAGATAGCTAATAAAAACATCACGCACTGGCGAAACACGCTTATATTTCTCAGCCATCACCCAGCAAAATTCCCGTAGTGCCTTTAACCTTTCTCCAGAGATTATAGTTAATTCACTATATTGACCTTCTGTTTCACAATGAAGCAGACAACCAGATGTTAACCTTTTAATAAAATCAGACTGTAGCGATCGCAGTAGTGTAATCCAGTCCATTTATGTTTCTGCGAATCTTTTGATGAGATTATTCTATTAAAATATCCATTCGGCGTAAACCTTTTAATTAGCTTGGGTGATATTCCCAAAAATTGTTTACTATTTTGCAATAATTCTTAATTTAATTTAATATATCAAAATTGGCAAAGAATGAGATTGGATTAAAGGGAGTGTATTAAGATATAGCACCCTGTCTCAGACATCGCAGCTTTTTAGAGTCGAGTATAAGTAGTAAATTATTGATAGATTTGCCGGAGTTCTTCTAGAGAATTCACAGTTTTGATACTGGTCAGAATAGCCCTTAATCTCTTTACGTTCTGTATTTGGAGAATTTCTGGTAATATATTTAGTCCTTCGCTGCCAAACTTTAATTCCAAACCCATTTCAATACCTTCAAAGAGTCCTTCTCTCTTCCCCAATTTAATACCTTGTTGAATACCCCTTCTTTCTACGCTGGTAATATACAGCATTTTCTTTTCCTCCTCATATTGAGTTACTTCTTGCCAAAAACTGTTCTCTAATTCTTCAGGTAATTTCATCATGCAATAGACATCTCCGAAAAAAAATGTAGAGACGCGAAATTTCGCGTCTCTACAAGGGTTCTAGATAACGCATATTTAATTTCACCAGATGTCTAATCGATAAACCGAAACAGGTTGATCATATCTTGACGCTAATAACCTTTTTCGTAGAGTCGTTGGGAAGATTTACATTAGTTTTGAAGGTGCGGCTATGCCTAATCAGGGTAGCAATAGTGGATTTTTACATCACTTTTCACTTGCCAAGTGGAAGATACACCAGCATGAAATGTAACCAAATCCCCTTTTTTAATATGGACTGGCTCTCCCCAGATAGGATTTACCAAAACTTCGCCTTCAAGAAAGTAACAAAGTTTATCTGCATCGTAGACTTGTGCTATGTCTGATACTTCTTTTGTCCAAATAGGATAGTTAAAAATATCTAAATCTTTGAGTTCTTCTTCGCTTGGTGTTTGATTAACTTGAATTGCATAGCAGTAATGCTTTTTGATGTCACTTTTTACATCCCAAGTACAAGATAAACTAGCACCAAAAGTTACTAAGTCACCTGCGACAATCCTTACTGGCTCACCTGAATCTGGAGTCACGATTACCTCTCCTTCTAGGAAATAGCACATTTCAGCTACTTCATAAAATGCTGGGAACTTTGATGGCTCTTTCATCCAAATAGGCCATTTATACACATCTAAATTATTAAGTTTTGTTTGAGTAGGTTGATGCTCAACTTTAATATCCATACCTATTATTCTCATACACAACTATTCCTTAGTACCATTTGTACTATTGCTTGAAAAGAGCATTTGTTTTACTGGTAATTCATATCTCTCTTGTTGATCAAATTTTGTATTCTCATCCCAGATATTTGTTTTACACTCCCAGTCGAACTGTAACATCAAGCGTTTTAAAGGAAAATAGACCGGACAAATATCAGGCTTAAATATAGAGTCAGTGTTGCAAGCACAGCAAACAAACAAAAGCGATTCACGCTTAAAACCATAATCTAAAAGAATGTTACACACATTCTTAAAATTGTTACCACTCATACAACCGCTATCTGCAATAATTAGCCTCGAATATCTATCTAATATATCTTGACTAATTTCTAATTTAAATTCACTGACAAGAGGTATTTTAATCACCTCAATTGGTAAAGGTTTCCCTCTCCTCGACAATTTGTGTGACAAGTGAACTGCTAGTACACCTGAATACTCAGCACTCAATTGTAATATACCTGTATTCTCTGTAACAAAATTTTTCTCTCTAATTTCAGCAATTATCCAATCTATAATTGCTTCTTCCCATTCTTTTGAAATTCTGAGTTGATTTGACATTACTGATATTTATAATATACTTGATTTTTCCGACTATTAAAACCGCGCTAAAGTCAATATCTACTTCAAGATATCTATCTGAAGAGGTATTAGGTTATTACTGATATAGTAGTGGAAAAAATAAATAAAAGCAAGCGATTGTCCGTATTATCCCGTAAACAGTTACTGGGGAACGACTTTAAATATCACACCGCACTCCTAACTCCTTTTTGACTACTAGCTTTCAAGATAAACTTCCAAACTCGGTACATTTACCCAACTTGCTTTTTTATGAGATTCATGGGATAAATCCATCAACAACTGAGAATAAATTCCTTCTCGCAGCGATGGTGTAATTTCCTGATTGCGGTCAATTCCTTGCACCCATTGGTCTACTACGCGGATAAATGCACAAATGCGCCCATCCGCATAATTCTTCGGAAAAATTAACCGATTCGGTATTTCTATTTCCGTTAAAGGTTTACCTGGCTGGGAACCCCAAACACGAAAACCATGTATATAATCTTTTTGATTTTCACTGCCCAGAATTAATGTACCGCGATCGCCATATACTTCTACCCAATGGGTTCTTGGTGCATGAACAACCGCACTGATAGAAAGTTTGCAAGGTGTGCCATCCGCTAATTCCAGTGTTAATATACAGTTGTCATCTGTATCTACTGGCTTAGATTCCCCACTAACAGAGTCAACTCGTGTGGGAATAGCAGTAGTTAAATAGGCGCTTAATCTGCGGACTGGCCCGAATAACCAGTGAATGTAATCGAAGGCGTGGGAACCCAACGACCCCAATGCACCGCCTCCTTTATCCTTGTCAGAATACCAATTCCAAGGGCGTGAAGTATCAGCACGAGAAGAACCTAACCAATCAATTTTAATTAAGCGCAACTTACCCACATAGTCTTCTGACAATAATTCAGCAAATAACTGCCATGCTGGTACAAAACGAAATTCAAAATCTATAGTCGCAATCACGCCTTTTTCTTTAGCTAGCTGATAAAGTTCTTTAGCTTCAATTGCATTTAAGGTTGTCGGTTTTTCTAGTAATAAATGTTTCCCAGCTTGCAATACGGTTTTTGCCATTTCATAGTGCAAAAATGGCGGCGTAGAAATGCTAACTGCTTGCACTGCTGGTAATGCCACAATATCTGTAAGTGAGTCGTAAGCGTGCGGGATATGATGGGATTCTGCTATGGCTTTGGCTTTATTTATATCTCGGTGATAAACAGCAACTATCTCAGTTTGAGGATGTGCTTGGAATCCAGGGATGTGGACTTTTTGACCAAATCCAGTGCCGGCGATCGCAATCCCAATCATATCATTATTTACTCCTATAATTATACAACTTACTATTTGCTTAATATGACTTGTTCATCTTATTTTATAGCATTTAATTTTTGCTTGATCATGCAATCATGTAAATCTAAAAAAATCTTAGCTCAAAAGGCAACTTTTAAGATTTAATCATGCCAACAGCCCATAGAGGGAGCGATAAAGATGTAAAACTTTAGTCTTTCTTGAAAATTGGAAGTGTTAAACAACAGAGGCTTAATCATTTTTTATCGGAGAATTCTAATTGTCCAAGGATAACGATAATGCTCACCATTATAAGCTTTGATTGCGGCAAAAGTCACTACAAATGATTGTACTATTAAAATGAATAATATTAATAACATGAACACAACTAGTAAACTGTCTAGAGTTATTTCTACTTGATTAACTGAACTATTAGCACTCACTGCCCAACTAAAACTAGTTAATACCACAAATAAGGAGATTGCCATGACAATTAAGGTATATAATGTCCAAGTAATTTGAAAATTCAAGGATTCCTTTCCTTGGAAATCAATCCAGGGATATTGTGCTTTTTTAAATCGCCAAATCATCAGTGGAGCCAATAGATTTAAAGGTAAATATAAAGGGATGCCAATAAGTACCAAAAAACACAATAACATCCATCCTAATAAAGCCGAAAAATGACACAACATTCCCCAGATACGCATTTGTTGTTTAGGTTTTTCTCTCATTGCTTTTTATATGTAAGTGGATTTAACAAATAATTCTTCACTGTAATTATCTATAAAAAAGCCAAACAAGAGCTTAAATCTGAGTATTTCTCGCTCATAATTTTCGCGGATTGGTTCTATTTCCCAGACTATGCCTTTTCCTGGGTCTAAAGCAACTTCTATGTCGTAAGCTTAATAAGACTAACGGATTTTCAATATGCTAGTTCAAATAACTGTAGTTGCGATCGCAGTAATCTTAGTGGGTATGGAAAATCGGCAGGCGCTTGCAGACTTGCAATCTTCTACTCAGGATAGCCCTAGTGGTATTGTGACACCGGAAGCTACGATCCCGATAGAGGGAGAGTATGCCAAATATGGTGATTATGTACGAGCGACTTCAGTAGATACCCAGGCGATGGAATTTTCTCAGAAAGTTGTAAAAGATATCCAGATTCGTTTTATTAATCAAAAAGGTGAATTGCACGATGATAAAGGTCAGCCGATCAAAGGACGTACTCAGAAAGATTTTATCATGGGTCTGCTGAGACTCAAACCTGGTCAGGTATTTCGTGAAGATTTACTTGAAGCAGACTTGCAACGATTGAGGAGATTAGAGTCATTTAATCAAGTCAATGTTTACCGAGAAGAAGATACCTCCAACATTAATATCATCTATGAAATCACAGAGCGTAGCTTCCCTTCTCTAATCTTAGGAGGCGGTAATAACGATGATGTTGGGCTATACGGTCGGGTGGGTTATAAAGATGCAAATATCAGTGGTCTTAACGATAAATTAGATACAATTGTGCAGATAAGCACTAAAGATGTCCAGTTTAATGGTCAATTCACTAGCCCTTATCGTCGTGAAGAACCAAACCGCTTAGGCTATAGCATTAGAGCTTTTCGTCGTCGAGATATATCGGGAACCTTCAACGAAGATATCAGATTAGCTAACGGCGACAAAGTGCGTGAGGGAAGATTTGGCGGTTCTGTGGCAGTTTTAGGAGCTTTTGATGACTGGGATACATCAGTGGCACTCAACTATACCAGAATTAGCCTACGCGATCACGAATATAACGTTGCCCAGGTCGATAGCTTAGGGAGTCCTCTATCTGTGAGCGGTACTGGCATTGATGACCTATTTACAGTATCATTTGCTGTATCCAGAGATCAACGCGATCGCAAAGACAATCCGACTCAAGGATCAATCCTCACCCTCAGCACAGAACAAGCGATTCCCATTGGACTAGGCAATATTTCCAGCAACCGCCTACGCGGAGATTATATTCAGTATTTACCAGTCAGTTGGATAGGTAAAGGTAAACCAACCAATAATCCCGAAATGTTGGCGATTAATTTACAAATTGGTACGACTATTGGAGATTTTCCCCCAGCTGATGCCTTTAATATTGGTGGGCTAGATTCTGTCAGAGGTTACGGTTATGGAAAAGTTGCCAGTGGTCGGAGTTATGGTTTAGCTTCGGTGGAATATCGTTTCCCAATTTTCCAGTCAATAGGAGGAGTTTTCTTTACTGACTTCGCCTCAGATTTCGGATCTAGCGACACCGTGCTAGGAGAACCAGGAGTGCTGCGAGACAAACCTGGAAGTGGCTTTGGTTACGGCTTAGGATTACGAGTCAACTCATCCTTTGGGCTGATTCGAGGCGACTTAGGAATTAGCGACCAAGGAGAAGTTAGATTTGAAGTTACCACAGGTCAGCGATTTTAATCCCAACTGTAGTTTTTACTCTGCGTTCCTACCCTGCGGGAAGGCGAAGCGCCTATGCGTTAACCTCTGCGTTCCTTTACGTTTAAATCTTCTCATCGTCTACATAACCAGTCGCAAAATCATCGCCTTTCGCTCCCAATTTCGATCTAGAAGTGAAACCGATTGAATTAGATAATTTTGCACTATCTGCTAACTTTTCAAACATTCAGAAGTGACATGAATAGAAAAATTTTCAAAAAAATTAAATTTGTTATTTTTCCCACTGTCTTGGCTTTGACAACGATAGGAATTAACTCTGCATATGCAGTGCTAATTGGCAATCCTATTAAACTATCAGAAGGGACAAGTTCATACGCTTCTGAACCATCCTTAGCATACAACAGTGTTGATCAAGAGTACATAGCTGTATGGAAAAATGTAACAATGGGCTTCCAAACTTTGACATCACAGAGGTTCACGACTACAGGTTCTTTAATTGAGGGAAACATCAACTTATTTCCTCGAAAGTTAAGTGTTATTTTTGGGCCAGTTATTGCTTATAACAGTACTGATAATCAATACTTAGTGAGTTTTGGAGTTCAAGGAAACCCAATTTTTCCTTATAATAGCTCTGTTGGTCAACTAATAACAGCAGATAGCGAGTTGATTGGAGACAATTTTTTAATCAGTAGTGCAGCGCAAGAAATTAGTCTACTTTATAATCCTCAAGTTAACAAATATTTGCAGACAGCTAGAGCCTTCGACCCAGATAGCATCTATCCATCTAACATAATCTTGGGGCAGCGAATTAAATCGGATGGAACCTTAATTAATTCTAACATTCGTCTTGATACTTCTAATGAAAGCGGCCCCAATGGGCAGGTTGCATTGGATAGTGTTCACAACCGATATTTAGCAACCTGGCGGGATCAAGGAAGTTCTTTCGGGAGCAACTATACGTTACAAGGTCGTTTTATTAATGCAGACAGTGGACTGATAAGCAAACAATTTGAAATTGTACCGCCGCCAGATTTTAAATCAGGTACAACGCCTCTAATACCCATCAGAACAAGTTTTGACCCTATTAGTCAAAAATTCCTTGTTGTTTATGGACTTGCGAAT
This sequence comes from Nostoc sp. S13, assembly GCF_029379315.1. Taxonomy (GTDB): domain Bacteria; phylum Cyanobacteriota; class Cyanobacteriia; order Cyanobacteriales; family Nostocaceae; genus Nostoc. The sequence continues at coordinate 103,138 of NZ_JAQYWQ010000003.1, forward strand.
GATACACAAATCCGTGGTCACTTTCTTGATGAGAATGGAAGACCAATTGGCAGTGATATTATTTTAGATAGAAATTTCACTTACGATAACTTTTCTGTTACTTTTAATAAAACATTACAAGTTTATTTAGTTGCATGGACAAGCGACTCTGGCTTAATTGGGCAGTTTATAGGTACATCAGGCAATATAATCGGCGATCGCTTCACTATTGCTTCAGGAATTAAGTCGTCAGTTATTGCTAATATTGCTAATAATGATTTAGGAGAATTTGTCATCGCTTGGCAAACACAAGGTACGCAAGCAGGTATCTTTGCTCAACGTATTAATACATCTTCTTCCTCCATTCCTGAACCGTCTACTATCTTTGGTATAGGTGTAATCCTTGCTGCTCTACCAATGCTGAAAAAGGAGTATGCTACGAGAAACAAGAAGGCTTTGGAAAAAGTTTGATTTCTGAGGTTTTTTGTCCAGAATAGGACTTACGCAAAATATCTCTGAAACTCTGATTTCTACCGTTAGCGCAGCGTCTCCCCTTGGGAGAAGTTCAGAGACGCTCGCGGACTCGCTACCGCTACGCTAACGGCGGAAGCCGCCGCTCTGACTTGTCTTTGTATACTCTGCGCCTCTGCGGTTCGTTATTTCGATGTATAAGTGAAGCCGATTGAATTAGATAATATAGTAGCGAATGATCATATAGGCGATCGCTCGATATTGTTTGAGTTGGGCAAAAAAATTCTCACTTCCGTTGTCGTGCTTTGTATAAATCTTTGTCATATTCACGTTGGAGAATGCGATTGTGTTTGGGCGGAATTACCACCGTTTTGCTATGCTGTTCAAGTCGTTCAATTACGCGCTCATCAGCATCGTATCCTTTGTCTGCAATCAGTGTATCGGCTGCAAGGTCTTCGAGTAACACCTCGGCTCCATCAAGATCACATGCTCGTCCTTGAGTCAAATGAAAGCCAGTTAGATTACCCAAGGCATCGACCAAGGCGTGAATTTTCGTACTTAGTCCACCTTTACCGCGACCGATGGCTTCTCTCTTAGCATGATACCTATTTGATGACACGCCTTAGTCACAAGGCAGAAATTGCCGCGATCGCACAAATATCCTGTATCAGGCGATCGCAGCAATTATTAAGTCTCCCAAGATTAGCTAAATTACGATTCTTCAAACAGGCGATCGCCTTTATGCAACCGATCTGCAATTTGATAGGTTTGCCCTTGCGATCGCATTGTGGGTGCGTGTGCTGCTAAATAACGAGCAGCAGCAACTAGTACATGGATACCAGCAGGAGTTTCACCCAACAGCGAGTATTGTCTAAAAGCTGCTTCTATTTCCTGAATCACATGAAACTCCCGATTTTCTCGCAGCATCAACTTACCCAACATTGCCATCAGTCGCTCAACAGAGCCGCCACTATACAAATAATCAGCCACTAACTGACCTGTCTGATTTACTTGTTGTTGGCGATTTAATAAATCCGGTAGTTGGTTGAGCAATTCTTCAGGATTTTGAGCAGAGTCTTTTGGTTCTGGGAGTCTTGCTGGTGGCACATTCAAAAAACGATTCAGATATACACTCATAGCAGCATCAAACACACCTCGTAGTAATTCAAGCGTTGGCACTCGTCGTAATCCTTGATGCACCGCATTGGCAAAAGTGAACGGATGGTGCGCTGAATTCCAGTCGCCAAAATCGTTGTTAGTGTGGAAACGGGCTACCCGAAGTGCTGCTGTGTACGTAACTACACCTGCCAATTGTTCTTCAGTACAACCAGCTTCCAGAGCAGTCAAAAGAGAGTTGATAATTTTCTGTGGGTCTTCCCCTAACAAAATCGGCACCAATTCCTCCTCACCTGACCAAGTTCCTTGTCGAGGTTGTCCTGCTGCCAAAACCATAGGTAACTGCTCAAAGGCAGATTTCAGAATTCCAGCTAAATCTAGAGGGTAACACCAGGAATTGGATTCTTCCATGCGGGAAGCAGTTGCTAAACCAGAAACTAGACTTGCCAAAACTGACTCTGCCCCTTGCCAATCAACGGCATCCAGGGCTTCCAGTGCCTTGTTAATGAAGTCGAGTACATGACCGCTATCAATGTAACAGTGGTCTGTAGCTGATGTGAACAGCATGTCTGCAAGTTGCTCAGAATTAGCTCCCGCCCGAATTGCAGATACCAAACATCTCTCTGCTGCTTCACTATCACGCACCTCAATAAACTGGCAAAACCAGCTTTTGAGGGTACTGAGGTCAACAGTAGAATTGGGCAATGGATGAACTACGAAGTGGGGCGGCGCTCCAGTGCTATCACTAGCGACTGCTGAAAGTCCTTGAAAAAGGGCGCGGGGTTTGTCTTCTGCATCTAGATAAGGCAGCAAATTCATCATGCAAGTATGGATAGTTAAGCCTGTACTCCAGCCTGCTTTGTTGTAACGTGTGCCAAATTCCAGTCCCACCTGAAATGGTTCGGTAAAATCTACCCCCATGTCTAATAATGCGATCGCTGATTTGGCAATAACTAACGAAATATTCTGTTCTAAACCATCCTGAAGACGTTGGCTGTGGTGGGCATAGAGGTTAACTGGGGGATCTAAATTTACCCAAACTTCCCCATCGCGGATTTCCACACCAAAGGAGGGAACATCATCTGCCCAAGAGTCAAATGTTCCGCCACTAGCGAGATCGAAACGGGCATAGTGCCAAGGGCAAGTCACAATGCCATTTTTGCAAGTGCTTCCGTGGAGGGGAAAGCCCATATGAGGACAACGGTTGTCAATTGCATAGACTTTATTGTGTGAGTAAAACAGAGCAATGGTATGTTTTTCGCTGCGAACCAACAAACTACCTGCTGCTTGAACATCTACAAATTTAGCAACACGGATGTATTTGTCTGTATGGATTAGGGCTGTAAATTTTTCAATCATTTCAGTTTTCCACAAAAGTGATGTAAAAACTCCTACTCGCACTCTGGCGAACTTTCTAACGGTTTGGACAATGATGCAATTGTAATTTTTGTTAACTGGTAGGGCATTTACGAAAAAGGTGATTGGTGACGACAATGTAACAAGGCATAACACCACTGCATTAAGACAATTGGCAAAATCGTTACTTAGGACTAGAACCAGTGCGAATTCTATAAGCCTCAGTGCATTAAGGGAGCAACGCAATTTTGTGAGATCGGGTTTGAATTCTCAGTTACATAGGCAGATTCTCAATAAAAATAGCTATCTCGCTGCGATGCCTGCGGCAGTCACTGAGCTTGCCGTACCACTCACTTCCCTACGGGACGGAAGCAAGCTACGCGCAGCGTCTCGTAGAGAAGTACGGGCGTAGCTGCGGCACTATTAAACAGGTGGTTTATACCCCTAATTTTTAGCACCTCACAAAATCGCGTTGCTCATGTGCATTAACTACAAGCACATAATCAAGGCTTGAGGCGATCATTGAATGAAATAGTCATTTCTTTTCGGCAAAGTTTAGATTTTCCAGCCTCCTAGTTCGGCGTTTCGAGTTCTGAGCATCAAGTTCCAAGATAAAAGCTCGGCGTTTCGAGTTCTAAGCTTGAACCATGAGGCTCAAAGGTGGAATGATGAAGTTGAAAAGGCGATGTCTACGATGGTCACTGAGCTTTGTCGAAGTGCGGGCTACGCCTACGCACCATTTCCCCCAATCCCCAGATGAGTCATCAAGTCCCCCACTCCTGAGAGGACAAGAGTTTTAGTTTGTTTTACTTTGATTTACATAGATTGTTTTTCTTGTGCTGACTTACTTAATAAAAGGCTATTTATAAAGTAAATATTAAGTAGGGTGTGTTACGGCTATGCAAGGATTTGGGAGTTCGAGAGAGTGAGAAGTAGCCGTAACGCACCATGTTTCTCGGTGCGTTAAGCGTTGCTATAACGCACCCGACAATTTAAGGTTTACTTTATAAATTATCTCTAACTAAAAAAAATAGGAGAAGCATGAAAAGTTTTATCCTCTTCACAGCCCGTGATTTTCAGTCAAGGGTTGCTTACTGATTTAGATCCAAATTATTGCCAAACTTTTATCCTATACCTTGCTTTTAATAAACATACTGATAGTAAGTAATTCATGATTATTTGTCAAATTCATAGAATAAATAATGTCTATGCATGAAATAAATTTGCAGCAATTGGATCTTAATCTTTTACTGGTGTTATATGCCTTGCTGCAAGAGCGTAACGTCACGAATGCTGGAGAAAAAATTGGTTTGAGTCAATCAGCTACCAGTAACGCACTTGGGCGATTACGCCAAGTGTTCAACGATCCATTACTTGTGCGGTCTAAGAAAGGCATGGTTCTTACACCACGTGCTCAAGAGCTACTCGAACCACTACAGAAAATTTTGTTAAATATTGAGCAGTTAATTCAACCAAGCAGTTTTGAACCTAAAACAGCACAAGGTACAATCCAGCTAGCTGCATCAGATTACGCAACCGTTTTGATTCTTCCAAAGGTTTTGAAGCAAATTTCTCAACAGGCTCCTCAACTGAATTTGGAATGCCATCATTGGCGTTCTGACACATTAGATTTACTGAGAAATGGAGTTATTGATCTAGGCTTAGGAGTTCCTAATCTACCAAAAACTTCGGAGTTTAGGTTCCAAAAGTTATTTGTAGAAGATTATGTATCTGTAGTTCGGGCTGACCATCCCATTACTCAAATGGATCTTACAATTGAATCTTATGTTGCTTGGCCACATGCCTTCATTACGCCTATAAACGCAATACCGGGTTCGACTAAAACCCTTGTGGATACTGTGTTAGAAGGCTTAGGCGTGAAGCGTCGAGTGATGTTGAAGTTACCACATTTTCTCTCGGCTCCTCTAATAGTCGCTCAGACTGATCTCATTGTTACGTTGCCTAGTCGAATTGCAATGCTCTTTGCTGAATATACAAACCTTGCTATCCTTAAACCACCGATTGAACTTGGTAACTACAATTTTCTACAGATTTGGCATGAACGTTGCGATCACGATCCGCTACACATTTGGCTACGTGAGCTAATAGCGTCCCAAACTCAGCACCTCTGAAACAAAGAGAAAAAGCGTCGTTCCAGGCACTTAAAAATTTCTAAACGTACAAAAAACCTGAACGGGCACAGTGACCCCCTTTAGGAAAAAATGAATACCATAAATTGCCTCAAGAGAGATTTGTGTAGACCGTGGCTTTTTAATGCCAGTTTTGACGCTGATATCTAGAGTTGCTGTTCTTGCCGGACAGAACACACACCCAAAGCAGAAAATTGGACCGAAAGGAGAAATCACCATGACCCTGACAATGACACCCACCATTACCGCCTTTGAACGGTCGCCTGATGGCGGCAAGGGACTGGCGCGTGACATGCGCGTTCGCTGGGCGCTCGAAGAAGTGGGCCAACCTTACAACGTTCGTCTTGTTTCGTTCAGTGAGATGAAGCAACCCGCGCACCGTGCGCTTCATCCTTTCGGGCAAATTCCAACCTATGAGGAGTGTGATCTCGTTCTGTTCGAGTCGGGGGCGATAGTGTTCCATATCGCGGAGCGCCATACAGGGCTGTTGCCAGACGATGTGAATAGTCGAGCGCGAGCGATCGCATGGATGTTTGCCGCACTTAACACGATGGAGCCGCCAATCGTTGATCGGGAAATCGCCACGTACTTAGAGCGTGATGAGGCCTGGTACGAGCAGCGCCTGCGTGTCGTCGAAGGTCGCATCCGTAACCGGCTCTTAGAACTTTCCAGTCACCTTGGAGATGCCGAGTGGCTCGATGGCGCATTCAGCGCAGGCGACCTGATGATGGTGGAAGTGCTGCTCAGGTTGAAAGACTCGGGTATACTCGAGGATTATCCGAATCTCTCTACCTATGTCGCCCGTGGCGAAGCGCGGCCCGCCTTCAAGCGTGCTTTCGCCGCTCAATTAGCGGTTTTCACTGGCAAGCAACCGACTGGCTGACTAGCGCAAAAGATAGATATAACACTATTACCCATAGTGTTACATCGGAAGCTAACTATGCGCCTCGCCCAGTGATTTGGTACTTCCCTTGAATTTTGGCTGACCGCTTTTTTTCACCATTTAGTCTAAACTCCAGTCATCTAACGCTAGGAGTGTTTACTAAAAATAGGTTTCAATACTCACAGGCTTTAGAAGAAGTGCGACAGTTAGATTTAGATTATTATATCGTCGACAAAGTAAATCTATTGAAGATTACTGATGTGAAGAGACAAATAGTCTGGAGCCAAGAATATATATTACCAATCTGAACATGAAAAACTTGCAAGTTATAGAAAAAGCATTTTCATCCGTCCCGATTATTGATATTCAGGCACTAGTTTCTGGAAAAGGCGATTACTATTCGGTCGCCTCTCAAATCAAACAAGCATGTCGAGAATCAGGGTTTTTCTATATTATCGGACATGGCGTGGACGAAAATTTGCAGCAACGACTCGAAGAACTCAGCCGCCAGTTTTTCGCCCAGGATTTGGAAACTAAACTTAAAATCCGCATGGCTTTGGCAGGTATTGCATGGCGAGGTTATTTCCCTATTGGTGGCGAACTGACATCCGATAAACCCGATTTGAAAGAAGGTATTTACTTTGGCGCTCAACTGGGAGAAGAACACCCACTAGTACAAGCTGGTACTCCTATGCATGGTTCCAACCTCTTCCCCGCCAGCATCCCCCAATTTGGCGAAACAGTGCTTGAATATATGGAGGCGATGACAAACTTGGGACGCACTCTGATGATTGGTATAGCCCTAAGTTTGGGATTGGAAGAATCCTACTTTGCTGACCGTTATACCTCAGATCCTTTAGTGCTGTTTCGCATCTTCAACTATCCTCCTAATTTATCACCGTCAGATGGTGAACCGATATGGGGCGTTGGTGAACATACTGATTATGGCGTTCTGACCATTCTCAAGCAGGACGACTCAGGCGGATTAGAAGTTAAATCCAAGTCAGGTTGGGTTGCTGCACCTCCCGTTCCCGGTTCCTTTGTGTGCAACATTGGCGATATGTTAGAGAAGATGACGGCAGGTTTGTATCGTTCTACACCTCATCGTGTACAGAACCAGTCCCAAAATCATCGCCTTTCGTTCCCCTTCTTTTTCGCTCCCAATTTCGATGTAGAAGTGAAGCCGATTGAATTAGATAATATAGTAGCGAATGATCATATAGGCGATCGCTGGGATCAAGCTAACGTTCATGATTTTCGCGGAACCTATGGTGATTATGTGTTGAGTAAGGTGTCTAAAGTTTTTCCCGAATTGCGGCGATCGGTATTATAGGGTTTGAAGCCTTTTCTTCTTTATGAGTCCCCTTCTGGTTAGGTTCCTGGATGTCAAATGCGCCCAAGGGTAGGTGTACAAATTCCCCAGCCGAAAAAAGTGTTTCTATCTCAACCCTAGCAAGCATTTCACCCCACTAATCACCCAATTCTCATCCGCGCAATCTTTGAAATGCTTACAAAAAGTGGGTTTCAGCCTTGAAGCTTTCCCGACACTCTTCCTAAACGAATTCTGTAATGCTATAACTGCTCATTGCAATTCATCAAAATCCCTATTAGGGATTAAAACAGAACATAGTTAAAGCCTGATATAAAAACTTAGATTTATTCTTCAATCCAAAATTCAAAATTCAAAATCTAAAATTGAATGACTCCTACTGCTTCTCAACAGATAGCTTGCTTGTTAAGCTGATCCGTGGTTTGATTTAAATACGGCATCTCTATCAACTTAACGTAGTTTGTTGACGACTCAATTACCACAAATTAACTTGTCAGCCACAAAGTAAATATAAAACTTTCCATGCCTATCCAAACTATTGGTATTTTAAGTCCAGGTGATATGGGACAGGCGATCGCAGCTGTTCTGAATCAAAATGGATTGAAAACTATTGCAGCTCTAGACGATCGCAGTGAACGAACTCGCCAATTAGCAGCCGCAGCCAACATCCAAGATGTGGGTTCCCTCAGACAACTGGTAATTGAATCTGATGTAATCTTATCAGTTCTAGTCTCCGCAGCAGCCACCGAAGCAGCAAAGGAAGTAGCTGAGGCGATCAGCAATGTTGGTAAACCCATTCTCTACGTTGACTGTAATGCGATCGCACCCCAAAAAGTCATAAATATCAGCCAACTTATCGAATCAGTTGGGGGAACATTCGTAGATGCATCAATTATTGGCCCACCACCGCGAGTTCCCAATCGCACCCGCATTTATACTTCGGGAAAACAGGCCAATCAACTCCAACAACTGCGAGATCATGGCTTAGATGTGCGGCTGATTGGTGATGAAATTGGTCAGGCTTCCGGGTTGAAAATGTGCTACGCAGCTCTGACAAAAGGACTGACAGCAATCGGCACAGAATTGCTAATAGCAGCCCATCGTTTAGGGTTGGATCAGGAACTATGGGATGAAGTGTCTAGTAGCCAAAAGGAACTTGCTAGCATCTTAACCCGTTCCATTCCATCGATGACACCGAAAGCGCATCGTTGGATAGGAGAAATGGAAGAGATTGCAGAAACCTTTAAAGAGTTAGGTCTGACTGAGCGCATTTTTTACGGAGCAGCCGATGTTTACCGCTTGGTGAAAGAAACCTCCTTAGGTAAGGAAACACCAGAAGAGTCTAATCGCGATCGTCCACTGAACGAAATCATTACAATCCTCTCCAACCAAGCAAGCTCCGACACCTAATCTTGAGTATTTTATAGCGGTTCTGAGCTGCATCAAGTAGATCATATCCAAACCCCTCTCCTTATTAAGGAGAGGGGAGATAAAGCAATACGCTTAGGTTAAGCATTTGTTTCTTCTCTCGGTGTCGCGCCAGTTGCTACAAGTCGGGGAACCCGCCCAACGCACTGGCTTCTCTGCGCCTCTGTGGTTCGTTAAAAAAATTGACTTTGACAAAGGATTTTAGCCTTAACACCAAGCGTATTGGGAGATAAAGCGGGGTGAGGTTAGCTCTATGTCCCTAGATTAGGAAACACTATAGATAGATGGGGAAAAAAGCGGGAATCTATGACTCAAGAGCAATGGACTGCGGTTGACCGTTACTTTACCGATCTGCTTGTGCCGCCCGACCCCGCGCTGGATGCGGCGCTCCAGACCAGCGCTGCCGCCGGACTGCCACCACACAACGTTTCGCCAAATCAGGGCAAGCTGCTGCTGCTGTTGGCGCAAATCCAAGGGGCGCGAACCATCCTGGAGATTGGCACGCTGGGCGGCTACAGTACTATCTGGCTGGCGCGGGCGCTACCCAGCGACGGGCGTCTGATCACGCTGGAGGCTGACCCAAAGCACGCCGAAGTCGCCCGTGCCAACATCGCCCACGCGGGTCTGTCCGACATTGTTGACCTCCGCTTCGGACAGGCACTCTCGACGCTGCCACAGATTGCCGCCGAGGGTAACAGCCCATTTGACCTGATCTTCATTGACGCTGACAAGCCAAACAATCCGCATTACTTGGCGTGGGCGCTCAAGCTTTCTCGTCGCGGCAGCCTGATCATCGCCGATAATGTCGTGCGTAACGGAGCGGTGATTGATCCAAGCAGCAGCGATCCTAGCGTCCAGGGAGTGCGCCGCTTCAACGAATTGCTTGCCTCTGAGCCGCGTGTCAGCGCCACCGCAATCCAGACCGTGGGCAGCAAAGGGTACGACGGCTTTGCGATCGCGATCGTCACCACTGACTAATAGGGCATTGAGCCAAGAGCAATCAGGGACATCCCTCTCTTTACTAAGGCTACAGTGTACAGACAAGTGTCTTGACCTGCAATGCCATTGCATCGACAATGCCATTGCATCGACTGACAGTGCCATTGCATCGACTGACAATGCTTTGCATGAGAATCAGAAGCCTTATCAAGCTAAGTTTTTAGGACTTGTGTGTACACCGTAGCTTTACTAAGGAGAGGAATTCCGGTCAACCAATCGGGCGATTACCAGGATTGACTGCATGAATATATTCACTACCCGATCGCGGTCTTCCTCGTTTGTAATAAGCTTCTTCTGGTTTACCCCATCCTAGCTGCAAAATCATTTCCAAAAAGCTAGAATTTTCCCATTTACACAAACTTGCCCATTCTGTTCTTTGAACAATTCTCTCTAGATCAGATGTGACAATTTGTTGGTATTGTTTACTATTATTGAAACTCAAGTATAAATCCATCCCCATAGATACTTCATACCAAAATTCTACGATGGAATTTTTAGCAGCTTTTAATATCTCTAAGTCACTGATGAGGGCTATTAACTCGGTGTCTACTTCGGGATAGTTCAAGTTTTTACCTTTGACTGTCACTTCGCGCCAGATAATACCTGAAATTCGATTTTCCCTTTGATAATCATGAATTGCAGTTTTGAAATCTTGATACGCAGTGAACTGTTGCAGCCCATCAGTTCTAAGAAACTGGTCAATTAGAGGATTGCCAGAGACTTTTATTTCTAATTTTAGGCGTTTTCCATTGAGGCAGGCTTGACGTTCAGCTGCCAAAATTTGAATTAGCTCCTGGGTTGTGTAAACCTTTGACATCAGAATACACTCTAGTTAGTCATTGGTCATTGGTCATTGGTTATTGGTCATTAGTCATTTGTTACAGACTATAGACTATGGATTAACTTTTTAATCTGTTAACACTGATATTTAAATATTATCCTTTGGCATCGGCAGAAATGTAGTAACAGATAGCACTAAAAATTAGGGCAGACCAATTTGGTCTACCCCATAAGTTACCTAGCTAACTCACTACTGAACTCATTGAAGGCTCGCCGCTTTAGCTGTGCTGTTTCCGTGCGTGGTAACAAATCAAAGATTTTGCGAAATTCATCGTCTATCTCTTCAAAAGCTACTTGACCCTTCTTATTCAAAACTACCTCACCGGATTTATTAAACACCACGACTTGAGGAACACCCCCAGAATAGTAATATCCTGGTTCTGTAGGGTTGTAGCTCTGTTTAGGCGGGATAGTATCTACATTAATCGGCATAATCTCTGCTACCCGACCATAGAATTCCTGTACCCGTGAAATCGAAATGGCGTATCTTTTAGAATCGCTGCTGTCATCGAGATAAAAAGCCAAAAATACGGGTTTATGTTGCGCTAAAGTCTGTGCCAGTGTCTGTCTGGGAGGAACCAATGAACCATTGCCAGCATAAACGACAAAGATGTTGCCATCATATAAATCATTATTAAGACCAGCATATGCAGGTTGCATACTGAGAATGAACAGACTTGCAAGCAACAACAGGCATTTGGACAACCACCTTCGCCAGCCAGTAATTTGTTTATGTAAAAAAAGAAACTTTATGCTATTCATCAAAAGGAACCTTGCAAGCTACTACTTGTCGTGAGTTTGTGCTGAATTCGGCAAACTGGGCTGGATATGTAATTACACCCGCGCACTATTTTTTAAGATAACGCCTACTGAGATTATCTATCGGAAGTGGAAGTGGCGGATGAAAGGGGAGTTAACGCTTTTTCATCACTCTCATGAGATAATAATAGAGTTAAATGTCGCAAACCCTTTGCTGATGTAGGTTTTAGGTAAGAGAGCCTGCTGAAACTATAAAATTTGTTGACGATTAATATGAATGCTACAAAAGGCTATTTCTAAAAGTGATATCAATTCTTTAATTTACTTAAACCTTGGCTTAGGGTCTTTCCAATTTCACATTTCTCGTCAATTAAAGGGTTTAAGACTTTGACATTCTGAAGCGTTCTAGGCAGTCGGGAATCTCCAAAGCGTTTGCTATAGCGGTCATACTATTCGGCTGGAGCTAGTGACTTCAGGCAACTGGGAGTTAAAAGCCGTAAAAACTATAAATAAATTTAATAAATACTCAGGTTTTTATAGCGATAGATCCTCAATATTTGCCCTCTGATGTCAATTTTATGGAAAAATTACTGTAGTGTTAGATATATTAGGACTTTTTAGACCATCTTACAGTAAATTACACAAATCTTGGTTTAATGCCTACCTAATATAGTCAAAATAGCCTCTATTAGTAGCTCTGGTTCAATTGGTTTGGAAATATGGCGTTGAAATCCGGCGGCTAGTGCTTGTTGTTGATCAATTTCTCCAGCATAAGCAGTAAGGGCGATCGCTGGAATTTCTCCGCCTTGGTCAGGCGACTGCTTTCTAATTTGACGAATTAGTGTGTAGCCATCCATATCAGGCATACCAATATCACTAATTAGCAAATCAAATTTTGCTTGCTTTAAACTGCTCAGAGCTTGACTAGCTGAGTCCGCTTCAGTCACTTGCGCCCCATACTGTTCTAGCAGGAAGGCGATAAACTCCCGCGAATCTCTGTCATCATCTACAAGCAACGCTTGCAATTTATTTAGATTGAAGTCTGAGGGATTATCAAACTCAGTATCATCTTGATTCTGTTTTACCGCAGCGATAAATGGAAGCTTGACTGTAAATGTTGCTCCTAGCCCTTCTCCAGGACTCGTCGCCTGAACGGTTCCTCCGTGCAGCTCAACCAAATGACGCACGATCGCTAACCCCAACCCCAACCCCCCAAATCTTCGGGTCGTTGTCCCATCGGCTTGGCGGAAGTAGTCAAAGACGTAGGGCAGAAAGTCACCAGAGATGCCCTTGCCAGTGTCGCTGACAATGATTTGAGCATATTCCAAAGGATGAGTATCTACTTCATTCATCCCTTCACCTTCATCGTTGATCCTTTTTAACTGCACCTTTACTCGACCACCGTGTGGGGTAAATTTAATCGCATTAGAAAGTAAATTCCAAACAACCTGTTGCAGGCGACCGGAATCACCCAACACTTGGGCAATGTTCGATTCAAATATTGATTCAATTTGAATAGATTTAGCTTCAGCCGCAAGCCGCACGGTTTCAAGGGCAGCTTTGATGGTGAATGTTAAACCAATTGGCAGTGTATTCAAACTCAACTTGCCTTGGAGAATACGCGAGACATCGAGCAGATCCTCGATTAGTTGTGCTTGGAGTTTGGCATTGCGTTCGATCGTTTCGAGCGCATACTGAGTTTTGGCTGCGTCCTGCTGAGTCCTTTGTAGAATTCTTGCCCAACCCAAAATTGGATTCAGGGGCGATCGCAATTCATGAGACAGCACTGCTAGAAACTCATCTTTGATTCGGTTGGCTTGCTGTGCTTGTTCAGTTTTTTCTTGCAAGGAAATCATCAGCTGATTGAGGCGATCGTTCTGATCTTGCAGTAAGGTTTCTGCTTGTTTGCGCTCCGTAATATTTGACAGGATGAAAACCGCGCCTGTGAGAGTCCCCTGCTGATCAAATACCGGGTCGATAGTTTTGGCAAACCACTGTCCTTTGAACTGAAATTCGAGAATTTGCCGTTGATGAGTTTCTTTAGCACGGTGAAAACATGTGCCGTCGCCCATTCCCAATTCTGCGTCCATCAACTCATGGTGAGGACAACCTAAAATTTCCTGGGAGGGCTTGCAAAAAATCTGCATTATCGCTCGATTACAGCGCAGAATTATACCTTCTCGGTCTACTAGACATACGCCGTCGTTGATCGAGTCAAAGGTCGTTTGCCACTCTCGTGCTGAGGAGAGAGCAGCTTCCTCCGCCTGCCGAATTCGCAGCAGCGATCGCACCGTGGCAAGCAGTTCAATGGGTTCAACTGGTTGTGCTAGATAGGCATCGGCACCACTGTCTAAGCCTTCTGCTTTATCCTGGCTTTGGACAAAACTTGCAGAAAGGTGTAGCACGGGAATAAAAACCGTTTCGGGGTTTGCCTTAATTTGACGACAGACTTCAAAGCCGGTGATATCTGGTAGTTGGACATCCAAAATCACTAGAGCAGGCTGGTGCTCGACAACTGCCTCTAATCCTGTTGCTCCACTTGCTGCCTCGACGACTGTAAAGCCGGCATTTTGCAAAATACGGGACACAATGTAACGGTTGGTTTCATTATCATCAACATGCAGAATCGTCACCTGTGACTCAGACATTGCTTTTCTCCCAAGCACCCAGAACTAGTCCGGCTTTGACGAGCGCTTCTTGGAGTTGGGCAATTGCCGCCGTTTGAGAGCCTGTTTCTTTAGAAAGAATGGCGATGCTTTGTTCAGCTAAACGCTTGTGCACTTCTGCATCCAGTTGGACAGATGAGTGGATGATCACAGGAATCGACTGAGTGACGGAATTGTTTTTAAGCTGCTTGAGTACATCAAACCCGCTGATCTCTGGCATCTCCAAGTCAAGCACGATCACGCTTGGCTGCTGGCGTTGTGCCAAATTTAATCCTTCTTGCCCGTTCGCGGCTTCTAAAATACTCAACGGTGTATTTGCCAATAGTTTTTTTATAAGATACCGATAAGCGGGGTCATCGTCAATTAATAAAATTTTTTGAGGTCTATTCTGATTAATTAGCGCATTGAGTTTATTCAACAGCGGCAATCTGTCCACAGGCTTAATTAGAAAGCCGTTAGCTCCTAGCGCCAGTGCTTGCTTCTGGTTATCAATGATGGTAATAATCAGTACAGGGATGGTGCGAGTTGTTTCATCTCCTTTGATTTCTCGCAAGAACGTCCAGCCGTTTTCTCCTTCTAGCATAATATCTAGCATAATCGCCGCCGGTCGAAGTTGTTGTAAGGCAAGCCTTGCCTGGGCTAAGGTGCGGGTCGCAATTAATTGATAGGTTGACTCCTGAAGGTGCTTTTCGTAAATAAATAGTGTTTCTGGATGATCTTCAACCACCAGAATGGGCAGGCGAGTTGGCTCAAGTGATGTGATGGGTTGCAGTAGGGTGGGAAATTCAGTCGCATGTGGGTAGGCGATCGGAATTGATACCGTAAAGGTGGAGCCTTGACCCAGATCACTTGTAAGGGAAACGCTGCCGCCCAGTAGCTCTGCCAGCTTGCGCGATAACGGCAGTCCTAACCCGGTTCCCTTCACCTGCTTTTGCAAAGGGGACTCAATTTGCACAAAATCCTCAAAAATGCGCTCTTGATCGGCTGGAGCAATGCCGATGCCCGTATCTGATACGGAGAATATTACAGTATAACCTATTTGTATCGCACTAACGCGTACCTCTCCCTGCTCCGTAAATTTAAGCGCATTCGAGACAAAGTTTCTCAAAATTTGAGCGACTTTGCCCTCATCGGTATAGAGCGGAGGTATGGTATCGGGTTCCTCCACAATCAGAGCGACAGAGGAGCCTTGAACCAATAATGGGCGCAGCATTCCTCGCAGCGTGGCAAACAAGTCGCTGACTTCAAAGGAACTAGGACGCACTTCAATTTTGCCAGCTTCCACCTTTGCCAAATCCAGCAGGTCATTGACTAACTCTGATAATCCGCTCGCCGCCTTTTGGATAAATGTCACCTGCTTTTCTTGCTCGGTAGTCAAATCGCCATCCATCCGGGCCAGCAAGATCCGAGAGAGCGACAAAATCGAGTTCAGGGGGGTGCGAAACTCATGGCTCATGTTCGAGAGAAAACGGGTTTTTAGCTCGTTTACCTGTTGCAAAGAACTTGCCTTCTCATCCAGTTCTGCATAGAGGGCAATTACACCGCGATTGGTATCTTCTAGTTCCCGGTTTAGATGGGTAAGTTCTTCCTCGCGCTTCCGTAGCTCTGCCATTGCCCGCAGTAACTCCTGGTTTTGTCGCTGGATTTCTTCATAGGGATTCTGGGGCGATCGCCCGATCACGGTTTCTCGAATCTGCTGCAATTGCGAATCGGTGAAAATAGGTGTGCGCTTCGACAACCTTTTGCTCATCACCACCGTTGTTCCCTGTCCCGGCAGCGATTCAATCTCAAAGAAATCCATCAGTCTGCGGGTGCCCACGATGCCCAGCCCCATTCCTGTGCTAGAGGTGTAGCGTCCTGCCAAAACGTCTACCAGATTAGGAATGCCCCCACCCCAATCTTGAATCCGAATCAGAAACGCCTGAGGCTCTCTTTGCACACAAAATTCAACCCTTCCGCCTTTGGCATACTGAAACGCGTTGCGGGCAATTTCTGAAACTGCCGTTGCCAATCGTGCCTGATCTTGAGTATCCAAGCCCAACTGCTCGGCGATCTCGCGAGTTCGTTGCCGAGCTTGCACAACATCCTGTTCATAGTGGATTTCGATCGTGAAAACGATTGTCATCTGCCCATTCCTTTAACCACTAACACCGTTACATCGTCCCGTTCTCGGTTAAAGTCCCGGTATAGGACACCTGCAATCAAACTAGGATGTTTTTGACTCAAGCCTGGATAGCGATCAAGCTGCCACTTAGTGCCTAATCCGTCAGAATGCATAATTAAAAGTCCGTTGGAATACCAAGGGTAGCTAAACTCTTGAATTTTGCGGATTTCATGCCCGACCGTGCCGTTATGAGACAGCAGATTGTGGTGTTCAGTAAACGAGAAAATGCTGGCAGCGATATTGCCAATTCCGGCAAAGCAGACAGACTGTTGTTCAAAGTCTATTTCGGCAATGGCGAGTACTGCTCCTCGTGTACTTCGCAAGGCTGTGTGGGCAGCTTCCAGGATTGCACCAGGAGAACGATGATGATTGTCTTGAAAGATTCTCAGGGCTTGTGAAGCAGCACTGGCAGCCGCAGGTCCATGTCCTAAGCCATCGGCTACTAGCAACAGGCTACGGCGACCATCGACAACACAAGCCCAGGCATCTCCTGAAACGTCTTCTCCTCGTTTGGGCAAACAGATCGCCCCAATTTCTAAGGTCTTTTCAGGCGGATGGGGTGTTGAGTCTGACCAGAGGTGGGCGAGGAGCGCTGTCCCTTGGTTGGGAATGGAGTAAATTTCAAATAAACCAGAGAGGCGACGAATTGCGCCCATTCCATTGCCTGACGTTCCAGCTGTGGAAAAGCCATCTTGCAAACACTGATCTACATCGACCATGCCCGATCCTTTATCAAGCGACAAAACTTCAATGCCGACTGCTAAATGCTGGTTGAGCGTCCGCAGCAGCACCACTCCGCCATGAGCGTGCTGCACTAGATTGTTAGCAATCTCTGTTACCACAATGCCAACCTTGCCCCGTTCCGTTTCCTGAAAGCCGAGCCGAGTTGCCAAAGCCATCGCTACCCGTCGAGCTTCCCCGGTCTGGCTGGATTCAGTGATTGTGATAGCGACAGATTCTCTCATTTTATTTCCATCGTACAATTTTTACCCGTGTCCCTTCTCCCACCGCAGATTGAATTTCAAACTCGTTGGCAAGTCGTTTGGCACCGCCCAGCCCCATACCCAATCCACCCCCAGTAGTAAACCCATCCTTCAGCGCCAACTCAATATTAGAAATTCCCGGGCCATGATCTTCAAAGGTCAGCCTGAGTCCTCGTCGTCCCCCTTCCTGAAGCGTTTCTAGCTTTACTGTGCCGCCTCCTCCATAGTCTAGGGTATTGCGGGCTAACTCACTGGCGGCAGTCACAATTTTAGTTTGGTCTACTAAACCAAAGCCAATCTCCACAGCAAACTGGCGCACGGTCTGCCGAACTAAGACTACATCTGTAGAAGATTCAATGTCCATCGTTTCAGTCTTCTGGATCGTCATCTGCTCTCCATTTGGTGGCAGTGATTTGATCTGTGGTTTTATCGAGTGATGATCGCAACAGTGCCATGCCCTTTTCGACATTTAGGGCAGTGCGAATGCCCGTCAGCGATAGCCCCAATTCCACTAAGGTGATTGCGACAGCAGGCTGCATTCCAACGACAACTGTTTGTGCATCCAGCACCCTTGACATTCTGGCAATGTTGCTTAAAATTCTCCCAATGAAGGAATCAACAATCTCTAATGCAGAAATATCGATTAGGACACCGTGAGCATGAGTTTGAGTGATGCGGTTGGTCAGGTCATCCTGTAGCGTCATGGCGAGGCGATCGTGCATGTCTACTTGGATTGTCACAAGCAGTAAATCGCCCATTTTGAGTATGGGAATGCGTTCCATTGGTCTTCTATCCACCTATTTGGGTTGAGAGCGGGTGATGCTCACTCCCATCCGTTTTAGCGCCGTGAGAAAGGCATCGGCTAACGTTGCCTTTGTTGTGACATTAGCCAAATCAATGCCGAGGTAGACGATTGTTTGGGCAATTTGAGGACGAATGCCACTGATCATACAATCGGCTCCCATGAGACGGGCAGCAGTAACGGTCTTGAGCAGATGTTGAGCAGTGAGGGTATCGACGGTGGGAACCCCAGTAATGTCAATGATCGCAACTTCTGACTCGGTTTCGACAATCTTCTGCAATAACGATTCCATCACTATTTGAGTGCGGGCACTATCCAGAGTGCCGATAATCGGCAATGCCAAAATTCCCTCCCAGAGTTTAACTACTGGGGTAGACAGCTCCATCAACTCTTCCTGCTGTCGCAAAATCACCTCTTCCCGTGTCTTCTGATATACTTCCATGATCAGCAATCCCATCTGATCGAGTAAGTTGGTGACTAGCCAGATTTCTTCACCCAACTCAATCGGGTCTTTCAATTGTTGACGCATCCGGTTAAAGAGGGGTTGCTTGAACGAAAAAATGAATGTAGCCGTTTCAGTGGGTGTGAAGCCTTTTTGCGATCGCGATCGAGAAATGCTACTCAGCATTTCCCGCATCTCCTCCCATGTCACTCCCTCAATATTGGTTAAGTTGCCTTGCTGAACGGCGATCCGAAACAAGCTAAGGAATTCCCGGCACTCCTCCTTGATCTCAGCTTCTTTAATCAAGCCTCTGCGAAGATTAATAGTGGCTAGCTCCTGAATCCACTCCGATAGCATATCTGCCTCGAAAGTTTCCAGGATGTCTGGTATCTTACTTTCGCTCATCGTTCCTGTAAGGGCAACCCCTTTCATTGGTTCAAAATCAGTGTATGACGATTTAGCCTAACCTGAAAGCTGAAGTTGGAGAGCGATTTTTTCGGGGGCGCGGCGACATGGAATAGTTTATTAAGCTCCCTAACAATGTTGAGACTGGCTTTTTAAGCTAGGATTCGCTAAACTCACAAGATTAAATTTGCAACTTCAAGACTTCAATTAGCAACCGCCAGAAGACTAAGGTAGAGATGTGGGAAACAAAATACAATTCATAGATAGGCTACGATTGGGTTTCGCGGTGTCAGTGGCAAAAAGTGTGACGTTTATAGTGCAATTTTTGCGTCTGGGTGCTGCTAGTGTATTACCAGGCTCGATCGCTCGTCGCATTGAACCCCGACTTTTACAATTATTGAGTCAGCAAGTTAAAAACGGAGTGATTTTAATTGCTGGTACTAACGGCAAAACCACTACAGCACTGCTTTTATGCACGATATTAGAACGCAAGGGTTATCGCATCGCTCATAATTCTACAGGTGCAAATCTGGAAAATGGCTTGATCAGTGCGTTGTTGGAAAGCACCAACTTACTAGGTACACTAGATGTTGATTACGCGATTTTGGAAGTTGATGAAAATATTGTACCAAGAGTATTAACGCCACTCCAGCCGCGAATTATTCTCTGTTTAAACTTATTTCGCGACCAACTCGATAGGTACGGCGAAGTAGACACAATTAGTAAGCGTTGGACAAAAGTTATTTCTACCCTACCAGTAGAAACGGTGGTAATTCCCAATGCTGATGACCCAACTTTATCTAACCTCGGTCAGCAGTTACCCCAACGGGTGTTATTCTTTGGCTTGAATGAACCAGAACATTATTTAGAAGCTATTCCTCACGCTGTTGATTCTATCTATTGTCCCAGATGTGGACATTCCTTAGATTACAAGGGTGTTTATTTGTCTCATTTGGGAGATTTTACTTGTCCCAAGTGTGGTTTTACTAAAAGTAAACCGACTCTCGAAAGTAGTGAATGGTCGCAGATTTTGGTTGGTTTGTACAACAAATATAATACTTTAGCTGCTGCTACTGCGGCTATTGAGTTGGGAGTTGATGAACTAACAATCAGAGATACTATTAATAATTTCCAAGCGGCATTTGGTCGTGCTGAAGATTTAGTAATTAACGGTAAACGGGTGCGGATATTATTATCAAAAAATCCTGTGGGAACCAATGAAACCATTCGTGTAGTTACTCAAAGCACAGATAAAACCACACTGCTGGTATTGAACGATCGCACACCCGATGGTACTGATGTATCCTGGATTTGGGACGTGGATACGGAAAAATTAGTCGAACGCGGAGGGACTTTAGTAGTGAGTGGCGATCGCGTCTACGATTTGGCTCTACGTCTACGTTACAGTGAAAAGTCCCCTGAGAGTACGTTAAATTTAATTGTGGAAGAAGATTTGCGACAGGCGATCGCTACTGCATTAGAGCATACACCAGACAATGAAACTTTGCACATTCTGCCTACCTATTCAGCCATGTTAGAAGTGCGAGAAGTTCTCACTGGGCGGAAAATTCTTTAAATTAGGGAGTGTGGAGTGGGGAGTGGGGAGTTTAGAGTTAGGAATTGGAAAAAATTCGTGCCCAATGCCCAATGCCCAATGCCCCATGCCCAATGCCCAATGCCCAATGCCCAATGCCCAAAGACATAGATAAATCACTTAAATTTGCGATATGCTCATTCAACACTTCCAGATGCTCTCACGCTACAATTCTTTGGCAAATCGTCGGTTGTATGACGTTTGTTCACTAGTTTCAGATGTAGAACTCAAGCAGACTCGACCAGCATTTTTCAAAAGTATTTATGGGACACTGAATCATATTATGATCGGCGACCGCATTTGGATGGGGCGCTTTACAGGTGAAGAGATGTCATCTCAAGGACTTGATGGTATCCTCTATGATGAATTTGAGGAATTGTGTGCAGCCCGTGTTTTAGAAGATGAGAGGATCACAGCATTTATTGAGGAGCTAGATGATGACTTCTTGAAGGGAATAATTACTTATAAAAATAATCAAGGTAAAATTTATCGCGATTCCGTGAATCTATTGCTAGCACATTTTTTCAACCATCAGACACATCACCGAGGACAAATTCACGATATGCTAACCCAAACGGAAATTGCTCCTCCAAGTCTGGATATGCACAGAGTTATTTCACCATAAGTTGATAAAAACTATTAGTTATTAATCAAAATTTATTTATGAGTTCTCAAAATTTGGAATTAACAATTGGTTGGTTGTACCCGACGCTGATGAGTACCTATGGCGATCGCGGTAATGTAATTACTATAGAACGTCGCGCTCAGTGGCGGGGATACGATGTTAAAGTGTTACCCCTAGATCAAAATGCCACAGCCGCAGATATTAAAACTGTAGATGTAATCGTGGGTGGTGGCGCACAAGACCGTCAGCAAGAAATTGTCATGCGTGATTTGCAAGGTGCAAAAGCCGACGCCATGCGCGAGAAAATTGAAAATGGAACACCGGGAGTTTTTACCTGTGGTTCACCCCAATTACTGGGACACTATTATGAACCAGGTTTGGGACAACGGATTGATGGTTTGGGAATACTCGATTTAGTTTCCGTTCATCCTGGTGAAAATACTAAGCGCTGTATTGGTAACTTGGTAATTGAAGTGACAGCTTCACGTCTGGCACGAGATTTACAAGAGATGACGGGTAGTACACCATATTTGGTAGGCTTTGAAAATCACGGCGGACGCACTAAACTGGGGAAAGTGGAAGCTTTGGGGCGAGTGGTATATGGTTTGGGAAATAATGGTGAAGATGGTACAGAGGGAGCATTTTATCAGAATGCGATCGCTACTTATTCTCACGGGCCATTGTTACCGAAAAATCCTTTTGTCGCCGATTGGTTAATTCAAACAGCATTGCGGCTAAAGTATCAGCAGGAAATTACGTTGCAACCTTTGGATGATAATCTCGCTGTCCAAGCACGAGAAGCGATGTTTAAGCGGTTGAAAGTGAGTTTACCAAGTGCTGCTGCGGCGAAAGTTTAACCTAAGTTCCCTGATTAAGCCTCTCCCCGTGCTATCCATTAGTCACATCTTTACTTAAGATTTATACAAAATACTTAAAATAATACTGAAAGTATTGATGGGTATAGTTTT
This sequence comes from Nostoc sp. S13, assembly GCF_029379315.1. Taxonomy (GTDB): domain Bacteria; phylum Cyanobacteriota; class Cyanobacteriia; order Cyanobacteriales; family Nostocaceae; genus Nostoc. The sequence goes on from NZ_JAQYWQ010000003.1 coordinate 125,098, forward strand.
AAGAGAAGAATGTAGCTTGGGGTAGTGATAGAGAATGCAAGAATGCACAGTTAGCGGCTATTTATAAAGTAAATATTAAGTAGGGTGTGTTACGGCTATGCAAGGATTTGGGAGTTCGAGAGAGTGAGAAGTAGCCGTAACGCACCATGTTTCTCGGTGCGTTAAGCGTTGCTATAACGCACCCGACAATTTAAGGTTTACTTTATAAATCATCTCTTAACAATTCGGTTCACAATTTTCGATCTACAAGTACCATTACATCACCGAAGAGCGTTCGCAGCTAAAACCTGTGAAATTACAAGTAATTCTGGCACTTGAAGAAAACCCACCTTCTTCAGTAAAACCAATTAGTTGGTTGTTAATTACTAGCCTAAAAATTAATGGGTTTGAAGATGCTACACGTTACGTGAAATAGTATACCTACCGTTGGTTATTCGTCAAGCCTCCGCAGTCAATCCATTAAACGCCATCAACTTACTAGCACTAGCTGAATCAGGTTTCTGACTCATAAATTAACTTTCTGATTTGTAAATTAACTTTCTGATTCGCAAATTAACTTTCTGATTCGCAAATTAACTTTCTGACTCGCAAATCAACTTTCTGACTCGTAAATCAAATTTAGAACTCGTAAATTAAGTTTCTGACTCGTAAATCAAATTTAGAACTCGTAAACCTGTTACTCTCAAAAAATTCCAGTAAATCTACCCACATTTATCCTGTAGCTAATCCTAACGCTCTCAAAGTTCTCTTAAATAAAAAACGCAAATATACGCATTGCAACGCAATTTTTCAGCGTTTGTATACGTATAAATGCGATAATAGTAAAAACTATTCCAGACTTAATGCACTAAGGCGATCGCACGTTTTGTCAACGCTTCAGCAGTCAATCCATTAAATGCCATCAACTCGCCAGCACTGGCTGTAGTTTCCCCACGCTTCCACGCAAAAGTATCGCGCTTCGCCCTACTCCGCAACAGAATCGGTTCTAGCATCCCCGCCGCACCACCAGTAACAGCAATTAGCGCATCACCATCAAATAATTCGGCAAATCTCGCATCATCCAAGAAACCGCCTTCAGGTTCAGAACAAGTTTCCCAAGCGGTATCATCGCTACGGTACAATTGCCGAGGATTGATCACAGTAACTATCTTGACGCCAATACCTTCAGTTTCTAAGAAAGCAGCAGCTTCAAATACTGGCATTAATGTTAAATCGCCAATTACAGCAAATACAACTTGTTTATCACCAGCGATTTCATGCAATAGCACTGCACCATCGCGCAACCCTTGACGAGTTTGTTCTAAAGTAGTGCGAATTGGCAATGGCGTTTTACTTGCAGTAATCACAATTCCCTTATTCTTAGTTTTCAACGCCCAGTCATAACAAGCTTGAATACTATTAGCATCGGGGGGAAATAATGGGAAAATATTTCCATTTCGCATCAAGGAAGCAAAGTAAGCTTCAATTTCTGGACGTTGGTGAGTCCAACCGTTGCGCCCTTGCTCTAATGCGCCAGCTGTGAATAAAGTAATAGTCGAGGGTGTAGGACGGCGCAATTCTGCCATTGCTTGCGTAACAGTTTGCCAAATTGGTAATCCGTTGATGGCAAAAGATTCGTAAGAACACCACAAAGTTCTCGCACCCATTAACGCCAAACCCGCAGCTAAACCGGCACAAGCATCTTCACTCAATGGTTCATAAACTTGTCCATTTGGTGCTTGATAATATAAATCGTCGGTTGTGGGGTGGATAATCTTTAATGCTTGGTTGATATTGGCAATTCCTGATGCTTCATTACCATCGGCGTTGGTAACAAGAAAATTCTGATCTTTATTTCCAACTATTCCTACCAATCGTCCCATTGCGGTTGTGGAAACTTTTGCTTCGCCACCAACTGCATATTCTTCTAAAGGTAATTCGCCTAATTCTGGTAATGGTAATTCAAATTCTGTCACCACAGTTTTAGCTGCTGGGCCACCACCTGCGCGTTCTGCATTTGTTCGCACTAATTGCCAAGCTTCCGCAGACAAAGCACGGGTTTGCAATGCACTAATAATATGCGGTGCATCTAGCGTATCTTTGGGATAGAGGTTGTGAGATTTTGCACCCCGCGCGTGGACTCCTGCGCCTTTTAGTTGTTTAATAATGAAGACAGTAAGTTTTCCGCCCAGTGCCGATCGCGCGGCTTGATCTACACCGGAAAGTACTGCTTGAGTGAATTCTAGCCGCTTTTCAAAGGAAAAAGCAGTACTATCAACGTAATTTCCTGGCTGGTTTTGATCGTCGAAATCCTTGGCATCGACTAACACGACTTCATCAAAACCGTTACCTCGCCAATATGCTTGCATCTGTTCATTAGTTTTGAGGGAAACCATACTGTGATGTTCTTGGCTGTAACCGTTCCATACCAGTATTGGTAAGAAGTTAGTGACAGCAGGATAAGCAGTATGGAAATGCGCGATCGCACTTACAATATATGGTTCACCCAATCCACCATCACCAACTGTAAAAGGGAATAATTTATCTTTGTGCAACAGTGCAGCCGCCATTGCAAAGTGTTGCCCTTGTCCCAAAGGCCCAGCAGGTGCGAGAATACCGGGAATGAAACCAGAAAGGTGTCCTAATAATCCGTGCTTTTCTCGGAAGCGATCGCGCAATTGTTCGACTGTAAAAATTCCCATATCCTCTAGCGACCGATCCAAGAACATGGCACTATAAAATCCAGGGGCGTGGTGTCCGACTTCAGTGATAATGTTCTTGTATCCCAGCATGACAAGAGATGCATAAGCTTCTGCTTGGCTAGCGAATCCGCCGGGATGCCCAGAGGCTTTAGTAGCGGTAACTTGCAAAATCAGGTAACGGAGGGCATCGGCAGCTAGTAAAGTTTGATATACTGCATTCGGTTCTGTGGGAGATGCGATCGCTATTTTGCCCGACTCTATAGCAGGTGTTGCACCAAAAGTTTCAAAATCTGGTAACGCTTCACCAAAATATTGAATTCCTTTAGAAAAATCGGGAAGCGCTGAAGATGCCTTTGGGGAAATTGCAGTCATGCTGAGTACCTTTTGACGATTAAATGAAACTGTAGATGCTCGTTGAATTTAACAAAAATTTTACATCTTTGAGGTTGTAACAGTTTATTGCTTTTTTGCAAGCTTAGAATAAGTAATTTAAATGGTCACGCAACCAAAATTTCAATTCCTTTAAGTAGGAAAAAGGTATAAAGGCGCAAAAAATTTTATGAAACGGCGTGGTTTGGTGACAGGCGCAGACCGTCCCAATCAAGATGGTTGTCACGAGTCAAGTCGCTTCTCTACGAGACCCCAAAGGCGAACGCTCCAATTAAAAATTGCAAGACGCTCGAGGACTCGCTAACGCTTCGCTATCAGTGGTTGCTCTGTACCCCAAATTAATTTTCTTATTTCCCCCATTGCCAAGGGGAGATTAAGGGGAGTAATTAGACTTGTGTATACACCGTAGCGATAGATTGGGGGGAAACAGGAATTTTCTCTGGTTTATCTCCTTCCCATGCAGAGCATGGGAATGTCTGATTGGAGGCAAAGCCTCTAATCAGACATTGAGTCAGAGACTCAATGAATGCATTCCCTGTCGTAGACTGGGAACGAGTCAACAAGTCAACCCCTTACGCCAGTTGCTACAACGGGGAGCAACTGTGGTGGACGGGTTCCCTTATAAGGGAAGAGGAGTAAGATTCAAAGCCTCTCTCCTTTTAGGAGAGAGGTCAAAGTCTATTGCATACAAACGAGAAACGCTATATATATTTAGATATATTTTAAAACTAATTCATAATTAATTAAAAGAGTTTGGAATCCGTGCTTAACGATCGCAGTCCTGTATACAAATTAGGAATTACTCTAATTCTACAACTTACATATACCCCAATATAGATTCACTCTTCAGAAGTAGCCTTTACAGTAAATAGGAAGAGGACGTTTATGAGATTAATAATTCATGCCTGATGAGCATCGGTTGGAAGAAAAATTTCTATCCCAGGAAGCTGAAAAAAGAATATCCGAAAAGCTAGATGAAGCAGAAAAAATAGATATAGATATCCAAACCGATCTGTTGAAAATAGTTCAAGGACAGGCGGATGGAGTTTCGGTTGCTGGTCAAGGATTAGTGATTAAAGAAGGCATTCGCATACAGGAAATAAAACTGCAAACAGATAGTATTGCCATCAATCCCTTCAGCGCTCTTTTTGGTCAAATAGAACTCAATGAGGCTGTAAATGCCATTGCTCGTATTGTACTCACAGAAGTAGATATGAACCGCGCTTTGGCATCAGACTTTGTTAGCAGCCAGATGCAAAACTTTGATTTTGATGTAGATGGTGAAATTGTGAGTTTTGAACCACAAAAAATTCAAGTATTTTTACCTGGTGAAGGCAAAATTGAATGTAGAGGAAGATTGCTATTAAAGGAAAAGGGAAATACTCGCCCTTTCGCTTACACTGCGGTGCTTCGGCCACGGACTCATTCACAACCTGCGATGCTGGAGAGTTTTAACTGCACTGAGGGAGACGGGATTTCAATAGAATTAGTTACAGCATTAATGCAGAAAGCCAAAGAACTGATGAATATACCATCTTTTAAATGGGAAGAGATGGCGTTCAAGATTAAAGACATAAAAGTAGAAAAGGGTAGTTTAATACTTTTGGTAGAGACTCAAGTGAAGCAAATACCCTCATCAATCACTGAATTATCTCTTTAGTAGTATTGACACTAGTTAAGGATAATTTTTGTAACTACGGAATGATGTAAATTTATTAAAAGTTTAATAAGCTTTTAAAAGCTACTTAATTTCAAAATGACAACTATGCAAGAGTATGATGTTGTGCTAATCGGTGCTGGGCACAATGGGCTAGTATGTGCAGCTTATTTGCTGAAAGCTGGTTATAGCGTCCTGTTACTAGAAAAGCGTTCTGTTATCGGTGGTGCAGCAACAACTGAAGAATGTTTACCCCAAGAAGCTCCGGGATTTAAATTTAACTTGTGTGCTATTGACCATGAATTTATTCACTTGGGGCCAGTTGTTGAAGAATTAGAACTAGAAAAATACGGCTTGCATTATCTGGAGTGCGATCCGGTTGTTTTCTGTCCTCATCCTGATGGCAAGTATTTCTTAGCACATAAATCAGTAGATAAAACTTGTGCAGAAATCGCCCGTTACAGTGAACGTGATGCCAAAAAATACGCCGAATTTGTAGACTTTTGGCAGCGAGCGCTAGGTGCAATGATTCCTATGTTTAATGCACCGCCAAAGTCAATTATAGATATCCTTGGTAACTACGACATCACCAAACTGAAAGATTTATTTTCTGTGATTGGTTCCCCAAACAAAACGCTGGACTTTATTCGCACAATGTTGAACAGCGCTGAGGATTTACTTAACGAGTGGTTTGATGAGGAATTTCTGAAAGCGCCACTAGCCAGACTAGCAGCAGAACTTGGGGCACCACCATCGCAAAAAACCCTTGCCATTGGTGCAATCATGATGGCAATGCGTCACAATCCCGGAATGGCAAGACCTCGCGGCGGAACTGGCGCACTTGTGCAAGCTTTGGTGAATTTAGTCACAAGTAAAGGTGGCGTTATTCTCACAGATCAGCATGTTGAAAAAGTTTTAATTGATGATGGCAAAGCTGTGGGTGTGCGGGTTGCTGGTGGTAAAGAATATCGCGCTAAATATGGAGTTATTTCTAATATTGATGCCAAGCGGTTATTTTTGCAAATGACTGATAAAAGCGATGTTGATGGAGCCGACCCAGATTTATGGGAAAGATTAGAACGCCGCATCGTTAACAATAACGAAACCATCCTCAAGATAGATTTGGCTTTAGACGAACCACTCCACTTTCCCCACCACGCCCACAAAGACGAATATCTCGTTGGTTCCATCTTAATTGCCGATTCTGTGGCTCATGTAGAACAGGCTCATAGTAAATGTACCTTGGGAGAGATTCCTGATGCTGACCCATCGATGTATTTGGTGATGCCTAGCTATTTAGACCCCACATTAGCACCACCAGGTAAGCACACCGCATGGATTGAGTTTTTTGCCCCTTATCAAATTGCGGGTGCAGAAGGCACTGGTTTAAAAGGTACTGGTTGGACAGATGAATTGAAAAACAAAGTTGCAGATAGGGTGGTTGATAAATTAGCAGACTATGCACCAAATGTCAAGAATGCAACTATCGCCCGTCGTGTAGAAAGTCCAGCAGAACTAGGAGAAAGATTAGGTGCGTACAAAGGGAATTATTATCATGTTGACATGACTTTAGATCAGATGATATTTTTCCGTCCCTTGCCAGAAATAGCGAACTACAAAACACCAATTGATAATCTATTTTTGACTGGTGCAGGAACTCATCCAGGTGGTTCGATTTCGGGAATGCCAGGACGCAATTGTGCCCGCGCATTTTTGCAGGCAAAACATCCTATTAGCCAAACTTTGAAGGATGCACGCGATTCGATTAAGTCAACTGTCGAGTCCGTGTTTGGTATTAGTTGAGCTTAATATAGCAGTCCTAAATAATTTGTGAAAATTTCTATTGATTCTTCTCTCTCTGGTTCCTTAAAAACAGAAATCACAACTCAGATAGGATTGCTATATCTACTCTAGTTAGAGACTGATGCTCTTATTTGAAATTTAGTCTTAAGCTCTTGCGCCTTTAATTTGCACTAATATTTTTTCAAGATGATTGTGGGGTGGGCATCCTGCCCGCCCTGATAATGCAAATTGTATACATAACAGCTCAGTGCAGCTTTGCGTAAAATCGTAACGTTTTGAAACGGGGAGTAACGCAGAGTTTTACCTAATTTCATTCGCCACAAAATTTAATTAAGTATTATACTTAAGTTACAGAAATTATGGAAATTTAGCTATAAATCTTTATATAGCCCATCTTAAAATTAAAGTCTTCGTGCGATGAAACTACTTTAGTTACGCACGAGTTACGGAATAACGAACCGCAGAGGCGCAGAGTACACAGAGAGAAGTCGGAGCGGCCCGCCGCAGGCATCTGAACTTCTCCCAAGGGGAGACGCTGCGCGAACGGTGAAAATCAGAGTTTCAGAGATATTTTGCGTAAGTCATATACTTCCTATACTTTATTAGTCGCTACACAAAACTGATCTAAATTAAACTCTACTAAAGTATATGTTACGTAAAAATCTGTTTATATTAAAGTTAAAGCCTGAACAAAGTCTCAGATCGCAGCCTTGTTAATTGGAGAGAAAATTACCACACAAGTGCGATGTCTACCTATATAGCAACACCAATAATCGTTTTTTGAGTGAGATAGGCTCTAAACAATTGCTTTATGTGTATTTTATATGATAATGTAACATACACTTAATTTTCAAAAGCTTCTATGCCTCGTCAGCAAAGTTATTTTTCCAAAAAATAAGGAAATTAATGGGTAAAACCTGGTGTACTTTAATAATGTTCAAAAAATGAACAACTTTTAACATCATTTTATAAGTTTTGTATGTATAGCATGGTTTTTCAGCAGTGCTTCGTTGCATCTGGCTTGATAGCTTTCCTCGCATTTGGCTGTAGTGTTGGCGCAAACTCATCGACAGAAAATGCTACACAAGTTGTGCAAGAAAGTAATGTAGCCCAACTTTTTATAGAAGCAAAGGCTACGCAAAAAGCAGAATATTTCTTTCATCAAGGTAATAATTTATTAGATGCACAACGTTACGAAGATGCCATAAAAGCATACGATAAAACGATCGCTATCAAAGCTGAAAATTCTGAAGCTTGGATTAACCGTGGTATAGCCTTAACATCGTTGCAACGCTACAAAGACGCTATTGCATCTTACGACAAAGCGATCGCCATCAAACCCGACAAATATGAAGCTTGGTATAATCGTGGCATAGCCTTAACATCGTTGCAACGCTACAAAGACGCTATTGCATCTTACGACAAAGCGATCGCCATCAAACCCGACAAATATGAAGCTTGGTATAATCGTGGCATAGCCTTAACATCGTTGCAACGCTACAAAGACGCTATTGCATCTTACGACAAAGCGATCGCTATCAAACCCGACAAATATGAAGCCTTAATTAACCAAGGCATTGCTCTGACAAAGCTGCACCGCTACAAAGATGCTATTGCAGCTTATGATAGAGCGATCGCGATTAAGCAAGATTTGCACCAAGTATATTATAACAAAGCTTGCTCTTATGCTTTACAAAGCAATATCGAATTAGCAATTGAGAACCTAGACAAAGCAATCCAGCTTGTTCCTGAGAAGTACAAGAAGTTAGCAAAAACTGACCCAGACTTTAGCAAAGTGCGTAGTGAAAAGCGTTTTCAGAAATTACTGCAATAATATTTTATAAACTTGCTGTAGCAAGTATTTTTCATGAGCGGTTTACAATTAGACATGAAAAAATTGTTAATCACCGGAGCAAGTGGTTTTTTAGGATGGCATCTTTGCCAGCTTGCAAAACAAGAATGGGAAGTTTATGGCACTTATTTTTCTCATTCTCTAGAGATTCCTGGCATCAAAATGTTAAAAGCGAACTTAACAGATTTTCAGGAATTGCAGCGCATATTTAGTGATGTCAAACCAGCAGGAGTTATTCATACTGCTGCACATTCGCAACCAAATTTTTGTCAAACCCACCCCGAAGAATCGCACGCAATTAACGTCATAGCATCCTGTAATATTACCGGACTGTGTGCAGATAATTCTATTCCTTGTGTTTTTACCTCAACCGACTTAGTTTTTGATGGTTTAAATGCCCCCTATCGAGAAACAGATGCCGTGTGTCCTGTCAATCTTTACGGTGAGCAAAAAGCGATCGCTGAAGCAGGTATGCTAGATAGATATCCCATGACCGCAGTATGTCGAATGCCATTGATGTTTGGTGCAGTAACACCCACAGCTAAAAGCTTTATTCAGCCATTTATTCAAACTTTAAAAGCCGAAGAAGAACTAAGTTTATTTATCGATGAGTTCCGCACACCAGTAAGTGGAACAACTGCCGCCAAAGGACTTTTATTAGCATTGGAAAAAGTTAACGGCATCATTCACTTAGGTGGCAAAGAGCGGATTTCGCGTTATGATTTTGGACAGCTATTAGTGGAAGTATTTCAACTTCCCACCAGCAGACTAAAAGCCTGCCGACAACAAGATGTGAAAATGGCAGCACCCAGACCAGCAGATGTCTCTTTGGATAGTTCCAAAGCTTTTGCATTGGGGTATCAGCCTTTATCTTTACGAAAAGAATTAGGAATGCTATAGTTACTTGCACAATGGGACTTAGGCAAAAACTAAGCCTATCAGTAAGAGGGAACAACTTATAAACTTGTTTATGAGCGATTTACAAGCTTTTATTCCGCAGATTCAATAAGAATTTCTTCTTCTGTGTTGACGTTATGAAAGAAATGTCCACAAACCCAGAATGATGTTTCTTTGCGTATTTTATGGTGTGCTTTTTTATAGAAAAGTGGGCGGTTGCAGAATATACATGTGAAAGTCTCATCCTTATCGTAGAGAGCATCAACAAGAATACGGTTCTTATTTAATGCGTATCGCACCATATATCCTAAATTCCGTAGATAGGTAAAATTTTCTCGATAATTCTAAAACTTTATACCAATTATCTGTAAACTAGCACTGAATAATTACTTAACTTATCTATTTTTTTGCGTCCTTTGCGACGGCAGTCACTGATGGGAAAACCCCGACTCGCTAACGCTGGGCTATCGCCCTCGCCCTTGGCATTTCTTTTTCTCTACGAGATGCTACGCGTTGGGAGAAGACCGCGTTACCCCTTTTTTGTGGTTCGTTTAATAAATATTATGTCCATCTTCGTGGAGAATTGGTATTAATAAAGCAATGTTTTCATCTTTGCGTGTTGAGATAAGACAAAATTCATACCATTATTCCGAAACTCTTAATAGTAGCCGCCTCTCTGTAAACAGAAAGGCGGTTGGCGCTGAAGTACTACGAATAAGCATCCATTGGCAGACAAGAACAAACAAAATTCCTGTCGCCAAAGGCTGAATCAATGCGACCGACAGCCGGCCAAAACTTATGTTCACGAGTCCAAGGCGCAGGATAAGCAGCTTGTTCACGAGAATAAGGATGCTGCCATTCTCCGACGATGAGACTTTCGGCGGTGTGGGGTGCGTTCTTCAAAACATTATCTTGGATATCCACCTTGCCAACTTCTATTTCCCCGATTTCTTGGCGAATAGAAATCAACGCATTACAGAAACGATCCAACTCTTGCTTAGATTCACTTTCTGTAGGTTCCACCATGATTGTACCTGCTACGGGCCAAGAGACAGTCGGTGCATGGAAACCATAATCTATAAGCCGCTTGGCAACATCATCGATTTCGATCGCAGCCGATTTTTTGAGCGATCGTAAATCTAAAATACATTCATGGGCAACTAGACCATTTTTCCCCTGATACAAAACCGGATAGTACGATTCCAGTTTCTTGGCGATGTAGTTAGCGTTGAGAATTGCCACCTTAGTTGCTTGGGTTAAACCTGCTGCACCCATCATCGCAATGTACATCCAAGAAATCACCAAAATACTAGCACTACCCCAAGGCGCAGCAGCAACCGCACCAATTTGTGAGTGCTGAGTTGAGTTGTTGATAGTGACAACAGGGTGTCCAGGGAGAAATGGCACTAAATGAGAGGCTACGCCAATGGGCCCCATACCAGGGCCACCGCCACCATGAGGAATACAGAAGGTTTTGTGTAGATTCAAATGACACACATCCGCGCCAATATCCCCAGGACGGCAAATTCCCACTTGGGCATTCATATTTGCCCCATCCATGTAGACTTGTCCACCGTGACTATGGACAACAGCGCAGATTTCCTGAATTGGCTCCTCAAAAACACCGTGAGTTGAGGGATATGTCACCATTAAGGCAGCGAGTTTATTGCTGTGTTTTTCTGCCTTAGCCTTCAGGTCAGCAACGTCAATATTACCTTGTGAGTCACAGGCAACTGCCACCACCTTCATTCCGCACATCACCGCACTTGCAGGGTTTGTTCCGTGTGCGGAAGAGGGAATCAAACAAACATTACGGTGTGCTTCACCCCGATTTTCGTGATATTGGCGAATCACTAAAAGTCCGGCATATTCACCCTGAGAACCAGCATTTGGTTGCAGAGAAATTCCGGCAAAACCAGTAATTTCACTTAACCATGCCTCAAGTTGCTCAAACAGAATTTGATAACCTTGCGTTTGCGACACCGGGGCAAATGGATGAATCTTGCCAAATTCCTCCCAAGTTACCGGAATCATCTCAGCAGTCGCATTCAACTTCATTGTGCATGACCCCAAAGGAATCATCGATGTAGTTAGCGACAAGTCCTTGCTTTCCAGCTTGTGCAGATAGCGCAACAACTCAGTTTCTGAGTGATAGCGGTTAAAAACTGGGTGGGTGAGATATGTACTTGTACGGGAGAGAGAGAGATGGGGAAGAGACGGACAAGTTAATTCTTCTAAAGTGAACGGTAAATCATCTGTACCAGCAAAAATCTGCCAGAGGTCGATTAAGTCTTCTGGTGTAGTTGTTTCGTCCAGCGAGATACCAACAGCAGTTGCATCAAAAACCCGCAGGTTAATTTGAAGTTGTTCGCTAGCTGCTAGGATATCTTTTAAATTGCGTCTTCCCAGTTCTACTCGCAGCGTATCAAAGAAATCTTTGGAACTGATGCTGTAACCCAAACGCTTCAGTCCTGCTGCTAGTAACACCGTCAAAGAGTGGATATTTTCCGCAATTTGCTTTAGTCCAGTCGGGCCATGATACACCGCGTACATACTCGCCATTACCGCCAGTAGCACCTGTGCAGTACAGATATTACTAGTAGCTTTTTCGCGGCGGATGTGCTGTTCGCGGGTTTGCAAAGCCAGACGCAATGCAAGCTTACCTTGGGCATCTTTTGATACTCCGACAATTCGTCCTGGAACCAGCCGCTTATACTCTTCCTTCGTCGCAAAGTATGCCGCATGAGGCCCCCCAAACCCCAACGGAATACCAAAACGCTGGGTGCTGCCGACAGCAATATCAGCGCCAAATTCCCCAGGAGGGGTCAGCAAAGTTAAACTTAAAGGATCTGCTGCTACCGTTACCAATGCACCCTTAGCATGGGCTTTTTCTATAAAAGCGCGGTAGTCGTAAATGGTGCCATCACTTGCAGGATATTGCAGAACAGCCCCAAAAATTGGTTGATCAAAATCAAATGTTTGATGATCGCCGACAATGATCTTAATCCCTAATGGTTTAGCCCGTGTTTGCAACACATCGATAGTTTGGGGATGGCAATCACTAGAGACGAAATAGGCATTTGCCTGATTTTTACAAACACCATAGCTTAGGCTCATCGCTTCAGCTGCTGCTGTGGCTTCATCGAGTAACGAGGCATTGGCGATTTCCAAACCTGTTAAGTCGATAATCAGGGTTTGGAAATTTAGCAGCGCTTCTAGTCGCCCTTGGGCAATTTCTGGCTGATAAGGAGTATAGGCAGTATACCAACCGGGGTTTTCTAGGATGTTGCGTCCAATCACTGGTGGGGTAATACTGTCGTAATATCCCATACCAATGTATGAGCGGAAAACCTGATTTTTGGCAGCAACTTTTTTTAACGATGCCAGTGCTGCGTACTCACTTTCTGCTTCTGGTAACTTTAGAGGTTGCTTCAGCCGAATTGTCTGTGGGACTGTTTGGTCGATTAGGGCATCCAAGCTGGGAAACCCCAAAACCTTAAGCATTTGCTGGATGTCATCAGAGTTAGGGCCAATGTGTCTTGGCGCAAAACTACTTAACTTTTGACTTTTTTCGTCCAGCACTTGCTGCTGATTAGACTTGAGAATAGGGGCGTTTAATACCACAAATTACTCTCCAGATGGTACTATTTCATATTTTGCAATAAATACTCATAATAAGTAGATGTAACTTTTCAGTTCATCTAAATTTCATGACTTATCTTTGGGCAGAGTGGGAGATGAGGGAAATGGGAGAGACGAAGGAGATGAGGGAGAAAATTTTAACTTGTCCCCCTCATCGCCTACTCCCTACTCCCTACTCCCTACTCCCCTTCTACCAGGGCGCGATACTCATCTGCTGTCAAGGCATCCTCAACTTCGCCAGGGTCATTGACACGCACTTTCAAAAACCACCCTTCGCCATAGGGGTCTTCTGATACTTCTTCAGGAGAATTAATTAAGGCTTCATTGCGTTCTATAACTGTGCCTGTCACAGGTGAATTCAGTTCTTCAACGGCTTTCACTGATTCAATTGTGCCAAAGTTTTCTCCTCTGATAAGAGCGTCGCCAATTTCTGGCAGTTCCAAAAAGACGATATCACCCAATTCATGTACGGCAAATTCAGTAATGCCAATGGTGCCAATTTCGCCATCTAGTCGCACATATTCATGAGAATCCAGGTATCTGAAATCTTGAGGGTATTCAAAAGACATATCACTTCCTCTCCCTTATCAAAAAAATTATTACCCCAATAGTCATCCAACCCATATCTGGTAATAAACCTTACTGTAGATTGAGTAACTTACAACACATTATTCCTCAAAAACCTTGGCGCTTATCAGTTGGTGACACGATTTTTTGACCGATAAAAGGGACGTTTAACTACAACTGCTGGATAAGCTTTACCGCGAATTTCAACTTCTACCTGCTGAGTGACAGTTGCTAACTGGGTGGAAACGTAGGCTAAGGCAATGGGATAACCAAGTGTGGGCGACAGAGTGCCACTGGTAACTTCTCCCACAATTTTACCTGCGGATAACACTTGATAGCCGTGACGGGCAATGTTACGTCCTGCGGTTTGCAAACCTACCAATCGGCGCTGCACTCCAACAGCTTTTTGCTGTGCTAAAATTTCCCGACCAATAAAATCGCCTTTGGTATCTAAGTGAACTAGCCATCCCAAACCTGCTTCTAAGGGTGTGGTGGTGTCATCGATATCTTGTCCGTAAAGTGCCATTGCCGCTTCTAGCCGCAAGGTGTCTCTCGCACCGAGTCCACAGGGGATAACACCAGCATTATGAAGACTTTGCCACAATTCTACTCCCACATCTGGATCTACCATCACCTCAAAGCCATCTTCGCCGGTGTAACCTGTGCGGGCGAGGAAAGCAGGTTTACCTAGCAGCGTTGCTTCTAAATGTCCGAAGGCTTTGATTGGTTGTAAGTCTTCTTGCACTAATGCCTGGAGATATTTAATCGCTTTTGGCCCTTGCACAGCAATTAAGACTTTATCTGGTGAAAGGTCTTGGAATTGCAGTTTATCCAAGTCAAGATGTTGCAATAGCCATGCTTTATCTTTACTGGAGGTTGCCGCATTAACTATGATAAATGCTCTTTGTGTCCCAGTGGCGTCTTCACCTTGATAATAGACAATGATGTCGTCAATAATTCCGGCTTGGGGATTTAACAATACAGTGTATTGTGCTTGACCGGTTTGCAAACGACTCAAGTCTGAAGGCACTAGAGGCTGGAGTTGGGAAATGAGATTTTTACCTTGGAGGGTAAATTTGCCCATGTGGGAAATATCGAACATTCCGGCTGTATTTCTTACAGCCTCGTGTTCGCGGCTAATGCCACTAAATTGGACGGGCATTTCCCAACCGCCAAAGCTGGTAAGGCGGGCTTTGAGTTCTACACCTAGTTGATATAAAGGGGTTCGCGCCAAAGATTGGGCGTTGTCTTCTTGATTAGCCACAGGTAATTATTTTGCGATCGCACCTCAACATCTATCATCCTAAGAGATGCTTTCTGCTTTTACAGACTTGTATATCGAATTTGGGCATTGGGCAATTCAATTTTGGATTTGGGATTTTAGATTTTGGATTAAATTTCAATTCTTTAATCCAAAATCTAAAATCTAAAATTCTCACTCCCCCCCATCTCCCTCATCTCCCCCACTCCCTACTCCCCACTCCCCACTCCCTTGTCCCCTTCTGTAAGCTTTAATAGTTAATGGTGGAAGTGTTGAGATTTATTAAGAAGAGATTATGAAATATTGGCAACAGTTAGCTAGCTTTGTCTTAGCTATGGTTCTTTTTTTGTTTCCCCTATCGGCGCAAGCTGCAAGTTCTTCGAGTATTACCCGTTCTGTGGGTAATGATGAATTGAAGGGCAAGGATTACTCTGGTCAAAGTTTAATTGGCACTGAGTTTACTAATCTCAAGTTAGAGAATGCTAATTTTAGCAATGCTAACTTACGTGGTGGCGTGTTTAACGGTAGCGTATTGGAGGGAGTAAATCTGCATGGTGCTGATTTTAGTGAAGGCATAGCCTATCTAACAAGGTTTAAGGATGCTGATTTAAGTGATGCTGTGTTGACCGATGCAATGATGCTGCGTTCTAGTTTTGATGGCGTGGATATCACAGGTGCTGATTTTACAAATGCAATTTTAGATGGAATACAAGTGAAAAAACTTTGTGTTGCGGCAAGTGGTGTGAATTCTAAAACTGGTGTTGATACTCGTAAGTCTTTAGGATGTAAGTAGAATCTAACCCCTTCTTCGCTGGTGAAGAGGGGGATGTTTTTTTGAACCGCAGAGGATGCCGAGGGAGCAAGAATCTTGTTTCTCATCTGATATATTTGCTTTCACTGAGATGCTCGTGATTTCCACAAATGAAGGGTTATGGTGTAGTCTTGCTAGAAAGGTGCGTTCGCGTAGCGTGCCGGAGGCGATCGCTAGTGATATGTTTCTCTTAAAAAGCTGGCATAATTTGCCCGAACCGTCATAGTAGTGGGATGACTTACACCTAAAGTCCGTTCACAAATTGTCAAAGCTTGCTCAAACAAGGGTTTGGCTTTTTTATAGCGTCTTGTATTACGGTAGAGGGCTGCGAGATTGTTCAGGCTAATGGCGACATCGGGATGGTTGTCTCCCAGCAAGCGTTTACTCAGTTTTAAAGCTTGCTGATACAAGGGTTCGGCTTCGTTATAGCGTCCTGTAGATTCGTAGAGTTGTGCTAAATTGTTCAGGCTAGTGCCAACATCGATATGTTCTTCTCCCAGCAGGCGTTTTCTCAGTTTTAATGCTTGCTTAAGCAAAGGTTCGGCTTCTTTGTAGCGTCCTGTATAACAGTGCAATGCTGCTAAATTATTCAGGGTAGTGGCCACATGGGGATGTTCTTTTCCCACCAGGCGTTTCCACAGTTCTAAAGCTTGCTGATACAAAAGTTCGGCTTTGCTATATTGTCCTGTAGATTCGTAGACTAATGCTAAATAGCTCAGGTTAGTGGCGACATCGGTATGTTCTTCTCCCAGCAAGCGTTTTCTCAGTTCTAAAGCTTGCTCAAGCAAGGGTTCGGCTTCGCTGTAGCGTCCTGTAGATTCGTAGATTCTTGCTAAATTATTCAGGCTAGTGGCGACATCAAGATGGTTCTCTCCCAGCAAACGTTTTCTGAGTTCTAAAGCTTGCTGATACAAAGGTTCAGCTTCGCTGTAGCGTCCTGTAGATTCGTAAAGTCTTGCTAAATTGTTCAGATTAACAACGACATCGGAATGTTCTAAACCAAAACGATTTTGAGTCAGTTCTACACACTGTTGCAACCAAGGTTCTGCTTGCTGATAAAGTCCTTGACCTTGATAAAACCAGGCTAATTTGGTAAACAGAATAATTAGATTTTCATCGCCCAGATACTGCCATAGGTGGGTTGCAACTTCTGTAATGTGCGGGATATGTGGAGTGAGGTTGAGAATATCTTCAGGGTTAGGCTGTTGCGGAATTAGCTTTGCTATTTCTAGCATCATCGCGGCAAATTTAGTTTTTACTTCATCCGCTTCACTTGACTTATCCAACTTAATTTGGAAAAGTTGCCGAATCAGTGGATTTAGACGAAAAATTTCTTTAGTTTCCCGTTGTAGCAAATGCAATTCCAGTAAATCGGCTATGGCTTTCTCATTGAGTTCTTGTTTTTTTTCATCTTCTATGGTCTCAACAGATAAGGGAATGTCAGTTAATGCACACAAACTTAGCAAACAGCCAAAGTTTTGTGCATTCTCATCTAGATATTCCCAACTCAATTCAAAAGCTTCAGCTAGACCGGATTCATAATCCATCAATGAGTTAGGATTGATTAGTGA
The DNA here is from genome assembly GCF_029379315.1 of Nostoc sp. S13. Taxonomy (GTDB): domain Bacteria; phylum Cyanobacteriota; class Cyanobacteriia; order Cyanobacteriales; family Nostocaceae; genus Nostoc. Next base: position 142,230 of record NZ_JAQYWQ010000003.1, read on the forward strand.
TTCATGTTCCAGTCGCTTTTTCTCTAGCTGCATCAGCAGTGTTTCCAGAGACAAATCTGGTATTTTGTCCAGATATCGCCCCACTAACTCTAAGGCTAAAGGCAAATATCGTAAAAATTTACAAATTCTTCTTGCAACCCAAGCTTCTTGTTGCAGTCGTTCCCGAACCACCAGCGATTTTAATAATTTCATCGCCGCCAATGGTTTGAGGACATCCAATTCGCTATTATATTTCGCTGTCAGGTAAGCTTGTAACTTTTTTACTTTGCCGCGATTGTTGGAAATAGCTAACTCAAGATAATTCTGGGCGAACTTGTCATAAACCTCACCCATCCACTTTCTAAAAGCAGCAACATCAACATTTAATTCGCTGGCAAGTTGAGCATCATTTTTACCTAAATTTTGATTATTAAAATACTTTGCAAAAGCTGCCGTTTGCTCTAGAGATAAGCCATGAGTAGCAGCTTCTTTAGCTAGAAAATTACCCCATTGCATAAACAGCTTGTAAAGTTTATGTTTAATTATACTTTGTCTCCATTTGCAAATCTTCCCTCTTGGGCGTAGAAAGACCATCTGCATAGGAACATTTACAAACAATAGGTTGCCGTTAAACATCGCTATTTGAGCTTTTGAAGGTAGAGGTTGAGCCTCTGAATCTGGAAGTTACACCTTTGAACCTCGAAGTTGCACCTTACTTAAGAAGGGAACATGAGAATCGAACCGCAGAGGCGCAGAGAAGTCAGTGCGTTGCAGGGGTTTCCACGCCACTTGCTACAACGGGGAACCCGTCCAACGCAGTGGCTCCCCGTTGTAGCAAGTGGCGCGACACGGAGAAAGAGATTAAAAGGGAGCGATCGCCATTTGAAGTGAGAATTGATGAGCGATCGCTGCTAAAATTTAAACTACAACTGTTGTGTCGCATCCATTTGGTATGATTTTGTGAAAGGGTGCGTTCGCGTAGCGTGCCGGAGGCAATCGTTAGCGATATGCTTTTCTTAAAAACCTTGCATAACTTCCCCGAACCATTATTGTATCGGGATGACCTACACCTAAAGTACGCTCACAAATTGCTAAAGCTTGCTCAAATAAGGGTTTGCCTTCACTGAAGCGTCCTGTAGAACAGTAGAGTCCGGCGAGATTGTTTAAGCTAGTGGCAACATCAGGATGGTTGTCTCCCAGCAAGCGTTTCCAAAGTTCTAAAGCTTGCAGATGCAGGAGTTCGGCTTTGCTGTGGCATCCTGTAGAACAGTAGAGTACTGCGAGATTGTTCAAGCTATTAGCGACATCGGGATGGTCATCTCCCAGCAAACGTTTTCTGAGTTCTAAAGCTTGCTGAAACAACGGTTCGGCTTCGTTGTAGCGTCCTGTAAAACAGTAGAGTCCTGCTAGATTGTTCAGGTTAATGGCAATATCGAGATGGTTATCTCCCAGTAGGTGTTTTTTTAGTTCTAAAGCTTGCTGTAAAAACAGTTCGGCTTCGCTGTAACGTCCTGTAGATTTATAAAGTAATGCTAAATTGCTCAAGCTATTGGCGACATCGAGATGGTTATCTCCCAGCAGGCGTTGTCTTAGTTCTAAAGCTTGCAAATACAGGGGTTCGGCTTCGGTGTAGCGTCCTGTATAACGGTAGAGTTCTGCCAGATTGTTCAAGCTAGTGGCGACAATAAGATGGTTGTCTCCCAGCAGGTGTTTACTCAGTTCTAAAGCTTGCAAATACAAGGGTTCGGCTTCGGTGTAGCGTCCTGTATAACGATAAAGTTCTGCCAGATTGTTCAGGCTAGTGGCAATATCGAAATGTTCCAAACCCAGACGATTTTCAGCAATTTTTACACACTGCTGCAACCAAGGTTCTGCTTGCTGATAAAGCCCTTGACCTTGATAAAACCAGCCTAAACCTGTGAACGGTCTGATTAAATCCTCGTCGCTGAGATATTGGGATAGATAGGTTGCAACTTCTGCAATATGGGGAATAGCAAGAGTGAGGTTGAGAATATCTTCACGATTAGGCTGTTGAGAAATTGTCTGTGCCACCTCTACCATCTGCGCTGCAAAAGCAGTTTTTACCTCATCTGCATTACTTAACTCATCCAACTTCATTTGGAAAAATTGCCGAATCAGTGGATGTAGTTGATAAATTCCTTTACTTTGCCATTAGACTTATCCACAAATAAACCTCAAAATAGCTGAAACCCTTACATAGCTGGCTTTTTAGCTTATATAAAACAGGAACCTCTAAAACCCTCTCCAGAGCTAGGTTTCAGCCAAATAAAGTTCTCATTTCCGGATAAGTCTATTGTATTAAATGCAGTTTCCGCAACTCAGCTATAGCTTTCTCCCAGAGTTCTTGTTCATCGTCATCTTCTATCGCTTCTACATATAAGGGAATGTCAGCCAAAGCATACAAACTCAGCCAACAGCCAACACCTTGTGCATTTTCATCCAACTGTTCCCAACTCAATGCAAAAGCTTCAGCTACGCCGTATTGATAACGCATCAATGGGTTAGCCTTAGCTATTGCTTCGTGTTCCAGTCGCTTTTTCTCTAGCCGCTTCAGCAGTTTTTCCAGAGACAAATCTGGCATTGTATCCAGATATCGCCCCACCAACTCTAATGCCAAAGGCAAATATCCCAAAAATTTACAAATTTTTCTCGCAACCCAAGGTTCGCTTTTCAGTCGTTCTCTATCAACCAGCGATTTTAATAATTTCATCGCCGCCAATGGTTTGAGAACACCCAAAGGTAATTGCGGCAAAGTTCTATCAAACCCCAGGCGCGTTGTCAGCAATACTTTAAACTGGGGTGATTCCGGGGGTAGATACGGCTGAACCTGTATTTTGTAGTCGGTGACATCATCAAACACCAGCAGTACTTCACCTTGTTGCCAATTTTGCCAGCAGTATCTCAGCCTATCTACTAATTCCCAGTCGTCCGGTGCAATAAGTTTAAATTTCAATTGGGCAAATCTGAGAATCTGAATTCCGACATCAATTCCCTGTGCAGATAACCAGCAAACCCCGCCTTGATAATTTTCCAAATGCTGTTTGGCGTATTGGGTAGCGAGTTCAGTTTTGCCTACTCCACCCATACCCGCCACAGCTGCAATTGCAACTTGCCGAGATGTTTGTAATTGCTGGTGCAGGTTTTGTAATTCCGCCTCATGCCCCACAAATTTTTCAAATGGAACAGCAGGGGGAATATTTTCATATATCTCCTTAACTGTGGGGTGGGCATCTTGCCCGCCATTATATTTCGCTGTCAGGCAAGCCCGTAACTTTTCTAGCTTACCCCGGCTTTCAGAACTGGCTAACTCAGGATAACTCTGGGCGAATTTGTCATAAATCTCAGTCATCCGCTTTTTGAAAGCAGCCGCACCGATGTTCAACTCGCTGGCAAGTTTTGCCTCACTCTTCCCTGAGTTTTCAGTCTTCAATCGCTCTACAAAAGCTGCCGTTTGCTCTGGGGATAAACTATGAATAGCAGCTTCGTTGGCTAGAAAATCAGCCCATTGCATAGACAGCTTGTGAGATTTCTTCTCGATTCTACTTAATTTCTACCTTCTGTCTACTTTGTCTCCATTTCTAGGGAATCTCTTCTTCTTCTGGCAGAAATACCATTTGCATAGAAACATTAAAAAGAGGTTCAGCCGTGAAAACTGCCTTAACAACTCCAGTCAACTCCAATCAAACCACCCAAACTTCGCAATTAATCCCCACCTTGCCAACATCGGTAGAGAACCCATCTACTTGGATGCGAGATGGATACAGCCCCACTGAAATCATCCTCGCGGCGGCAATTTTAACTTCATTGTCGATTGGGGGAATTGCCTCTGTGATTGTGGCGATTACCGGTTTAGTTAAAACTTTAGTGCCTGTGATGGTACAATCCACAAGGAAAAATAAGAAGTAGTCAATTTAGAGCCAAGGCGAATGTAATTCGCGGCTACACAAACGTTCGCGTAGCGTCTCGCAGAGAAGTCCGCCTGCGCGGACTAATGAAAAATTGAAGGTTTGAAACCCACGGAGGTGGGTTTTGCCTGTGTAGACGCGGTTTCTAACCGCAAATTTAACTCAGCATATCAGAGAACAAGAATTCTGCGTAGGCGTAGCCCGTCGTAGACATCGCTACTTGAACCTTTGAACTCCAACGTTGAGCCTTTGAACTCCAACGTTGAGCCTTTGAACCTCAATGTTGAGCCTTTGAACCTCAATGTTGAGCCTTTGAACTCCAATGTTGAGCCTTTGAACTCCAATGTTGAGCCT
>NZ_JAQYWQ010000108.1 GCF_029379315.1 Nostoc sp. S13
TTTGACTTTGCCACTCTTCAGATGTACGGAGCTTGTTCAAAACTCAAATAGGATTCCTATAGTTCAAATAAATGAGAACTACTGTAAGTTGATACAATTACAGAGTTGTCAATATATCTAGATGATTGACTTATTGCAAAGATTTTTGGGAAAATGGTACTAAGTTGCAATTGTAACCTAACTCTTCAACCATTAGACATCTCCAGAAATTAAATATGCCTTATCTAGAACCCTTGTAGAGAAGCGAAATTTCGCATCTCTACATTCTTTTTCGGAGATGTCTATTACTTTATTAGATATTGGTTGAGAAAAGCATTCACCTCATTGGCGCATAACCCGACATTAAGTGTCTTTCCTCCTTTTCGGAGAATGTCCAATCCTTGACCATTATTACGGGGATCTGGATCAATTATAGATACATATATTTCATGTATACGACGATCTTCAGCGATCGCTAAAGCACATGCAGGTGTGCGTCCATGAAAAGAACAAGGTTCAAGAGTTACATACATTTTCAAGAACTCGAAAGCTTTGCCTTGAATCTGGTTAAGTGCGTCAGCCTCAGCATGGTGTTTTCCCGGTGCCCGCGTGTATCCTTGAGCTACTATCTCTTGGGCATTTGTGATTATACAGCCTACTGGTGGGTTCGGCAAACATTCCGGCAAAGCTTTTCTGCTTTCAGCTAAAGCAGTAAGCATAAATATTTCATCCATTTTTGAACGTAAATTATCTAGATACTTTACACTACCAAGCATTAGTTATCTATTGTTAAAAAATTCCTAGATCAAAACTAAGTAACTGTCACACTAATACCAGAATCGAGCTTAGGAACCTTGAGATACTCAATTGGCTCAGTACTTTGAGAACTTTGGATATTTGTTGGCTTTTGACATTGCTTAAAGAAAGCGTCTGGGTTCTTGATGAACTGAAGCGGGTTAATATTTTGGCAGCCTCGCTCTCGTACTAGTGAAATTGATTCAGTAGTTTGTTTTGGATTATTAGTCTGTCCGATAAAATTACTCCATGTAGTGTTAATCGTGGCTGGTTCCGTCAACAAAACTCCAGCCTGCTGATTGCGATCGTGAAACAGCTCCTTTGGAGCATCGCCTGTTGTCATGGGAACATTCTCTTGGTTGGCATAGGCACTCTGGGAGAGAGCGAGTGCGCTAATCACAACGACTAAGGTGATACAGGAGGATTTCATAATTCAATTTCTTAACATTTAATGTCAGTTTAATAATTACAATTGGCTAGATACGAAAACCAAAAAATAGCAGCCTGTTTGAGTATTTTAGATTAACACAGCTAGTAATAAATAGAGATAAACTTCATTAAAAATATAGTGAAGTCTAGTCAGATGTAGACTTTTGTCTGGGAGGAGGTAGTTGAGCAATCCATGCTGCAACCACGTCGGAACTTGACACTCGCCTGTTATCTGCTTGCTGCCGTAACTGTGCTAACTCATATTCTGTTACCCATATTAATAAGTAGGTCGGCGTAAAAATTTGTCGTTGGCATAAGACAGGAGGTAGACAGAAGTTCGAGCGTCCGAAGCCAGCCCTCAAACTTCAAAGAGGCAGGAGCGAAGAAGATTGTAGCCTAGTTTATCTTTGCTCACATAGTTTGGTTTTATTGTACCAACTTATTTACTAGCCCTTTATCTCTCATGTGTGTTTCCATCCGGTTATACAAATAAGGCGATTTCTGATGAAAAAAATACCTATGTTGACGAGTTTCGACAACTCTTGGAGACGCTACGCGTAGCTTGCTTAAGAGCAGGGGTACGCTTAACTCTCGACCACTAAGTTGGTTGAGGGTTCGCGTAGCGTCTCGCAGAGAAGTGGAAACCAACGGCTATGGTAATTTTATTCCTAGAATTCACCTAAGCTGATATATACAGCAGATTGCAAGTCTTTACAAATTTCATACTAAAATCACACAATCTTAGTATTGCAGTCCCACATCGTTGTCAAAATAAAGCATTATTCCGAGTAAGAATTAATTGTTGCTGAAAGCCTTTTAAACACCTTACATAAATATCTATCCAGTCTTTACAAGTGTTCCTTTTAACTGCACAAAGCTTAGGGCTGAAATGGTTCTATTGCTTGTAGACTGGCACAATTGCTCTATTTCTTACACTTCAACCATTAATTTATCTTGTCTTTTCACAGTCAGCGAATATACTGCCATGTATAAATTGTTTGTAAAGTTATTCAATTAAGTCTTTTTACATAATATGATGTTGAGTATTAGATTACTAATCAATATTTACATCAGTAATAACACCAAACTAAGTTAACAAAAAAATGGAACGCCTCTAAATCAGGAAGAAAGTTGTCAGTTATCCTGTCTTTACTGTCAGGAGAATATCAAGCAATATCAGTTAATATGGCGACTGATGAAACTATTAGCTTGCTTTAAAGATTGAACAATCTCAATAAAAAGGCATTAGCTGCTGACAATTAACCCAAATATTACCATCGGCAAGTAAACTACAGTGCTACTGCCGGAAAAATACTGAGAAAAATCTGCTGTAAGTAAATAGTCTTTCCTTATAAAATTTGTATATATTATGACGATGGAATCTTTACCCAACTTTGAAGAAGTAAATATTCAGAAATACTTAGAAGTTATTCAACGGCGTTGGCTACCTCTAGTCGGAATTTTTAGCATAGCTGTTACCCTTGGATGCTTGTATGCGTTTTCACTAAAGCCTTCATACAAGGCAGAAGGAAGTTTGATGATTAAAACAAATCGCTCTTCCTCACTTACAGGCTTACCGCAAGACATAGGACGGCTAGAAGCTTTGAATGTGAACGACAATCCCCTGGAAACTCAGGTGAGAATTGTTGGTTCAAATCCAGTGATTGAGAAAACAATTAATTCCCTTAACCTCAAAGATAGTAAAGACAAGCCTCTGTCGATTCCCGATTTGGCAAAACAACTAAAAATAGAAGGAATCAAAGGCACTGATATCGTACAACTTTCTTATAAAGGCAGTAATCCAGAACTGGCTGCCAAAATCGTCAATGAAGTTATTGATAGTTATATCGACCTAAATATCAAGGCTAATCAGAATGAAGCACTGACAGCCAAAGAGGTTCTCGTAACGGAAGTACCCAAAGCTGAGGAAATTGTCAGAAGAGCCGAATCAAAACTGCGGCTATTTAAAGAAAGGAATAAAATTGTTGTCTTAGACCAAGAAGCAACCGCAGCAGTCGAGACAATTTCCAAGTTAGGAAATCAAATTTCTCAAGGTTTGGCTCAACTAGATGATGTCAAAGGTCGTTTAGAACAGTTACGCAGTGAAGCTCAGGTAGATTCACAACAAGGTGTAATCGAATCTGAATTGAGTCAAGCACCTGGGGTTCAGAAAGTGCTTGCCCAACTTCAAGAAACAGAAAGCCAACTGGCACTAGAGCGGACTCGTTTTGAACCTGGACACCCGACAATTATTAACTTAGAAGAAAAAGTCGTAGCTCTTAATAGCTTGCTAAAAGAGCGGACAGGACAAGTAGCGGGTACAGCGCTGATAACGCCGGGAAGTTTACAGGTTGGACAACTGCGGCAAAGCCTAATTGCAGATATTACTCGTGCTCAGGCAGAACGCGTTGGTCTAGAGAGACAAATTGGCACACTCTCGCGACAGCAAAATGCCTACATCAAACGAGCAAATAATTTGCCAAGGCTAGAACAGAGTCAACGAGAGTTAGAACGGAAGCTGCAAGCAGCTCAAACTACTTACGAAACACTATTAAAGAAACGTCAAGAAATTGATGTTGTACAGAACCAAAAGATTCCTAATGCTCGTGTCATTTCCTATGCCTTAATTCCCGATAAATCAGAAGGGCCGCGCAAAATCCTGTTTATTGTTGGTGCAGCAGGAATTGGTCTTTTCTTAGGTATCATTATCGCCTTTAGTTTAGACTTGATAGACCGCTCAGTTAAGACAGTCAAAGAAGCCAAAGAAGTCTTGAAATACACTATTTTGGGAGTGATTCCTACACAAGGTAGAAATGGTAAAGCTCATTCTCCTATAGCAGGACTGGATAGACCTATTCCTAAAATCATTGGCAGAGATATTCCTTACTTCCCTCTTGGTAACGCCTACCAAATACTACAAGTGAACTTGAAGTTCCTCCGTTCTGATAAACCTCTCAAAAGCGTTGTAGTTACAAGTTCCGTTGCCAAAGAAGGAAAGTCTGACGTATCTGCAAATTTAGCTGTGACTATGGCTCAGGCGGGGCGTCGGGTGTTGTTGGTGGATGCAGATATGCGTCATCCCATACAGCATCATATTTGGGGGCTAACAAATGCAATCGGACTAAGTAATGTCATTGCTGGCCAAGTTTCTTTAGATGCAGCTGTGCAAGAAGTGATGCCTAATCTGGAGGTTCTTAGTTCGGGAGTTTTGCCTCCCAATCCAGTAGCAATGCTAGATTCTCAACGCATGGCAACATTAATTAGTAACTTTGGGAGAGATTACGATTTTATAATTTTTGATACGCCTCCTCTCTCAGGAATAGCAGATGCTGCTGTTTTAAGCACCCTCACTGACGGTATTTTATTAGTCGTTCGTCCTGGAGTGGTTGACTTGAACAGTGCGAATTCAGCTAAAGAGTTTTTAACTCAGTCAGGTCAGAAGGTGTTAGGGATAGTCATCAATGGTGTGAATACTAAAAATGAACCTAATAATTATTTTTATGACACCAAAAAACGACAAATTGAACAAGATTTAGTATCTAGCAGCTTAACAAAGTTTTCCAAAAACCGTTAAGTTTTCCTCTGGATTGCGAAAGCGAGCCTGACTACAACTATGTCCAACCAATTTTTTGACCGTAGGACTAAATTAATGACATTAAGCAAAAATCTCAAGCAATTCGTAAAATCAAATACTCCATTAGCTAAATGGAAAGGCTCTCTTTATACAAAAGTAATAATTCTCAAAAATTATATCAGAAATTATGATATATATCAGCAAATTTTATCTCCTCAACAGAGTAATCAATTAGTTAGCAATCTGATTAAAGATAATAAACCTTTTATGATTAGTCGCTTTGGTAGCACAGAAGCTTATTGTGTACATGAATACCTAAAAGGAGGTTATAAGGGATCTATATTTGAGTCAATGTCTAATGATTCTGGTTTTTTCCCGGTAGATGAAAAACATCTAGATCGATTTAGTCAACTTTTTCTAGAATCGTCAAAATATATAGATGCTTTGGGAGTATGGCTTCAAATTGGAGAGCCGGAAATTATCAGAAATTCTTGCCGAAAAGCTTCTTTTGTTGAATTAAATACACTAGAACCTTATTATCACAACGACCCTTGGAGCAAGAATCTTGAGGGAAAAAAGGTTTTAGTCATTCATCCTTTTGCAGAAACTATTTCATCACAATATAATAACCATAGAAAGTTACTTTTTGAAAACCCAAATATTCTGCCTGAATTTGAATTGATTACCTTCAAAGCAGTTCAGTCTCTGGCTGGAACTCAAACCCAGTTCAATACTTGGTTCGATGCTTATGATTGGATGTGTAATCAGATTAAAGATCAAGATTTTGACATAGCTATTATCGGATGTGGTGCTTATGGACTTCCATTAGCTGCTTACATTAAATCTCTGGGTAAACAGGCTGTGCATCTTGGAGGATCAACTCAAATTCTTTTTGGAATTAAAGGCAACCGTTGGGATAAGATTCCATTTTTTCAGTCTCTTTATAATGAATTCTGGGTGAGGTGTAGACCTAATGATATTCCTACAAATCCCTCGAAATATCCAGCCTATTGGTAATTATAGGTTGTCAAAACTTTCTCTTTTGTTCACTAATGAGGCATTTTTATATGGATAAAAATAAAATTAAAACATCTTGTTTAATTAATAATTACAATTACGCTGAATTTCTCTCAGAGGCAATTGATAGCGCTTTAAATCAAACAGTTAAATTTGATGAAATTATTATTGTTGATGACGCATCCACAGATAGTTCTGCGGAAGTCATCACTAAATTTACTCAATTAACTAATGTTAAATCTATCTTGAAAGAAAAAAATCAAGGACAATTATCATCCTTTAATAAAGGTTTTTTAGCTGCAACTGGGGATATTCTATTTTTTTTAGACGCGGATGATATTTATGAACCTCAATATTTAGAAACCGCCCTAAATTTTTATAACAGACGTAGTGAATGTGATTTTCTTTTTTGTGGGTATAAAAAATTTGGGGCAGTAGAAGAAACATTTCAAGCTGATACAGTTGATTTAGATTTGGGTTATTCAGTAATCAGAACTTTATATAGTGGTGAATGGATTGGCTCCATAACTTCAACATTATCAATGCGTAAAGAAATAATCAGAAAAATTTTGCCTATTCCAAATATAGAAGATTGGCGTGTCCGGGCTGATGACTGTCTAGTATGGGGAGCTTCTTTGGTAGGGGCTAAAAAATTTTATATGTCTAAACCTTTAGTGATGTATAGAATACATAAAAATAATCAGTATCATAACAAGAATTTTTTAGACGTAGATAACAACTATGAATACAGGAGATTCTGGAAACGCAATTCCTTATTTAATTACATCCTGCAAAAAAATAATTTTAGTTTACCGTTATTATTGGCTTTCACTTCTCTCAATGAGTTAAAAACCATACAATATCCACAAGTTGAAGATTTTATTTCATATTTGAAAATAATATTTTTGTTTGAGCAGAGTTTTTTTTGGAAAACAAAGGGCATCGTTTTCTTATTTAGCTATTTTTTGAAAACTTTGATTAGTGGTAAATCCAAAATGGCGATAAATAATGTGAAATCCTGGATAAATCCACGTTATTTTTTACTTTGGAAAAAAATTGCTCGATAGAGCTTGATAGGGATAGAAAATGTCAGATGATTAATTCCTCAAAATAATGTTAAGTAAATTAAAAATTAAAAACTTATCAAAATTTAAATCTCGTTCTGGGCTACGTGCAATTATTACCAACACAGGTTGGTTGTTTGCTGACCGCATTCTACGTATGGGTGCAAGCTTGGTTGTAGGAGTATGGGTAGCACGCTATTTAGGAGTACAACAATATGGTCTCTTTAACTATACTTTAGCTTTTGTTAGCTTATTTAGCCCAATTTTCACTCTCGGACTGGACGACGTAGTAGTTCGCCATATTGTCCGTCAATCATCAAACAAAGAAGAAGTTTTAGGAACCACTTTTTGGCTAAAATTTCTGGGTGGAATTGCTTCTGTTTTATTGGCAGTTAGCGCTATGTTTTTCTTAGGTGAGCATGAAACACTGAAGATATGGCTAGTTGCAATTTTAGGAATGGCAGGAATTTTTAGAGCGACTGATACTATTGAAGTGTGGTTTCAATCACAGGTGCAGTCAAAATACACTGTGATCGCTAAAAACACAGCATTTCTGCTAAATAGTGTTATCAAAATCGCACTAATTTTAACAAAAGCACCATTGATAGCTTTTGCTTGGGTAACATTAGCAGAATTTGCGATGAGTGCAATTGGCTTGCTGATTGTTTACCAAGTCAAAGGGTCTTCGTTGTGGTTATGGCGTTGGAGTTTCTCTGCTGCTAAAACTCTTATGAAAGAGAGTTTACCTCTAATTTTTTCGGGGTTTGCTATCCTGATTTATATGAGAATAGATCAGGTGATGTTAGGTCAAATGATCGGAAATAGTGAGGTTGGAATTTATTCTGCTGCTGTGCGTGTTTCTGAAATTTGGTATTTTATCCCGGGAGCTATTGTTTCTTCTGTGGCTCCAGCAATTTACGCAGCTAAGGAAAAATCAGAAAGTCTTTACTATCAGCGAATAGGAAATTTACTCAGTTTAATGACATGTATATCTTTGGCAATTGCTCTTCCAATGTCATTCCTGTCTGACAAGATAATTATGGTGATGTTTGGAAATGGATATGCAGAAGCAGGAGCAATATTAGCAGTTCATATTTGGACTTCTTTATTTGTATTTATGGGTCTTGCAACATCACCTTGGTTTATTGCTGAAGGTTTAAACCACGTTTCTTTAGGTAAGACTTTATTTGGGGCAATACTAAACATTGTTCTCAATTTATTTCTTATTCCTAAATATGGCGGACTTGGGGCTGCGATCGCAACAATAATATCTCAAGCTGCTGCGACTTTTTTATGTAACGCTTTTGATTCAAGAACCCAAAAAATATTTAAGATTCAGGTGCGATCGCTTCTGCCTTTTTACAAATATTGAGCATTCTTATCTAACCTTTGTATATCAAGGACACTAACTAAATTAATCAAAATGCAAACACCAGTAACTTTAATTATTTTCAAGCGTCCACAAATAACAGAGAAAGTTTTTGAAGCTATTCGCCAGGCAAAGCCAACAAAACTTTTTGTAATTGCAGATGGGCCCCGCAATGACCGCGAAGGTGAGGCAGAAAAGTGTCAAGCAACTAGGGCAATTATTGAGAAAATTGATTGGGACTGCGAAGTTATCAAGAATTATTCTAATATCAACTTAGGTTGTGCAAAACGAGTATCTAGTGGTTTAGATTGGGTATTTAATAATGTTGAAGAAACAATTATTTTAGAAGATGATTGTATCCCTCATCCAACATTTTTCCGATTTGCTGAAGAAATGCTAGAAAAATATAGAGACGATACTAGAATAGCCACAATCTCTGCTCAAAATCTTCAATTCGGACGAAAACGCACAAATTACAGTTACTATTTTTCTCGCTACAACCACTGCTGGGGTTGGGCAAGTTGGAGGCGTGCTTGGCAACATTATGATTTGACCATCAAACTCTGGAAAGAGGTGCAAGCAGAAAACCTTTTACATGACATTCTTATAGACCCAAAAGCAGTACATTATTGGCAGCGAATATTTGAGTCTGTTTATAACAATCCTACAGGTATAACCTGGGATTACCAATGGACATTTGCTTGCTGGATACAGGGTAGCTTAAGCATTATTCCCAGTGTGAATTTAATCTCTAATGTTGGTGTTGGTGCAGACGCAACTCATTTCACTTCCAACCAAGAATTTTCCTTCATGAATATGTCGATGGAAGCAATGGAATTTCCTTTAAAACATCCACCTTTTATTGTAAGGAATATAGAGGCAGATAATTTTACGCAGAAAACAGTCTATAAAGCAACTGCATTGGATATTTTTAAAGAGGAAGTGAAGAAAAGATTGAATTATTCAAATATAAATAAATAGTAATCAATGGAGTAAGTCAATAAATTAAATGTCAGCGATGAACGTAAAATTAACCGAAAAAATATTAACTATCTTACTATTACTTATTGCTGTAGGGGCATTAACAATACACCCTGCACAAGAACTTTCAATGTCTACGCTTGGAGGCGATAAGCTAGATACTTTATTCAATATAGTTTCATATTTAATCCTATTTTATTTTCTAATTTCATACTGGAAAGGTTTTCTTTATGTAATTACTAAAAGTCCATTACAGTTTTTATTACTAGGAATAGTTATATTTTCTATTTTGTGGTCAGAAGACCTAAATTCTAGTCTGATTTATATAAAAGGGCTAATCCGAATATATTTTCTTGCAATCTATTTGGCAATGCGTTATTCCCTTAGGGAACAAATGAGGCTAATAGCTTGGGCGCTTGGGGCAGCTGCATTATTATCTATGATATTCTCTGCATTCATCCCAGGTTATATTCACAAATCACCTGAATTAGTAGATATGTGGAGCGGAATTTATGGTCATAAAAATGAATTAGGTTACATGATGAATTGGAGTGCAGGAGTTTTTTTGCATCTTGCCCTTAGTAGCTATCGATATCGCTGGTTAATGTGGGCACTATGTGGGTTATCTATATGTCTAATTATCCTTACACGTTCAACAACATCTTTGGCGATACTATTGACAATGATATTACTTTTGCCTTTCTATCAATCCTTTAAAAAAACTAATTATAAATTACAAGTTATTATGATTACTTCAGCTTTAATGTTACTCATTATTTTTTCAATGTTACTGATTAATAATGCCGAAACTATAGTTGGGACTTCTGGTAAAGACCTTACCTTGAATGGACGCTCTGACCTCTGGGAGCTAGTGATGCCCAAGGTTTTGGAAAGACCTTGGCTAGGTTATGGATATTCGGCATTTTGGACTAGTAATGCTGCATCTAAGCTGAGAGCCACTTATGATTGGGCAAGTAATGCTCACAATGGATTTTTAGAACTATTGTTAGAATTAGGATTATTAGGTTTTTTAACTTTTACCGCAGGGTTTATCCGGTTCTTTGTAATGGCATTGACTAGAATTATTTCTGTTGCCGAAAAACCGGAAGATTATTGGCCAATGCAGATGCTAGTTCTCATCGTCATAGTGAATTTCTCAGAAGCAAGATTATTAACTCCAGGTTGGAATTGGTTGATGTATGTCACAACATCTCTATCTCTGACTCTTAGTTGTCAGCGAACACCAATATATAAATAGGTAAATAGTTTACATACTTCGATAATTGAAAGGAGAAAAAGCATGAAAAAGTTAAATTTTGGATGTGGACACAGATTTTGTTCAGAATGGGTAAATATAGATTTTAATTCTGAGCATCCTGAAGTAATTGCCCATAACTTACTACAACCACTCCCATACCCTAAAGATTATTTCGATGTCATTTATAGCAGTCATGTCCTAGAGCATTTCTCTCAGGATACGGGAGAAATGCTGGTAAAAGAATGCTATAGAGTTTTAAAACCTCAAGGCATTTTACGCATCGTTGTTCCTGACTTAGAGCGAACCTGCCGGGAATATTTAAGAATTATCGACAGTCTGGAAAATCAGGAAACAAGGAAACAATATGAATGGATTATTATTGAGTTAATCGACCAATTGGTAAGAACAGAGCATGGTGGCTTGATGAAAACTTATTGGCGACAAGTGCTTGAAAACAATGATGAATCATCCATAAAATATGTAGAAGCCAGAACAGGTGTTAAAATCAAAGAAGAGATGGCAAATAATAATACTAATTCTTTGGTAGAAAAGGTATTTAGTATCAATCAAAATAAAATCAAAAACAAATTTAAATACCTCTATCTTGACATGGTAAAAAGGTTGATACCACGGTATGTCCGCAAGTCTATGATAGATGAAACGTCCCTTGGGGAAAAACATAAGTGGATGTATGATAGCTATAGTATGAAAGCGCTCTTTGAAAGAGTTGGTTTTTCGGATATTAAATTTTTGGATGCCCATACTAGTGATATTCCAAACTTTAGTGATGAAGTCTTAGATATAAATGCTGATGGAACAGTATATCTACCAGGCTCGTTATATTGTGAGGGCATCAAGCCAAATAAATAATACTGATTCTCTCCGATAGAGAATCAGTATTATCAAGTATATTTTTTGAAGTTAAATCTAACATGAACGTCTTGCTCCTTAGTACCCAGGATGTGGCTGGTGGTGCGGCTCGTGCTGCATACCGCTTGCACAAAGGGTTACAAAATCTTGACTTCCAATCACAAATGCTGGTGCAAGAAAAATATACTGATGACAAAACAGTTATCGCACCTAAGATCAGATTATTTCAAGGCATCGCTAAGGCAAAGTTAACATTTGATACTTTACCTTTAAAGCTTTATTCTCAAAAGCAAAATACTCCATTTTTTCTTCAATGGTTGCCAGATAGAGTTATTTCTCAAGTTGCTAAAATTAATCCAGACATAATCAATTTGCATTGGACTAGTGCCGGTTTTATGCAAATAGAAACTCTTGCTAAACTAAAGCGCCCTTTGGTCTGGACAATTCATGATATGTGGGCATTTACTGGAGGATGCAGCTATACTGGAGATTGCGATCGCTACCAAATATCCTGTGGAGCCTGTCCTCAACTGAACAGTAAAAAGGATTGGGATTTATCCCATTGGGTATGGCAGCGTAAAGCCAAAGCTTTGAAAAATTTAAATCTGACAATTGTTTCGCCAGGTTCTTGGTTAGCCGAATGCGCCAAGTCTAGTTCTGTGTTCAAGAATTTGCGAATTGAAGTAATTCCGAATGGGCTGGATACTCAAAAGTATAAACCTGTTCAACAAAGTTTAGCGCGAGAATTACTAAATTTACCTCTAGATAAACAACTTATTCTATTTGGAGCGCTAGATGCAACCAATGACTGTAGAAAAGGTTTTCATTACTTGCAACCAGCACTACAAGAATTAAGCAAATCTGGCTGGAAAGATAAGTTTGAGGTCGTTATTTTCGGTGCATCTCAACCCGATAATCCACCTGATTTAGGCTTCCAAACACACTATTTGGGACACTTACACGATGATATCTCTTTAGCAACTGTTTATTCAGCAGCTGATGTGATGCTTGTACCGTCTCTTCAAGAATCTTTTGGACAGACAGCTTCTGAATCACTCGCTTGTGGTACTCCAGTTGTGGCGTTTAATTCTACTGGCTTAAAAGATATTGTTGATCATCAGTTGAACGGCTATTTGGCTAAACCTTATGAAGTTGAGGATTTTGCCAAAGGAATTACCTGGGTACTTGAAAATGAACAGAGGTTGCAAAAGCTGTCATTCTATGCTCGCGAGAAAGCCGAACAAGAATTCACGCTGGAACTTCAAGCACGCCGTTATTCAGCTTTGTTTCAGGAAATATTGATGAACGCAAAGAAATCTTCATTGACTAATTAACTTAATAAACAAATACTTCATAATATGTCAATACCTGTAGCTTTTATAATTTGTACAGAACCTGGGCGTTTAGAAGGTCAATCTTTGATGCTTGCAGAAAGTATTCGTAAGTTCTGCGGCGAATTGAAAAATACACCTATATATAGTTTTCATCCGAGAGTAGGTGAACCGATATCAAAACAAACCCAAGATGCGTTTGAAGCGTTACAGGTGACTCATCAACAAGTTCCGATAAATCGAGAATTTCATGAATATTATTTAGCCAATAAACCCCTGGTTTGTGCCTATGCAGAACAAAATATTGATGCAGAAATATTAGTTTTTTTAGACAGTGACAAATGCTTTTTTTCGGAGCCAAACGAATTTTTATTGCCAGTAAATTGTAACGTTCGCATACGGCCTGAGTATGGTCAAGGAATTGGTTCTACAGGCCTGCGAGACCCTCAAGAATGGTACTGGCAAAAACTATATGAAGTGCTGGGGGTAAAACGCGAGGTATTTGTTGACACCCCAATTGGTAATAAAAAAATCAGAGCCTACTGGAATTCTGGTTTGGTTGCTGTGAGAAGGAGTGCAGGTATATTTACAACTTGGAAAGAGAATTTTGAAAAAGTAATGCGGCTCGATATTACTCCTCCCCAGGGTATTTATTTTGTTGAGCAGTCTGTTTTGTCGGTGACTTTATGCGCCTTGGAAGAAAACGTCGAACATCTTCCTCCTAATTATAGTTATCCCTTACCTTTACATAACCGGTTATCAACAGAACTAAAAATTAAACATTGGGATGATGTTATATCGATTCATTATTTCAACTTATTCTTCTATAAGGATTGGAATGCACAAATCAAAAGATTGAAAAAAATCAATATCAATTCAGATAAATATCGATGGTTATGTCAAGAGGTTGTCAAACTTAATATGCCTCGCGTATCAGTTTTGCATCGAAATATGTTGGTAGTCAGAAGAATGGAGCAAAAACTAAGGAACTTTAATTTAGATATTAATTTCAGTGGCTGGATAGAAAAAATGGCAAAATTATAAGCTGATCCAAAAATATATGGAAGGGAGAAATTTGATATTTCGATGATGAAGATAAAATTGTAAAACTGACATATAACTTTATTATTTTGATTCAGAGATATTATATGAGGGAAATGAGATGAAGCAAGCAAACCTAGCCGTAATTATGACCTGCTATAACAGGCGTAATACAACTCTTGCCTGTTTATATGCTTTATATCATCAAAAAAATGATTGTGATGTTTATTTAACTGATGATGGTAGCTCTGATGGAACGGCAGAGGCTGTCAAAGCAGAATATCCAGAGGTAAAAATTCTTCCGGGTAATGGCAATTTATTCTGGGTGGGAGGAATGCATCTTGCCTTTGGTGAGGCGATAAAAAATCAATATGATTATTATCTCTGGTTGAATGATGACACATTTTTAGAAGCCAATGCTGTGAGTAAATTATTACAAACTCATCAAAATTTGACTGAAGAAGGCTATTCAGACTCAATTGTAGTTGGTTCAACTAAAGACCCAATGACAGGAAGAGCAACTTATGGAGGAGCAGTAAAATCCAAAAAGTGGTATTCTAACAAGTTTGAATTTTTAGAACCAAGTGCCGTTATCCAAAAATGCGATGCTATGTATGGTAACTGCGTACTAATTCCTAAAACTGTTGTCGCAAAAGTTGGCAATATTGATACAGCTTTTGTTCACAGTTTAGGAGATTTAGATTATGCCCTCAGAGCGCGTAAGTTGGGTTGTCAAATATGGGTAGCTGCTGAATATGTTGGTACTTGTACTAAAAATTCTATCCGCAATAGTTGGGTAGATACCAATTTAAATATATTAGAACGCTTGCAAAAAGTGCTGCAAATTAAAGGATTTCCATTGAAATCCTGGACTATCTTTTGTAGCAGACACTCTGGCCCATTCTGGATACTTTACTGGTTCTTACCCTATATCAGAGCAATTATTGGTTACAAGAATTTGGCAATTTCACCTACATTCTCTGAGGACATCAATTAAGTTAACTCATAAGTTTGATAATTGCGCCAAAGTTATTAGCCAATAATATTTGGATAATTTATAACCATCTGAATCAGTTGGCTAATACAGTTTCAAAAATCAATTTTTTAAATTTTTAAATAATCAGCAATCATTTTATGGTAAAACGCTTACTAATTGTCTCAACTCTCGATTCTAGTCAACCATTTGGTGCTTTTACTAGACCTTTTTATTTAGGACAATATCTTACTGAATATTTTGATGTTTTTCAGTTAGGATTAGATTGTTCATCTGTTAATTATGCACCTTCTGTTTCAATTGGCTCAAGAAGCTTGAAGTCATATATTCAAGCTATAGAAAAGTGCATCGACGAGTTTTGTCCAGATATTGTGTATGCTCAAGAAACACTACCTGGATTGGCTGCTTTAATTTCACTGAAGTTGAGAAAATACAGTAGATCTTCTCTTGTATTAGATTTTCATACATTTTCGGCATATGAATACTGGATGCGTTTGTTTTCAGTTGAGAATCCTTTCAAAGAGTTAGCACAATGTATTAAAACATATATTGCTCAGGGAATTTTGATATTCTCTGGCAGTCCAATTATTGCAGCAGGTGAATCAATTCCTAAACTGATCTCCCAATGGTATGGTAAAACTCCACAGCAGATTTATTGCATCGGTAATGGAGTCACTGAAGACTTACTAAATACAAAATCTCTTCCTGAAAAAGACCCCTATCAAGCATTCAGACCAGCGAAAATAGTGGTTCTTATTGCTCCCAAAACATTTCAATTTCCAACTAATGATATGTCTGTGTCAATGACTATTGAGGTTGCTAAATATCTTCAAAGTCATCAGCAGAAAGTGCATTTTGTTGTCATTGGTAGGGATAGTAGTGATATTTCAGAACCAATACCCTCTAATATTTCTTTTTTAGGCTTTTTACCAAAGAGAGAAGATTTTGTTGCCCATCTTAAATATGCAGATATTGCTTTGCTCCCATTCTCAAAACAAGCAGTAGCAGGTGGCGCTCGCAATAAAGCATTAGATTATTTTGCTAGTAGAAAGTTAGTTGTATCAACACCAGAAGGCTTGCGAGGTTTAGAAGAATTTCGCCACTTAGAACATCTTTTAGTAACAGGATACTCTAGCAAAGAAGTCGCTGACACAGTGTTGGATGCAGCTTCAAATCTTGATAAATATCAATCACTTGTAGATACAGCATATACCTTAATTACACAAAAATATTCTTGGAATGCAAGAGCAAAGAATATCACGGAAATCCTCATGGAAGTAAGTCATTATTAGTTATATCTGTTTGAGATAAGTATTAACTAAGAAAATCCAACCTTTTTAAATATTTAAATATTGAAGTATTGAAAAAATGCTCAAAATTCCTTTTACACCTTCACTTTTGCTGTGAGATAAACTATCATGCTTTCAAAAGAAAAACAAGATATGAAAAAACAATTTTCTTATAAACTCCTTGGTGCTGAAGTGGATGCACTCTCT
The DNA here is from genome assembly GCF_029379315.1 of Nostoc sp. S13. Lineage (GTDB taxonomy): Bacteria > Cyanobacteriota > Cyanobacteriia > Cyanobacteriales > Nostocaceae > Nostoc. The sequence continues at coordinate 16,199 of NZ_JAQYWQ010000108.1, forward strand.
ATCCTCGACTTAAATTTATTGATTGAAGAATCTATCGTTAATAATAAGAAATGGATTATTGCTAATCACAACTTGCATAGTCTTTATCTCTTCCATAATGCTCCAAAAATGCAATCTTTTTATGCCAAGGCAGAATATACTCATATTGATGGTATGCCTCTAGTGTTTATTGGAAAGCTCTTGGGTTTTCCAATGAAACGGGAACAAAGAGTAACCTATGCTGACTGGATATGGCCTCTGATGGCGGAAGCAACTAATAAAGGCTGGCGTGTATTTTATTTAGGTTCAAAGCCAGGAGTTGCTGAACAAGGAGCAAGTATTTTGCGCCAGAGATTTCCTGGTTTACAGATTACTTGCGCTCATGGCTATATTGACAGGGATAAAGATAGTCAGGAAAATCTCGCTACTCTGGCTGCAATTAATGCTTACAAACCCAATATATTAATGGTGGGTATGGGTATGCCATGTCAAGAGTATTGGATTTCCGAAAATCTTGAACATATTCATACCAACACTATTTTGACTAGTGGAGCCTGCATGGACTATGTAGCAGGAGCAATACCCACTCCTCCTCGCTGGATGGGAAAGGTGGGCTTGGAATGGTTGTATCGCTTGTTTTCTGAACCTAAAAGACTTTGGAGACGTTACTTAGTTGAGCCTTGGTTTGTTGGCACATTATTTTTACGAGAAATTTGGAGTATTTCAAGTCAACAAAAAAAGAATAATAAGTACAAGATTTAACAAGTTCGCGCCTTACCAGTATGGTCGCTTGGTTCGTCACGAATTTATCCAAACAGAATAAAGGCATCAGTCGTCAGAATTCAGCATGAATTCTGTACGACTGGCAAAGAGCAAGTGTGCGTACTCCTGCAAAGAAGCAAGCTAGCAAGAGCGTCTGAATAGATGGGTTCAAGACCACAGACAGCGAGTCCGCGTACCCTACTAGACAAGCAAGCTAACAAGAGCGTCCCGCAGAGAGCGTCTTGATTCTGACTTCTGAATTCTTCTTCAAGAAATACTTTACTAAGGCTTAATCATTAAACATCTCCGAAAAAGAATGTAGAGAGGCGAAATTTCGCGTCTCTACAAGGGTTCTAAATAACGCATATTTAATTTCTGGAGATGTCTATTAATTATTCAGCACACGTTATTCAACTTTCATCCTCATGAATAGTGAAGAATCTCGCCACATTCTTCGCTCAGAATGATACTTAGGCACTTACCAATAATAAAATGCCCAGCCGTCGCTTTCGCCCGAAAGGCGAAAGCGACAAAGATATAGTCGTGTAGCCACAATATCCCGTGATCTGGCTGGGTATTTTATTTTTTTGATCTCCCTTAAAAGCGCTATTTACGCCTGATTGGAGTATATTCTACTGGTAATGAAGGAGTTGCTTACTGAAAAGCCTGGGCAATAGCATTGCGGGCAAGTTTAGGTTGCAGGTTCTCATCAAAGGGAAGCGGACGCAGAAATTGCCAGAGATTTGGATTGTCTCTAAAGGTTTTTCCTGGCATCCAGTCGGGATGACGTATCCAGGTATGACGATCGCTAATCCCCCAGGTAATCACAGTATCAACTTTAGCCGCAAAGCACAAGTCAAGATATCGCTTGTAACTGTCGGCTACCATCTGGTCTAGCTTTTCGATACTATTGGGTAATGGGGTATCAATGATAATATCTAATTCTGTGATTATTGGTTTAACTTCAAGATCATTAAGCCGTTTTAAGACGGAATTAAATCCTTCCTCGTCAAAAGCATAGGCAGTAGAAAACCATAGATGCGACTGGATACCTGCCCCGTCAATTTTAACCCCATTATTCTTCAGATATTCGACCATTTTTAAGAAATGCTCTGATTTCCATGTAGCGCCTTCGATGCCGAAATCGTTTAGGTAAAATTCCTTGCTGTTATCAACTGAAGCGGCAATTAAAAACAAGTCTCGAATTAATTCTGGTTTTACCCCTTTACGCAAACCGTAGGTAGCGTTATCAGTTTCATTTTCATTATCAGCGATAATTTCATTAGCAATATCCCAAGACTTTAAAACGGGGCTATTGCGATAATGCCCCATGACTCCGGTAACATGGCGTTCGATCATCTCAAGAGTGGGGGGGTAAGGAACCCAGTCTGGTTTTCCCATGTGCCAGAAAAGGGTATGCCCGTGCAATTCCATATTATTGTTTTGGCAGAAATCAGCGATCGCATCTGCTGATTCAAAGGTAAATTGTCCTGGCTGTGGTTCAGTGGCGTTCCATTTTAATTCACCGTTCGGTGTTGCGATCGAACATTCACGAGCAATCAAGTCAGCGTAATCCTTCTCTGTTAGCAAAAATTCACCAGAAATTGCTGTGCCATAACGCTTTCCTTTGGCAGCAGCTAATTGCCGAAGAGGAGAATTTGCATTTGTATCTGTATAAGCCATAGCAGCATTTATGCTATGGTCTTGTTTTTCCTTATCTTTTTGTAAAAACCCCATAGCCAATAATGCCGAAAGGGTTGTGTATCCTGCTCTTTTTAAGAATTTTCTCCGATAAGGCATCAATTATACTTAATAAAAAAGACACAAAATATTATATTACGACTAGAGAATAATACAGAATAAGTTTTGATACTTTTTGAGGTTTAGTTTTCTTTGTATGATCGCAACGCTTTAGCTTGATGAGCTAACAACCAGGAGACACAATAGACTTATCCGGAAATGAGAACTTTATTTGGCTGAAACCTAGCTCTGGAGAGGGTTTTAGAGGTTCCTGTTTTATATAAGCTAAAAAGCCAGCTATGTAAGGGTTTCAGCTATTTTGAGGTTTATTTGTGGATAAGTCTAATGGAAGATATTCTAACTCCTAACTCCTAACTATTTACTCAACCCGCTTAACTTCAAATTTCCGCAACCCTTCCGGTACTTCATACTCAACCACAATATCTTTAACCATAGCAGCAGGTGGCCCGGAGTAACACCAGCGAAGCATTTCATCTACAACCTCTCGCGCCCCTTCAAAGACTGCCTCTACTCGACTATCGGGGAGATTCCGCACCCAACCGGTTAATCCCAACTGGCTAGCTGTATCCACAGTGGCGTAGCGATAGCCCACTCCTTGGACTCGGCCAGAAATGAATACATGGGCGCGGATGATCTTTGGTACTGCTGTGGAATTCTGCATAGACTGGTCTAATCTTTACGATTTCCAGTCTACCTAGTTTGTGTATACACAACCTGTTTTTAACTCTAACTCGCAAAATTAATTACGGTCTTCGTCATCGTCATCGTTGCGATATCTGTACTGGCGGTCTTTGTCTTGTCACTGTGATTTCTCTACTAGCGATCGCTATTATCCCACTCTTGATCACGTCTCCCCATATCAGTCGTAGTCTAAATACCTGAAAACTGCTGTAATTTAATCAGTAATCAGTTTTTCCACTTGGAATTTTGAATTGTTTATGTCTAACCTGCCACCACTCAATATAGAAACAATTTGGGCAATTCTTGACGAAAAACTTGATGATGCCACAGTTAACGAGTTGCTATGGCATTATTTGGGCTATCGCTATGATTCCTCAACTGCACAATGGGACACTAGCCAAGTTGCACCAGAATGGCAGAATCAGTATCCACAACCACCAGATTTCATTGCATCTCGCCCTGCAACAGTCAAGTTAACTCGTTCCATTTCTGCGGAAAATAAACAAATGTTAAAAGAAAAACTGGGTTTCAAAGGTTACAAAATTGGTGAATTTGGGCCTCGGCAAACTCGCAGGGCGACGGCGGCGAATTGGTTGTTAAGTTATCTGCAACAAACCAACGACAAAATTGAGTAACCTGATCAGCAGATATTTTGCAAATAATATCCTATCTTTACTGAATATCTGCTGTATTAGAATTTAATAAAAACTATTGATTTTTTTACTGAATTTTTGCAGTTAGATGTAATAAGATTTTAAAATTAGTAGTTTTATAGGTGAAATCTGTATTTTAGTCAATTACTATAAATGCTATAAACAGTTAAAGATCAAAACAAGATAGTTAAGTTTTATAAATCATTAATAAATTATTCCTGAAGATATAAGCACTCATTATCTAATTCTTTCTGTAGAGCGATTTGCAAATGAATTGAACATCAGAGAATACTTATATCAACCCTTGATATTACAAACACTTCTATGGCAAAGCCAATTGAATTTAATTTATTTGCACCTTATAACAAAGGAGCCGCATTAATTGGTTCTTTTTCTGATTGGCAAGAAATTCCAATGGAAAAAGGTGATGATGGTTATTTTCGCACAAGTGTTGAACTAGAAGACGGCGTTTATAAATATAAATTCCGCATTCAATCAAATTCATGGTTTTTTGAACCAGAACAATGGGTTGATGTTACAGACCCCTATGCAACTGATATAGATGAACAAAGTGGAAAAGATGATGGTGTTATCCGAGTCAAAGATGGCAAAAGGATTACCGATAATTATGTTTGGCAACATGATGATAAACCTTTACCTGCTGACCAGGAATTGGTAATTTATGAATTGCACGTTGGTGACTTTTCTGGTGGCGAAGATGATCCTTATGCACGAGGCAAGTACAAACACGTCATTGAAAAGTTAGATTATTTGTGTGAACTAGGAATCAATGCTATTGAGTTGATGCCACTTAAAGAATATCCTGGTGATTATAGTTGGGGTTATAACCCCCGTCACTTCTTTGCAACAGAATCAAGTTATGGTTCGACTGCTGAGTTAAAAAAATTGATTGATGAGTCTCACGCCAGAGGTATTCGTGTAATTCTTGACGGAATTTATAACCACTCAGAAGCATCTGCTCCCTTAACACAAATTGACCACGATTATTGGTATCATCATGAACCTCGTGACCCTGATAATAACTGGGGCCCTGAGTTTAATTATGAACATTATGACGAGAAATTGGATATTCATCCAGCGTGGAAATTTATTGGTGATACAATCCGTTTTTGGATTGGGGAATATCATCTTGATGGTATTCGCTATGATGCAGCACGGCAAATTGCTAACTACGATTTCATGCACTGGATTGTTCAGGAAGCCAAAAAAACTGCTAGCATGAAGCCTTTTTACAACGTTGCCGAACACATTCCTGAAACTCCCAGCATTACCAATGTAGATGGGCCAATGGATGGTTGCTGGCATGACAGTTTTTATCACTGCATTCTAGAACATATCTGCGGTGATACATTTGATTTAGAGCGTCTCAAAGATGTCATTGACTGCAAGCGCCAAGGCTTCTTGGGTGCCACTAATGTCGTAAATTACCTCACCAACCACGACCATAACCATGTCATGGTTGAACTGGGGAACCGTGAGATTTTTAATGAAGAAGCCTTTAGACGGGCTAAATTAGGGGTAGCCATCTTGATGACTGCCGTTGGCGTACCTTTGATTTGGATGGGAGAGGAATTTGGCGAGTACAAACCTCAACAACCTGAATCAGCCAAAATTGATTGGACGCTGTTAGGTAATGATTTAAACCGTAGTTTATTTGATTCATACAAAGGCTTAACCAACCTGCGTAAGAATAATCATGCTCTCTACACTGAAAATATTGATTTTATCCATGAAAATCCAGAGGCAAAAGTATTAGCTTATACTCGTTGGAATGATCAAGGTTCTCGTGTAGTCGTAATAGCAAATTTCTCAGAAAACTTCCTAGCTGGCTATCATGTTCCTAACTTTCCTAGCACTGGTACATGGCACGAGTGGACAGGCAATTATGATGTCGAAGCTAGTGACGATGGCATCATCGCTGATTTGGGGCCATACGAAGCCAAAGTATTTGTATGGCAGTAATGATATAGGCTACCACTGAGTCAGTAGTCTAATAGCAAAGAAAAAGGGGGAATATTTTCCCTCTTTTTCAGTTATTACCTTACTCGTATACAGCCTCATCAGAAATTTGTCAAGTAAAAAATAAGCTATTTTAAAATTTTATGGGTTTGTGTTACACTTTTGAATTGAAGTGCTTATATAAAATTGATAGAGCATCCCTATGCACAACAAATTCTTTAATAGTAACATTGACAACGCTAACATTGACAACGTTAACATTGAGAATGATCGCGTTTTGTTAACTCCCAATCAAGTCAAATCAAAATTACCTTTAACAGAATTAGCCGAACAAAGAGTTTTAGCATATAGGAAGGAAATAGAACATATCCTGAATTTTCAGGATCGCCGAAAATTTCTAGTAGTTGGGCCATGTTCAATCCACGATCCAAAAGCAGCGCTCGAATATTCTGAGAGGTTGAAAATATTGTCCGAGCGAGTTAAGGATAACCTGCTACTAATTATGCGAGTTTATTTTGAAAAACCAAGAACAACCATAGGCTGGAAAGGGTTAATTAACGATCCAGATATGGATGATTCTTTCCATGTAGAGAATGGTTTATTAATCGCACGGGATCTATTATTAAAAATTACAGAATTGGGATTACCTGCTGGTACAGAAGCACTAGATCCAATCATACCTCAATACATTAGTGAACTGATTACATGGTCTGCGATTGGAGCACGCACGACAGAATCACAAACTCACCGCGAAATGGCAAGTGGGCTTTCGATGCCTGTGGGTTTTAAAAATGGTACTGACGGCAATATTCAAGTAGCTTTGAATGCCCTACAATCAGCTGGAAACCCGCATAATTTTATAGGAATTAATCAAAACGGACAGGTTAGCGTATTTCAAACTAAAGGCAATGCCTACGGTCACGTAATTTTAAGAGGTGGTACTCAGCCAAACTTTGATCTAGCAAATGTCAAACTGGTAGAAGAGAAATTAAAACAGGCAAATTTACCACCGAGAATTGTTATTGACTGTAGCCACGGCAATAGCAATAAAGACTACAAATTACAAGGTGCTGTCTTAGAAAATATTATTCAGCAAATAGTGGATGGTAATACATCAATAGTTGGCATGATGTTGGAATCGCATTTGCATGAAGGTAGTCAAGCAATTACTGGGAAAGAAGAATTAAAATATGGTATTTCTGTAACTGATAAATGTATTGGCTGGGAAGAAACCGAAAAAATTATTTTGGCTGCTCACGAAAAACTTAAATAAATAGACTTATCCGGAAATGAGAACTTTATTTGGCTGAAACCTAGCTCTGGAGAGGGTTTTAGAGGTTCCTGTTTTATATAAGCTAAAAAGCCAGCTATGTAAGGGTTTCAGCTATTTTGAGGTTTATTTGTGGATAAGTCTAATAGATAATGTAGGTTTTCTGAGGCTTTGAATCTTACTCTCCAACGCTAGTAGGGCTTGTGATTACCCATATATGACAATCCCCGCTTCGTTTTTATCCCGCCTCGCAATAGAATTCCAAGGCTAATAACTAAAGTCCTTTCAAGAGGACTAAACAAGAATTTTAGTCCTAGGGTGTGTTAACGCGATAGCATAATGCACCTATTATCTGTTAACGGTGCGTTAGGCTTAACGATTAACCACAGTTGAAGAAGAATTCAGAAGTCAGAATTCAGGAGTCAGAATGCAATCAGTGGGGGATTCAGACC
>NZ_JAQYWQ010000028.1 GCF_029379315.1 Nostoc sp. S13
CTGGATGATTTAGCTTATTTACTACTTGCTTATTCCGGAAAGTGACAGAAGAGGGATAGATTGAAAAAACAATCAAGTCACTTGCTCTGTCATTTAATTTCAGACTTCGGCGTGAGCATTGTCGAAGTAGCGCTCACGCCGAAGTCTAAAATTCGATAAGGTTAAGCTGTACCTTATTCTTATTAGAAAACGCGATAAATCCCCAACTAATTGAATGACGAATTATTTTAACAGGGCATCAAAGCATTTAATCTCCCCAGTACTGCCATATCTTCTGCATCTAACTCCGCCGGAATACCACTACGAATCAATTCTGAAAAGTCTTCATTGGGAACCATAACAGTCAACGTATACAAGCGAGTAGAACCAGTATTTTTAATCAAATGAGTACCAGTGGCAGGCACCAATAAACTATCTCCAGCTTTGATCATGGCACTCTTGCCGTCACACATAGCGATCGCTTCCCCTTTGAGAATGAAAAACATTTCCACCGCCCACTGATGGCGATTTGGCGGTGTTTGACCACCAACATCAAAAATTTCTATGCAGCAAGTCAATGAAGTATTAGCATTTGTAGAATCGAAGATAATTGCTAATCGATTAGAGTCTTTGGGACTAATGCGATATACTTGGTAATCTTTGGGAGATTTGATAACCGGAATTACACAACGAGTCGCGTACATTTATTTATCCCCTCTGAAGTGATTGTTGGGTATGAAAATTCCTAAAATCCAAATCCTGAATATTGAGTTGTTAGTTGTATCTCTCAATTACAGAATCAGTAATTACTAAATATTCCTAACTCCTAACTCCTAACTCCTAACCCCTAACTCCTGACCCCTGACTCCTCACTCTTTTGCAACGCTGTTAAAATCGCTTGCGAGTCAGTGACAAAACCGAAGCATTGTTTGACATTGTACAATGTTGCCAGCCAACAATATTCAGGAGAAGTTGTGGCAGTGCAGTCTTTAACTAACACGCAGTCATATCCTAAGAAATTGGCATCACATAATGTGGCTAGCACACACTGATCAGCATTAACACCAGCAAAAAATAATGTTGTCCTTCCCAGATTCCGCAAGATACTATCTAATGGCGTATCCCAAAACCCACTCATGCGGTATTTGTTCACACGAATATCTTCGGGAATCTGTTCTAGTTCGTCTACTACAGCCGCGGCCCAACTACCTGCCATGAGTACTCTAGCACCATTACTTGGCAGTGGATCGCCTAATCCCACACCCTCTCCTGTGGGATTATAGACATGACGCAAACCAGCACTAATATTGAGCAAATCGGGACGATTTCCCCAATTTACCCAAAAGACTGGAACACCAGCCTCACGCAGTTCTGGAAGTAAGTTGTTTAAAGGGTCAATAGGCTGACGTGCCGGAGTTACGTCCACGCCGATATGCGCTAACCAGCCATCAGGGTGACAGAAGTCGTTCTGCATATCAATGACGAGGATAGCAGCTTTTGCCAAGTCTAGGCGCAGGGTTTTAGTTTCTGTTGATAAAATAACAGGTTGTGGAGTTTTTTGAAGACGAGTGATGTCTGCGATCGCATGATTCACTGTCCACGCATTTGGCGCAACTCCCAATGTCCGAAAAGGCAAATTCATAAATTGCAGTACCCAACACCATTTTCTATTTTGTAACTTGAAATTCGGTTGAAAATACGATTACTTAATCAAGGTTAAATATGGTAAGTTTCACCGTCCAGAATGTGATGATTGCCGTCGGTGAGGATTATACAACCGTAGATGTACAGATTGTAGATGGTGCGTTAGCGTTGGCGCAGCCTCTGGTAGAGAAGCTCGCCGGAGGCATCACAGCGCTCGCCCCGAATCTACAAGTAATCGGCACTGCCATCTATGGCAAAAATAAGCTATTGCTACCTGGCTTTTTCAACACCCATACCCACTCATCAGAGATGTGGCAGCGAGGAATCATGTCAATGTTCCCTTAGAATTGTGGTTGGCCCAACTGTATGATTTTGCTCCCTTCGATCCCGAACAGGTTTATCTAAGTGCTTTGGGTACTGCCGTGGAAACCCTACTTTCCGGCGGTACCAGTGTGGTAGATCATCTGGGGTTAATCGCCAGACTTGAGTTAGAAGCGATCGCTATTGCAACTCGTGCTTACAGAGAAGTGGGAATTCGTGCCTTTATCGCCCCCTTAATTCAAGATGAATCCCTCACCGCAGGTATACCATCTGGGGAATCAGCCTAAAGTCATGAGCCTTATTTTCGCTCAACTGCGGCAACATTGGAAATTCTCGAAGAGGCAGTCAGACAATTTCATCGCCCAGATGAGGGTGTAAATATATTGGTCGCACCAACAGGAATACAATTGTGTACTGATGCTTTATTTGAGGTGTGTACTGAGTTAAGCGATCGCTATAATCTTTGTCGTCACTCCCATTTACTCGAAACCAGGGCACAGGAAAAACTCGCCCAAGAAAAGTACGGTTGTACTGCTGTGGAACATTTGAAAAGAATCGGGTTTTAGAGCGCTCGGACTTCACTTGCTCATTGTGTTTGGTTAAATGATACTGATATCACCATCCTTGCCGAAACTCAATCTACAGTTGTTTATAATCCCTTAAGTAATTTGCGTGTAGGCAGTGGCATCGCCCCGATTTTAAAATATCGCCAAGCTGGAATAAATGTAACTTTTGGTTGTGATGGTGCTTCGAGTAATGACTCTCAAGATTTGCTAGAAGCCATCAAAATAGGTTCTATTTTACATAATGTTATAGACTCAGATTATCAACACTGGATTACGCCCCGGCAAGCCGTAGAAATGGCATCCTTGGGAGGTGCAAAAGGATTGAATTTAGCAGATAAACTCGGTTCTTTAACCGTTGGCAAACAAGCCGATTTGGTACTTTATGACCTTACCAATTTATCATTGCTTCCGCGTACAGATCCCATTGGCTTATTAATCTTAGGTCGTTCCACGAATATTGTTAATAGTGCTTGGGTAAATGGTAAGCAAATTATTGCCGATGGTAAAGTGACAACAATCAATGTTGATGATTTGCGACAAGAATTATTTAACCGTAGTCAATGGGAGACAAAGCGCAAGTCTGAAACCGTCGCGCAAATTGAAGCATATTATCGCACGGTTATGGGCTTATAAAACACAAGTAGACACAAGAGATACTATAAAATAGTAACAATTTGTTAAGCTCATAGTATGGAAGCCAAATCTATGGAGCGATGGGAACTAAGCTTAACAGCAGCTATTGGCAAGATACTGACAGCTATCTCATTAATAAAAAGTCTTTTCTACTACATCAAGCATAGCAAGTACTTATTCTAGTCAGGTTTGCCGACTATTATAAGTAGTGACGTAGGCTAACACTGCATTTGTTGAACATTGTAAAATAATTGTCTATTTGAGCAATGTCTACCACGGGCTACGCTTACGCACCACACTCGCTCATTACGTTTAGGTTAGAGTCAATGATGTGGTCAGGCATGAGAGCTTGATAAATAAAAAGAGGTAATTGGTGTTAGCTTTAAGAGCAAAGCGTTGCGTGAGAGCAATTCACTATGTCGTCAGCAGCAATTATCACCGTGATCAAAATGATGGAGTCTTTACCTATTGAGGTACAAGATCAGATTGCAGAGCATCTGCGGGACTACATTGATGATTTACAAGATGAAATTACATGGAATGAATCGTTCCAAAGAACACAATTAAAACTTATTGCTGCTGCCAAACAAGAAATTGCAGAGGCACATAAAAAAACGCGAATTTAACTCAACTTTGAGCTTTAACGCGGCTTGTTGAGCGAATCACTCACTTGAGTTCCTGTATAATTAGGAACCCAGCCATCAGGCATCGCAAAATAGCGTACCGCTTTGAAATTCAACGAAGCACTTGGGCTGCACCAATGCTCAACGCCAAGGGGGATGTAGAGATAGTCTTGTGCCTGAACTAAAAGCTGTACTTGGCTGCCATCAGGTCGCACGAAGCCATAGATCATTTCTCCTGCCAACACGTAGAGGGGTTCAGCGACAGGATGAGTATGGTAACGACCGTAGGTTGCTATCAGGTGGTGAAGATTGAAGGAACCTGGATGCACATTTAGCAAGTCACACCAGATAGCGCCATTCTCTTGCTGAATAAATTCAAAGACGCTGTTATGGAGTTCTACACAATAACGTTTCTCAGACTCAGTTAAAACATGTTGGTCTAACAGGTTGGGGAAGAGAAGCGATGTTCCTGGGTCGTAGTGTCTGAGTTGAATGCCAAGAGGGGCAAGTTCACGAGCTATTTCGCCTAAATCACTCTCAATTGTGCCGTCGTCAAGTAGTAGGTTAGCCATGAGAAAAGGACTAATTAACTGTTAAGAAGAGTATACTCAATTTTGAACTATAAAGCCACTATTACCGATTGACAAACCGGGGAATGGGGCATGGGGCATGGGGCATGGGGCATGGGGCATGGGGCATGGGGCATGGGGAATAACTAATGACAAATACCCAATGCCTATTAACAAAATAAATTGATCGCCAGAATGATGCTCATTGGTACCACTAGCATCTAAGCTAGTACGGGTGAACTATATCCAGTATGGAATGTCTGACTTAATTCTGTTTTGGCATCGGCGTGATTTACGCATTTCTGACAATACGGGACTGGCTGCGGCAAAACGGCAGAGTCCGAAAGTGGTGGGCGTGTTTTGCCTTGATCCACATATTCTCGAACGGGATGATGTCGCTCCTGTGAGAGTAACTTATATGATTGGCTGTTTACAGAAACTACAACAGCGATATGCCGAAGTTAGTAGCCAGTTATTAATACTCCACGCCAATCCTGTACAAGCGATACCAGCTTTAGCAGAGGCAATAAATGCCAAAGCTGTTTTTTGGAATTGGGATGTAGAACCTTATTCACAAGTACGCGATCGCGCTATTATAAATGTCCTCAAAGAAAAAGGTATTGCGTTTCTTAACCAAAACTGGGATCAAATCCTCAACTCCCCAGAGGAGATCCGCACCGGTAATAACAGTCCTTACACGGTTTACACCCCCTTCTGGAAAAATTGGATTACTAAACCAAAAAGTCAACCAGTAGAAACACTGCAAAATGTTGAGGGCTTAACAGAAGCTGAACAGGAAATTGCAAAACTTACTGGAGCGATCGCATTACCCTCGGCAAAAGATTTAGGGTTTATTTGGGATGAAGAATTGATTATTTCACCGGGAGAGACGGCGGCGCAATCACGATTAGAGGAATTTACTACTAAAGCAATTACTGAATACCAAGAACAGCGAAATTTTCCCGGAGTTGACGGAACATCACAACTAAGTGCAGCTTTGAAATTTGGGGTAATTGGCATTCGCACCGTTTGGCAAGCCACCATAGAAGCACAAGAAAACAGCCGCAGTGAGGAAGCCGCCGCCGCTATCCGCACATGGCAACAGGAATTAGGTTGGCGGGAGTTTTATCAAAATGCAATGTATAATTTTCCCGAATTGGCTGATGGTGCTTTCCGCGACATCTTTAAGAACTTTCCTTGGGAAACTAACGAAGAATATTTCCAAGCTTGGTGTGAGGGGAGAACTGGCTACCCGATTGTAGATGCAGCAATGCGCCAGTTAAACGAAAGCGGCTGGATGCACAACCGATGTCGGATGATTGTCGCCAGTTTCTTGACTAAAGACTTACTAATTAATCCCCAATTGGGAGAAAAATACTTTATGCAGAAATTGATTGACGGAGATTTATCTGCTAACAATGGCGGTTGGCAATGGAGTGCTTCTAGCGGCATGGACCCTAAACCTGTGCGAATTTTCAACCCAGCCAGTCAAACACAAAAATTCGATCCAGAAGGGGAATATATTCGGCAATGGGTGTCACAATTGCGGTCTGTAGATCCAGAATATTTAGTTACTGGTAAAATTCCATCTTTAGAACGTCATGCTGTTGGCTATCCTGAACCAATTGTAGATCATAAAATACAGCAACAGCAGTTTAAACAGCGTTATCAACAGCAAAAAAACATTAGTAGTGGTGAGTAGAATTGTTAGTTTTTTGTTGTGAAGGTACAAAATAGGGAATGTTCATACATTCCTTTTGTATGAATTGCTACTATTTATTAAGTATTTCTATTTATTATGGAGTAGCGATCGCAGTTAGATCGAAATTGCCTAGCTCTGATTTTAGGAGAGGGTAACTTTGGATATATTACCGCAAATGCGCTGATACTTTAATTTCCCCTCTTCATAAATTCCGCAAAAACACTGTTACGCTATTTGCGCTTGTGATCAAAACTTAGAGCATCCAGTTTATTAGGGCGTGTTTATGACCAACCCTGTAAAGACGGTTATCCAAGTCAATGTGGAGATGGCTCTAGAAGTAGCTCAACAATTGGAGCTTGCTCCATATACTCAATTGAGTAGTTATTGTTTGGAGATTTTACGGGAGATCGGATGTGGTAGTACTGAACTTCCAGTTAACTTACAAACTCGTGATCAGCAGCTAAACTTTATCACAGGCTTTGCATCTTATGCTTTTGGGGAGGTACAAAGTGTATAAAGCATTAATTGAAGATACATTTCATGATTCAGAAGGGGCAGAAAAAACTACTTTCCCTGCCACAGATAAAAATTTGTTAATTTTAATAGAAAAATTTTTAGGGTTTGAAATTCCCCCAAAAGTTTTTTTGCAAGCTATAGCCATTGCTGATTACGATTGTGCAGCTGCTTTTCGCTACGTTGAGAATTATTTGATTATCCTCAAGAATAAGAATAAGCGTAAGCAGAAGAAATTACTTGTGTTCGGATATTCAACTAGGTTTGAGAATAATTGAAGTGCATTTTCATGAGCTAACCCTGAAAGAATACAATTTAGATAAGATAATTTACTCGACCGATGTAGAGACGTTGCATTGCAACGTCTCTACACATATAGCAATCCTAAATCATTAGTGAAAAGTTAGATCCCCGACTTCTCATAGAAGTCGGGGATCTGGACACCACGAATTACGAATTAGTATTACTTTCTCCCAAGACAAACTTGTTCATAGCTTTTACCAGCGATATCCCAAGTGAATTCTGTTTCTACCAGTTGTCTGCCGTTGTGAGACAATTCTGAACGCAGATGTGGATGCTCAAATAGTTTACTAATAGCGGTAACGTACTCTGCCGGTTTATTCGCTCGCAATGCGCGTAGTGTATGACTAGCACCATCTACGGCTAATCCTTCTAAGCCGCGATCGCTCGCTACTACAGGTATACCAGCTGCCATTGCTTCTAAAGTTTTATTTTTAATGCCAAACCCAGTCCGCATGGGTACAACGCAGATGGTGGCTTGATGTAAATATTCTACCATCGAAGGCACACGCCCAATTACATTAATTCCTGGTTTTTGATCAAGTGCTAAAACTGCTGGCACTGGATGAGAACCGACAATATCGAAAGTTGTATCGGCATACAATTTTTGGATTTCTGGCAAAACTTCGTTGCTGAAAAAGCAGACAGCATCAATGTTTGCTAAGTTATCCATTGCACCGATGAAAATTAAGCGATGTCCTCCTGGATCGGTGGTACGGTTGGGGAAAGAAACTAAATCTACGCCATTCGGAATAACTGTAATTTCACTATTGGGGTTAAATTCTTGTAGTTGAATTTTATCTTCTTCTGTTGTGGCGACAATTACCGAAAATTTAACACAATAGTTTTGCTCATAACGATGCAAAAGTGGGAGATTAATTTTGTCTCTAAGGGAATTTTCCGAAATGCCGGTTGCTAGTTGGTTACGACAGGTAGCGTAAACAGAACTATGAACATTAACTATGGTTTTTAGCTGTTTCTGATAATGCGATCGTACATAAATTTCATTGACGCTATGTTCGCAGGTAATTAGATCACATTTCCCCGCTTCCACCCAGTTATCAACCCATGTTTGCATTTCAACTGAGTAGCGGTTGAGTACACTAGGCGGTGTCCCCTGCTGCAAAAATCTCCCAAATCGCTGTATTTTCTGGAATATTCCGGTGGTTGCCGAATCTGGCGGGCGTTCAAAAATAGCTAGATGATCCACGCAATCGCGTAATCCTGCTAATTCTGCGTCTGTAACATCGCCCTCGCGTTGAGTCGCGAGGGTAACAGTATGGCGTTGACTCAGGTATTTAAGTAAATTAAATGTCCTAACTTGGGTTCCTCCGCGCGTTGGTGGGTAGGGAAAGGTGGAAGATAGCATTAAAATGTTCATATAAGTAATAAATCAAATGTGATATATGTACACCATGACCTCATTAGAGGCTGTATGTCATTAGTAGCCTTCTTTAAAAAGGCTAAAGTGTACACAGTTTAAATCCCAATACCTGTGAATGAATTTTTTAAATACTGGAACTTAAGACTGTTTGGAGTATTTCTAAATGAACACTGTTATGAAGTTTAAACTCAGTCCTTCACAAAGTTTAATGAGTCTTTTAGCTAGTGCTACAGTTTTGCTTATAAGCTCCACTAATAAGGCTTTTGCGATACCTGAAGCCTGTAATGGAAGTTCGGGAATACCAACTTTAGGTAATTGGATTGGTTCCACAACTATAGCAGCCTTAAATGGCAGGCTGTATATCACCCAAGGTCAGGGATTATGGCGTGCTAACCCCTGTGATGGGAGTTGGATAAGACTAGGATCAGGTAATTGGAGTGGTTCCACAAGTATGACAGCTTTAAATGGGTGGCTGTATATCACCCAAGGTGAGGGATTATACCGTGCTAACCCCGAGGATGGGAGTTCGATAAGACTAGGGTCAGGAAATTGGAGTGGTTCCACAACTATGACAGCTTTAAATGGCTGGCTGTATATCACCCAAGGTGCGGGATTATACCGTGTTAACCCCAATGATGGGAGTTGGACAAGAATATAGGTTGCTCTATTTACGCCGTGGGGTACTAGTAGTCTGTCAAATACATTTTGACGGATACTAGGAGATATATTTCCGGCAATATATAAGCTATGCCTGCAAAACGATACATTATCTCCCTGACTCCTGAAGAACGCCAAAAAAAATAAATATTGCATAACTATTGAAGCGATGATGTAACCGCTCGGTAGGCGATCACTAACCATAGATTTGTTCAAGCCAATCACTCAAGTTATTGCTAAAAATCCAATGGATGAAAACTTAGGGGTGATGGAATTGCCGTCCGCATCGTTTCTAGGGCTGAGTAGGAGGCGCTTATATGCCAATACCTGATCGCGATCGCAGGAAAAACGAGCAGTGGTACCAGTTACCCCACCGGCTTTTAGAACTAATGATTTGAGCGATCGCTTCGCTCGTTGTACGTTGCAGTGAGCAAGCTTTGGCAATGCGAGTGCCGGTGTAGAGGCAGACTCCGAACAGACAGCGATCGCTCAATATTTGGGCAAGACAGACCCCAAAAGCTATAAAATCTCTCCTTGCTGAGCATGAGAACAGATTAGCTAGTGTCAAGTCCAAACTATCAAGTCTTGGCAAACTCGTTGGTTGACTTATTAGCCTAAATATAGAGAAGCTGTTGCTAAGGGCAATGTAAGTAATAGATTCTAGGAAAAATCATCATGAAAGTGCTAGCTACGTTTATGGGATTTTTGGCAGGAGCTACGCTGGCTTTATGGGGGCTTGAAGCTCATCCTGCTCAGGCGGCAACATTAAGTTTTGATTTAACTTTGATTGAAGATTTTACAAATACTGAAGCCATTGGCACGTTTGACATTGATGATGCAAGCAAACTTAGTGTTGGTTTCGTTGAAATAACTGATTTTGCGATCACAACACCTCAAGAAAAGTCATTAACCCTTGCCAACTATGTGCCTTCTCAACCTGGCTTTAAGTTAGGCTTCAATCCGCAGTCCGGTTTTTTTGCTGGAGTGAGAGGCAGCCAAGTTTTTTCACCTTTTATAATTAAAGGGCTTGGCTCTGCCTTATTTTTCGATAGTTCCTCTAATACCTACTTTGAAGACCCGTTTTCTTCGACTCAAACGATAGGAACGTATACAGCGACACTGTCAACACCCCCAGTTGACGTTCCTGAACCTGGAACTGCAATCACGGCATTGCTGTTCGGTGGTGTTTTTTTGCAGATCAAGCGCAAGTTTGGATAGGCTGTTACTGGGAATCTCGCCAAACATCGACAAGCAGTAAAAACCTTTTTGCGATCGCTACGCGTGAAACTTTAAGTCGATTTCACTGAGCGAATCACAAAAACTTCCTTGGAATATACAGAAACCTCTCCATCCTTGATTGTCACAGTGGCGATCGCATTCTTATCATCCCAGTTGGTGAATGTCCCACAGAATTTGCGATCGCCATTAAGAGATCGCACCTCCACTGGGTAGCTAATAAAATCTTCAACATCTCCCCCGTCTTTTTCAATCTGCAAGACTGAGATTAGCTCTTGTGTTGTCTATGCAAAATTTAAGTCAAGTCAGTGGGGCTAACTTCCTAAAAATTTTTCATGAAGGGACAGCGGCGATCGCCTGCTAACATCCCTATATAAGAGGATTAAGGAAGAAACTAAGCCAAGTTGGTTATTGGGACTTAAACAAAAGTAAAAGATAAAAAAAGGTATAATGCATAACTAGTAGTCTGTCAAGAACTAATTGACGGATAGAGACGCTTCAATTTAATACGTGCATCTTCGGTAGTAAATTGCCAATCGACTTTACACAAAAGTTCATTTCGGCATTTTTCCCAGGCAGCGATTTCCTGTTTCAAAACCTCTTTGTGAGCAATACGTCGGTCAAGGCATTGTCGATTTAAAACACTCAACTCAATTTCAGCCATATTTAACCAACTTCCATGCTTTGGCGTATAGTGAAACTCGATTTTACCCTTGAATTCATCTAGCTTCGGCTGGTAGAAATGCCTTGTAGAGAGAGGCTCTAATATGGGTACTAAGGTTATCCTGAGCCAGTTGAATTTTTTGGGCTTGGGGATAACATTCATCAACCAAATATTTTATTTGTTGAGCATAGTCAATTTGGGTACGTTGGTCGGTCACTTCTACGTGCCTCCATCCGACTAAAGGTTCAAACATCATTGATTTTGGCGGCGGCAGCTTTACCCGTTTTGGTTAATTTTTCTATACTTTGGCGTTCTTCAGGAGTCAGGGAGACAATGTATCGTTTTGCAGGCATAGCTTATATATTGCCGGAAATATATCTCCTAGTATCCGTCAAAATGTATTTGACAGACTACTAGTGTAATGGTATTAGAAAGCTGCGACAGCTGCCTCAGCTACAGCTTGATCCTGTTCACCGCTACCACCACTTACTCCGATCGCACCAACTATCTGCTCATCGCGTTGAAGTGGTATACCCCCGGCAAAGATCATAATTCGTCCTCCATTTGAGGCGTGAATACCATAAAATTGTCCTCCTGGTTGAGCATCCTCAGCAAGGGATTTGGTAGAGAGATTAAACGCACGAGCAGTAAATGCTTTATTAATTGAGATATCAATACTTCCGATCCACGCATCATCCATCCGAATATGAGCAACAAGATTCCCGCCAGCATCAACAACCGCAAGATTCATTGGTTGTCCGATTGCACGAGCCTTCGCTTCTCCAGCCGCTAGTATTCGTCGTGCGTCATCCAAGGATACAGAATGTTTGTCATAAGTCATAGTAATTCTTTCAATCGTAGAAATGTGTACCTTCAGGGGCGTGTCATCAATAAAGGATATCATGAGCAGAAATTCTCGGTATACCCCTTCAAGACCGGGAAGACTTCAAGCGCTCCTTAGACGGGATCTTAACTGATGATCAATTGCATTCAACTGATAATGACTACAGATCACAGCATAATCAAACCCAGTCGCACACCCACAGCAACAGCCTCAGTGCGGCTGGAGACACTGAGCTTTTGAAAAATCGATGAGAGATGAAATTTGACGGTATGCTCAGAAATATGCAAACGTTTAGCGATCGCTTTATTTCCCAACCCTGACCCCAGCATTCCTAAAACCTCTATCTCCCGTGGTGTCAAGCTTTGTACAGGATTCGTTACCACTTTTTCCCGGATAGAGAGTAATTCTACAGCATCCGGGTGCAGCACCACTAAACCAAAAGCGATCGCCTCCACAGCAGCGACAATTTCTGACTCTGTGCTACTACTGGGCAATATCCCCCGGATACCAGAACGTAATGCCGTCTC
Organism: Nostoc sp. S13; assembly: GCF_029379315.1. Lineage (GTDB taxonomy): Bacteria > Cyanobacteriota > Cyanobacteriia > Cyanobacteriales > Nostocaceae > Nostoc. The sequence goes on from NZ_JAQYWQ010000028.1 coordinate 12,163, forward strand.
TAAGTCGATGCTGTCGAGTCCCTCAACAATGACGATCATTCCTAATGGGTATTGTTCCTCTTGAATAAGCAGCAATTTTTCCCACACCGATTGTTGAAGATTGCTGCTCAAATCTACCAGCACCACATCTGGTTGTAATTGCCCAACTTCCCTTGCCAATACATCCAAATCGGATGCACTCCCCACAACCGTTAGCCGAGGATTGGTAGTTACCACAGCTGATAACCCTGCCCGGACTACAGGGGAAGTGGCAACTACCATCACTCGGATCATGTCGCCTCCACAGCAGTTTTCCCAAACTGCACAGCAACATAAATCACGAATTGCTGCCCACCGCGTAGGAGTTGTAGCGGCACAGATTCTTTACTTTCATGGAGATATTTGGATAAGTCATTCATGCTAGTGAATAATCGCCCCGAAACTCCAATTAAAACATCACCGATTTGTACACCAGCAGTTTCCGCAGGACTGTTAGGTAAAATTGACAACACCAATAAACCCAAGCTACGCCGATTTAAAAGCACAGGTTGCAGTGTGACTCCCAGTTGCGGACGACTATTGCCCTGTAAAAAACGCTCAACGGTCTTGCTGGGAACTGCCACAGCCAAACCATTAACAATCATGGTGTTAATTCCCACGACAAGGCCTTGACAGTCGGCAAGCGGCCCCCCAGAATTTCCAGGATACAACTGCAAATCGGCCATAACTGCACGCGAATTATTTGCATAGATAATCCCAGTTGTCACAGCACCACTCTCAGCAAACGGATTACCTACCGCCAAGACTAATTCACCGACTCGCAGTCCCTCAGAATTGCCAATGGTTGCAGCAGTTAAATCAGTGGCGACAATTTTTAAGGCTGCTAAATCTTGCTGTGGATCAAATTGTGTCCGCACTGCATCAAATACCCTTCCATCTGCCAATTCCACAGTTGCGCGGTTGCTGGTTGCCACATGGGCATTAGTGATAATTAGTCCGTCAGGTTGCCAAATTACACCGGAACCGACTCCCAAAGAGCCGCTTTTCACTTTCACAGTGCGATCGCGTAGTTTAGCAGCTACCTCTATCAATTCAGCCGCGATGTTAGTTAATGTTGTGTTTGCCATGTTATACAATTTTTGAGGATGTCAAAGTAGAATCAGTGCGCTGACAATAGTTTTTAGTCGGGTTGAAATAATTGAGAATGCTGCAAGATATCAGTTAACCCAACTTTGGAAAGCAAAGTTTGATAGTTTCGAGTTCAAAGCTTGGACGTTGGAGCAAAAAGGTGAAAGTTCCGAGTTTAAAGGCTTAACGTTGGAGCAAAAAGGTGGAAGTTCCGAGTTCAGAGGCTTAACGTTGGAGCAAAAAGGTAGAAGTTTCGCGTTCAGAAGCTCAACGTTCAAGCAAAAAGGTGAAAGTTCCGAGTTCAAAGGCTTAACGTTGGAGCAAAAAGGTGGAAGTTCCGAGTTCAGAAGCTCAAATGAATAGAAAATTGAGAAAATCTTGACAGAGTTAGTTAAACCCATCCCAAATTGGGATTATTCCTCCTTAGTAGGTCTTTCGCCAAGTGCGATCGCTAACTCAACTAACACCCCACCCCGCACAACTTGGACATTGACAGTTTTACCAATGCGATCGCTACTATTGAGTAGCCCCAGCACATCACCTGTATCGCCCACTGTGACGCTATCGAACGTTACCAAAACATCGCCAAGCAGCACACCTGCATTGTCAGCAGGCCCAGAAGGCTCAACATTAACGACAATTACCCCAGTTGCAGAAGTTAAATTAAGAGCAGTTTTCAGATTCTTTGGTAAACGTACAGGTTGCATTCCCACACCCAAGTAGCCCTTGGAAATGCGCCCTTTTGCTACTAATTGGTCAACCACGCGATCGACTGTAACAGTCGGAATAGTCAGAGCAGTACCACGCCGCCCCGATGTATTCATCCCTACTACAAAACCAGCAGCATCTACGAGCGGCCCACCTGCAAAGCCAGAGTAAAGGGTGATGTCTGGGCGGATGAATTGGTCAATATTCCCGCCATTCATACTCCGCCAACTACCGCTAACCACACTCACTGCACCCATCGCCGCCCTTAAGTCACCTTCGCTACCTCTTGCCAGTCCTAACACCAGATGACCAACTTTCAGCGTTTTGGCATCGCCAACTTTTGCTACAGGTATTTCGACATTTTCTAGTTTAAAAACAGCGATATCAGTGCTAGAGTCATGACCGACGAGTGTTACTGGTGCAGTGCTACCATTTGATAGAGTAATGGTGATATCGTCATAGCGCTGGAGAGACTCATCAGAGGTAACAATGATGCCATGACGCCAGTGAATGCCACTTGGGGAAACACGAGTACCCCCATTCACCGCAACCACAGCACTCCCAGCTTGTTCTGCGGTGTCGGCTAAACTGTTGGACAAAGCCACTAATGAAGACATAAGATTTATTCACAAACGTTCTTAGATATTCATATCGTGCTATTTTGTATGCACAGATGGCATCGGAAAAATGGGGAGAATTCACCCTAGAAAAATGGCTAGGATTGATATCAGCTTTTTGGGGTTGCTGAATCAAGATATAAATAATTTTGTTACAAATAGACATCTCCGAAAAAAAATGTAGAGACGCGAAATTTCGCGTCTCTACAAGGGTTCTAGATAACGCATATTTAATTTCTGGAGATATCTAATGGATGAACGAGAATCTGCAAGGCATTATCGCTTTGAATCTACCGCTTTCACAAAGAGCTACTTTTTTGCCTTCAGCAACACAGCCATCCCGTCATAATCGCCGGTCGTGATCTTTGGGTTATTCACGATCGCATTTTCTAAGTTCAGATACCCGTTTATCTGGTACTCTGTTTTTAGATTAATGTTCTTGGCAAAATCATCCCGCGCCTGATTGAAGGAGACGAACTGGTGCTTAATTTTTGAAAACGGCACCACTTTCTCACGGCTGAATGCGCCGATGAAAATATACGCCCCTTTGTAACGATAAGGCCCGAAGATCCTGCCATGATTATTGTTGAAGATATATGGCTCGTTTGAAAAAGCATGATCTTGAGTTTGCGGGACTTGTGCCTGAAGTTGCTCGTCGATGTATCCCCAATACCCACTTGAGTGCCCTTCACGACTGGGATAACCTGCTGCTGTACAAGCCGCGATGAGTCGATTCTTGGCTTCTTCGGGCGAATTTGCCACTGGATCGACAATGATGATATTGATCGGCTCCCTCAAGGTCTTCCCGTGGTAGATTTCACCTAACCAGTCAGCCGGTGTGAAATCTGGATTGAGCATCCATTTGCCGATTTCGGGGAGAACCGTGGGCTGTACCACCTCATCAGGCTTGGGTCGAAGGTTGGCAACAAGTTTTTCACTCATCGACTTACCAGTGTCAGTCTTTTGAGGGTTGGACGCTTGGTGGGCTGAGGCCATCCGGGAAGAGATAGCTGCGGTGAATACCAACAAAGAGGCAAACCCAAAGAAAGTAGTTTTTACGCCGATGACTGAAATGATGCCGCCATGATTTCGTTTGTGGATAGGATCAGACGAGCGAGGCGATACAGCCGGGGCTTTTGGTTTTGACAAGTGAAAAAAGTTCATTGACGAATTAAAGAAGTTTGTTATGTGGAATAGCAATCAAATGGAAGACGAACAAATGTACACCCAATCAACAGAAATCGACCTGCTCACTCCATCTAGAGAATTACCTCTATATGGCAAGAGAATTTTAGTAACAGCACCAAGAAATTATGCTTATAGGTTATCTGAACAAATCATCAAACAAGGTGGCTTACCTGTTTTGATGCCTACTATCGAAACCTGCTATTTATCAAACTACACTAAGTTAGATACTGCTCTAGTCCATATAGAAGAATTTGATTGGATTATCTTCACCAGTAGAAATGGCATCACTGCATTTTTTCACCGGATGAATGATTTAGATATTCCCCTATCAGTGGTACAAAAATGCCACTTATGTGCTTTAGGAAAAGACGCAGAAAGCTTATTGTCTTTTTGTGGCAAAGTGGATTTAATTCCCACAGAATCTAGCCCAGCCGGAATTGTAGCAGAACTAGCGAAACTACCCGAAATTCATAAGAAAAAAGTGCTAATCCCCGCTCCAAAAGTTGTTGGTTTGCCTGAGCCTGATGTTGTACCCAATTTAATTACGGATTTGCAGAAATTGGGCATAGAAATAACTCGCGTACCCACATATATTACACAGGGTTTAGACACAAGTATCTACAGTATTGAATTAAACCTGATACGTCAAGGAATGATCGATGTAATTGCCTTTAGTAGCACGGCAGAAGTAGAAAGCTTTTTGACAATGGTCAACTCGCAAAGGGATTATGAAGGCTGCATTATTGCATGTTTTGGCCCTTATACAACTGCTAACGCCCAAAAGTTGGGTATGAATGTCTCTATTGTATCTGCGGATTATAGTTCATTTAAGGGATTTGGTGAAGCGATCGCAGAATTTTTTACTCTCAGTTCTAGTTCACACTAAGCACTTTAAGATGTAGGGTAATCAACCACATTTAACTCTAGACTAGCTGCACATAAACCCGTAGTATCGAACATAGAGTTTAGATTTAGTTAGGGATTGTTACATGGCAACTTACAAGGTCACATTACGTACTCCAAATGGAGAAAAAACAATTGAAGTCCCTGATGATGAGTACATCCTAGAGATTGCTAACGAGGAAAATGGGCTAGACTTACCCTATTCCTGTAACGCTGGTTCTTGCTCTACCTGCACCGGGAAGCTAATTTCAGGTACAATTAACCAAGATGATCAGAATTTCTTAGACGACGATCAAATTGATGAGGGATGGGTTCTCACCTGCGTTGCCTATGCCACTTCTGACTGTGTAATCGAAACGAATCAAGAAGATGCGCTTAACGCTTAACCAACAAATGTGGATTTAATCAAGAGCAAGTTCTGTAGGATGCGTTAGGACATTCGTCCCAGCGTACCTAAAATCTGAAATGGTGCGTTATCCTACGCAATAACATACTTTACAAGATTTAAAATTTTGCACTTTCCTAATAAATCTGTATAAGCTGGATAATTCATACTAAAAAGCGCTCTCCTTTTTGAGAGCGCTTTTTATTTAGCTTCATAGATAGCTAGCAGATATCAAGCGAAAATTAGCCAGATCATGCTAGATTAACTTTCACAACTTTATTCTTTTCTTCTTCAGCTTTGGGTAGTGTCAGGTTCAAGATGCCATCTTTATAATCTGCCGTGACGTTGGTATTTTGAATCCGAGCAGGTAAAGGAATTACACGTTGGAATTTACCATAGTGGAATTCACTTTTGATCACACCTTTCTCTTCAGATTTCGTTTCCGACTTTCGCTCACCACTTAGGTATACAGCACTTTCTGTAACTTGCAAATCCACGTCTTTAGCTTCAATTCCCGGAAGTTCTAGCTTCAGATGAATTGCATCTTCAGTTTCTTTTAACTCAGCAGAGGGAACTCTAGATAAACCTGTATCGAAAAATGCAGTTGGCAAAGTATCTTCATCAAAGAAGCGATTGAATTGGCGTTGTATTGCGTTAAATTATTGCCAGGGGTTCCAACGTATTAATGTCATATCTCTACCTCGGATAATCAGTATCTTTGCTATAGAACCAATTGAGGATTTGATTCCTTGCTTTGTTCTCATAATATTTAAAATAAAATTGGTGTAAATTCGGTTTTTGTCACCTGATTTAGGAAGATTACCGAACTAAAAATCTACTTAATAGCAAGTACGGTAATTTCAAATATCTGTGTTCGGTAAACTCTACAAAAGCGGGAGCATTTCAAATGTGTAAAAACATCAGCTGTCATTGCGTTCGCCCTTGGCGTTCCCGCAGGGTACGTAATGAAATCGAGTAAAGGAATCGCAAAATCTAGATGTTGCGATTCCTTCACTACGAGACGCTACGCGAACATTGGGCAACTCTAGCAGACGCTACCGCGAAGGCTTTTCTACAAGAGGCTGCGCCAACATTCGCAATGACAATCTATCATCTTGATAAATTTGCTTGTATTGGGATACTGCCACAAAAGCAGACTTGAAATAAAACAATTATATTTAAAACATAGCTACAAGTGTTACCCGTCCTTTACGACTAAAGCTTGCTATGCGTAGCGTATCCTACAAATATTTAGTATATTCATGCGACTAATTATAATAACTAGACCCGTTGTATTTTTTGAATTTCACAGAGATAATAATAAATTCCTCACAAACTGCTGATAACAGATATGTTAACAAGTTGGATTTACCTTATCGCAGCAATCCTTTTTGAAGTTTCAGGCACAACTTGCATGAAGTTATCGCAAGGATTTACTAGAATAGTTCCTTCGGTATTAATATTTGTTTTTTATGGACTTTGTTTTACTTTTTTTACCTTTGCTCTCAAGAAACTTGAAGTGAGTGTGGCTTATTCTGTCTGGGCTGGATTGGGAACTATCCTAATTGCTATTATTGGTATTATCTGGTTTCGTGAATCTGCCACATTCATCAAACTTATGTCGATCGCCTTAATAATCATCGGGGTAATTGGCATAAATGCAAGTAAATAAATGAGTCTAGGAAAGTACTTTTGGATTCACTGTTGAAAAAGAATTTTGTTTTGATAAAAGCGTAGACACGCAGTGCCAAGCCAGAGAGCTTTCCTGTCTTCTCCGGGCTTGTTGTTATTTATTAAACCCAGCAGAACGACGGTAAAGTAACCAGATAAATAAGGGTGAACCCAGCAAGGCAGTGACGGAACCAACTGGTAATTCTACTGCTCCTAATCTAGAGAGTAAATCTGCAAAAATCAGTAACCATGCACCGGCAAGGGCGGAAAGTGGTAGAACAAAGCGATGATCTGTACCAACGATCAGGCGGACACCGTGAGGAACAACAAGACCAACAAATCCAATCAAACCACTGATGCTGACTGCACCTGCGGCTAATAGAGTGGCGACACCACCAATTAATAGGCGCGATCGCACCAACGAAACCCCCAAACCCACAGCCAAATCATCCCCCAAAGCCAGCACATTTACCGATCGCGCCAGCAAGCATCCCCCGATCAATGCAACGATGATGTAAGGGCCAGCCGTGGCAATTTCTTGCCAACCCCGTCCATTGAGACTACCAACCAGCCAACTCAGCGCAATTTGAATTTGACCGTCTTCAGCTAAAAGCAGCAATGTACTTTGGACAGCACCAAATAAAGAACTCACCGCCACTCCGCCTAAAATCAACCGCTCAACAGAAATTCCCGACCCCGAACGACCGATCAAAATCACGATCGCTGAAGTCAAAATTGCTCCCATCCACGCTGCTAGAGGAATTGCGATCGGGAATATTTGCCACACGATCATCAGAATCACAATTAATCCTGCACCCGCCGAAATGCCCAAAATAAATGGATCAGCAAGACTATTGCGTAACATTCCTTGCAGCAGTGCCCCTGACATTCCCAAGGCTGCGCCGACAATCAGAGCAGCTGTAATCCGTGGAAGACGCAAATCCCAGAGAATTGTCTGTTTAACCGGATCACCTTTGCGGAGAATGGCTTGCGAAAATTCCGACATATTTAAGGGTACTGCTCCTTGAGAAAGCGACAGCACTAGCGTTACCACCAGCGCTGTACCAAAGAGTAAAACAGCCCAAAATACACGGTGTTCAGTAAAAATTGTCTGAAATGGTCTAATCAAATTTAGATATGTATTTTTTTTAAATATAATCCTTCTCAAACATAGATGTATTGGGGATGGGACATTGGGCATTGGGCATTGGGCATTGGGCATGGGGCATTGGGCATGGGGCATGGGGCATTGGGCATTGGGCATGGGGCATTGGGCATGGGGCATTGGGCATGGGGCATTGGATAGGAGGGAGAGGGAGTTAAAATTTAAACGTTGACCTTCTGAGGCTGAACGTTAACCTTCTGAGGCTGAACATTGACCTTCTGAGGCTGAACATTGACCTTTTGAGGCTGGAGGTTGACCTTTTGAGACTGGAGGTTGACCTTCTGAGGCTGGAAGTTGACCTTCTGAGGCTGGAAGTTGACCTTCTGAGGCTGGAAGTTGACCTTTTGAGGCTGGAAGTTGACCTTCTGAGGCTAGAAGTTGACCTTCTGAGGGTAAACTTTTAAATTTTAACTTTCCATCCCCAATGCCCAATGCCCAATGCCCCATGCCCCATGCCCCATGCCCCATGCCCAATACTCAATGCCCAACTACGTCAATTCCAGCCCACCTTGATAACCTGTGACAATGCGTCCACCATCCTTGAGGATGTGGATTTCTATCTGGTCGCTAGCCCAAGTAATCTGGTCTTGAAAAGCTGGGTTTAACACCCGAACTCGTTGATTACTAGAAGAAACTGGAGAGTTGGGAGAATTAATTGCCAGAGATTCTACAAAAGGCCCATCAATCAGGATATCAAGTTGTTCTAACAATGCTTGAGAACCTGGCGGCGCCGATTGAGACTGTAGTTGCTTAAGAGTGAACCCAGTAAAAGACATTACATTTAACCCAGCAGCTTTTACCTTCCGAGCTAAAGATGCTAGTGCAGTTGCTTGCCAAAAGGGTTCTCCACCAGAGAACGTTACACCCATATTGCGGGGATTGCTGAGAATATTCTCGGCAAGAGTATCAACAGCAATCAATTGATTAGCTTCAAATGACCAGGAGTTAGTATTAAAGCAGCCAGGACACTCACGAAGACAACCTTGCACCCAAAGGACTGCACGACAACCAGGGCCATTAACTTCTGACTGATCAACGTAACCCATAATGTTGAGATAGCCAGGGGGAATTTCTATGAGTGCTAGCGATGGGTCAGTTGGCTTAATTTCCATCTCTTTAACTCCTTTTAGCCATTGCCTGTTAACCGTTAACTATAGCGAATCTCCAGTTATATAACCGTGACAATCGTTATATAACTGGAGAAGCAGGAAGTCGGAGCAAAACCGGAGACGTTTTTTGTCTTCTCCGGTCAGGAGTCAAATGAATACGGTTTGGTTAAGCCAAAAACCAAATATATTGAGGGTTATCACCCAAGGGTTAGTATAAAAGCCTGGATTCCCCCTGAGGCTGCCAATCAGGTTATAGCGATGTTGGGGATAGTGTTACTTACCACATTATTATCAGGAGAGTTATAAGCGATCGCCTTGTTGGATTTCACTGTGATAGTGCCAGAGTTAGAGTTGTAAATAGTACCATTCTCTATCTTGTAATTATCAGAACTGAGTTCGATCCCGAAAGCGTTATTGAGCTTGATAATGCTGATGTCTACCGTTAGAGTTCCATTATTGTAGATGTCACTACCAAGGGGTGCCTGATTAACACTAATGGTACTATCACTCACAGTAATAATGCCTAATTTATCAGAGCTACCGTTATTAACGGTAGACCCATAAATGTCGCCGCCATCGTTGCCATTATTGTAAATGCCACCACCGGCTTTTCCTGCCTGATTGCCAGTAATGCTGCTATCACTCACAGTAACGATGCCTAATTGATTGTAGCCGTCGTATTCGTTAGAGCTAGAGTTGTAAATGCCGCCGCCATAGTCCTTGGCATCGTTATCACTGATAATGCTGTCACTACTCACCGATAAATTGCCATTATTGTAGATGCCGCCCCCAGTGGATGCCTGATTCTTAGTGATAGTGCTATTGCTCACCTTAAAGGTGCCATATCCGAGAAGATCCGGGGAATGGTAGCCGGGAATGATAAAGCCTTGGTTATAGATGCCGCCGCCTTCGATTGCCGTGTTGTCACTGATGGTGCTGTTACTCACAATTATGGTGCCAAAACCAGCAATACCGCCGCCGTATGACGCAGTGTTGCTATTAATGGTGCTGTTATTCACGGTTATAGTACCGGCAATTATATTAGGCCCGCCGTCTGTCTCGCCGCCATTATAGATACCGCCGCCGTATGAGGCAGTGTTGCCATTAATGGTGCTGTCACTCACGGTTATAGTGCCATCGCCTTCGTCAAGATTGCCGCCGCCATCATAGATACCACCGCCATCATATATACCACCGCCGCCGTATGACGCAGTGTTGCCACTGATGGTGCTGTTATTCACTGATAGGGTGACACCAGCGTAGATGCCGCCGCCGTCGCTGGCATTGTTGCCATTAATGGTGCTATCACTCACGGTTATAGTGCCATCATAGATACCATAGATACCGCCGCCGTAATCCGCACTGTTACCACTGATGGTACTTTTACTTACTGATAAGATGCCAGAACTGAAGATGCCACCGCCGCCGTAGTAGCTGGATCTGAAGTTGACGCTGTTGTTATTAATAACACTGTCAGTCACGGTTATAGTGCCAAAACCATAGATACCGCCGCCGTCGTATTCCGCAGTGTTGCCGCTAATGGTGCTATTATCCACGGTAAGGATGCTAGAGCTGTAGATGCCGCCGCCGTCGCGGCCTGCCGAGTTATCACTGATCCTGCTGGTACTCACCGATAGGGTACTAGAGCTGTAGATACCGCCGCCGTTGCTGGCGTTGTTGCCACTGATGGTGCTATTACTCACGGTTATAGTGCCTTCGCTGTAGATACCGCCGCCTCCGTCCGCAGCCGAGTTGCCAGTGATGGTGCTATTGTTGACAGTGAAGCTGCCAGAGCTAGAGTTGTAAATGCCGCCTCCGTTCTCAGCCGAGTTGCCAGTGATGATGCTGTCGCTCAAGGTAAAAACGCCTTCATTAGAGATGGCACCACCTCCTCCGGCGTTTTTGTAGCTATTGGTAATAGTCAGCCCGTTGATTGCAGCTGTTACACCACTGCCAATGTCAAAAACACGGTCAGCACTATCATCACTAATAGTTAGTAAGCTCGAACTTGTGCCTTGAATGGTAAGGTTATCTGTGATACTTAGACTACTACCAGTTAGACTGATGGTATGAGCGATCGCATCAGTAAACAGTCCACCAAATTCGATGATGTCGCTTCCTGTAAGAGCATTGGCATCTAGAATTGCCTGCCGCAGTGAACCTGTACCACCGTTGTTGGTGTTAGTGACCGTAAATAGAGACATTGAGATTACTCCGATTTTTTTCAGGTGTATAAATATTGCGCTCAAGACTCGTCTTTTTCCTAACAGGAGTCTTGAGCATTTTTTCTACTGCTCGCTCAGTATTCAGAACTGAGTTTTGTTAAAGAGCATGAACTATTACGCTGTTGTAAACAGCATTGTGTCAGATGTATGAAAAATAACTGGTCTCTATAGCCAAATTTTTAGTACAGCACGGCGTAAATCCAGCTAACAAGGCAAACTTCCGCCACGATGTACTTAGGGAACTGTTTTTTCAAACTTAAAAGCTTTTGAAAATATACTTACACTTGAAAACTCTTGTAACACAGATATAAGGTGATAATTTTAAATTTATTGAGAGTTTATTTTAGTTTATATTTGCTTGTATCAGAATCCAATTTGAGCTTTCCAAGTACTAAGTAAGAATACGAGGGGAGAGATTTTGTCTAAATATCGAAATTAATGTTTAACTGATGACTAATGACTCAAAAACTTTGGGGGGTTTGGAAAAGTCCGCTTTGACTTACAAGTTTTCCAATAAGCGTAAAGCTCAATTCCTTTAGGCTGAGAGTGCGATTCGTGCGACGCCACTTTCCACAATGGGGGAACCCCCGCAAGGGAGTGACTCACTTTAGTCGCCGACGTTTTTGCTAGAATGATTTTAGCAGGAAGGGTAATCAACCTGTCTAAAAACCCTATTGCTGCCTAACACGCAGATGTCTCTCCTTCTCCCTAAAGCCTTCGGGCATCCTACGGTAGGCGCTAGCCTCTCCCTTTGGGATTCGGGGAGACTGTAACGCGTTGGCGTAGCCTTTTGTAAAAAAGACAACTGAATCTAGGGGGTTCTATTTTGTTGTTCCGATTGCTTTTTTGTATTTAGGAAAGTACCTGAAAGTAGGCGAAAGATTCACAGGAATCGGGCAACCAGCATTAGAATTAAAACAAATTTTGCAGTAGTGCAACTACGGTAGGGCATACCGAAAGTTAAAGCTTCTCTTTGAGACGCTGCGCGAAGGGGAAAGAACCACCTCTGGTTTAGATACTGCAAGGGGTCTAAGCTAAGTGATCTCGTTGAACCAAGAATCTCAGTCACCAAACGTGCTGAGAGTGTCAATAGACTGAAGTTAGTTGCCCAACTAGCATTGACTGTTCCATAAATAGAATAGATGACTCAACAAACTTCTAGAATTTGTATCCTTGGTGGAGGCTTTGGTGGTCTCTACACAGCCCTGCGCTTAAGCCAGTTACCTTGGGAATCTACGCAAAAACCCGAAATTGTTCTGGTAGATCAAAGCGATCGCTTCCTATTCTCTCCCTTACTTTACGAATTACTTACTGGCGAACTGCAAACCTGGGAAATTGCCCCACCCTTTGAAGAAATTTTACAAGGCACAGGGGTGCGTTTTTATCAAGGGGTTGTGTCTGGAATTGACATCGACCAGCAACGGGTAAATATACAGTCAGGGCCGGAAATCCCTTACGACCGATTAGTGCTGGCGCTAGGAGGTGAGACACCACTAGATTTAGTCCCTGGTGCAACATCCTACGCCTATACATTCCGCACAATCTCTGATGCCTATCGTTTGGAAGAACGCCTGCGGTTTTTAGAAGAATCGGATGCTGATAAAATTCGGGTGGCGATCGTTGGGGCTGGCTACAGTGGTGTAGAGTTAGCCTGTAAGTTAGCCGACAGACTAGGGGAAAGAGGACGCTTTCGGATCATTGAAATTGCTGACCAAATTTTGCGAACTTCCCCAGAGTTTAACCGGGAAGCAGCAAAGAAAGCAATAGAAGCCCGTGGTGTGTTTCTTGATTTAGAAACCAAAATAGAATTAATAGAACAAAATAGCATCTCCCTAGAGTACAAAAACCAGGTAGACACGATTCCCGTGGATTTGGTAATTTGGACTGTGGGAACTAAGGTTGCGCCCGTAGTGAAATCTCTTCCCCTGAAGCAAAATCAGCGTGGTCAAATTAGCACTACATCTAATCTGCAAGTCCTTGATCATCCAGAAATCTTTGCATTGGGAGATTTAGCAGACTGTCATGATGCTGAAGGGCAGCAAGTCCCTGCTACCGCACAAGCAGCTTTTCAACAAGCTGACTATACTGCTTGGAATATCTGGGCAACTCTGACTAATCGCCCCCTCCTTCCCTTCCGTTACCAACAGCTAGGAGAAATGATGGCATTGGGAATAGACAACGCCACTCTCACGAGTTTGGGAATTAAACTAGATGGCCGCTTGGGATACGTCGCCCGGCGTATTGCCTATTTATATAGATTGCCAACTTTAGACCATCAACTCAAGGTTGGTTTTAATTGGCTAGTCCGTCCGATCATAGAAACACTTTCTCGGTAACTTCAAGTTAGGCATTGGGCATTGGGCATTGGGCATTGATGCCCCATTGCCTATTCAATTTTGAGTTAGCCGAGTCATAAAGTTTTTAACAAGCGCAAATCTAAAATATAAGATTTAAAATCTTCAGACTTGAATGGAACAACCGAAAGTTATTTTTTTAGATGCTGTAGGCACCCTCTTCGATGTCAAAGGTGGTGTGGGTGAAGTTTATAGTCAGATAGCTGAAGAATTTGGCGTTATAGTTCCAGCCGAAACATTAAATACAACCTTCATTCAAAGCTTTAAAGCAGCGCCGCCGCCGATATTTCTAGATGCAGAAGTGCAAGATATTCCCCAGCGCGAGTTTGATTGGTGGCGGATAATTGCCCTGAACACTTTTGAAGGTGCTGGTGTTCTTAAGGAATTTTCTGACTTTTCGGCTTTTTTTAGCGAACTTTATATCCACTTTGGTACTGGCGAACCGTGGTTTGTCTATCCCGATGTGTTACCAGCTTTAATTAACTGGCGACGGTTGGGAGTTAGCTTGGGGGTGCTGTCCAATTTCGATTCTCGGATTTACTCAGTATTGCAAAGTTTGGGATTGAGAGAGTTTTTTACCTCCGTCACCATTTCTACCCAGGTACGTGCAGCTAAACCTGATCCTCAAATTTTTGCTATTGCCTTAGACAAACATAAATGTTCCCCAGAGGCAGCATGGCATATTGGCGATAGCATCACAGAAGATTACCACGGCGCTAAAGCAGCTGGCTTGAGAGGTGTTTGGATTAACCGGGGAAAATGAGGAAGATACTTAAGGTGACGGAAGAATAAGGGTTTGGGCTGACACGAGCGGTTATTTACGATCGCATACCTGCCAACTTGATCGCGATCGCCACAAAGTTACTAGTGATCAGATTATCAGAAAATTCCAGCGAATTCTCTACACTGGCTAAAATCAGCGCTCTATACTTGGTTGAAATTACTCGAGGAATGGACTCACAAGAAGTCCTCCGCGGAAATGGTTCGTATTTAATCCCCGGTCGAGCCTGAGTAAGGAGCTTTTTCCCAGATGGCGATCAAAGATATCGCCGTAGTTACCTACAGATGTAAGAACGCGGTGCTGCCACTCCTTGTCGAGACCAAAATCTGGTGCGGAGATTGGCATCGCCCCAGCACCGCCTGCATACCAGCGTGTTTCCGGTCTCTCTGCATTGATCAATGTATCCACTGTCCAGGCGACGATGGCAGACCACTGGCCGTCCTGGGTTCCGGTCGCAGCTATTATCGGAAAGGTTGTCAGTGGCTCCGGCAGGATGCGGCTCGATAATTGGTTCACTCCAGGGTCGAGGCGGATATTTGCAAGGGTCGTGATCTCACCGACGATGGCGTGGCAATTTTGCACATTATATGTGTCGATCATTTCTCCGTCCTCAGAAAACGGCCGACGAAACCAGTTCTTGTGAAGGGCACCAAAGTAAGCTGTAAGGCTCCGCTCGACCGGACTGCCAATCATGAAGCAAATACTTTCTCCCGCCAGATCGTTGACATGGTGTGCAGTCGAAGTGGATGCCACCATCACCGCATTAGATTCTATGAAAACAGTAGGGCCAGGCACCAGCTTACCCGCCAACTTCTGCTCGTCAATCTCCGCTCCTGTGAGGAAGTATACGTCGTCCTGCTGGTTACGCACGGAGTCGAAGTCCTTCGGTGTCTCATACTCATGATATTCGATGCGGTCAGAAGATCCCAGCACGGCAGCGGCGATCGCACGGCAAATATCGACGTTGAGACCACTCCAGCCACCTGGTTCGGCTTTAGTTGCCAGACCCGTCCGCTCGACGCTGCCACAGCGAACCACGTTGCGTTCCTTCACGCGTTTGATAACTGAACCCGCCTGAGCATCGGAAATCGAGCAGCAGATACCAAGCAGAGTTAAGAAGACTAACACAAAACGCATGAATTATCCTCAAGGAATGTCGAAAAAGGGGGATATGAAGAGTGTTGAGTTGGGAATTCACTTCTTTACTCAACACTGAGTGCGATCAAAAGATGTCTTGGATTGAGCGATGGATAGGGTTTACCCATCCATCTATGTCTTTAAGGGTTAGCCGCAGGATAAGTGCTTGGTAATGGGTTGAAGTCCTTGGGGATTTTGTTGACTATTCCCTGGCGCTTGTCTTCCGGCGTGATCCCGATCGCCCGGCAGCCTTCACCGCCGTAGTGCGGTAGTGTGTTCACAATACTGTCTGGAATCTTCGCAAAGGAGGCTGGCAGTGGTGGTGAGACACCAAGCAGGCGCTTCGGATCGAAGCCCGAAAGCAGGCTATCGGTGATCGGCGAATTGATGTCCCGTGGGCCAAGGTACTTCTGCTCGAATCCTGGCGGTCCAAATTTGTTGAACTCCGGGGAATTACCAGCAGCGAGTGCCTGTGCCTCATCGGGCAGGCTGGCAAGCGCAGGCAAACCGAAGATTGTGTTAATCGTCTCGATCACAGCGTTGTGATCGCCCTCGACGTGGGAGACGGCATGCGTCCGGGCGTAGGGTGAAATCAGGAGCAGCGGCACACGGACACCACGAGAGAGCGGTAGCCCGTCAGGGCCATAGGACAAAATACGCGGTGGCACATGGTCGTAGAAGCCATCCGACTCGTCGTAGGTAATGATGATAGCACTCTGCTGCCAAAGCTTCGGATTTGAGGCGATCGCATTGATCACCCTGGCCGCCATTGCCTCACTCAGCTGGCGATCGGTGTAGCCTGGATGGTCGTCATCGCCTGACTTCGCTGCATTAATCGCGGCGATCTCATCCGCAGGCGTGTTGGGGTTCGTGATCGGTGGCTTCAGACCCTGCTGATTCGTGTAGCCGCCACGAATGTAGAACACGCCGCCTTTGGGCAGGGTATTTTTGGCTATGTCGCTAAAGAAGTCGTTCAGCCCACGGAGATTTTTACTCACCTCCGGCGTGTTGGCAATATAGCCGAAATACTGTGCGCCGTTATGATGGGTAACATAGGCATTGTGCGAAGCGACCCCCTTGGCATCGGTAGGTTCGAGATCGTAGCCTTCTTGATACCAGCGCCAATTGACAGGCTCAGTCCTCAGTTTCTGGATATAGGGAATATCTTGCTGGATGTCAGCTAGATCAAATAAAGGATTCCTGTTGCTAGCCAAGAGCGACCGAATATCGCGCCCTTGGAAGGTGAGCGGCAGACTGGCGAAGGTCAAGTTCGAGGAGATGTTGCCATCGGCGTAGCTCTCTTTCGTGCCAGCAGGTTGCTTATTTACTGTTGTTGTGTCGAACTGGGAGCCATAGAAGGGCTGTGGGTCGTTGACCAGAGGCACTCCCTGAGTCGTGCCAGTGTGGCTGCCCACGGTGTAGGATTTGCCACTCGAACCGTGCTTGACCCACTGCGTTTCACCCGATTGCCCGGCGATCATCGCTACTGCATTCGGGGTTGAGGGTGTGTCCTCGGTGGCAAAGATGTTGTCGAAGACCGTGAAGCGACTAGCCCACTTCCAGAAAAACGGAATGGTGTCGCAGTCAATGTGCGACATTACAAGGCGTGCGAACTGCTTGCCCTCAGCAATATTAGCTGCTCCACCCTTCGATGCGAAGCGCGTGTACTCATCGTAGGCGAACTGATCCATCTTTGGCTTGCCGTCCACAACGTGAAGCTTAGTTGCGAGTCCGATGTGCGAATGGTCAACGCTGTCAACGGCGCTGGCGTTCTGCTCAGACCCGATCCGGAATGGCTGAACTGTGACGGTCTGGCCGTTGACATCCGTGTAGCTTTGGGTGAAACCAGGCGTTTTCCGTGGGTCACGAGGCTTTTGCCCATCTGAGTAGAGTCCGTTAACACCGGGCAACGTGCCATACTCGTTGTCGAAGGAGTGGTTCTCGTTAAAGATGATAAAGACGTACTTGATCCGCTCATGAAGCAGCTTCGTGAGCAACTTTGGCGGCAGCTTGGGTTCCTTACCCGGATCGTTTAAGTATCGTGCCACATCTGGCGTTACATCTGGCTGAGTCGTGACGGTTGAATGTGTTGGTAATGCTTTGTGTAGAGAAGACTCCTCTGCGATCGCCGAGTTGAGAAACATCACCGGAACGATAGAGGACGGTAGTAGCAAGAATGTTAGAGCAAAATATAACTTCGTAAATCGTTTCAAAGCACATCTCCTTAGTAATTTCTATCCAGGTAACATCGCTATGGGTAATTCGTAATTTATCTACCGCAAGTGTTTGATTGATTTAAAATAGGTATTTTGGTTACGCCATACTTTATTGGTTCTTAAATTCCGAAAAACTTAACACCGTTGATCAGAAGCACAATTATGCCGCTATTTAACCTTTTTGCCTTCTTCTCAGCCATAAACCTGTAATAGCAACAACTGCTGTTCCAGCAAAAGTCCGAGGTTCAGGAACAGACTCACTTTTAGCAAAAGTAACGGCAGTAATGCCCGAACTTTGGACACTTCCAAGGTCGCTGTTGTCCAAAAACTTTCCATCATTGGTACTACCTGTACCTGTAAAATTGCTGTCAAAATACAGTTCCAAACTGTACAAATCATTGTTTTCCTCTGTCAATAAGCCGGCATCTGAAAAAGCAAGTATGTTTTCTTGAATGTAAGCTGTATTGGCAGCCAAACTGTTGGATAATGTTCGCAAAACAGTATTATCATTGACTAAGTTTATAGTCCAACTTGTCAAATATACAAAAGAACTAGAAGGGAGCAATTGATCCACATCCACCGTGTAAGTCCCATTAAAAGAACCATTTGCTAAATTAACAGGTAGCCCTAGTGAACCATCAAGAGCCGCAGGAGCAAAATTTCCTGAAATATTAAACGTTTGCAAATTGACAGCCTGGACAGGATCTGTGCCAAGAGCTGCAAGCATCGCGAAACCAAGGGCTGCGGTAGCAGTTGCTTGCGATAACTTTCTTAAAGGTATTGCACTCAGCATAAATTTGTTGATCTTAATATTTTTGCCCTTGTCCATTAGCCCTCTCGGTTCGGCAGTTACTGACTTGAGAAAACCTCAAGACTGTACTTACCTCACCAGTTGCAAAAAATTTCCACTTTTGTATTTTGTTCCCTGAAAATTAATGACAAGTTAAGAAAAAGCAAAATTTATCTAGATTTGCTCTATGCCAATACTCATAAATTGGCGAAGGTACGATCACTTTGAAGGATTTTATGATGTTATTCTGACCATAGACTAGATTATTTGCCGTTCTAGACTGAGGGCAGTAATGTCTGAATTATTAGCTTGAAAAGGTATGTCAGTCCCGTAATTATCGTTAAATGCTGAAGCAAACTTTTCCTTCCCCTGAAGCACTCCGACGGTTCCCTTTTGGCCTAGCTGATATTGCCCTCATTCTTGGCACATTAGTATTACTGGCGCTAATTGCGCGTGTCGGTGCTGGAACTTTGGTGAGCTTTGTACCCCCAGATGTAGTACCAGGTATCAGCCTCGACCCGCGTAATCTACCGTATTATGCTGGGCGCTCAACCCTGCGAATGTTTATTGCTCTGTTTTACTCAACCCTGTTCACCTTAATTTATGGCTACATTGCTGCCAAAAGCCCTCGTGCTGAACGAGTTCTGATCCCACTACTCGATATCTTGCAGTCGGTTCCAGTACTAGGCTTTTTGTCCATCACAGTTACAGGTTTTATTGCCCTGTTTCCCGGAAGCCTATTAGGACTAGAGGCAGCATCGATTTTTGCGATTTTCACCAGCCAGGTCTGGAATATGACCTTTTCGTTCTACCACTCACTGAAAACACTGCCACCGGAACTGGATGAGGCGGTGAAACTCTATCGGTTGTCGGCATGGCAACGCTTTACCAAGCTGGAATTACCTACGGCGATGATTGGGCTGCTTTGGAATGCAATGATGAGTTTTGGGGGTGGCTGGTTTTTTGTCGCTGCCAGTGAAGCGATCAGCGTACTGAAGCAGGAATACACACTACCGGGAATTGGCTCCTACGTAGCAGCCGCAGTTGTCGCGGAGAATTTACCTGCTCTGGGTTGGGCGCTATTGACGATCGCTGTGGTGATTGTGCTAGTAAATCAACTATTCTGGCGACCGCTAATCGCCTGGGCGGATAAGTTCCGCTTAGAACAAAGTGCAGCAGCCCAAGCGCCTGAATCCTGGGTCTACGATCTGCTAAAAGCAGCCCGAATTCCTCGTCTGCTGGGGCGAGCGCTAGCTCCCTTGGCTGAAGCCATCAACCGCATTTTATCATTGCTCACGCCACCGCCAACTCCCCGTGCTGTGGAGACTAGTCGGCAGCAAGTGAGCGATCGCTTTTACAACTTGATGCTGCTGGCTCTGATTGGTGGGCTGTTGGTTGTCGGCTTGCACTTCATTTTAACAACGGTGGGACTAGCTGAAGTCGTCAAGACCTTTGGGCTGGGATTACTCACTCTGTTACGTGTACTAGTGTTGCTGGTATTTGCAACTCTCGTTTGGACACCTGTGGGAGTGGCAATTGGGTTTAATCCCCGACTGGCAACTTTGTTGCAGCCCGTGGTGCAATTCCTAGCCTCGTTTCCAGCAAACTTTATCTTTCCCTTCGCTACACTATTCTTCATCCGTTCCCATATCAGCATTGATTGGGGTAGCATTCTGTTGATGTCACTGGGCGCCCAATGGTACATCCTCTTCAACTCCATTGCTGGAGCGATGAGCATCCCAACGGATCTACGCGAGATGGCAACCAGCCTCGGTTTGCGTGGTTGGCGGCTATGGCGCAAGTTAATCATTCCCGGCATCTTCTCCGCCTGGGTAACAGGTGGCGTCACTGCCACCGGTGGAGCATGGAACGCCAGCATTGTCTCAGAGGTTGTCACTTGGGGGCAAACCACCTTGACTGCTAGCGGGTTGGGAGCATATATTGCTCATGCAACAGGAGTCGGTGACTGGCCTCGTATTACACTGGGGATTGGGATGATGAGCCTATTTGTTGTTGGGCTGAACAGAGTATTTTGGCGACGACTCTATGAACTAGCAGAAACCAAGTACCATCTTTAAATGATCGCTCACTAAAGGCGCAAGCATGACATCTACGCAAGTTACTAATAATGTACTAATCGCTGTTGAACAGGTCAATAAGAGTTTTCCCCGGCCAGAGGGCAAAGGCGAGTTTAACGTTCTGGGCAACATCAACCTGACGGTAGCTGCGGGTGAAGTACTAGCGTTGCTGGGGCGCAGTGGCAGTGGCAAAAGTACCTTATTGCGGATTATGGCAGGCTTGATTCCCCCAAGTGAAGGAAAGGTGATCAGCAATGGTAAACGCCTGCAAGGTGCTAACCCAGGTGTAGCAATGGTATTTCAAAGCTTTGCACTACTGCCCTGGCTGACAGTACAAGAAAACGTCGAGTTAGGGCTAGACGCGCAGGGTGTTGGTCGAGATCAGCGACGACAACGAGCGCTTAAAGCCATTGACTTAGTGGGCTTAGATGGTTTTGAGAGTGCCTATCCTAAAGAGTTATCTGGGGGGATGAGGCAGCGAGTTGGCTTTGCCAGGGCATTTGTGCTAGAGCCGCAAGTACTATTTATGGATGAGCCATTCAGCGCCTTAGATGTGTTGACGGCTGAGAATCTGCGGGGTGAAATTGATGATTTATGGAATGCCGGCACCTTTCCGTCCAAAAGCATTTTGATTGTTACCCACAATATTGAAGAAGCGCTGTTTCTGGCAGATCGGGTAATTATCTTGGGATCAAATCCGGGGCATATTCGCGGTGAGGTTGTGATTGATATGCCACGACCTCATGACCGCACCAGTATCCGCTTCAAATCGCTGATAGACTATATCTACACGGTGATGACTAACCCAGGAGTGGAAGTGACTGGGGCAGTTGCAGTACCTACATCAGCTGTAGAAGTATCGCGCTCGTCTGGCGCAATCCAACAATCGCCCTATGCAAAACCCCTGCCCCACGTCAGAATCGGTGGTATTAGCGGTCTACTGGAGCTAATTGTGGATCAACCAGAGGGCAAGGATGATATTCCTCGCCTAGCAGAACGAATCCAACTATCGGTAGATGATTTGCTACCGATGCTTGATGCAACCGTGATGCTGGGGTTTGCTGAAGTTGCACAGGGAGATGTCAAGCTGACCGATATAGGCCAAGATTTTGCTACCACAACCATTCTCCGTAGTAAAGACTTGTTCCGGCAGCAGGTGCTGGAAAATGTGCCAGTCGTAGTTAGCATGGTGCAGACATTGCGGGAAAAACGGAATCGGTCAATGCGTGCGGATTTCTTTATCGATTTACTTGAGGAATACTATCCTCATGAAGAAGCCGAGCGGCAATTTGCCACGTCCGTAGATTGGGGGCGTTATGCCGAACTGTTTGAGTATGATGCTAGTGAAGATAGACTGTATCTGCCGGAGCCAGTAGCAGCCCAAACTCATGAATCTGAATCGATGGAGTAAGGGATGAGGGGGATGACGGGATACTTTCAATTTAGCAACGCCAAATTTTTAAAGTGGAATCCAATCCAATCTATCAATCCACTCTTCTGCCTCAGTCGCTTCCCAAATCAAATAAATTGTTTCTACCCAAATACTAAGGTTCCCACTGGAACGCAACCAAACTAGTACAACACGGCGTAAATAAACCACCCATTTCAAAACAATGAAACGCTTACCCTCTATACCTGTTTTAATTTTTAATTTTTAATTTTTAATTCCGCCTTGCGGTACTAGTCCCCAAATATGTCCTCCCTCTCTCCAGTGTTTTTCCAGATGTTCGGGCATACTTTTGCGGTTGTCTGTAACCAATATTCGTTGCGATAATTCCAGGTAGCGCAGAAGATCTGGGTCAAGCGTACCTAATAGACATTTCCGAAAAAGAATGTAGAGACGCGAAATTTCTCGTCTCTACAAGGGTTCTAGATAACTCATATCTAATTTCACCAGATGTCGAATGGTGGTGCTTCGGCATCGCCTACGCGCAGAATATCTATTGCTGGATTGAGGCGGAAAACAGCTATCTTCAGCTTAGGCGACAAATTTTCATCAACGAGAAAACGTACCTTCACCAAGAGTTTAGTAACTCCTGCTCACGTTGCGCCTTTAATGTTCTAAAACGTTGCATCAAAGGTGAAGAATTAGCTAATGATTCTTGATAGCGCTGTTCTCGCCACTTTGCTAGCTGACTATTCTAGCGATCGCCTGATCAATTCCCCAGTCATTGCAAAACCTAATTACTCCAAAAACTTCCTATGTTCTGCTCAAACGATGAGAGATAACGGGGATGGGGAAGAGTTAGAACTTGAAGTATTAGGTTCAAAGACTTATTCATCCCAATGCCCAGTGCCCAATTCCCAATGCCCAATGCCCAATGCTCAATTCCCAATGCCCAATGCCCAATGCCCAATGCCCAATGCTGCCCTAAGACCCGTATGATCAAAATATCAGGAAAATATAACAGCCAGATTTTTACCGCAAAACATGGGCAGTATTTGGGAAATCGATTTTTACTCCCGTCCGATTTTGGACGCTAATCAGAAAAAAATTTGGGAAGTCTTAGTCTGCGAAAGTCCTTTAGATATCAGCACAAAAGCAGATTCTTTGTTTCGCTATGCTGAATATTGTCCCAGTACCCAGGTAAATTCGGGCTGGTTGCGGACAGCATTGCAGGAGGCTATTAACCAAGCTGGAAAAGCACCAATTAAAATCCGCTTTTTCCGCCGCCAAATGAACAACATGATTACTAAAGCTTGCCAAGACTTGGGAATTCCCGCCCAGGCAAGCCGCCGCACTTTGGTTCTCAACCAATGGTTAGAACAGCGTATGCAAGAAGTGTATCCTGAAGAACCAGGGTATCAAGGAGGAACTAATCCTTCAGTCCGCTTGGAAAAACCTTTGCCGCAACGTTTACCAGATGCTTTGGAAGGACAGCAATGGGTATTTGTTACCTTAGATGCTGCGGATTTGGCAGAGATGCCAGAGTGGGAAATTGGGTTTGGTGAAGCTTTTCCCCTAGAGTTGGCGCAAGTTTCACCCGAAGCCCGTATTCCTGGTATTTTGATTTTCTCACCGAGAGCGTTGCCCTTGGCAGGCTGGATGTCTGGTTTGGAGTTGGCTTTCTTAAGATTTGATAGCAGCGAAGAGGCGAGATTGCTTTTAGAAACTGGTGTAACTGAAAGCTGGATTGTGGCAAATATCAAAAAACCTCAAATCTTAGCAGAAGCCAAAGGTTTTGAAGAAGCCAAGCAAAAAGCGAACGGAGTGCATTTTATCGGTATACAGTCTGATCCCAAAGCAGAATCTTTTGCTGGTTTCTGGCTGTTGCAAGAGGTTAATCTCTAAAATGGGGCATTGGGCATGGGGCATGGGGCATGGGGCATTGGGCATGGGTGGAGAATGAGGGACTGAAAAATAAAAAAACATCCCAAATTTTCTTGTGGGATGGGTGTCCTCTACCCGTCCTATATTCAGGGCGGGCTTTCCTGCCCACCCCACAAGATGGATAATTTATTTCTTGTCAGTCCCTGACAAATGACAAATGACAAATGACTAGATACGTCGAGATATGGCGATGATTTGGGATAATTAACTGCGTCCATCAACGTTGATCTGCGGTTCTAAATCGCAACTGCCGAAATACGCTGATGATTTTTGGATTGTTATCTGCGTGCATCAGTGGAAAGTCCGATCGCTAGGGATCAGACTTTCAAGAGACAGCGTTGATATGCGGTTCAAAATCCACAATTCACTAAGGGTCATGGGTTCTGAAAATTTCTCACAAGATACACTAGCAGAACAGCTGCTGGAACTAGCGATAAAATCTGGAGCAGAAGCTGCTGAGGTGTATCAGTCGCGATCGCTTTCTCGTCCAGTGTTTTTTGAGGCAAACCGACTCAAACAGCTAGAAACCAACCAATCTGAAGGTACAGCACTACGGCTTTGGCGAAACGGGCGACCAGGACTCACGGTGGCTTACGGTTCTGTCCTCGCCGAAGTAATGGTGGAAAAAGCTCTGGCACTGAGTCAACTTAATCATCCAGAAACAGTAGAATTAGGCTCTAATTTTCACCCCTCGTACCCAGATTTGGGGGAAAGTGTGCCGATAGAAATTTTGATAAACTGGGGCACAGAAGCGATCGCACTTATCCGTGATGCCTATCCAGATGTTGTTTGCAATGGTGACTGGGAATGTGATGTTGAAACTACTAGACTAGTCAATACCAAAGGTTTAGATTGTCATTACACCGATACTACCCTCAGTTGCTATATATCAGCAGAATGGGTGCGTGGCGATGATTTTTTGAATGTTTCTGATGGACAAACTCAGCGTGGTGAACTCCACCCGGAGACATTAGCTAATCAAATTTTACAGAGGTTAATTTGGGCCAGAGAAAATGTCTCACCTCCGACTGGTCGTGTCCCGGTTTTATTCACTTCAAAAGCCGCCGATATGCTTTGGGGTACTGTGCAAGCAGCTTTGAATGGCAAGCGAGTTTTAGAAGCAGCTTCCCCTTGGGCAGAACGTCTGGGGCACCCAGTAGTTGCACCCAGCCTCACCCTCTACCAAGACCCGGAAGCGGGCCCTTACAGTTGTCCTTTCGACGATGAAGGCAGTCCGACTCAATCTTTAGTATTTATCGAAAACGGGACTTTACAGCATTTCTATGGCGATCGCATCACCGGACGCCAACTCGGTACTGACACCACTGGAAATGGTTTTCGCCCTGGTTTAGGCAGCTATCCCACTCCTGGTTTATTTAATTTTCTCATCCAGCCAGGTTCGGCATCACTACCAGATTTGATTCAACAACTAAATGATGGCTTAATTGTGGATCAAATGCTGGGTGGTGGCGGCAGTATTTCTGGAGATTTTTCGATCAACGTTGATTTAGGCTACCGTGTCCAAAATGGTCACGTAATTGGGCGCGTTAAGGATACGATGGTTGCAGGTAATGTCTACACAGCCCTGAAGCAATTGGTTACACTGGGCAACGATGCCGATTGGAATGGTTCTTGTTATACTCCATCTTTGATAGTAGAAGGGCTATCCACTACGGGGAGAAGCAATTGAAGAAGAATACAGAATACAGAATTCAGAATTCAGAATTCTGTATACTTTACCCAATAAAGGGATAGAGTTTTAATCAGGAAGAATATTTAATACTAGTTTCGCCCACCAGAAGAGAAGTGCCTTGCGTATTTTCCCACGCCACTTAACGCCAGTCGCTACAAGTCGGCACCGCTGTTAGCGCTTGGCTCCTTTATGCCGGGGAACCCGTCTACCGCAGTGGCTCCGCGTTGTGGCGACTTTGGGGGCGAGATTTTAACCAATATTCAGACACTCGCTACCGCTACGCTATCACCTACTCATACACAATTAATACTGAATTCTAACCGGAGACGGAGCGTCTCCAGTTCCGCTTCTGAGTTCTGAATTATTCTTGTTGAAGAAGAATGCAGAATCCAGAATTCAGAATTCAGAATTCAGAATCAAGACGCTTGCGGACTCGCTAACGCTGCGCTATCAGTCGGGGATTCAGACCCGCCACTGAATTGTTGCACCACCAAATCGTAGATTTAGTGGGGGTCTTAAACCCGGTTATTCATCCACCAGTCGTACAGAATTCATTCTGAATTCTGACTCCTGACTCCTGAATTCTTCTTGATAAATTTGACATCATGTGGTATATACCTATCTTCCAGCGTTTTCGGCAACTGCTACAACCACGGCGTCGTTTAGCAATTTTTGAAGCTTGTCTGATTGGTTTGGTTTCAGCCTTGGCAGCAGTCTTACTTAAATCGGGGGTGGGATTGCTAGGTGCCTGGCGAGTGCAGACATCGGTGCTGCTACCAGCCTGGTTTGTACTACCAGGTATCGGACTCGCCTTGGGATTCCTCGCCGGATGGCTGGTTGAGCGCGTAGCACCAGAAACTTCTGGGAGCGGCATTCCTCAAGTCAAAGCAGTGCTAGCCCGCATACCAATTGCTTTAGATTTACGGGTTGCCCTGGTCAAGTTAGTCGGTGGTATTCTGGCATTGGGTTCTGGGCTAGCTTTAGGGCGGGAAGGCCCAACAGTTCAGGTGAGCGCCGCTTTAGCAGCTCAACTCAGTCGGTGGTTTCCCACTTCACCAGACCACCGCCGCCAGTTGATTGCTGCTGGTGCAGGAGCAGGGTTAGCAGCTGCCTTCAATACGCCGATTGCAGGTGTGTTGTTTATAGTAGAAGAACTGTTACAAGATTTCTCGGAATTTACTCTAGGCACTGCAATTCTGGCTTCTTTTATCGGTGCCGTCGTCTCGCGCTTATTGGGTGGTCGCAGCTTGGATCTGAATCTAGCATTAACTGCTTCCAAGACAGAGTTTTTTGTTCAAGATATTCCCTTCTATTTGGTGTTGGGAGTTCTGGCTGGGTTGATGGGGGCGCTGTTCAATCGCGGGATTATTGCCAGCTTAACTGTTTACCGACGCTCTCTGCGTTTTGGATTACCTGCTCGTGTGGCACTAGCTGGGCTAGTGTCTGGGATAATTGTGGCATTACTACCGCTAGCGTTTCGAGACAACACAGGACTGCGGGAAATTTTAATTACAGGTGAGGCTAGCTGGTCAATGGCCGCGATCGCCTTTATCTCCCAGTTTATCCTAACTCTCGTAGCTTATGGCTCTGGTGTGCCAGGAGGATTATTTGCTCCCGCTTTGACCCTTGGGGCTGCCCTTGGCTACTTAGTGGGTATGGGAGAACACAGTCTGCTTCTTCCTTTCGGGATAGCAACTGGATTACCAATTACCTATGCTTTGGCAGGAATGGGCGCATTTTTTACTGCGGTCGCCAGAGTGCCAATCACGGGGATAATAATTGTGTTTGAAATGACTACAGATTTCAACTTAGTGTTGCCCTTAATGATTGGCTGTGCAACGTCGTATCTAGTCGCCGAAAAGTTAGCGCCAGGATCACTATACGACAAACTTTTGGCGTGGAATGGCATAACTATCGAAAAAGCAGCACCTGCGGGGGGAATAATGACAAATTTGACAGCCAAAGATGTCATGCAGCAACAAGTAGAAACTCTGGATACAGAAATGCCTTTAGATGAAGTGATGCAGGCATTCGCCCGTTCGCACCATCGTGGCTTTCCAGTGGTAGAGGACAGCAAGCTTGTAGGAATTGTGACGCAATCAGATTTACTAAATATCCGCGATCGCAATTTAGCAAACGATACTCCCTTACGGCAAATTATGACCACCACTCCGATGAGCGTAACACCCATCCACAGCCTGAGCAATGTGCTGTATTTACTCGATCGCTATCAAATCAGTCGTTTACCAGTGCTAGATGGACGGAAACTGATTGGAATTATTACCCGTGGAGATATTATTCGCGCGGAAGCAGACCATCTCAATGGTGAAAATGCCACCCCAAGACTGCGACCAGAACCTTCATATGTAGTTTACCAAACGCGATCGCCCAGCATCGGCAGTGGTAGATTATTAGTGCCAGTAGCTAATCCCGAAACAGCCGGTATTTTATTAGAAATGGCAGCAGCTATTGCCCGGGATCGCCATTATGAAATAGATTGCGTGCAAGTGATGCTGATACCCCGCCACAGTTCTCCATCGGAAACAGAGGTAAGAACGGCAAAAAGTCGCCGCTTGCTACGACAGGCGGAAGTCTTAGCAAAAAAATGGCAAATTCCCCTGCACACGCAGATTCGAGTTACCCACGATGTCGCCCAGGCTATTTTGGAGACAATCAACGAACAACATATCGACCTAATTTTAATGGGATGGAAAGGTAGCACATCTACCCCTGGTCGGCTTTTTGGTGACGTTGTAGACAGCGTAATTCGCCAAGCCAGCTGCGAAGTAGTTTTAGTAAAATTAGGCACTACTCCCCACTCCCCAGTACAGACGCGATTAATCGCGTCTGTGCCCACTCCCCACTCCTTCAATCGCTGGCTAATACCAATGGCTGGTGGCCCCAATTCCCGGCTGGCGATTAAATTGCTCCCAGCTTTAGTGACATTAGGAAATGATCCACAAATTCGCCTTGCACAGGTGTTTAAGCCATCTGAATTAAAGCCAGATATGTCAGTTTCAGAACAAGCTATCCGTCAGTTGATGCGGCGTCGGAAATTGTCCAGTACTGTAGTTGCTCTCCCAGTCCAAGCTGATTCAGTTGCTGAAGGCGTAATTAACCTAGTGAAAACCGAAGGTTACGATGTTGTAGTTTTAGGAGCTTCGCACGAGGGATTGTTGCAGCACGCGATTCAAGGTAATATTCCAGAAGCGATCGCCTCTGGTGTAGAAAGTACAGTGATTTTGGTTAGGGGTGCAATTAACAAGTGAACAAAAAGGATTGTCAGATCAATATTGATTTTACTAACGATAAAATATACCAATAATAAGAGAAACAATTATTGGTATTAGGATTGGAATAGCAACTATAAGTCCCCACTTACCAAACTTAATTTCCTCACCCTCAGATTTTAAAAATGCAATCCAACCTACAACTCCCATCAGAATCCAAATACACCCAAAGACAAGAAATATAACAAACACTGAATCTTCCATTTTTCATCAATTAAGAATTATTTTCATCATAAGTTTGTAGTTGTATATACTTGTTTGTTTTGTGAGGGTGCAAAAACGCCGTTTATTCATCCACCAGTCGCACAAAATACCCAAGTGAATTCTGGCGACTGGCACCTTTATTCTGTTTGATAAAAACAAAGCCTGCCGATGCACGCTTTGTTTACCCGTAATTATCTTTAGAACTTACGCCAAATTGAACGCAACTTGTTATTAATAGACTTATCCACAAATAAACCTCAAAATAGCTGAAACCCTTGCATAGCTGGCTTTTTAGCTTATATAAAACAGGAACCTCTAAAACCCTCTCCAGAGCTAGGTTTCAGCCAAATAAAGTTCTCATTTCCGGATAAGTCTAATAGTTAGTTAGAACGGGAGCCAGAGGAACCTGCCACATTAGAATCACCATAACCTAGACTATCATTGCCTCTGCGACTCTTGCGACCAAATAGACCAAATAAACCGAGCAAGCCCAGTAAACCCCAATCACCATCCCGATAATTTCTGTCGGTAGTAGTGCGGTCTGTAGTAGTATCCGTAACAGTAGCATTAGGAGTGGTTGTTGTCTGAGCAGATGCAGGTAGAACTGTGGGCAAGGTAGCTAAACTTAGAGCTAGAAGACTACTTCCCAAAATTTTGGAGATATTAAAGCGTTTCACGATCACATTCCTCAATTGAATTGCTGTAAGTAATAGTTAAATTTTATTAAGTTCTGACAGCGCCAGCATCAATCTTTAGCTGCAAATATAAATCCACTTAAAGTTGGATTTGTGCTCAAGGAAATAAACATTTTGGCATACAATAAATTACCGTGCATGGGAAATTATGCAATACTTAAGTTACCGATCGCATTAAAGCTAGCTCGATTCCAGAAGCTAAAATTTTTCTTTTTAAAACCGAAAATTACCTCTTCAGGTATGACGGATGCCGATATTTATTATCTAAAAATTGGGTCTAAATCTAATATAAATCCCGGCAATACATCTTCACCTGATAGATTTTGCGGAGATTGTAAAACTTCCACTGGTTGGTTAGAGCGATAAATTTCTACTTGCCTATTTTTAGGATTAATCAACGAACCTAGACGCAAACCGTTCTTGATATATTCCCGCATTTTTGCTTGAGTATCTTCTAAATCATCAGTTTCAGAAACCAATTCCACTACAAAATCAGGATATAAAGGTGGAAATTTCTTTCTTTGCTGTGGCGTGAGAGCTTCCCATCTGGCGATTTTTACCCATGAGGCATCAGGGGAACGAGTTGCACCATTTGGCAACTTAAAACCTGTAGAAGAATTAAACGCTTTTCCGAGCTGATTTTGACGGTTCCATAACCATAATTGACCTTCTATATCCAAGTTACGCTCCCCAGTTTCTCCCCCGGTGGGTGACATAATAACTAATTCTCCTTGAGCAGTTAATTCCAGTCGTAACTCTTGATTAACAGCAATCAGCTGTTCAAATTGTTCGTCTGGCTATTTCAGCGCCGGAGGGAAATGTAAAGTTAGAGCACTCATACCAATTTTGGATTTTGGATTTTGGATTTTAGATTACAGCAATTTTCAGGTAAATGTTTCTAACCGCCGATTTCACTGAGATAATCGCCAAATCTTAATAGTATTGTCCTCACTACCACTAACAAGTGTCTTGCTATCAGGACTGAAGGTGACGGATGTCACGGTGTTGGTGTGCCCCGTTAATGTCAGAATTTCCTCACCTGTGGCTGGATTCCAAAGTTTGATGGCGCGATCGCGGCTGCCACTAGCAATAATTTTACCATCGGCACTGAAGGCTAGGGATGTGACAGTGTTGGTATGTCCTACCAGTGTGCGAATTTCTTTTCCGGTAAGTAGATTCCAAAGTTTGATGGTGCGTAGGCGTTGCCCGTCGTAGACATCGCGGCTAGCACTGGCTAAAGTTTTACCATCTGGACTAATAGCTACGGCTGTTACTGTTTGAGAGTTTCCCTCCAGTGTACGGATTGAGTATCCCTTTGTCAGATTCCAGATTTTGATCGTCTTGTCAAAACTGCCACTGGCAAGAATCACACCATCGGGACTGATGGCTACCGATCGCACCCAAAATGTATGCCCTACCAGTGTCCGAATTTGCTCTCCTGTCGCTAAATCCCAGACTTTGATCGTGTTGTCATCACTGCCACTAACCAGAGTCTCGCTATCAGCACTGATGGCTAGGGCATGAACTGAGTCAGAATGCCCATCCAAAGTGCGAATTAGCTTTCGCCTTGCCAGATTCCAGATTTTGATCGTGTTGTCATTACTACCACTCACCAGAGTTTTCCCATCTGGGCTGATCACTACAACATTCACCTGCTGAGAATACCCGTTGAGTGAAGAGATTTGTTTTCCGGTTGTGAGATTCCAAAGTTTGATTGTGCTATCGTCGCCACTGCTAGCAATGGTTTTCCCATCGGGGCTGATGGCGACAGATAAAACTGAGCTTTCGTGTCCTTGGAGAGTGTTAACTAAGGAAACCTCCCCCAAAGTAATTTTTGGCGGTTGACTTAAAAGCGCCTCATCTTTACCCAGGCTATTATGCTGACTCAGCCTAGAAAACAAACTAGTCTGAATCTGGCGAAAATGTTTATACCAAGATTCTCCAAAGCCGAACAACAGAATGAAAGCACTTATTAAGATTAAAATTCTTAGTAAGGGATAACTTTTTGGTAAAGATGGTGCTCTAGTTGGTGGTATTTTCCCAGACGACTTACCAGCTGGTGGCAGTGCCAGGAATTGTTTTGGAGTCAAGTCTCTAAGGACTTCATCGGCTGACTGATAACGTTCTTGGATGTCTTTTTTCAAAAGCTTGTCGATCACAAAATCCAACTCAGGATTTAATGGACTCCGCAAATATTCCCGCCAATTACTCACCCAAGCGTACCCAGATTCCATCCACAACTGAAAGGGCGAATTTCCTGTTAGCAGATGAAAGCAGGTAGCCCCCAAACCGAACAAGTCACTGGCGGGGAAAGCTTTACCATCTCTAATTTGTTCTAGGGGGGAATAACCATGTGAACCAATGGATGTGCCAGCTTTCTGCTGAACTTTGGCGGTGAATTGCTTTGAGGAGCCAAAATCAATCAGGCTTAATCGCCCATCACTTTTATGACGGATAATATTTTCTGGCTTGATATCCCGATGAATGACTTTGCGATCGTGGATAAATTTCAGGATAGGCAGTAAGTCTAGCAAAATATATTGAATATCTCTAGCGTTATACGCTTTGCGCTGTTGCAACTCCTTTAACAAATTTTCTCCATTGATAAACTGCTGCACTAAATATAGGCAGCCCTCTTGCTCAAAGTAAGCTAGCAAAGTCGGAATTTGGGGATGTTCGCCAAGGTCTTGTAATCGCTGCGCTTCTTCAGCAAACAATTCCATTGCCTTTTTTTGCGACCAAGTTCCTTGGAATTTTGGAGCTAATTGCTTGATAACACAACGTTCATTGAGTTTATCTACATCTTCTGATAGATAGGTTCTGCCAAATCCCCCCTCATCTGAAAGGACTCGGATGACACGAAAGCGATTTCTTAAAAGTGACACCAATGGGGTGCTACAACTTTGACAAAACTTCTTTCCATTGGGATTCAGGGGATTTGGGCAATCGGGATTTAAGCAGCAGATCATGATCTGACAGGCGCGACTGCATAATAACTTAGGCTAAGTTTGCCCCGAACTTTCCCTTAAGAAAATAGACTCTCGCTTACTTATGGTAGAAAACCCTGTTTTGGGGATTGGGGAATTACTTAATATAGTTAGCGTTTGTAAATAGTAGTCAGTCTTCCTGGTCTATGGAAAACTACGAGAGCCATAAGATTAATTATTCTATTGATTATATAATAATCTGAGTAGAAATTTTTTTTGATGTGCCAGCCCTAGTAATTTTGCTTGTATATTAGCAACTAATCACTGACTAAGTATTAAAGATAAACCCTCTTTAATCAAGCATTACTGACTAGATAATGTAGTCAAAATCCTTACTAAATTTGTTTTTGATATTTTAAATCACCCATCATTAATTGTTAATTTGATACTTAGCTCAATCAACTTCAACTTAACTTTACGATCTCGTTTCTTTTAGCCTTCCTCTCCATTTCCGAATCGCACTAGCAGTTCTGGCGACAGGTGGCAGATATACATCAGGATTTTCGTGAGAATTTTCGTGTTGTGTAATACTTTTATTATTCAATTTTTGGGTAGTTAGACAGTTAGCCAAAGTAGGTAGATAGCTTTGATTACCTAAAGCTTTCATCACTTCATCGGCATTTTTAAACCGATCATTTAAGGCAGTTTTCACCATTTTTCCTAAAATCTGGGCGAAACTGTAGCTAATATTTACCTCTTTTTGCCAGCATATCTCACCACTGGTCGCGTCGTAGTCAAATTCTAAAGGACTTTTCGCAGTCAACATATAAATACAAGTTATACCCAGTGCATAAATATCACTGGCATAAACTGGACGTAAAGAAAACTGTTCTGGTGGTGCAAATCCCCTAGTCCCAATAAAGTTGGTGTTTGCAGGTTGATTGATTGAGTTTTCACAAACGTCAGCTAATTGCTCTTTCACCGCCCCAAAATCAATCAGTACTACCCGCCCGTCATACTCACACCGCAATAAATTCTGAGGCTTAATATCCCGATGAATCACATGATATTTATGAAGATACTGTAATACAGGTAATAATTCCTGTAAAAATTGTTTAACTGAGGCTTCACTTTTTGGGCCAGTTTGCCGCACTTCTCGTGCCAGAGTCAAACCCGGCACATATTCTTGAATTAAAAAAAACTCTCCATTCGATTGAAAGTAGTCTAATAGCATGGGAATTTGCGAATGACTACCGAGTTGACCCAAGGTTCTTGCTTCTTTTTCAAAGCGCATACACGCCCTTTGCCAACTTTGAGGATTAGTCACTTTCGGACAAAGCTGTTTAATGACACACAGGGGATTCCCAGGTAATAGGGTATTTTTGGCTAAAAACGTGATCCCAAAACCACCCCTACCCAAAATTTGCAATATTTCATAGCGATCGCGAAATAGCCGTTTGGAACCACACATCTGACCAAGTTGAGTTTGCTGTGAAATGCTCTGTTGAGAATTCGTTATTTTCTGAAAAAAGCGATTCATTAGTATAAAATATTTACTCTTAAATGTCTCTAATTCTAGGACAAATATTCATTGGCAATAGTAAGATTACTGAATCTTTGCCAAATCATTAAAATCTTTCAAAAAGTAAAAATAAATTTTTGTAGAAATTACGTATTGAGAAAAAATATTAAATATGATTTTATTCTTTGTCACACATGAATCGGCTGTAGGGGTATACAGGTACTTAAGGTAAAACCCTTTTCAAACCTCGTTTCCAGCCAGATGCTGGAAATGCACCTCATCGCGGCTCTGCCGCGAGTTACGGAGGCGGAGCCTCAACGACGGGCATTCTCAGTCTGAGACTCTTAACGAGATAATCTCTAAAAGCTGGTTTTAGGCTGGTTTTCACCTTAAGTTGACACGTATGTACCTCTGTACGCTCCTACTAGCTATTTTGTGAAATGATATAACACCAACGGTATTGAGTTCTAAGGCACTTCAATGGGAATCAAAGTATTTTCTGGCAAGTAATTGCAAAAACGCCCTTCATCTGCAAGCACCAAAATCAGGCGCAGGGGATAATCTGGCGGAACTTGCAAGTCTGCCCACGGCACTGCCAACTCTAAACAATTATTTAAAGCTACTTGAGCGCGACTGAAACGCGGCTGCCATTGATAATTGTCTCCAGCTTCCCGAAACTGAATCGATTGTGTCAGCAAGTTAATTTCCAGAAGATGGTGAAAAAGGTAATTAAGTGGGGCTGCATCTGGTACATCTGCCAAGGGAACTGGGCTGTTGAGCATTGTTTTTTCTGGATAGAACCACAGCAAATTCAACTCTGCTGGGAAATCCTGCCCTGGTGCAGCACCACTTTTAAAGTCCAGCCGTAAATAGAAATTCAGATGATCCACCCCATACCAAAGTCGCTGGATGACGCTGCTATTGTGCATCGTCCCCCGCGCCCCGCCGATTTCTATACGTCCAGCTTTATCCCAGTCTTGTTCATCACCCTTACCATCGATGACGGGATGAATAAACCCTTGTGGGGTGTGGTTTCCCTGTGCTTGGTGGATTTCTACTGGTTGCTTGAGATAGGGCGGTACTGGTTCATTTAATGCCTTGTAAATGCCAAACAGGTGTTCTCGAAACAACCTGTCAAAGATGGCATCTTGATTTGAGGAGTGTCCTGCACCAAACCACCAGAACCAGTCAGAACCCTCTGCGGCATACAATGCTTGCCAGGCTTCTGGGTTGTTTTCTTCCGTCGCTTCGGGATGACTTGCGAGCATAATCCTTGCTTCTGTCAAGTAATCCCAAGCTCGATTTTTGGCGGGATCGCCGATCCAAGTGGTGAAACTGCCATCCACCCAAGAACCACTATGTAGTTGCTCTCCGGGAATGGTGGCTGTGGCTGGAAATTCTTCGAGAAATTCGGAGACAGTGACGAGTTTCAGCTGGGGTTGATCGCTCAAGCTTTGATATAAAGCTTCTAGGAAGGGTTTGCCGTCTTCGGGATAAAATTCCCAGCAATTCTCCCCATCCAAGGCAATGGTAACTAGCCAAGGTTGTTCACTTTGACTCTCTCTTTGCATTTTAGCGATCGCTTGCAAATGTCCCACTAAGTCTGCTGCTGCCTGTTTTGCTGGCATCGCACTGTAGGTAAAGCCAATCAAATCTGATAATCTGTGGTCACGAAACACAATTGACAATTCACCCTCTGCGGTTTGCAGGCGATACGGTTGGTACAGCAGTTCTGGTTGCTCCACATTCCCCGCCCCATCCCGATGAAAAAAGTGTTTCAGTGTCCACCCTAAGACGGCTTCATCTGAGCATATCCACTTAAATCCTTGATTAATAATGTGTGGAAGTACCGCCGGACTGACTGACTGTTCCGAAGGCCACAAACCACGAGGGATCTGTCCAAAGCGGTCTTTATACAAGTTCCAAGCTTTCCGCAAGTGGCGGGGAATATCTTCTGCCCACTGAAATCGCTGGTTAGGTAGTGTCATCTTGGGCACTGCTACCCGACCGGAGTTAGTATCAGCTAGCAAGGGTAAAATCGGGTGGGTGTAAGGCGTGGTAGTAACTTCTAGCTGCCCCGCCTCCTGCATTTTCCGATGTTGGGGAATAATCCGGCTGAGAATTTCTCGCTGTTTGGAATAAATGCGCTGGCGATCGCTTAAAGTAAAATTCCGACCCTGTTTTAACCAAGCAGCAATTTCTGGGTCATCCCAAAACAACGGATCGATCCAAGCCAAATTGTGCCAAGCTAGCAAATCACCATAATCTGGCAATTCCCAATTTGCTAAACACCAAGCCTGCCCTTTTTCCTGCCTTTGCTGGTACAACTCGGCATAGCGGGGATGAGGGTCAATCAGCGTGTGGTGATTGGCATCAAAAAAGTGTTGGATAATAAATTCGCGCTGTTCCTGGGTGAGTTGTTCATCTGGTGTCAAGCTTGCCGTGAGATAAGGGTCAAAAGCAGTGCCAGCAATATAATCTTCCAGTTGCAATATCAGCGATGGAACTAAATTCACCGTTTGGTGTAACTTAGGATACCGCTCTAAGAGCAATACCAAATCCAAATAATCTTTAGTCCCATGCAAACGTACCCAAGGAAGCCGGTACTGCTGACTAGAAGCTAGCGAAACGCCGCTGCCAGGGGATTTGTACAGCGGCTGATGTTGATGCCAGATAAAAGCGATGTAGAGAGGATGGGACATAGGAATAGTTAGGAGTTAAGAATGAGGAGTTAGGAGTTAACTGAAAACTCATAACTCCTAACTCCTAACTCCTAACTTTTACACCACTTGCTCAATTTCTGCAATTTCGGGAATCATTTCCTTGAGGCGGCGCTCAATACCCATTCTCAGGGTCATTGCAGAACTGGGACAAGAACCACAGGCACCTTGCAACCGCAGTTTTACAACAGGCCCATCGAGTTCAACGAGTTCCACATTGCCGCCATCAGACATGAGATAAGGGCGCATTTCATCTAAGACTGTTTCAACGTTGTCAATTGTAAGTTCCATAGTTTTAGACCTGCTAAGTTAATGATGGGCATTGGGAATGGGGCATTGGGCATTGGGCATTGGGCATTGGGCATTGGGCATTGAATAATAATGATCCTTGTGCCGTATATGCCGTTACTCATTAACCATTATCCAAAATTTTATTTTCCAGCTTTGATGACTTTTGACTAAACCACTACTGGTTTTAGCAACTTGATATCAGATTAGCTGAAACATTGTTTTCGTCTGAGCCTCCTACTTTACTCTAGCCTTTTGGTTCTGCTTTGCAGTCCGACGGAAGGCAGGATTTAATGCTCCTAAGTACACCTTTGCGTCAAAAGGGGTCAAAAATCTATTTTTCGTAGATTGAGTAGAGCGGAGCAAAAGCCAACATTTAGGCGTTTGTTGTGTTTTGTTCTTCAACCCAATCTTTAATTATACAATTTTTGTGGCAGGAACAGAATTATTCCCAATTTCTAATTTAGTTATTAAATAATAATTGCTCAAATAATTTAAAGTTAAAAACTCAAAACCCAGTACTGCCAAGTATCCAAACTCCAAACTCCTAACTCCTAACTCCTAACTCCTAACTGTTTGTTGAGTCGCTATCAATAGATGAAACCATGACAGGTTGTTGATATAGTGGCACTGTAAATGTGACTGTTGAGCCAAGTCCTTCGCCCAGACTATAAAAATGTACCTCACCACCCATTGCCTCCACTAGCTTCTGGGATATAGCCAGTCCTAAACCTGTACCGCCATAGTGGCGAGTGCGGGAGCCATCCACCTGAGAGAATAATTGAAACAGTTTATCTTGTTTGTCCAAAGAAACACCGATGCCAGTGTCTGCCACCCGGACTCTCACCATGCCAGGAAATTCCTGACCTTGAAAGTTCGGCTTCGCTTTTTTGAGTACTAAATCAGCGCTGACGGTGATACCACCTTCATGGGTAAATTTGATGGCATTACCTACCAAATTGAGCATAACTTGTAGCAACCGTTGGTAGTTGCTTTGGACAATAATCTCATCGGAGATAGCAGGCATTTGCATCCGAAAGCTGAGGTTTCTCATTTCTGCTTGGGGACGCATGAAATTTTCTACAGCACTGAATAGCTCATCTAGCTTGACTGGAGCGTAAACTAGCTCCATTTTACCAGCTTCGATTTTGGCAATGTCCAAAATATCGTTGATGATATTTAGCAGATGTATCGATAAGTGGTGAGCTTCTGCCAAAAATTGGTTTTGTTCTTCTGGGTCATCTGCCATCCCTTCTAAAATCAGCTTCATGAAGCCAATCATGCCATTGAGGGGGGTACGAATTTCATGGGATACATTAGCCAGAAACTCACTTTTGAGGCGGGAAGCTTCTTCGGCTTTTTGACGCGCTGCTTCTAATTCTTTATATAAAGTAGCATGTGCGATCGCAGTTCCCAATTGATCTGCTGCTTCTTTTGCCAGTTCTAATTCCGATTCTGTTAATGTGTAGCATTCATCCTGCCAATTCAAGGCAACCAATCCATTCGCCTGGTCTTGATAGCAAGTCGCAACCACCAAAGTTTTCTGCCGCCCAAACTCCGTATATCCAGGCACTTCCATCACAACTGGTTCTAGGGTTGCCAAAACTTGAGCAAAGGCAGATTCAGAAGCTATATCTATTTCTAAGCCAAGCATTGATTTGAGTTCTGGCTGGCGATACTCAGCCTTCACCTCCACTTTTGAGCTAGAGGACTGATAAGGACAAATAATGCAGCGCTCTAACCGTAGTGCTTTCCCCAAACTGTCAACTGTTTGCTGCCAAATAATATCTAAATCCAATGTCCGCCGAATATTTTTGGTAATCCGATTTACTAGTTTTTGGTGTTGCTGTGAACGTAAAGCCAACTCTATTTGTGTGGGCGTTTTTGATGCCACACGTACTTGTTTTTTGTTGAGTGTCGCTTGCACTAACCGTCCCATCACTAAAACTGTAGTGGCTGCCATTCCTAAACTCGGCATAATCGGACTAATCACTAAGTCCAACTCAAATAATTCCTGATGGTAGCTAAACCAACACTGAAACCTTTCTGGCACTAAACTTATCAAAATTCGGTGCAAGCGTTCCAAATAACTAACCTTATCCACCGGGGCAAAAGTTTGGGTCTGGTTGAGCTCGTCAACTATTTTTTCGGTATTTAACCCTAGGAGTTCGCTGTGCTGCCAACAAAAGGTCAGATAGCGCCCTGCCGCATCTTGCGTATATACCAACTCGGCTCCTAGAGTTGGTAATGAGCCATCAGTCTGACTGGTAATAGATTCCAGATTTTGGGAAAATACATTCGGCAATTGGGAATTGGCAGTAATAGTCATTAATTGAGTTGGATATACAAAAAGTATCCGACCGTAATTTTACTAAAGCTGCTCAAATTTTTGCATAAATTTTTACAGCTTTTTCGTTTTTTATTGTGTATTTGTTGATGTTTAGAAATCCAGATTGGCAAACTTCATTTTTTTTTAACTTGCATTGATAGCTGACTGATGGCATCAATCGTTCCATTCACCGCGAGGAGGAACGGGGGTACGCACAGGCGTGCGGGTCAATTCGTCATCTCTGAGGATTTCACCCCGCAACCACTGGCGAATCGCCACCTCAATCACTTTACTTGGGTCATTAGTGAGATGCTGAATTTGCTCTAGTAACTCGGAGTCTAGGCGGACAGCAATTTCTACCTTATCGGCTCGTGTGTTTTCCGCTTCGGTAGTTTTCTCTTGCATATTCATAGGTTTATATACTCTGAATTGGTTTTGTCTAAAGCTTTGTGAAGTAGTTATATTCATCATTTGGGCTAATTAACTGAAAAACCTTCAAGGGCACAATTACATAGTTCCCCAAAATAGCAGCAAAGTAACAGCTTTAAGTTTCAAATCGCATTTTTCATATAACTGACTAAACAATGGCTCTAGAAGTTTTGTCGGTAAATCAAGGATTCTGGGTAATTACAAGTCGCAATTACTCATGATCCCTACATGATCCCTACATGTACTTATTTACATTCATTGTACGCTCCTAGCTGTTGAATACTAGCAGCGACAAATAGACTTTCATAATATTCTTAAAAGTCCACCTATTTAGATCGAAAGTTAAAGATGGGGTGAAGATGGGAATTGGGCATTGGGCATGGGGCATTGGGCATGGGGCATGGGGCATTGGGCATGGGGCATTGGGCATGGGGCATTGGGCATGGGGCATTGGGCATTGGCATGGGGCATTGTGGGGAAATAATAACTCTTCACACCAGTAGAGACGCGATTAATCGCGTCTCTACTCCAAACTCCCCACTCCCCACTCCCCACCCCGCACTAAAAGCTAGCAGCGTCTTGGCTAAGAAAGCATTAAAATACATTAAGTAAATTGCTCTTTTAACTTTGGTTGCTGCTAAGGCAAAGATAGTATATGACTGACGTTCCCGCAGTTCGCATTCGCAATTTTTGTATTATTGCTCACATCGACCACGGGAAATCAACCCTCGCCGATCGCTTGTTGCAAGCTACTGGTACTGTTGAAGACCGACAGATGAAGGAACAGTTTCTCGACAATATGGATCTGGAACGGGAGCGCGGCATTACAATTAAGCTGCAAGCTGCCCGGATGAACTACACTGCTAAGGATGGTCAGCAGTATGTGCTAAACCTAATTGATACTCCTGGACATGTGGATTTCTCCTATGAAGTCTCGCGCTCTCTTGTAGCTTGTGAAGGAGCGCTATTGGTAGTAGATGCGTCCCAAGGTGTGGAGGCGCAAACTTTGGCAAATGTATATTTAGCGTTAGAGAGTAACCTGGAAATTATCCCGGTTTTGAATAAAATCGATTTGCCTGGGGCTGAACCAGAACGGGTAATTGGCGAAATTGAAGAAATTATTGGTCTAGATTGCAGTGGGGCAATTCTGGCCTCTGCTAAAGAAGGAATTGGTATTGATCAGATTTTAGAAGCAGTTGTTGAGCGGATACCGCCACCGCCGAATACGATAAATGAACGCTTACGGGCGCTAATTTTTGATAGCTATTACGACAGTTACCGGGGAGTAATTGTCTATTTCCGGGTGATGGATGGTACCGTGAGAAAAGGCGATCGCATCCATTTAATGGCATCCGGTAAAGAATTTGAAATTGATGAGTTAGGCGTCCTTTCTCCGACTCAAAAGCAAGTTGAAGAACTGCACGCTGGGGAAGTAGGCTATTTGGCAGCGGCAATTAGAGCTGTAGCTGATGCACGGGTGGGCGATACAATTACCCTGAGTAAGGCGAAAGCAGAG
Source organism: Nostoc sp. S13 (assembly GCF_029379315.1). Lineage (GTDB taxonomy): Bacteria > Cyanobacteriota > Cyanobacteriia > Cyanobacteriales > Nostocaceae > Nostoc. The sequence continues at coordinate 53,541 of NZ_JAQYWQ010000028.1, forward strand.
GTACCTTTACCAGGCTACGCAGAAGCGAAGCCGATGGTTTATTGTGGGATGTTCCCCATTGATGCTGACCAATTTGAAGACTTGCGGGAAGCCTTGGAAAAGCTCGAACTCAACGATGCGGCGCTGCACTACGAACCAGAAACTTCGAGCGCGATGGGGTTTGGTTTCCGTTGCGGGTTCTTGGGTTTGCTGCACATGGAAATTGTCCAAGAACGTCTAGAGCGAGAGTATAACCTAGATTTAATCATTACAGCCCCCTCGGTGGTTTATAAAGTGATCACCATTAAAGGTGAGGAGATGTACATCGATAATCCTAGCCGTTTACCTTCTCCCAACGATCGCGAAAGAATTGAAGAACCCTACGTCAAAGTAGAGATGATTACGCCGGAAACCTATGTCGGTAGCTTGATGGAGTTATCACAAAATCGCCGTGGCATCTTTAAAGATATGAAATATCTCACTCAAGGACGAACCACCCTTACCTATGAGCTTCCCTTAGCAGAAGTTGTGACTGACTTTTTTGATCAGATGAAATCGCGATCGCGCGGTTATGCCAGCATGGAATATCACCTGATTGGCTACCGTGAAAATCCTCTGGTGAAGCTGGATATCATGATTAACGGCGATCCGGTGGATTCCTTGGCGATGATTGTGCATCGAGATAAAGCTTACAACGTTGGGCGGGCAATGGCAGAAAAACTCAAGGAACTAATTCCCCGCCATCAATTTAAAGTGCCAATTCAAGCGTCTATTGGCAGTAAAGTTATCGCCAGCGAACACATTCCCGCCTTGCGGAAAGATGTCCTAGCCAAGTGCTACGGTGGTGACATCAGCCGCAAGAAGAAACTTTTGCAGAAGCAAGCAAAAGGTAAAAAGCGGATGAAATCTGTAGGTACTGTGGACGTACCCCAGGAAGCCTTTATGGCAGTACTGCGCTTGGATCAAAGCTAATTTAAAAGTGCTTAATCCGGAAAAACGATTTAAAACCTTATGACAAGGGGTTTTTTCTTTTTTCCTTTGCCCCCGAAGTTCAGATGCCTGCGGCGGGCTGCGCCAATGCCGTCAGTCGCCGCTCCTGCTTCTCTCCTTGTTCTCTAAAAGTCAAAGGAGTCACTAAAACAATCGGATTCACCCTACTTACACATCAGAAAAACAGCAGTCATTATGACTCAATACTGATTATCCTAAAAAAGCTTGTATATTAGCACAGGAAACAACATATCAGAATCCTAACAGAGGAATAAAACATGCTGGAATTATTGGGTTCAGGTTTGGTGTCGCTTTGGCTGGAAATGGCCGGCGTACAAATCAAGCCTCTAGATGCCTTAGATGCTTTGACTTGGCAAAGTAGCCCTGGCTTGGTTCTTGCTCCTGATCCCAATCCAGCTGGGGCGACTACGGTGCAGGAATATCTGAAAAAGCTGATAACATCAAAAGTGGTGGCGCCAAATCTGGTTGAGAGTCAGGGAATTTGGATGCAGTCAGGGCCGATGCTGATGGCAAATCACCAAGGTACGACACCTCTGCCTGCTGCCTCCTTAACCAAAATTGCCACTACATTAGTTGCTTTGAAAACTTGGGGGCCAGATTACCAATTTGATACTTTGGTCAGCGTCACTGGGCCAGTGGTAAATGGGGTTGTGCAGGGCGATTTGGTGATTACAGGCCGTGGCGATCCTTTGTTTGTTTGGGAAGAAGCGATCGCTCTTGGTAATACTCTCAATAAAATGGGCATCAAGCAGGTAAAAGGAAATTTGATCATTACTGGCAGTTTTGCCATGAATTTCCAACGTCAGCCGATGCTAGCGGGTCTGATGCTCAAGCAAACACTAAATAGTGCGACTTGGGGCCGCCCCGCTATTTACACGTACTCAATTATGCCCAAGGGAACACCTAAGCCTCAAGTTGTGATTGCTGGTGGGGTGAAAGTTACGGCGCAACCAAATCCTCAACAAACTTTGTTACTGCGTCATCGCTCGTTGCCCTTGAAGCAACTAATCAAGGAAATGAACGTTTACAGTAACAACGATATGGCACAGATGCTGGCAGACTCAGTAGGGGGAGCAACTGTGGTGCAATCAACCGCCGCCAGCCTTGCGAGGGTGTCACCAGTGGAAATTCAGTTAATCAATGGTTCTGGACTCGGCCCCGAAAATCGCATTTCCCCCAGGGCTATTTGTGCCATGCTGATGGCTATTCAAATTGAGGCATCTACCCATCAACTGAATCTAGCTGACTTGTTCCCCATGTCTGGATTTGATCACCGGGGGACACTACACACCAGACACATTCCCTTTGCGACTGTGATTAAAACTGGTACTCTCCGGGATGTGAGCGCTTTAGCGGGAGTGATGCCCACACGCGATCGCGGTTTGGTTTGGTTTGCCATTATTAACCGTGGCACAAATGTCTGGGGTTTGCGGACTGGACAAGACCAACTATTGCAAAGTGTTGTAAAACAATTACAAGTATCTCCAACCGTTCCTGCTGCCCTGACTCCCCACTCAGTTATCAACTCTTTACCCCAGCTAGGCGCAACCAGTCGCAATGAAATCTTGTTCAAAACAGGACTTAGGCAACAATAACGTAATTTCGTCATTGCGACCGTTCGCTTTTAGCGTTCTTCCAGGGTAGGGAAGCATAAGTCCTTCGGACACGCTTCGCGAACGCAAAGCCTTATTTTTTAGTCGTAAGTGTGTAAGTCCTACAAAAGTTAGTTAATCTTGGTAAAAATAACTATATATAGATTTGTCACGACTAAGCAACAATTAGGCTTATAAGAATGTTGGCTGTGATTATGCGATTTCCCAAAATATCCCGGTCTCTACGTCAACTTACTACTAATGTTTTAGCGATCGTGCTCGGAGTTCTGCTAACGGTTAGTACATTGCAGGTGTTACCCTCCCAAGCCGAACCAGCACCCACAGTAACTGCTCTTGATAGTTCAAAACTAATTGCCCAACGGCAATCATCAGCTACTGCGGCGATCAGTAGCACTAGCTTTGTCACAGCAGCAGTGAATCGTGTGGGCACAGCAGTTGTCCGAATTGATACTGAGCGGACAATTACTCGTCGCGTTGATCCATTTTCGGAAGACCCTTTTTTCCGTCGGTTTTTTGGTGACGGTTTCTCTCAACAGATGCCTCCTGAGCAACAGTTGCGCGGTCTAGGTTCAGGTTTCATTATTGACAAAAGCGGCTTAGTTCTGACTAATGCTCATGTGGTTGATAAGGCTGATAAAGTAACAGTCCGCCTCAAAGATGGCCGCACCTTTGAAGGAAAAGTTCAAGGCATTGATGAAGTTACAGATTTGGCAGTAGTCAAGATTAACGCTGGCAATGATTTGCCAGTGGCGCCCTTGGGTTCTTCCAATAATGTACAGGTAGGAGACTGGGCGATCGCAGTTGGTAATCCTTTGGGATTTGATAACACCGTTACCTTGGGAATTGTTAGTACCCTCAAACGTTCCAGCGCCCAAGTCGGCATTAGTGACAAACGCTTAGATTTTATACAAACCGATGCTGCGATTAATCCTGGTAACTCTGGCGGCCCACTATTAAATGGCCAAGGTGAAGTGATTGGCATTAACACAGCCATTCGTCCTGATGCAATGGGTATTGGGTTTGCTATTCCCATTGATAAAGCCAAAGCGATCGCCACGCAACTGCAACGTGATGGTAAAGTTGCTCACCCCTATTTAGGTGTGCAAATGCTAACTTTGACACCCGAGCTTGCCAAGCAAAATAACACCGATCCCAACTCTCCTGTTCAGATACCAGAAATTAATGGTGTTTTTGTCATGCGAGTTGTCCCAAATTCGCCAGCTGCATCTGCGGGTATCCGGCGCGGGGATGTAATTTTGCAAGTTGATGGTAAAGCTATTACCAGTGCTGAACAATTGCAGAATGTTGTGGAAGACAGTCGTCTTGGTCAAGTATTACAGGTGAAAGTGCAACGAGGTAATCAGACACAGCAGCTTTCAATACGCACAGCTGAGTTGCAAAATGCTTCGTAGAGGCAATATAGCCGATTTTAATTGTGTGGAATAGAAGGGGCACAGCATTGCTGTGTCCTTACCGCATGTTATATCAAAACGAGATCCGCTTAGTAATATCACGACACAGACATTGCTTTACCACTGATTTCAAAATGCCAACGAGTCTAAATCACTTACCAACAGTTAAAACTAGACCTTCATGGGCTAGTATTGCTTCAGGAAAAGCAGATTTCACATCGACTTGAACCTGGTCAAGAAAATCATCATGGTCATCTGGGTGATGATGAGAAATGGCTAGCCTTTGGACAGTAGCATTCAGAGCTGTATTCACCGCAACTTGCCAGAGTAAATCAGCAGAGTCATGATTGTGAGACGTAGGGGGAGTGTAGGTAGCATTGGCAATCAGCAAGTCAACGCCTTTAATAAACTGTAAAATCCGCTCTCGCTCCACTTGATCGGCATTCTGGTGCAAATCTGTGACGTAGGCAACACTATACTCTTGCCAAGTCACTCGGTAGCCAACAGACCGCTGAGTTTGATTAATTAATGCGATCGTAATGGTGACATCATCTAGCTTTACGTCACTGTCTGGAGTCAGATTATAAAACTGCAATTCCGACTGCATTACCTGTAAAGGGTAAGGAAAGTGTGGCTGGAGCATCTGGTCATACAGACATTGTTTAATTGAGGCTCCATTTGAGGCAGCTGTGCCGTAAATGTGAAAGCAATTTTCCCCAATAAATGCGGGAGCAAAAAAGGGAAACCCTTGAATCCGATTTGATTGGCAGTTGGTAAAAAATAAATGGGCTTCTAGTGGCTGTTGTCGTTCTTGCCAAGTTTTACCCAGTATGCGTAAGCCAGTACCCCCATCAAAAATCAAGCGTTTCCCAGCTACATGCATTTCTACACAAGCGGTATTACCACCATAACGATTGGTGTTGCTACTTGGGGTGGGAATCAAACCCCGTACACCCCAGAATTGCACGAGAAATTCACCTGCTGGGCTACTTGGCAGCGTAGCTGACTTTTCTCTTATGTAGCTTTGGGAACCTGACAACTCAAAATTTGGCATTTTACTTGAAATTAGACCTTACTGAGCAGGTCATCGTAGCGCCGCACTTCCAACAGCCTGTTTTTTTCGTCTACAATGACTACCGTAGGAGAGTAACTTTTTAACTCTTCTGGAGTGAACTGCCCGTAAGTCATTATAATCAAGCGATCGCCAATAATGCCTAGACGTGCCGCACCCCCATTTAGCTCAATGACTCCTGAATGGGCTGGAGCCGGGATCGCATAGGTAATAAAGCGCTGACCGTTGGCACTATTAACTACTTGCACCTGCTCATAGGGTAAGATACCAGCTTTTTCCAAAAGGATTTCATCGATGCTGATACTACCCACGTAGTTGATATTCGCTCCTGTGAGGATGCAGTTATGAATTTTTGCCAAAAGGAGAGTACGCTGCATTTTGGTTTGGGGTTGGTGGCAGTTTTTGTGATCCGTAACAAGCGAAAGTTATGAGTACAGACGCGATTAATCGCGTCTGTACGGGAGTTAGGAATAAAAATTCATAACTCTTAACTCCCCTATTATCCTCTATAAGCTTTGACGGATTTTTCTACTAAACCTGCAACCTTGTCCACATCTTGCCAACCGAGAATTTCAGTCACCTTTTCTTCCAAATTTTTATAACTACGGAAAAATTCGGCAATTTCATCTAAGCGGTGTGGTGCTACGTCTTTCAGTGATTTTACTTGAGTGTAGCGCGGATCTTTGTCAGGAACACAAAGGATTTTCTCATCGCGATCGCCACCATCAATCATCTCCAAAAAGCCAATCGGTCGTGCGGCAATAACACAGCCTGGAAAGGTTGGCTCGTCAATTATGACCATACCATCTAGGGGATCGCCATCATCAGCCAAAGTATTGGGTATAAAGCCGTAGTCATAGGGATATTGTACCGACGAAGAAAGTACTCGGTCTAGAGCAAAAGCTTCTAGTTCCTTGTCGTATTCGTATTTATTTTTACTTCCGCCTGTAATTTCAATCAGAACGTTGATTAGACCCGGTTTCGGTTGGGCAGCAATACGAGATAAGTCCACGAAAAAACTCCTCTGGTAACAGTGAATCATCAGGGAACTCAGCTTCGCTCCCCGTGTAGAATTTTAGGGCAATATGGATCTCTTCCCAAAGTATTCATTCAACGCTATGGGGCATTGGGCATTGGGCATTGGGCATTAGACCTATCCACAAATAAACCTCAAAATAGCTGAAACCCTTACATAGCTGGCTTTTTAGCTTATATAAAACAGGAACCTCTAAAACCCTCTCCAGAGCTAGGTTTCAGCCAAATAAAGTTCTCATTTCCGGATAAGTCTATTGGGCATTGGGCATTGGGCATTGGGCATTGGGCATTGGGCATT
>NZ_JAQYWQ010000109.1 GCF_029379315.1 Nostoc sp. S13
AAACCTCTCCGTATTCTCTCTTAGTCTTGTTCAGAAATCAAATAGGAGTCCTATAGATTTTGCAATGCCTCCTCTGATGATTGCTGGACAATAACAATTTCTCGATCCGTGAAATACTCATGAAATGTCAAATGGGAAAATGAATAAATCCCTTTTGCCCGTTCTACTAATAGTCCATGTTGGGCTTCAATTGAATGGAGAACCACCTCACTTTCTAGTTGCAATATTTCCGGGTCAGTATTGGCGTCTGGTAAATTGCGTATGTATTCTATAATGTATTGCTCTGCTGCTTTCTGCTTGAAGAAATAATCACTCTGCTCAAACGTAGTTAGGGCAATTTTACTAAGTAAGTCTTCCTTTCGTTGAACCGATAGCTTTTTGTAAATCTGGTAGCGCTGAATTCCCCGCTTGGCATCCCATTTTTTCAATAACGCATCCAGTCCTTCTTTATATAACTCAGAGCGATTTGCAGGAAAATCCCCTGACTCTTCAAATGCTAAACAAAGTAACGTCAGCAGCAGCGGACTTGCAGCAAGTTGTTTGATGCGGTTATTTTCTTCGAGACCTTTGATAAAAATCTCTGGTTTTACAGCTTTATCCTTAAACCAGTTATTGGTAAAGTTGAAAATTTGACCATCGTCAAAATCAGCAACTTCCACCTCTGTAAACTTCTCAAAAGTATACTCCTTTGCTGCAATCCGGCAGGTCATGACAAACTGATTTTTTGGGAAACGATCAGAAAACTCACGAATTTCCTTTAATACACGGTTACTATCCTCTTCTCTAACCTCATCCAATCCATCAAGTAAAACTAATGCCTTGCCATAGGTTAGTACATCTTCGATAGAAGAGATAGGATTTCTCGCTTCTTCACGGATGTATTGCAGTAATCCAGGTTTATTTGCTATTTCGGCAAAGTTTTTGAGGGTGACAAAAATCGGTACACGTTCAGCCTGAAACTCACCTCCAATACACTGAATCGCTAAATACTTCAAAAATGTAGTTTTACCTGCCCCTGGCTTACCCAATATCATCAGCTTGGAATATTTCTCAACCGCCTCCAGTCCTGGCACTCGTTTTGCAGTGATCCTCGTCAGTGTAAAGCGGTCAAAATCCTCTTTTGTACATTCTTGGAATAATTCATTAATTCCTAACCGTTGCTGTCCAGTGATTTTCTCTAATATATTGACGCTGGTGTAAATGTCATTCAACCCGATAGGTTGAGTAATATCTAGCACCCGCATTGTGCCGCAGCGTTCTAAGATGCTGGGTTTTATCTTTTCGCGTACCTCTTGCACGATCGCATCAATATCAATGCTGTTGTCTTGATTTACCTCTGGTTCACTAGCTGGTTCAGCAATTATCTCTTCCCACTCTAGGTCTAGCCTGTCGCAAATCTGGACAAAGAGATTGCGGTCAACAGGTTTACCTGTAAAGAACTTTCCGATCGGCTGGCGAGTAATTCTTAAATCTTCAGCTAATGCTTTCTGAGTTAAGGAACAGCTGATCAAAACTCTTTTTGCTTTTTGGATACCTTCAGGAGAACAGGAAAGCGATCGCCCGGACATAACCTAACCACTACACTTTTGCTGATTCTAACTGTCAATTTGGCAACTCATCCTCATCGCATACACAAGTCACTCATATCACAAGCCTGTATTTAAGCCTACAACAACCACCTGCCTGTAAAGCTAGGGATGTAGTGATTCAAACGATTTGGGAGTCGGTAAATGTTATCCAAGAAATTTCCTTCAAGAGATGAAGTGCTGGCTGTTGTAACGCTGATTATGGTGATTGGTTCTCTCACTCTTGCAGTTATCAACGAAAAGAGTCGCCCTCCATTTCTCGATTTAACAAAATTTGCTGTCGGTACATATATTGGATTGTTGATACCTCGGTCAAAGTCAAGCGATGTCTAGGACGGGCTACGCCTACGCAACTAGCCAAACTCGAATTATATTTTGGCGATTAGAAGTCGGACAACCATAAAAACGAAACCCGCCAGCGCGGGTTTTAATTTTCAAGAGATTTTACGAGTCATCTTGAAAGGGTTAGTCCGATAAATTTTTGATGCGATCGCAGCAATTCTTGTGCTGGGTTAAAATTTATTCAATTACCATTAACAAATATGAAATATAGGGGTATGTAGCGGTTTTCAATTGCGTGGATACTGGAGCCAGATGGACGGGTTAACAGACTTGAGTCAACTGGCGTAGTGTTCGTCAAGCTTCCCGCAAATACGAGAACCCCTATAAACCTCATATTGAAGCCGGAAAATTCCCTAGTTTGACTTCTCTATCGGCTAAAAGCCGTTCGCCCTAGCATCTCGTTAGAGATGGGATTCTTGACACCTAGAGCCGTACTGAGTCAAACAGCTTCTAACCACTTGTACCGAAGTACTCGTGCTTACATAAGAATTCAATCAACCCTGCCCTTGTGTTTCATCAACGTCGCCGGATTTTTTCCGAGATATCAGGTATATCCCTAGCAGGAATAGACCCGCGACTGTTGCAGGTTCGGGTACGGTTTTGATTTTGGCGTAAATAGCTGTTGTAGTTGTGGCTCCTTCAAGAGCCTTAATACCTATCTGGTTAACGTCTGGATTAAAGCCAGTTAGCTCAAGCGTGTATTTATTGCCCTCAAAGGTGAAACTGCGATTACTCAAATTTGTGTCTATAAATACAAAATCTGTACTCTTTTCAGGATTTGTTGGTTCGTTCAGTGTATTTACTAGATGCAACTTGAAGTCAAAAACTTCGCTGATTCCAGTGGGAGGGCTGAAGGATACATTGATATTTAAAGGTACAAATTCAACGCTTGTACCTTCAAATACCGTTCCATTAAAGTAAGTTAAATCACCTATTTTGAATGCTGAGTTAATGTCAGTTGAAAATGAACTTCCATTAAAGGTTAGTTTATTTTGGCCTGTTATTGTACATCCACTAGGAGTATTTGGACTTGATGGACACACATCAGAATCACCCCAATTAAATGTGTTGCTTCCAACACCTGTATATATGGGACTGGTATTTATACTTCCTGGAGTAGGTTCTCCCCATGTAACACTAGAGATACCAGAAAGAGTGAGAGCATCTGCTTGACCAGAGAAACCAAATCCTGTGGTCGCACTCACAAAAAAACTAGATATAGCAGTAGCAAAAACCAAACTTAGTTTCATAACTTAGGTTTCAATTCTTATCCTGGAGCATCTCTCAACTTGGTTTCCAGTTTACGTTAGTAAGTTTATGGAAAACCCGCCAACATCTTATTGTACTTTTTATAAAATATTTATATATAAAAAAATATCTTGATGAAGAATTTATATTTATGAATCGGACTTTATGGATTCTTCAAATATCTGACTACTTTATAATTGGTAAAACAGTAATTGCGTAGGCATAGCCCGTCGTAGACATCGCTACTTTACTTGGTTCCCCGATTAATTATCAAGTTGATATCAAGTTGCCTTGAGAAAGAAACGGGAAGAATAAAGAACTTTTTCCCATACGGTATAGAGCAAGTATTGTTAAATTATACTTTATAGTTTTGACAAAATCTCTGGCAACAACTGACCAGGAACTTTAGATAAAGCCAAATTTTGTCCCTGTATCCCTAATTCATTATGAAAAGCACGAATAGTTTTCACCACATAAGTGAAGGTTGTTTGATAAGCCTCTGGTTGTTTACTTAATCCGTTTAAGGCTTGCAAATGGTTATCTAATGCAACTTCTAAGTGTTCAGAACGTGTTGCTTTCTCGCCATTAAAAGACTTATCTATTACTAGCTGATAATGGGCTAGTCCCAGATTATTATAAGAGGCAAACAAATCAAAACTTAAAGCAGTACCGCTAAGTGAGTGAGCCAAGGCTATGGCTTCTTCGTAAGCGCTGATACATAGTTGCAGATACTTTTGTCGTGCCTGTTTAGTTGTCTGAGATAGATTTGCTAGATGCCAGTAAGCAGTACCCAGATTATTTTGTGTAGCGGCGCAGGCGCTGGGAACATTAGCTGGAGTGCGATACTTGAGAGCTTCGTTATAAACATCTATAGCTAGCTGGAGATTTTCGGCAGGTTGTTCGTATCGTGCCAGATTCCAACAGGCAGTGCCTATGTTGTTTTGAATCATGCCATACTTGAGCGGTTCCTCTTCGGGGTTATAGTGTATAAGTGCTTCGTTGTAAGCTGCGATCGCTTTCTTTAAATGCACAATCGGTTGATTGTATTGCCCTAGATGCCAGTAAGCAGTACCCAAATTGTTCTGGCAAGCCGCATACTTTAATGAGTCCATATCAGCTGTACTGTAGCTAAGTGCTTCACTGTAAGCTAAGATTGCTTGCTGCCAATTTTCAGATGGGTGAGAAAAACGAGCTAAATCACCATAAGCCGTCCCCAAATTATTTTGCACACGAACGTAAGTTTCCGAATGTGTCTGAGGCGAAATCATCTTTAACGCCAACTGATAAAATTCTATTGCCTGCTCTATATAAGTTTGCCCCTCCTCAGAATTGGGTGGTGTGCGGTATAGCATCCAATAAAGTGTACCCAAATCATTCAAGATATCTGGGAGTTGCGGTGAGGTTTCGTCATAACTAATTGCCTCCTGATAGGCAATAATTGCCACCATCAGGTTTTCTAAGGTTGACTCTCCTTGCTCAATGCGAAGACGGTATAAGCTCCCCAAGCGATGATAAGCTTCTGCTAGTACCTCGCCTGAAACTTGCTTTTGGTGTAATTCTTCAATCTCCAACAAAATCTGCTGCGGTTGTAAGTAATTCTCTGTATCTTCAGCAATATTTGTGTTGATTGTTGCTATTACTAGCTCAGTTAACTCGCTACTAATATGAGATAAAGACGACAGCGATTGATTATTAGTCCCACTACCAGACCTATTAGTAGATTCCTGCTGCTGTGGCGCAGTCTTCAATAAATCTATTGCTGACGGCGAAGCTTCTTGGATTTTGTCTACGCTATTCCCTTGCGTTTCTGCCAGAAAATCAGAATTATTCTCAAACTTTAACTCGCTGGCTGCGGTTCTGAGTTCTGCTTGGATAACTGATTCATCTAGAATCGACTGCTCAACATTCCCTAAATCCAAGCTTCTGGAACTAGAAAAACGTTCTGGATAGCCGGAATTCTGAGTCGCTGGTGTGGGTTCTCCGGCAAACACAAATAGGCCAGTACGGCAACGCCAAAACTGTGGTGCTGATTGCTTGATAGCAGATAACCAAGGACGCGGTATCCACAGTAGCAAGTTAGATTCTAGAAATCGGCTGGATTCTTGTGTAGATAAATATTGTTCGCTTAAGCGGAGATAGTGCAAAAATAACCGTTGTGTTGCCACTGGTTGCTTAGTTAGCTGTTCCACACCCACTATCTGAAATGCTGGTATTGGAAAAGGTCTTCCTGGGGTATCTTTTGATGCCCCAACAATTGGCGGTGGATAATTTATCAACCATTGATTTATCTGAACGAGGGGATTGGGATCATTTAAATTCAAACGTAACGTCACTAATCGCGGATAAGCTGGAGTGCTATTTTCCTGGGAATTTGATGGCTGATATAGCACTTGTCCAACAGGATAAGCCAATGTAGAATGCAAACGGGCCGCTACTTGATTTCTTAAGTGTAAATCATCACATACGGCTAAAAAAAGTTGTCGTCGTAAGCCAAGACTGAGGGCAAGTTTCAGGCGGTGGTATACTTGCCGATTCCAAGCAAAATTATCATTGTGTACAATATCATTCACGCTCATGGCGGCTAAAGAGCTAAAACACAGTATGTATCACCTATTTGGGCGCATCAAAGTGGGCTAAAAATCTCATAATGAAAATGATTTTTAATTCGATGTTATGTGGCTCAGGATAAATTGAGCCTTCAGTCTAGAAGAATAAAAGAGTATATAATTATACTTTAATTGCTAACTCAATTTTAACAAAAAATAAAAAAGCAGGCCCCTTTTGAAATCGGAACCTGAAAAACTATAAAGATGAAATTTTATTAAAATATTTTATACTCTACTGATTTGGGAAACAAAGAAGGCGACTATAATCAAGCCCCCAATCAAAGCTGTAGCGGCGATTCCTAGTAAGAGGTAAGTTCGTTTTTGCCCTTCCGTGGGAGGTTCTGCTTGATAAATCTTTGGTTCGCGGGCAAAATTATTCAGAAGACCGCCTTCTTCGTTTGTATAGGGCATGAATTAATTCCTTTATCTTTATTGTTCATTTAATGTTACATAACTACTAGATCGGCTCTCAAACTGCTAGACAAATCGTTACATTGGGCATTGGGCATTGGGGATTGGGCATTGGGCATTGGAGATTGGGCATTGGGCATTGATTATTCCCCTTGTCCCCCTTGTCCCCCTTGTCCCTCTATTCCCCATGCCCCATGCCCCATGCCCCATGCCCTAACTAGTAATCGTCCCAGTCAGAGGAGAACTAGGACTGGCGTAATCTTTGATCGGCATCCTGCCAGCAAGGTATGCTAGACGGCCGGCGACTGTTGCTAAATTCATGGCACGAGCCATTGCTGCTGGGTTTGGAGAAAGAGCGATCGCACTATTAATCAACAAGGCATCTGCTCCCAATTCCATTGCCTGGGCGGCTTCTGAGGGTGAACCAATACCAGCATCTACCACCACTGGCACACCTGCATTTTCAATGATGATTTGGATGTTAGCAGTTGTTTTCAGCCCTTGTCCAGATCCAATTGGCGATGCCAAAGGCATTACTGTAACACAGCCTACTTCTTCTAACCGCTTGGCTAATATGGGGTCAGCGTTGATATAAGGCAATACTGCAAAGCCTTCTTTGACTAGTTGTTCTGCTGCTTGCAGCGTCCCAATCGGATCTGGGAGTAAATACTTAAGGTCAGGTATTACTTCTAACTTGACGAAGTTATTATCTTCCTGTCCTAACAATTTCGCCATTTCTCGCCCCAAACGGGCTACCCGAATCGCTTCTTCAGCAGTTTGACAACCAGCGGTATTTGGTAACATCCAAATTTTTGTCCAATCTAAGGCTTCAGCTAAACCTTCATGTCCAGGAGCCTTGGTTTGTACCCGTCGGACTGCTACGGTGACAATCTGGCAATCGCTAGCGGCGATGCTTTGCTGCATTTCCTCAATGCTGCGATACTTCCCTGTTCCCGTCATCAAACGAGATTGGAAGGTTTTGCCAGCGATAATCAGTGGGGAGTGTTGGGGGGATATAGCAGGGTGATGCCCGTTGGAGAAATTGGCAGAGTGAGTCAACATTGGGGTGGAGGTAGATGGCTTGGATTGGAAGCGTGAATAGTGAAAATCAGCAAGTAGGGGGTCAGACTTTTGTGACAAGATTAAATCGGCAATCAATGCGGCTGTTACGGGCGCAAGTAGAATCCCGTTGCGGTAATGACCAGTAGCAAGGGTTAAATTTTGACAGTAGCTGGTGCCAAGGATAGGTAACTCATCAGGGGTGGCTGGGCGAAATCCCCACCAGAATTCCTGGATAGGATAATGCTTTAATTGGGGATACAGCCGGATGGCAGCTTGTAGTAATTTTTGAATACCTTCTGGGGTGTTGTCGGGGATGAAGCCAACGTCTTCGCTTGTTGCCCCAATAATAAGCCGATCGCGTCTCGGTACGATGTAAATATCTTGTCCGAATAAAATCCGCTTTAAGGGCAATTCTGGCACAAATTCCGGTATCCGCACACTCAGCATTTGTCCTTTTCTGGGTACCACGGGTAGTGGTAATAATTCATTTGACCAAGCACCTGAAGCTAAAACATAGTGCGCGGCGCGAATTATTCCAGCATTGGTTTGCACGCCAACCACTTGTTCTTGCTGCTGTAAAAATGCTTCTACTATAATACCGTCTTTGAGTTCAACACCAACAGACTCAGCCGCCGTCCACAATACGTGAGCTAGAGCCTTATTATCAACTTGTGCGTCTTCAGGATACCACCAGCCACCAACTACTTCTGCTGCCAATCCTGGCTGATATTGATGAATTGCCTCTTTGTTTAACCAGTAAGCCGGGGATGAAGGGGATGAGGGGGATGAAAGAATTAATTTCTCTCCCCCTACTCGCTGCCCCCCTGCCTCTTCAAAGACGGGTGCGAGGATACCGCAGGGACGGTAGCCAGTATTTAAACCGGTTAGTTCTTCTAATTTGCGCGTCCAGTCTGGATATAAAGCACGCGATCGCCAACACAAGGAACGCATTGCCCCATGCGGGATGTTTTCCGCATCTGGTGCTAACATCCCGGCGGCGGCGTGGCTAGCCGCAGCCTGGAAGTGACGACAAAGCACGGTAACACCTGTCCCGCGCAGTTTTAGTTCAATGGCGATCGCTAAACCAATAACGCCGCCACCAATAATTACAATCTCACTAGTCATTAGTCATTAGTCATTAGGCATTTATCATTAGCCATTTATCATTAGTACATAACTAATAACTCATAACCAATAACTCATAACTTATAACTTATAACTCGTAACTAAAGACGGATCTATCGTTACCACAAGGCGCGAATTGGTTCGTTGCCTTGATTTGTATTGCTGGATGGCGTGTCTGTTCCTGAAGTATCTGTACTGCGGTCTGTTGTACTGTCAGCAGGAGATGTTGAGTCATCGGCAGGATTCTGGGCAACGCTACTCCTCTTGTCAAGTCTTGGGGCGACAATACTGCGTCTAGTTTGGTTTGTTCCAGTTGTTTCGTTTCCTTCATTTGCAGTTTCATCATTCTTACTGCCAGCACTGCTATTAACATTGATATTAGCTGGCAGAACTTTTGCTGCTTTGCTACCGGGATTGTTAGCGCTTTGTACGCCCATTGGAAAATTGATGCCCAGTAATGTACCAAGCAGAATGGCCAAACCTCCAGCCATTAAAATTAAGGGTGTCCATCTACCCATCTTCTCTTAACTCCTTTTTAACCTTTTGGTGTCCACACTATTCGAGAACCTTGTCCCCAAAATCCATCAAACCTTGTCACTTTCACATCGCCTAAAACCAGAGTTTGACAGTTTCTTAAGCAAATCTGTTGTAGGAGAATGGGGAGGAAACGAACGTCGTGCTCGATCACGCCAATTCGCTGCTGATACTTTGCCCTTTACCTTAACCGTACAAGCACCACAACTGCCAAGACTCCGATAGTTTATTACCTTAGCACCGTAATTGTAGAGGTCAATACCATTTTGCTGCAAAATTTTTCGGAGATTGCTTCCCTGTTCGCACTCAATTGTTTTACCTTGAGCTAGTATCTTAGGCATTTTTAAATTGCCAAACTGGCATTTTGTTGTATATTGACACATTGCCTCGAAAGTTGTCTCGTCGGTCTCAGTTTTATGACCAGAAATTCCTTACCTCAACTTTGGCTCTATGACACTACACTACGTGATGGCACTCAGCGCGAGGGGCTATCAGTATCGATAGAAGATAAGTTACGCATTGCCAAGAGACTCGATCAACTGGGAATTCCCTTCATTGAAGGCGGTTGGCCTGGTGCCAATCCCAAGGATGTACAATTTTTCTGGCAACTCCAAGAAAATCCTCTCAAACAAGCTGAAATTGTCGCTTTCTGTTCGACTCGACGCCCGAATACCACTGCGGCAACCGAACCGATGTTACAGGCAATTTTGGCTGCGGGAACTCGCTGGGTAACGATTTTTGGCAAGTCTTGGGATTTACACGTTACAACCGGACTCAAGACGACATTAGAAGAAAATTTGGCGATGATTAGCGACACAATTGAGTATCTCCGTTCTCAAGGTCGTCGGATTATCTACGATGCCGAACATTGGTTTGATGGCTACAAGCACAATCGGGATTATGCTTTACAGACATTAGAGGCGGCGATCGCATCTGGTGCTGAATGGCTAGTCCTCTGTGATACCAATGGCGGCACTTTACCCCACGAAATTAGCCAAATTGTTCAAGATGTGGTAAAGATGACTGGGGCATGGGGCATGGGGCATGGGGCATGGCGAACTGGGAAAGAATTTACCCAATCACCAATGCCCAATCCCCAATTCCCAATGCCCAAAATTGGAATTCATACTCATAACGATTCGGAAATGGCGGTTGCTAACGCAATAGCCGCCGTTATGGCAGGGGCAAAGATGGTACAGGGGACAATTAATGGTTACGGTGAACGTTGCGGAAATGCTAACCTCTGTTCGTTAATTCCCAATTTACAACTGAAGGCGGGTTACAGTTGTATCACAGAAGACCAGCTCACACAACTTACAGAAGCTAGCCGTTTTGTTAGTGAAGTGGTCAATCTCGCGCCAGATGAACACGCCCCCTTTGTGGGACGTTCGGCTTTTGCCCACAAGGGCGGTATTCATGTATCAGCCGTAGAACGTAATCCCCTAACTTACGAACATATTCAGCCGGAACAAGTCGGGAATTCTCGCCGCATCGTGATTTCCGAACAGTCTGGACTCAGCAATGTTTTAGCCAAAGCCCGCAGTTTTGGCATTGAACTCGATCAGCAAAAGGCAGAGGCTAGAGAAATTCTCCAGCGCCTCAAAGACTTGGAGAGTGAAGGATTTCAATTTGAAGCAGCAGAGGCCAGTTTTGTACTGTTGATGCACGAAGCTTTGGGAGATCGTCAGCAGTTTTTTGAAGTCAAAGGTTTCCAAGTCCACTGTGACTTGATTGAGGGGAAAGAAACTAGCAATGCTCTAGCTACAGTCAAAGTCGCTGTTGACGGGAAAAATATTCTGGAGGTGGCGGAAGGTAATGGCCCCGTTGCCGCTTTGGATGCAGCTTTACGCAAGGCTTTGCTGAATTTTTATCCCCAAATAGCAACCTTTGATTTGACAGATTACAAAGTGCGGATTCTCAACGGACATACGGGCACTGCGGCAAAAACCCGTGTGTTGGTAGAATCAGGCAATGGCCATCAACGCTGGACGACGGTAGGAGTTTCCACCAATATTTTGGCGGCTTCTTATCAAGCGGTGGTGGAAGGATTGGAATACGGTTTGTTGTTGCAATCCCAAGCAGAAGCTGTTTTGAAAGCTTCTAGTTGACAAAAAACGTTATGTAGTGTAGGCAATTGACATTCTGTTGTCGATGAGAAGGTAGCCGATCGCTCAACTGACTTGTGTGCCAAAAACATTTATTCTGCTAATACCAATTTGAAAAATGATTGCGATAGATGGATTGCCCAAGAGCTTATGCACTAACTTTTTTACAATCCAAAATCTCAAATCTCAAATCCAAAATGGTATAAGGTGTCGAGGCACTGCTCTTTGAGCATGAAGATTGCTCGAAAAAGAAGACCTCTGGTGCAAACCAAGGGTCTTTCCGTTTCAGAACGTTGTAAAATTCATTAGCAACGTAAAACGCTGATATGGTTAATTTAGTGGCTTTTGTGCCATGAATGCCAAAATACCAACCCAATAGCTAATCCCATACTGTTAATTATTGTTAACTCCTATACCTAAAATGCGTAGGCGCAGCCCGCCGCAGGCATCGCCAATATTTAGGTGCAGACCGAGAAATCTAATCCTGCGACAACAACTTCATCCTATGCAAGATTTTACGAGAACTTTTCCCAGGATTGGGCAACTAATTGGCTCAACCAGCGACGTTGTTGCTGATCCAGCAGTGGATCATCTGCTAGCAACTGAGCGGTTAATTCTTCCAAAGATTGACCCTGAGCGCGGACAATTCTAATTACTCCAGCGATCGCACTAGCAACTAGTTCTTCATCAATCGGCTGTTGTCGCAAGGCAATAATTTCCTGGGGACTGTCTGGAATGGGATAATTCATGGCGTGGGTTTACAGAAATACAAAATGAACAATAACTTTGACAAACTCTTAAAATTTCTTCACTGAATCTTTACGAAACTAATAGGGCGGAGTGTACCTTACTTTGTGCCTTCATGAAATCTGTCTTAGTGAGTAGATTGAACGGAGATGTCAGGAAAAGATGAGAGAAATTCTTTATTTAGAAGTTCCAACTCCAGATATCGCAACTGTGCGTAGCTGGTTACAAACAGACTTTGAACCCGGAAATGGAGAAAAAGTGCTTACCTCGGAAGGCTTTCGCCTCAAAATCCCTACTGCAACTACAACTGCTACCGGGGCTATTTCCGAAAATTTACCTGCGGAACTTTCGGTATTTGTCTGGTCGGTGCAACGAACTACCTATCTGAAAGTGTTTCGTTGGGCAGAACAACCCTTTCCCAGTGAGGGACAAATTCTGCAACGCCTAACCAAAGAAATCAGAAGCCGTTTTGGACATCATTACCCAGAACCGCCAGCAATTGATTTATCCCAGCAATCGATTTTTGCAGCGCTAGGCTCTGTTTACCCCCTCACCGTCAAGTATTTTCAGAAAATGCCCAACGGTGAATATGACCTAACGCGTGCCTATTGGTGGGAACAACGATGGCGCGAAGGGGTACGGAATCCTCAGCAGCCGAAGCAGGTTGTGTTTTCGGATATCAGAAGAGCAGGGGAACAGGGGAGCAGGGGGAAAATAACCAATGCCCCATTCCCAATGCCCAATGACGCCAGTCGCCTCAAGTCGGGAAACCCGCCCACGGCGCTGGCTCCCCAATGCCCAATGCCCCATGCCCAGTACGACATCATCTACATCGGCGGCGCACTAGGTGCGATTCATGCAGCACTGATGGCAAAACTGGGATATAAAGTTCTGCTAGTGGAACGAATGCCCTTTGGGCGGATGAACCGAGAATGGAATATTTCCCGCGATGAGATTCAAAGCTTAGTTAACCTGGGTTTAGTCACTCCCACTGAGTTAGAAACGATCATTGCCAGGGAATACAAAGACGGATTCAATAAGTTTTTTGATGCTAATAATCCATCAAAACTGCGATCGCCCGTCCTCCACACACCCACAGTCCTAAATTTAGGCTTAGATTCCGAAAAATGGCTCCAAATGTGTGGGCAAAAACTGCAAGCGGCAGGCGGTGAAATTTGGGATCAAACAGAGTTTATCCGTGCAGATATTGATATATCACAAGTACTTCTGAAAGTCAAGCACTTACCAAGTCAGCTTGAGAAGCAAGTAAGTGGACGACTGCTAATAGATGCAATGGGAACCGCGTCCCCCATTGCTTGGCAATTAAATGGTGGTCGGGCTTTTGATAGTGTATGTCCGACAGTGGGAGCGGCAATTGAGAGCGGATTTGAGCCGGGGGTGTGGGATTCCCAATATGGAGACGTTCTTTACAGTCATGGGGATATTTCGCGGGGAAGGCAGTTGATTTGGGAATTGTTTCCTGGAGCAGATGATGAACTGACGATTTATTTATTTCATTACCACGAAGTCAATCCTGAAAATCCCGGTTCCTTGCTAGAGATGTACGAGGATTTTTTCACGATTTTGCCAGAGTATCGCCGGTGCGATATGGACAAATTGGTGTGGAAGAAGCCGACATTTGGGTATATACCGGGGCATTTTAGTGTGGGAAGTAGCGATCGCACAGTTGCCTTTGATCGATTGATTGCGATCGGTGATGCGGCATCACTCCAGTCTCCCCTGGTTTTCACCGGTTTTGGTTCCCTAGTTCGTAACTTAGAGCGCTTAACAACACTGTTGGATACTGCTCTCAAACATGACTTGTTGAGTTTGCGACACTTGAACCAAATTCGCGCCTACCAAAGCAACGTTTCAGTGACTTGGCTATTTTCCAAAGGGATGATGGTGCCCACAGGGAAATTTTTACCACCGCAACGGATTAACTCGATGCTCAATACCTTTTTTGGGCTGTTGGTAGATGAACCTCTAGAGGTAGCAGATAACTTCATCAAAGATCGGTGTGATTGGTTAACATTTAACCGCCTAGCACTTAAAGCAGCTAGCAAAAATCCTGCCTTACTTTTATGGATTTGGGAACTTGCTGGGCCTAGGGATTTACTCAGATGGCTTGGTAGTTATTTCAACTTTGGTCGTCATGCCCTGATTAGCGCTTTGCTGAGTCCGTGGTTCGGGCGCTTCTTGAGTCGGGTAGGTTTTTGGCTGGAACCCCGGAATCCGGGATTGTGGCTGTGGCTGTTGGCAATTAATTATGCGATCGCCACAGGCAAACCGCGATCGCGCAGTCAAGTAGCAAAAGCCAGCCCAGAAGCCATAATTCCAAAGTCAGAAGCAAGGATTCTTAATTAGTCATTGGGCATTGGGCATTGGGCATTGGGCATTAATCACTTAACTCCAAACTCCTGTACAGACGCGATTAATCGCGTCTCTTCCAGCTATTACCCCTTGGGGCGAAAATTCGGCAATTCCACGGATGCTAATGACTTACGCCCCTTGGGTGGACGCTGGGGATAAACCACCGGTGAAGGTGAATTGCCATCATTGGTGTTATCACCTGATAACTCTGGGGAGAAATCAGTCGCCGACAATTCTACCTGTGTCAATTGTGAAACTTCTGACCAATAATCTTCAGTTTCTTCAACAGGCGTCTCGGTGTGAGGTGAAGTAGAGGAAACTGGTAAATTATTGGCTGGTGAAAGCACAGAATCTGTCATCCCAGAAGTCGAGGTAGTTGCAGGAGGATTAATTTCTGCTTCCAACTGCTCCTCATCGTCTTCTAAGATTGTTGCTAAACTATCCCAGAGAGGCGGATTACTATCCACATCAGTTTTCGCAACAGGCGGTGGTGATGCAGATGCAGGTTGGGAGGTGAAAAACATTTGGATGAGACTATCTAATTGCTGATCTAAATTTGATGAACCCAAAGGTGAAACAGCTTCCGGTGTCTCTGGGGAATCATCAATTTTTGCAGCGGGGCTGGGTTCTGCTGGCGTTGGCGTGTCTTTCTTAACTGTCCAGTTCCAAGAAGATGATGCTGCCGGAGTGGTTTCATTTCTTTGAAATGGGAGTGGTGTTGAGGGTTCGCCCCAAGAATTATCTAGATTATCACTCAAGGATTCTGGTTCTGTTGACCAAGGTTGAATTGGCTGGGCGTTAGGAAACAAAGACCGAGCTTTTTTAGAGAATCTTCCTTGTCCACTAGTTATATCCTTGGGATGTTTTGCAGTATCCTCTAGCGAGTCATAGCTAGGAACGGATGTATCTAGACATTTTTCCAAAGCTGCTTTGAATTGGAGCGTCTGGCGTTGTTGTCGCATCAGTCTAGTACGTAACTCCCGACAAGCATTTTCTGATTGCAATAGCTGCTGAGACTGTTCGTTGTTGTTAGTGTGTAGCAACGTACATTCTCGCTCTAACTGGGCAAGGCGTTGTTGGCTAATTTGTAGCTGTGCTTTATAACTATCAATAAAAAGTTCCTGGCGTTGAACAGTTTGTACAGCAGTTTCTAATTGTTGAAATAGGGATTTTGTCTGTTCTTGAGCCGCAGCCAGTTCCTGAGTATGTTGGTTGAGCATCGACTCACTGACGCTGGAACGCGTTTTCTGCCACTGCAAAACCTTTTCAGACTCAGCTAGATTGTCTTTTAGCTGCTCCACTTGTTCATACAAGTTATTGTTAGCCGTGCGTAATTCTTCGTTCAATGCCAGCAGGTTCTGAAATTCCGAGTCAATAAGTGCTTGTTTGCCGCTTTCCGGCTCTGCAACCCAGTCCTGCTGGGTGGTATCTTTTGAAAATTGTGTATCTTCAGCTGGCATGAGGAGTGGCAGTTTTCTAACTGCCATATTGTCATTAGGCACAACTGAGTAAAACGGGCAACTCGCCTGTTCTGATTGTGGCGAATTAGCAGAATTTAGAGATTCGATCACAGCCCCCTTGTTTGAGGTGTCAGCTTCATTCATCACTCTTGACCCACCTGCTTAAAAATATTCAGCAGTGCTGGCATTAGCATTGCTTATCAACTGTGTCTAATCAGGGTTTGCTCTAAAAGCTAAGTTTAACTCTCTCCAAGCACCAGCAATTAATCATCAATTGGTGTTCCCCATTTTGGATTTAGACTGATGCCGTTATAACACTATGATGCTCTTCCCCGTCAAGAAGAGGATGAGGGGGAATTTAGTCCGCCTTTGGGGATAGACGGGAGAGAGGAGAAACCCAATACTTAAAAACTAAACTGTATTGGCTGATAAAGTTTTTTGATTAAAAAAACTTAGTTATCATATACTTTATTTTTTTAAATCGCGTATGTCTTAAGATATAAATTTAAATTGCTTCCTTGAATACATTTTTATACTGACTGATTTATTACTTAGGATTAATGTCAGTACAAGTATCTAGTATTTGATGATAATTCTGTAATCTTGAGCGATCGCTATTTAATGTCAGTAAACAACTAAGAGCTTCTGCCAGAACTACAATGTTATAAAATTCTGATAAATACGAATAAATACGCACAAAAATTCCTTAAGAGAGTAACAATTAGCCTAAGTAAATTAATAAAACTTTCTTAAAGAGTAATCTCAATTTAGTGCGGGCTTTTTTCTCGGTAAATACAGTCCTAGTAAGCAATTCCAGTCTTAGTTAGTCAAAAGCTTTTTCTATCAACTTGCCTTCAATGCGTGAAGTTTAGTTAATAACTACAAGAAGGTTATTTAAAGTATACTTAACTACTTATAAATATTTTTTACATTGTATATCTCAGCACGCTAAGAATATTTTAATCGAGCATTAATACGGATACGGTTTTAATTATTTTATTAAAGAATAATGTCAGTAGCCGAGTTTTCTACTAGTAATAAAGTAATTATAAAGACCATAATTACTGGCAATTGATCTGATTGTGGCGCGAAAGAAAGCGTTGTGGCAGTTAGGCTTATCCAAAAAATCCAAATTTAAAATAGGGGTGCTAAAAATGACTGACATACTTTCAATGGATGTAAAAATCAACCAAGAAGCTGCCCAATTACCGTTGTTTGCAGAAAATTGTGACAGCTTTTGGGACAAAGAAATCAGACCGTTATTTACAAATGAGTCTCTATCTTTCAAAGTGAAAACTCTTAACGGAAAGTATGTCAACTACGCCAACTTGGATAATGGAGCTACAACCACTCCCTTTGCAAGCCTTAAGCAGCATGTAGACGAGATGCTTGACACCTATGGCAGCGTGCATCGAGGTTCTGGGCAAAAGTCGATCATCACTACACGAGAATATGATGCCAGCCGGAACATCATTCGGGACTTTGTGGGGTCATCTTCAGACAACTATGTAATCTTTGCAAAAAATACAACAGAAGCAATTAATGGAGCTGCTACACTTTGGGCAAAAAAACCTGGAAAAATCTTAATTTCTGATATCGAGCATTCATCAAATCTGCTGCCTTGGATTACTAGAGACGAAGTTGTGCAATACAGAACCCAGCCGGATGGAAGCGTCAGTATCGCAGAAATTGAAGATATCTTCAAAGCACACCAAAATCGCCCCAAAGCCGAGCAAATTAAGTTAGTAACTATTACAGGTGCCTCGACAATTACAGGTTACAGACCCCCAATTTACGAAATTGCAGCTTTAGCACATCGGTATGGTGCCAAGATATTTGCTGATGTGTGTCAGTTAATTCAGCATGAACGAGTCGAGATGGGTGCAGATGATCACCCATGTCATTTAGATTTTGTGGCTTTCTCTGGACACAAGATGTATGCTCCTTATGGAACCGGGGTTTTGCTAGGGCCGAAGGAATTTTTTGATAGCTCCTACCCTTATCAAATCGGGGGTGGAAACCTGCCTTATATCACCAGAAATCTAGAGATCAAGCGTTTTTATACAGAACGGGCCCATGACCCTGGAACACCAAACGCAATGGGTGCGATCGCGATTGCCAAGGCGATTGAAATTATCGAAGCCCTTGGGCGCGATCGCATTGCTCAGTATGAACATTCTTTAGTTGAATTCACATATACACGGCTGGGGCTGATTCCGGGAGTCAAATTACATATCCCAGGAGATAATTTAGCCCATGTTATTCCCTTTGATATTGATGGCTTTGATGGACGCCTAGTGGCAGAGATTCTGGCACAGGAATACGGCATTGGGGTTCGGGCTGGGGCTTTCTGCACATACGAATATATTCGCAAACTCAAGAATGTTTCAGACGAGCAAGACTGCGAGATTGCCAAGGAAGTAGACAGAGGAATTACGCGCAACATTCCTAGTATTATCCGCGCCAGCTTTGCTGTATATAATACATTAGAAGATTGCGATCGCTTTATAAGTGCGATCGCTCACATAGCTAGAAACGGATTTGCTCACTATTTGCCTAACTACACACAAAATGAGATGACTGGTGTTTGGACAACGATACACAGTTAGTTTTTTCAGGGCATTGGGTATTGGGGATTGGGCATTGGGCATTGGGCATGGAGCATTGGGCATAGGGCATTGGGCATTGGTTATTAATTTTTCTCCCTGACTCCCTCATCTCCCTTATCCCCCCTGCTCCTTCATCAAGCCTGATTGTGTGTGTGTTAATTACGAATTACGAATTACAAGGAGGTAATAGCTTGAGCGATGAAAACCTCTTTGACCAGGAGGATTATCTACAGGCACGGGTTGATGAGTACATCTGGCAAAAAAGTACAGATGCAGGTATTTCGCGCCAGCGCTTTCTGCAAATACTAGCCACTATGGTTGGCGCAACAGCCATTGGAGCGTTAGCTAAACCTGCGCCTGCTCACAGTCAGGCAGCTGTTAAAACCAAGGGTAGTAAAATACTTAAGCCATTGCCACCAGGGTACATCTCTCATAGCCAAGGCACATTAGAGATGAACTGGGAAGCAATGTATGGGCGTGGTTATTTAGTACCAAATGATTGGTTCTATGTTCACAACCGCAGTACACCTTCCCCTTTTGACCCTTCTACATGGCGTTTGCAGATTCATGGAACTGGCGTTTCTGCCCCCTGCGAGTTCACTTACGATGAAATCATCGCCATGCCGTCCATCTCGGTAACTTGCGCCATTGAGTGCGCTGCTAATGGTCGGCGCTTTTTTGAAGAAGCTTACAACATACCACTCCCTGGAACACGCTGGAGGCTTGGAGCTATTGGTGTGGCTGAGTGGACTGGTGTACCACTTGGGATGTTATTAGAGCGAGCTGGATTGAAATCCACAGCAAAAGACGTACTTGTTGAGGGTGCTGATGTGGATTCGCTGGACTCAAAGGGGACAAATAAATCCAAGTTTAGCAGTGTAGTTCCGATCGCTAAGGCATTAGCAGATAACTCACTCCTCGTCTATGCAATGAACGGAGAACCATTACCTCCAGATCACGGTCAGCCATGCCGTGCCTTATTTCCTGGTTGGGGAGGAAATGCCAACGTTAAATGGATTGAGCGGATTGAGGTTTCCCAAACGCCGATATATACCCAGTGGGTGACGGAGCAGATGGTGCTGGTTGGTACAGACTACCCAGCGATCGCACCGTATAAAGGTAAGCTGATTACCTACCTAAATGTCAAGAGTGCCTTTGAGTTGGCTTGGCCAGCCACGCTTTCTGCTGGAACCCGCTTATTACGTGGACGTTCTTGGTCTGGGAAAGGAAAGATTGCGCGTGTGGAAGTTAGTCTGGATGGTGGCAAAACTTGGCAATTTGCACGACTCAGAGAACCAAATTTTTCATTTGCATGGGTACGGTGGGACATTGAATGGAACCCAATACCTGGGGAATATTTTCTCCAAGCTCGTGCTACTGACAATTTAGGTAATACACAACCGACTAAAGTTCCGTGGAATGATTCTGGATTGCTCTACGGTGGCATTGTTAGCCATCCGGTAACAGTACAAGGTTAATCACACCAAATCAGTTCTCTAGAAAAAGACCTATATAGGAATCGTATTTGATTTTTGAAATTATCTACGTAGGCGGGGAGTGGGGAGTAGGGAGTAGGGAATAGGGAATAAGGAATTAGGCTTTTCGAGTTGTACCGAGCTTTTTCAGAAATCAAATATTAATCCTATAGCAGTCATAAATCATTTATGAAAATCTTTATTTCTGCTTTCTCCGTGTTCTCTGCGTCTCTGTGGTTCGATTAAAAAACTATTTTTCACAACCCCTGCACGGATTGCTATATTTATGATTGATTTTAGTTGGTTGATTTTAGTGACTGGGGGTTTAATATCTGGAGTCATAGCTGGACTTTTGGGAATAGGTGGCGGTATTATTACAATTCCTCTTTTAGTCACACTAGGTTATACTCCCGTTCAGGCGATCGCTACTAGTAGCCTTGCTATTGTGATTACTTCAATTTCTGGAAGTTTGCAGAATTGGTGGATGGGCTATCTTGACTTTAAACGAGTAATTTATTTAGGAATTCCAGCTTTCTTAACTACTGGAATAGGTGTATATTTCGCCAATAAAATTCCATCCTATATAATACTATTTACATTTGGCATCATCCTACTCGCTAATATCTATTTGATTGAGCTTCGCAAGCAACTAGCCTTTAAGGAAAAAGAGAATACAGCCCTAGTATTTAACCCATTAGTTTCTAAAATTGGTACTGGGGGAGCAGCAGGAATTTTAGCAGGTTTATTTGGCTTGGGTGGCGGTACGATTATGGTGCCACTGCAAATGTTACTACTGGGAGAAGAAATTAAAGTAGCAATTCAAACTAGTTTGGGTGTGATTGTCATCACTGGTTTAGCTGCTTGTACAGGACACACATTAGAGGGAAATATTCTGTTTGTTCAAGGTATAGTTTTGGGATGCGGCGGTCTTTTAGGCGTTCAAATGAGTACTCGCACATTGCCCAAACTACCAGATTATACTGTGAGTTTGGTGCTTCGTATTTTTTTAGGAATACTATCAATTTATATTTTTTGGGAAGCTTGGATAAATTATCAACTTTAGCCTTGCTACGCCACTATAAGAGAGCCAAAGTCTAGATTTTCAAAGGTTTCAGCCTTAATTTGACACGTATGCACAGCTAGCTGTGCGCCCATACTGTGTACTAAATTTAGAGTTGTTCTAAAATCTATTTTGTTCAAAAGAGGTGAGCTATGAGTATTTTTAAAGTTGAAGTCGTCAAAATCAACAGCATTAATCCTCATCCCAATGCTGATAGACTAGATATTGCCTCTATTGAAGATATGGGGTATCAAGTAATTATAGTCAAAGATAACTTTCACCCTGGAGATTTAGCTTTTTACTTTCCTATTGATAGTGTTATTCTCGAAAACTTTTTAGATAAGTTTGGTATTCGTAACTACTACTCAAAAAAACTGCGTGCTGCCAAACTTCGCGGAATTTTTTCTGAGGGTTTGCTTATTCCCGTTGGTAATAACTTTATGGGAAATGTCGGAGACGACTACACGGAGTATTTTGGTGTAACAAAGTACGAATATCCAATTCCTCAAGGAATGAGCGGGGAAGTAGAAGGTTTTATTGGATATTACAAATTCCCTAGTCCAGAAAACCTGAAACGTTACAAAAACATCCTAATTGAAGGTGAGGAAGTTGTTGTAACAGAGAAGTTGCACGGAACTAACTTCACTGTCTTAGTTGATGCTGATGGCACAGCTAAAATTGGTAGCCATAATTACTTCTGGAAAAACAGCAAAGCCAACAAAATATTAGTTTATATTCGTGCTTACAACGAAAACGAAGCTTTCCAGAAACTTCCGCCAGCAACTCAGATTTTTGGCGAAATCTACGGCGTACAAGATATCAAATATGGCTTGAATAATGGCAATATTGGAATTGCTCTATTTGCTGTGCGTCGCGGCAATTATTTTCTCAATTACAGCGATTTTATGGCTTTTTGTGAGGAATTTGCTTTGCCGAGAGTACCTGTGCTTTATATCGGTGCTTACACTTGGGAAGCGGTGTCTCAGTTCAATAATGCCAATAGTGTAGTCAGTCCGAATTGCATCATGGAAGGCGTTATTGTGCAACCGATGATTGAGAAAACGCATCCAGAAATAGGTAGAGTAGTCTTAAAGTTGATTAGCGATCGCTATCTGCTCCGTCAGGATGGAACTGAACTTCATTAGGTTCAACTCGAGTTTTGGTGCGACCACCTTCACTGACCTTGCGAAATCGACTCACGAATTATTTTCTCAAGGTAGCCACCGGGGATGAAATCCCGCTAAGGGGAGTTGTTCTGGTTTAATTTCAACAGTTGCAGCATCAGCGATGGGTAACAGAGGCATTAACCATAAGCTACTGGTAGCGATCGTATCTCCATCATCGGTTTTCAAAGTGTTTGTGGGTAATGATGCTGGGGGGTTTGTCTGCGGTACTACTTGGTCAAATAACAAGCCCAAACCGTCGGCAGATAAACTCATTTGCACATTCCGTTGAGCCGGCGGCAGTACTAACAGTGGTTTCTGTTGCCCGGTTTTCAGGTCAATTGCCACCACATAAGGCTGTTCTATGTATTGTTCCTTGGATACTAGCTGTGTCAGCAAGCAGTACAGGGTGGGTGAGGCGATGTCAAATTGGCAGCTGAGAATTGAGCCTGTAGTTTTTAATAGCTGTTTCTGCACACCTTGGTTTGTCACCAAAAATAAATCTCGCGTGTAATCTGTATTAAACTTTACCATCGCTGCTTGAGAGCCATCTTTGGAGAAAGCCTGTACCAAACCAAACTGCGGCAGAAAATCTAGGGGTTTACTGGCATCACCTTGCAGTGGTAAAATCGCTGCTCCCTGTCCTTGGGCGACTGCTACGGCTTTACTATCTGGTGTAACCATAAAGTCTCCGCCCGGTTGGCTTTTTAGGCGTTTCGGGGCGGGTTTTTCTCCTGAAGCATCACTGGTTGCTGGCATAAACCATAGTCCAAAGTCGCCAGGATTAGTTTTGTTTCCCCTCTGGATGACAATAGTTTGCCCATCGGGTGATAAGTCAAATTTCAGGTTTTGATAATTTTTACTATCTAAAGTCAGGTCAACTTTGCCTCCGGCTTCTACTTCTTGTCCAGATTTAGCAGAAACGCCTGTTGTCACTGTATACAGTTGGGCTGAAAGTAAGTCTTGGTTGTTTGCAGCGCGAGCCGAAAATAAAATTTTTTCTCCATCAGGAAATGACTCAAAGTCGATTACTATCAGGTCTTTGGGGGTAAGTACCCTTTTTTGCTCTTGGGTTAAGTTGTAAAGAACCAATCGTCCCTGTTCTTCTTGATTGGTTCCGATGTAAAGGATGACGCGATCGCGTGTGCGGAAGCTACCAACAAAGGGCTGTATCACTCGATTTTTGCCCTCCTGCTCCGCAAACTTATCTTTGGCTCCCTGTAACTGCACTTTATAATTTGTGCCATAGGGTGCTGGTGTCACCAGTGTATAAACCATTCGCCGCCCTGCCCAACTGTATTTACCTGCTAAGGGTGGCTCGATTTTTAAGTTATCCTCTACGCTTTTTATTTCCATTGGGCGGCTGAAGCTGAGGGTAAAGGAGTTATCTTCTGCCCCAATTTGTTGATTTTGCCAGGTAAATTCCCGGACACGAGCAGTCACTACATCACCTTGCAATATGATTAACCCAATCAGCACACTCAGCAGTAGCATCAGTGCGATCGCTATGCGATCTAGTGGTTGGATAAATGCTTTAAATTTAGTCATTTGTCGTTAAGCATTGGGCATTGGGCATTGGGCATTGGGCATTGGGCATTGGGCATTGGGCATTG
>NZ_JAQYWQ010000110.1 GCF_029379315.1 Nostoc sp. S13
TTTGACTTTGCCACTCTTCAGATGTACGGAGCTTGTTCAAAACTCAAATAGGATTCCTATAGCAATCCTATCTGATTTGTGAAAATTTGCAGTGTCCAGATCCCCGACTTCTTTAAGAAGTCGGGGATCTAACTTTTCACGAATGATTTAGGATTGCTATAGCAAAGTTTAAAAATTCAGTTTGGGCGGAAATACCCTAACTAAATCAAGAGATAAATCAGGGAAGCAGGGAAAATTTATTACCTGATTTGACAAGAAAATTCGCTTATTTAAATAACCATATTTAGCTTGAATATCCTCATATGGTTCACTGTAGCTTTCCAAATAATTATCGAATAAATTAAATATCCAATAATCAGTAATATTTACTTTAGCATAGGAGGAATTTTCACATCTTGGTCATAGTCCAAAGAAGAATCTGAAACCTCCATCACCAATAACATATCAGCAGCTTGAGGATGACCAGAAAGATAATTATCATCTCGGTTTTGAAGAATAGCAAAATCTGGTTCAGGTTCGCTATTAGGTGGTAAAGCAATCGGAGCTTGAGATTGCAAAGTTGCCCGATCACCTATAATTTTTGGAAGTTCCCGCAACAAGTTTCGCAAACAAGTTTCATGAGCTGTACCTTTGGCTGCGATTTCAATAATTTCCCCGTTGATTAATTCAATGTGGTTATCTTCATGGAAAAAGCCCAATTCAGTAAGCCTGTGGTATTCATCCAGCGTGAAGCGTTTAGTCTGAGCAATACTCATAAATTATCCTCCCAAGGGAAATGCGATCGCCTAACCGTCCCTATATTCTAAATGTGTCAGAAATTGGTATGCTAAAGACCGAGACTCGCTATGAAAGCAAACCATGCCTGCGCCTACCATCAATTCCACGATCACTGCCTTTCCCTTGACAGCCGTAGTCGGTCAAGAAGCAATTAAATTAGCCTTGCTGTTAGCCGCAGTTGATCCTGGTTTGGGGGGAGTGGCGATCGCAGGTCGTCGCGGTACGGCAAAATCTGTGATGGCTCGTGCTATCCACGCTCTACTACCGCCTATTGAAGTTGTCAAAGGCTCAATCAGCAACTGTGACCCCAACCACCCAGAAGAATGGGATGATCAACTTTTGGCAGAGTATGCAGATAAAGACATTCAAGATGTTTCCGTCGAAATCATCAGAGCGCCTTTTTTGCAAATTCCTCTAGGTATCACTGAAGACCGACTCCTGGGTTCAGTGGATGTGGAAAAGTCGGTAAAAGAAGGTGATACTATTTTTCAGCCTGGGTTACTCGCTACAGCAAACCGAGGTGTACTGTACGTAGATGAAATTAATCTATTAGATGATCAAATATCAAATCAGCTTCTAACAGTATTATCTGAGGGACGCAACCAGATTGAACGGGAAGGGATTAGTTTTCAGCATCCGTGTAAATCTTTGTTTATTGCCACCTACAACCCAGAAGAAGGCGGATTACGGGAGCATTTGCTAGATAGAATTGCGATCGCACTCTCTGCTGACGGTGTACTCGGCTTAGATCAAAGAGTAGCAGCCGTTGAAGTTGCGATCGCCTATTCTAAATCTCCCCAAGACTTCCTCCAACAGTACAACGAAGACTTAGACGCGCTCAAAACCCAAATCATCTTGGCACGGGAATGGTTGAAAGAAGTAACTATCAGCCATGAACAAATTGCCTACTTAGTAGATGAGGCGATTCGCGGCGGAGTTCAGGGACATCGCGCCGAGTTATTCGCCACGCGGGTTGCCAAAGCGGCGGCGGCTTTGGAGGGAAGAACAACAGTCAATGCCGAAGATTTGCGCCATGCTGTGGAATTGGTGATTGTACCACGCGCCACAATTGTGCAGACACCACCACCAGAACAATCACCGCCACCACCTCCACCACCACCACAGAATCAAGAAGAACCCCAGGACGAATCAGAAGAGGAACAGGAAGAACAAGAAGAACAGGAAGAAAATCAAGAGCAAGAACCCCCTAGTATCCCGGAAGAATTCATTTTTGATCCGGAAGGGGTAATTCTTGATGACACCGTGCTTTACTTTACTCAAATGGCAAAGCGACAAGGTAAATCTGGTAGTCGTAGTGTCATCTTTTCGGATGACAGGGGACGCTACATTAAGCCGATGTTGCCTAAGGGAAAAGCGCGACGCATTGCAGTAGATGCTACCCTGAGAGCTGCGGCTCCTTATCAAAAAGCCCGAAGAGAAAGACACCCAGATAAAAAAGTTATTGTCGAACAGGCTGATATTCGCTCGAAACGCCTAGTACGGAAAGCCGGGGCGTTGGTAGTATTTGTGGTAGATGCTTCTGGCTCAATGGCCCTGAACCGAATGCAATCGGCTAAAGGTGCGGTGATGCAACTGTTGACAGAAGCTTATCAAAACCGCGACCAAATAGCATTGATTCCCTTCCGGGGAGAACAAGCGGAGGTATTATTGCCTCCAACACGTTCTATTGCCTTAGCGCGTAACCGCTTAGAAAGGTTGCCCTGTGGTGGGGGTTCGCCCTTAGCACATGGTTTAACCCAAGCTGTGCGCGTCGGCTTAAATGCCCAGATGAGCGGAGATATTGGGCAAGTTGTGCTTGTAGCAATCACTGATGGACGAGGTAATATTCCCTTAGCGCGTTCTTTGGGTGAACAGCTAGAACCAGGAGAAAAGCCAGATATCAAAGGAGAATTATTAGAAATTGCTGCCAGAATCCGGGCTTTGGGGATGCAACTATTAGTAATTGATACGGAAAGTAAATTTGTGTCCACGGGTTTTGCTAAGGAATTATCGCAAACAGCAGGCGGTAAATATTATCATTTGCCGAAAGCTACAGATCAAGCCATTGCTGCTATGACCAAAGGTGCGATCGCTGATTTAAAATCTCGATAATTTAGTCATTAGTCATTAGTCATTGGTCATCGGATTTTTGACTCAGCAAGACTAAAATCCAGTGGGCATTACCTGTGGTTGCAAATAGCAAATCAAATCTTGAATTCCCTTTTGCAAATAGCGCGTTACCGTCATTGGACTAGTGCCAATATTCTTAGCAGCATCCTTGCGAGACAGTTCCTTCAAAAATACCATTTCAACTGCCATACGGGGCTTTTCTTCTAACATATTTATTGCACCTTGGAGTTGTTGCCGTTCTTCTTCTTCTTGCAGGAGAACATGAGAACGAGGACAAGGAAGTGCCTCACCCAAGGTTATTTGGCAATCAACATAGTTAAGTGCGGTCGCATCTAAACTCAAAGGCATACGGTTTTGAGCAGCTAACTTGGTTTCTTGCCATTCTTGCAGAGATACCCGAAGTTCCTTGGCGATTTCAGCATCTTTGGGAAGGCGACCTAAAGACATTGCCAAGTCTTTGCGAATCTTTTGTCCTTCATTGTACAGTTCTTGCCAACGACGGGGAATTTTTAATAGAGTACTGCGATCGCGCAAAAAGTGCAGCATTTCACCGCGAATATATGGTACAGCAAAGGAACTAAAAGCAAATCCTTGGCTAGGGTCGAAGCGCTCAATTGCCCTAATCAAACCAAAATAACCGATTTGTTCTAAATCTTCATAGGGTTCATTACATTGATGGCTAAATTTATGAGCCATCTTCCGCACTAAGCCAGTATGTAACTGTACAAGTTTATTACGAAGTTTAATAGAAGGATTCTGGTGGTACAAGTGTAATAATTCTATACCATCAATTCGTAAAGAGGAGTCACTTGTTGCCATATACATTCCCTTGTTTTAACTCCTATTCCTCAGAAAATGGAGCTGCGTATATTTTCTTTTAAGCTGTCATTATTTTCCCTAGTCAAGGCTAAATAAGCCATCGTCGTTTCACTGAACTTATCAAGGGTCGGACTCCACAGTTCAGTATTTTTACGCATGATTTTTCTAACCTCTGTGTTGCAGGTTTTTTTTGATTTTTAGATAAAAATTTCAAGATTGCATAATCTTTTTTGTTTAGTAGTCTTCTAACTTGCGTAACCCTTTCCTGGTTTCTTGCCGTAAATCTTGGTAAGAATAGGAATAAGCAGAACGTTTTCCTAAAAAACAGTTTTTCAATATGAGCAATACCAGTAATTTTCGTGAAGCTATCCGTGAGGCTAAATCTCACGCCCTCGTTGGCCCAAATGTAATTGCCAACGCCCTGCCCTATGTCGGTGGTGGATTGGTGCTAACGGCATTAGGAACCTACGGCGGTTTGGGAGTTATCCGTACTAACCCCGGAATATTCTTTCCTACCTTCATTGGTGCGGTGATTTTGGAGTTAATTTTGTTCTTTGTTGCTCAAAATGTTGCCCAAAAAGGTAACAAGGGACTTGCATTACCTCTGTTGGCAACCTACAGCCTCTTGTCTGGATATACTCTTAGTGGCTTGGTATTTGTCGCCTTGAGATCCCAAGGTGTTGGCATTCAAGGCATTGGGTTGGCTGCCCTTGGTTGTGGCGTTACTTTTATTTTTGCCCGTCAAATTGGTTCAAATCTCTCTGAACAAGACGGCATGGCTTTGACGAAAACCATCAATCTTGGCGTTATTGCCTTGGTGGTTGTGTGTCTAGCCCAATTCGGATTTGCCATGTTTGGTGTTTACACGCCAAATTGGTTAGAAATCGCCATCTCCGGTTTGGGGGTATTTCTATTTGTTGGGGTTTCTGTTGTCGATTTCTATATTTTGCCCCGCACTTACAGCGATGACCAATATCTGCCTGCTGCTTTGTCGATGTACCTAACTTACATCAACTTGTTCGTCTTTATCTTGCGGTTGCTAATTTCTATAAATGGCCGCAATTAATTGTCTGTAGGTACTAACAGAAGTAAAGTTTTATAAAGTAAAAACCGTGGTTAAATTTCAGCAACCACGGTTTTTTTCATCGCTTTAATAGTAGAACATGTAGATAAGTTCAGCCTCATGTGAGCAAAACTATGCTAGAACTCTTAAATATCAAGCGCGAAGTAGAAAGGTTGTCTAATATCTTAACAAAGGCTGAAGGCTGTCTTTGACCTCCGAGAAGTGGGTGCAAGAATTGAGGACTTGAATCAATTAATTTCTCAATCTACTTTCTGGGATAATTCTGTTACTTACTATCAGACACTTCAAGAAATTGAATCACTCAAGGCTAAAAAGAAACAATATCAGCGATCGCACTTCATTATAGAAGAGATCAAGGCTGCACTAGAACTACTAGAATTATCTGCTGATGAGGAATTATTAACAGAGGCGCAAACCAATCTTACCCAACTTCAGCAAGAACTCGAAATAGTAGGAATACAACAATTACTGTCCAGCCCCTGCGACCAAAAGGGGGCATTCTTGACAATTACTGCTGAGGTTGGTAGCGTAGATGCTGAAGATTGGTCATCTATGTTATTGCGGCTATACTATCGTTGAGCAGTAAATCATAATCATAAAGTATATCTAGTGGAAGAGTCAGAAGGTGATTTAAGAGGGGTCAAACATGCCACCCTAGAAATTACAGGGCATTATGCCTATGGCTGACTGAAATCGGAACAAGGAACTCATGCAAGAATAGAGCGAATTTCTCCTGTTCATGGCAATGGCAGGCGGCATACTTGTCTAGCCAGTGTAGAAGTCAGTCCTATTTTGGATGAGTCCATTAAATTTAAGATTCCAGAGAAGCATTTAGAAATTACTTTGCCGCGCCATTGGGGGAGTGTCAACCGTCCAGAAACATGGGTGCGGGTGTTTCACATTCCTACCGGGATTAGTCTATTTTGCGACCAAGAACGTAACCAGATACAAAATAAAGGGAAAGCCTTAGCTATTCTCAAGAGTAAACTGTTTGCGATGCCTAGGGCTGGCTACGCCTACGCACTAGCTCAAGGTGTCCAGCAAGTTGACGAAATTCAACCTCGGCAGATAAAATCTTTAACCAGCAAGCTCATCCGTGAATATTTCTTGCATCTTTACACCAAGGTGAAAGATTTACGTACCAATGTAGAAACCCCTGCTGCGGCAGAGGTTTTGGACGGTGAGATTGATTTTTTTATCACAGCCTATCTGCAACAGCAAAATCAAACCACTTCAGTGACAAAAGAAGCGCTTGATAATTCCAAGTAATTTTTGTAACTTATAGAAGTAGTGCGGAGAGAATTTGTCCAAATACAGCTAAAATTAATAAATGTAAGTAGAATAAAGAGCAATTTTCCAATCTAAAGCGCTCTATCTATCATTCACCAAGCACTATGGAAGTCTTAGAACTCAAACGCGAAATCGAAACGTTGTCTGGCCGCCTGGGTAAAACCCAGGACTATCTTTGACGTACCTGCACTGACAGCCAAAATTCAAGACCTCGAAAAAATATCCGCTCAACCAGAATTTTGGCATGACCAAACCCAAGCCCAACAAACGCTGCAAGAACTCAACGATCTCAAAGCCCACCTCCAGCAGTACGATCGCTGGCACGCCAATCTAGAAGATACTAAGGCTGTTGTTGAGTTGTTGGAGTTAGAAACCGATGAGGCACTACTCCAAGAAGCGGAATCTACCATCACTAAACTGAATCGTGACCTCGATCAGTGGGAGTTACAACAGTTACTTTCTGGCCCCTATGATGCGGAAGGTGCTGTACTGACGATTAGTGCTGGTGCTGGTGGCACAGATGCTCAAGACTGGGCATTTATGCTGATGCGGATGTACACCCGTTGGGGCGAAGCTCACGGCTATAAGGTAACTTTAGCTGAAGAGTCGGAGGGTGATGAAGCCGGAATTAAATCGGCAACCCTAGAAATTACCGGTCGCTATGCCTATGGTTACTTGCGATCGGAGATGGGTACACATCGCTTAGTGCGAATTTCACCTTTTAATGCTAACGGTAAGCGACAAACCAGTTTTGCCGGGGTGGAAGTGATGCCACAGATAGATAACTCTGTGCAATTGGATATTCCAGATAAGGATTTGGAAATCACCACAACTCGCTCTGGTGGGAAAGGTGGGCAGAACGTCAACAAAGTAGAAACGGCGGTTCGGGTTGTTCACCTTCCCACGGGTCTTGCCGTGCGTTGTACAGAAGAGCGATCGCAGCTGCAAAATAAAGAGAAAGCCCTAAATCGCCTCAAAGCAAAGCTGTTGGTCATAGCTAAGGAGCAACGTGCCCAAGAAATTGCCGAAATTCGTGGTGATATGGTGGAAGCCTCCTGGGGAAACCAAATTCGTAACTATGTCTTTCACCCTTACCAGATGGTAAAAGACTTACGTACAAATACTGAAACAACCGGAATTGGCGATGTGATGAATGGCGAACTTGATACATTCATCCAAGCTTATCTGCGCCAAGAAAATAAACTGGTGGAAAGCACTCCAACATAATTCGGGATTAGCAATAGGTACTATGGCGGTTCTCATTTGGAGTAATACACGGTAGGGGCACAATATTGCTTATTGGTATCAACTTTAAGCCCTAGCGAATGGAATTCATGCGCCAGTTGCTCATAGGGGAAGATTGCACTGGCTTGGCTACACAAACAAGAGCCAAACCTCCGTGGACAAAGATAAAATTAAGGTTTTTTAACCCACGGAGGTGGGTTTTGCCTCTTGTAGATGCCGTTTCTAACCGCCCTTTTACTTAAACCCCCAGAATTGGGCTAAAGCGAATACGGCAGCTATCCATAAGCGAATAGAGTTGCGCTACGCTCAACCGTAAATTCCTTGGTGCAGGTAGTTGAGATATATCAGCTCAACCATGAAGCAACTCAACGTTACTTTGAAGCGATTGTCCCTGAACTCAGAGAAGTTGTGACTGAAATTAGAGAAATTAGAACTGAAAGCCAACGCATTTTAGAACATTTGTTCGGCAGACAGGAGAAAGGCGAATCATGAGCGATCGCCATCATCATACTACTCCTAGACGTCTCAATGTCTACATCCAAGGTCAAGGATTTCCCATTCTGGGCTTACACGGTCATCCTGGTACTGGTCGTAGTCTTTCTGTCTTTACCAATCATTTATCAAAACGTTATCAAACTTTTGCCCCTGATTTGCGTGGATATGGCAAAAGTCGCTGCAATAGCAATTTTGATATGAATGACCATTTGACTGATTTAGAGGCTCTGCTAGACCGCTTTAAGATTGAAAAGTGCCTAGTATTGGGATGGTCACTTGGGGGCATTCTGGCAATGGAACTGGCATTACGTTTGCCAGAGCGGGTTACAGGGCTGATTTTGGTGGCTACGGCCGCAAAACCCCGTGGCAGTCATCCTCCCATCACTTGGCAAGATAATTTATATACTGGCGTTGCTGGTCTACTAAACTATATAAAACCGAGTTGGCAATGGAATATTGAAACTTTTGCCAAGCGATCGCTTTTGGGCTACCTGATCCAACAACACACACCCACTACTTACAACTACATCGCAACCGAAGCAGTACCAGCTTATTTGCAAACCTCTCCTGCTGCTACTCGCGCCCTCTATAGTGCAATTCAATCGGGATACAACCGACTTCTAGATTTGCCACAAATACAATGTCCTAGTTTAGTACTTGCTGGTGAACAAGACCGCCATATCACATCTGATTCCAGCTTAGAAACTGCTCGACACCTCCAAAATTCTCAGTGGCAGTGCTATCCCAATACCGCCCATCTTTTCCCGTGGGAAGTTCCCCAGCTAGTGCTGAATGACATTGATCATTGGCTGGAAGAACATCCGCAGGTAATTGGTAGTCAATAGTTCAAGGGTTTTTGACTCTTGAACAAACAATTCGTAATTAGAACTCGAAATTAGCAATTACAAATTACGAATTATCTTGACTCTGGCCTAACTTAAATTTGACCGCCAAAGACAGGCTGTACTTTGCGGTCAAATCTTTCCCCCAAGTCTTCAGCGATTGTTAAGGTATTAGGTTTGCAGCGCTTGACATGCACAGCAATTCCCTGCGCTCCTTCAATCTCCAAATCTTCTATATATCCAGTGCTTGACAATCTAGCATCAGAAGAAGTCAGAAATGGCCCGAAGTAGTACGTGCATCGGGGATTCTGTGTTACAATCTCTACCCACCAAGCCAAGCCAATGTAGTCGAATGTGTTAATTAACACTTCCTTCAGGTTATGCCAAATGGTTTTCATGGTTTTCGATGATTTCTAAACGTGCTACAGGGTGTTAAACGATGTTGTGCTTTATTATCTTTTACATTTCTTTATACTCTGTTACTGTTATTTTTTCAAAGAAATTTTTTGTAATTTATCTAAGTACAGCGTATTTAGCGATCGCTGGCGATAAATTTCATAAAGTGCCATACCCGCCGCTACCGAGGCATTGAGGCTGGGAGTCTTACCCTGTAGAGGAATCGATACTAAGAAATCACAGGAGCGTTGAGTCAACATACCCAGACCTTCACCTTCTGAGCCGATGACCAAAACGATTGGGCCAGTGAAATTGATTGTATGCACCGGTTCGCTCCCACTGGCAGCAGCGCCATAAATCCAAAAGCCAGCTTCTTTCAATTCTTCTAAAGCGCGGCTGAGGTTGACAACTCTGGCTACAGCAAAATTTTCTAAAGCGCCTGCTGCTACTTTCATGACAGTAGAAGTAATCCCAGATGCTCTTCTTTGGGGAATCACCAATCCTTGAGCGCCTATTGCTTCGGCAGTGCGAATAATTGCTCCCAAGTTGTGGGGATCAGTAATTCCGTCAGCCACCACAATTACGGCATCGGTTACAGATTTGGACTGCTCAATTAAATCTGGCAATTCGATGTAACCGTAAGGAGCAATTTGTGCCGCCACACCTTGGTGATTAGCCCCGTTGGTGAGATAGTCTAAGCGCTTGGGTTCAACCTCGTCAATAACTGTGCCATTTTCTTTCGCTTGTAGAAGAAAAGGGTGAAAGCTGGGATCGTACCGGAGACGGGTAGTAATCCAGAGACGGTTGAGATTGCGCTGATTTTGCAACGCACTCAATACTGGATGACGACCGTAGATGAGATCGCTATCTTCTGTCGATTCTATAGATACAGACGGCTGGGATAAGTTGCTATTTCGTTGGCGGGAGTTGCCAGAAATGGGGTTGCTATCTATTTTCCTGGGATTGCGAGTCGGATTAGCAACAGAAATGGGATTGCTATCTATTTTCCTAGGATTGCGAGTCGGATTAGCAACAGAAATGGGATTGCTATCTATTTTCCTGGGATTGCGAGTCGGATTAGCAACAACACGCTTACCCTGAATTTTTACGGGTTGTCCGCGATTGGGTTCGCTAGAAGTCTTGACTTTTCTTGGTTTATTCTGCATTTTAGTTATGGATATAGCGTATGGTTAATTATCCCGATTACCTCAATTTATTGAGCCTAATCTACTGTTGTGGCCATTGTGAAATTGAGTTTTCACTCTTTTTCTATATTGAGTATTTGCAACAGTTCGGTTAGACGCTGGTAATTGGTGAGATATAAGTAGCCAATTAAGGTTTCTAGACTAGTTGCCTGTTGATAAATTTCGGGATTAAGTCGCTTAGGGCGTCCTGTCGCGGCGTTTCTACCCCGTCGGACAATTTCTAATTCGGTGTCCCTGAGATGAGGAATCAGCGATCGCAAATGTAGCGCTTGGGTTTCCGCTCTTACCTGCTCCACTACCAGACGATGGTAAATTCCTGACCGCTGCAATGGCAGCAGATAGAAAATTCTAACATACAACTCATAAATTGCATCCCCCAAATATGCTAAAGCACTAGGAGAAATTTGTTGCACTTGTGAGAGGGAAATCTGTTGGAATGGCGCTGTGGTTGCCAAGAGTGGTTGAGTCCAAGATAAGCTCTGTTTGGGAGTTTCATCTTGTCCATTTAATAGCTCTTCCTCCTCTGACTTCACAAATAAATCATTCCTTGACGGGCTAAATTTGGCGGGCATTCTTCACAAAGACTGATTTTTCTGAAGTATGCCATGATAGTATACTTAGCATAATCAATACTATCAAAATTACTTCCTAATTTCATTTTTTTGATTGAGAGTTGGCATTTTAAATCACCCTGATGTCAACGCCTATAAGCCAAATTTCGCTTACTCCTTGTGGTCTGTGCCTTAGATAGTGTAAAATTTTGACATCAAACTCACGCTGTTACTTGATCCCATTCCCATGCTTACTTACTAAGCGACAATTTTTAACTATACAGTATTGAGTCAAGTTAACCTATAGATAAATCTGCTGGCTTTGTATTTATTACAACTTTTGCGGACTTGGTTGTTTATCCAAATATTCTAGCCAACAATTACACACCCAAGAACTGGGTGTCTATATCTTTGTTATTGCTCAACTTTAAACATAATAGCTCAACTGGCTTTGTTCCTCTCCCACAAGGAGAGAGGTTTTCTGCCAGAAGTTTTAAAAATTAAGCTATCCGATGTTGAATCTGGATAGCTGAATTGATCTCTCGGTTCAAGCAATCAAGGCTACTTGACGTTTTCTAGAGCGTCTTCAACTGATTTTTGCAGGGAGAGAAACTTCTCTAGGCGAACAAGCTTGACCGTTTGAGTGACGCGGGCATTCGTGACAATTTGCAAAGTGCCCTCAGCCGTTTGAGCCTGCTTGGCTAGCTGCACCAGAGCACCCAAGCCAGAGCTATCAACAAAGTCGATTTGTGAGAGATCCAAAATAATGTGCTTCGGGCCTTCGACAATTTTGCTGCCAAGTGTCTTGCGAAATGTCGGCTCAGAAAAAGCATCTAACAAACCTGTGAGGCGGAATAGCTGACAGTTATCCCGGACTTCACGAGTGCCCCTCAGGCTAACGGTTAGATTTAGTGGCTCAGCAATAATTCCCTCCTCATGAGTTAAAGTGAACGCTCAAGTATAGATGGTTTTTGAGCAAGTTGTCTACAATCTGCTGGAATAGGGCATTGGGCATTGGGCATTGGGCATTGGGCATTGGGCATTGGGTATGGTTATTCTCCTTGTTCCCTTGTCTCCCTTGTCCCCGTTTCCTTGTCCCTAGTCCCACATTTGCATTTTGCTATTTTTATTTAATCCCAGATGCGACAAATTGACTCTTGCTTTGCTGCAATTCCAAATTAAAAATGCATAGTTCAAAAATAAACCTTTCATTTTTAATT
The DNA here is from genome assembly GCF_029379315.1 of Nostoc sp. S13. Taxonomy (GTDB): domain Bacteria; phylum Cyanobacteriota; class Cyanobacteriia; order Cyanobacteriales; family Nostocaceae; genus Nostoc. The sequence continues at coordinate 12,055 of NZ_JAQYWQ010000110.1, forward strand.
TTTAATTTTGAATTCCCCCCAGGGGTTGACGTGCTGTTCGCATGGCTTGAACAAATTGCTCAAACAAGTAATCAGCATCGTGGGGGCCAGGACTGGCTTCTGGGTGATACTGTACGGAGAATACAGGTAGAGATTTGTGACGTATCCCGGCAATGGTGCGATCGTTTAAGTTTAGGTGGCTGATTTCCACAACTGCCGTAGATAAAGAATCTGGGTCAATAGCAAAACTATGGTTTTGGCTGGTAATTTCTACCCGTTGTTGTGAGCCAGCAGGCTGATTCAAACCACGATGACCAAATTTGAGTTTATAGGTTTCTGCTCCTAATGCATGACCTAAAATTTGGTGTCCCATACAAATACCAAAGATGGGTTTTTGACTTAACAGGAGCGCTTTGGCAGTTGCAATCCCTTCGGTGACGGCAGCAGGGTCGCCAGGCCCATTAGAAAGAAATACACCATCTGGATTGTAGTTGAGAATTTCTTCTGGTGATGTATCAGCAGGCACAACAATCACCCGACAACCATAACTTGTTAAGCGACGCAAAATATTGCGTTTTACGCCAAAGTCAAGGGCAACAACGGTAAAGGGTTCCCCAAGATTTTCCGCAGCCTCAGAGTTGAATTCCCAAGCTGGAATTGTGGCATCTGACCATTCATAAGCCGTTGGGGTAGTCACTTCATTAACCAGATTTAATCCTGCCATGTTGGGAGCCGCCTGTACCTGCTGTAGCAATTCTGCTTCATCAAGAATGGCTGTGGAAATGCCACCGTTCATGGCTCCGAATATGCGAATTTTGCGGGTGAGGGCGCGGGTATCGATGCCGTAGATCCCTGGTACTTGGTTTTGTTTAAGGTAGTCAGGCAAGGATTGTGTCGATCGCCAGTTACTTGGTCGGTGACAAATATTACGCGCGATCGCACCTTGCACTTGGGGGTGATCTGATTCTTCATCTTCAGGATTGACACCAGTATTCCCCAATTCGGGATAGGTAAAAATGACAATCTGCCCGGAGTAGCTAGGGTCAGTCAGGACTTCTTGATAGCCGGTCATGCCAGTGTTGAACACCACTTCTCCGATCGCGGTTCCCGTAGCACCGAAAGACCAACCGCGATAAGTGGTTCCATCTGCTAGGACAAGTAAAGCTGGTATTGCGTCAGTCAGGGGCATAGTAGATTGGGGAGTGGGGATCGGGCATTGAGCAAACAGGGCATTGGGAAAATTCTTCCCGATTCGCCAATACTGCGATTGTTAATTATCCCATGAGTTTAGCAATTGGGAGTTTTTCGGATAGTTAATTAAAATTAAAAGGGAATTAATTAAAGTAGCGGGAGTGGATTTGGCAAAGCTTGGGCAGTTAAAATTAATTATGCTTCAGTCCTTTTTATCCCGTGCAACCCTAATTTTTCTATCAAGCGCTCTAGCGGTTTTGTGTGTTGCCTGTAGTGAAGACAAACGCAACACTGCGACTGGTGGCAATGATCAACCTACGCCAATTGGGGATCTGGCATCAGTACAGCCTACTGTCGAACCAGTAACACCAGCAGCTACCCCAGCAGCGCAGCCGCTAGAGCCGTCTGAAAGTGAACCAAGTCTTTTTGAGATGGGGCGCGACAAAGCTGTTGGCGCTTGGAGTATCAGCCAATCTGCTCAATCTCCAGATGATTGGAATTTGGTGGTGAGTCAGTACCAGGATGCGATCGCGCTGATGCGAAAAGTGCGGCGACAAAACCTAGAATTTGCGATCGCTCAAACCAAAATTGCTGAATATCGGCGGCAAATTAAATATGCCCAACAGCAAGCCAATCCTCGTCCTGTGCGCGTTGCCGAACCTCAGAGGATAGTAATTGTTGTTCCCCACAGACCAACCATCCCAAAGTTAACCTCACCTTCTGTAGCAACAAAACTGTCACCAGCAGAGTCAGGTTTGCCATCATCAGCAGTGCTGATTCCTGATGAAGCAGTATTTACAGCCCCGATTAAAAGGCGGATTGGTGGAACGCCAATTGTCGAAGTCACCTTCAATGGCCAGCAACAATTTGAGATGATTGTGGATACGGGAGCCAGTGGCACTGTAATCACCCAAGAGATGGCCAATGCTTTGGGAATCGTGCCAGTCGGGAAAGCAAAGGCAAACACCGCTAGTTCTAGAGCTGTAGAATTTCCTGTGGGCTATGTTAATTCGATGGCAGTTGGCGGGGTAATAGTGAATAAAGTAGCAGTAGCGATCGCCGGTGCGGAACTTGAAACTGGACTTTTAGGACATGACTTTTTTGGCAACTACGATGTCACCATCAAACGTAATGTGGTAGAATTCCGCCCGCAATTGCGATCGCAAATCAATTCCCCAGAAACTCGACTAACTGCTCCAACTTTGTCCAAGCCGCGCCACTTTGTAGGATATCCTTAGCGATTTTAATACCTTGGGCATGATCGAGGAAGGCGATCGCACCCGCTACTTGTAGCGCCAACGAAGCATTTAAGGCAACTGCATCTTGTTGCGCCTGAGTTCCCTTACCTTGGAGTACCGCCTTGAGAATTACCGCATTCTCTTGGACATCCCCACCTCGAAGCATACCTATGGGAGCAGGAGTTAAATCCAAATCTAGGGGATTAATGGTAGTTAACTGCACTTCTCCATCTGATAACACCGCTAAGTCAGTTTCATCTCCTAACCCAGCTTCATCGAGTTTTTCTCGCCCATGCAGCACAATCGCCTTTTCCTTACCCAAATTGTTTAATGCTTGAGCAACAGTTGCCAAAAGTTGGGGAGTAAATAACCCCACCACCTGTCCAGTTGGACGCAAAGGATTTACTAAGGGCCCGAGCAAATTAAACACCGTTCGTACCCTGAGAGTCCGCCGTAATGAGGAAACCGCTTTGAGTGCTGGATGCCAACCAGGGGCAAACAAGAAAGTGATCCCTACCTCTTGTAGTGCTGCTTGCACCTTGTCACTAGATGCACTCAAGTTTACACCCAAGGCTTCCAATACATCTGCGCTCCCCGTGAGACTTGAAGCTGAACGATTGCCGTGTTTGGCGACGGGTATACCATAAGCTGCGGCGACAAATGCAACGGCTGTGGAAATATTAAAGGTTGATGAACCATCTCCACCAGTGCCACAGGTATCTATTACCGTAGTGTTAGCGGTAGCGGGGCGTTTAGCCCGTGCTGATTTCTGAGTGCTGAGTGGGGAACATTGAGATTGTAATACTTCAGCCATGCCGGTTAACTCGTCGGCAGAAATGCCTCTAAAGTTCAGCGCTGTTAAAATAGCCCCTGATAACTCTGGGGGAACTGCCTCACTGAGCCAACCTTGCATCAATTCAGCAGCTTGAGTACGGGACAAGGATTGGCCATCTATTAATTGTTGCAGCAGGATATACCAGCTACCAGAAGATTCTTGAGCAGGGATTGGAGAAGTTATCATAGCTAAGATTTTTGTGGGTATGGGAGCTATCCTACCGAAAAATGAGAAAGTAGCAGCCAAGCTTGGGAAATTAAAATCCAACTGATTGGCTTTGTGCCGGATCAGAACGGAGATCAGCCGAAGTAGACCAACCATACCTTTTGCTGTTGTTAAAGGTTGACATTTAAGCAATTACTTATGTATTATCTAAATAGTTAAGCGTTTGCTTAAGTATATGGTTAATTGGAATGAGTAGACCTGCTGCCAGTGCCGATGTTTTTGTGGCGATCGCAGATCCCACACGCAGGGCGCTACTGGATCTGTTACGTAGTGGTGAGCAACCAGTCAAAGAACTAGCCCAGCCATTTGCCATGAGCTTGCCAGCGATTTCTCAGCACTTACAGATTCTTTGCGAAGCAGGCTTAGTACAAATGCGGAAAGCAGGGCGACAGCGCTTCTATCGGCTAAACCCGGAGCCATTGAAACAGATATCTGAATGGATTGCTCATTACGAGCAGTTTTGGCAAGAAAAACTCGATGCCCTTGGCAATTATTTGGAGGAAAATTGATGCTTCAAAACTTGAATATGGAAGTGTTTTATCCCTATCCTCCCCAACGGGTTTGGCAAGTACTCACCAACCGTCAGGCATTGGCAGTATGGTTAATGGAAAACGACTTTGAGCCGCCTTTGGGACACAAATTCCGATTTTTGCATTCGACACTGCCAGGGCTGGAGGGAAACATAGATTGTGAGGTAATTGAACTCGATGAGCCAAAACGGCTAGCGTTCACTTGGCAAGACAGTATGATGTGCCAGCCTGTTCCAGGAATAAAATTATTGCCATTAGCTGAACCAGTGCCAAAAGGTTCAATTCATAGATTACGAATGATTGCTGGCACAGTTATTCCAGTTCACTACCATCCTTGTGATGAATATGTTTATGTTTTGAATGGAACTATTGAAACTGCTGGACGTGAATGCAAAGCAGGAACATTTTGGTTTACGCCTGCTCATACCCAGAATGGCCCTCATAAAGCAATTACGTCGGTTGATCTAATTACAATTCGTCTTGGTGAGATGGGAATAGTTGAGGAATTATAAAAATCCTAATTTATTCCAAAAAATGCATAAATAATTTTTGGGAAATCTAGTTTTTTAATTAATAGTTTGTTTTTTCTTGAGGTATAAAATATGAATTTCAAGTCTCAACTTAGCATTCCAATCATTATTCAACAATCAGAAAGAGGGGAGCAAGCATTAGATATTTATTCACGCTTACTTACAGAGCGAATTATATTTTTACGAAACGAAGTAACAGATGAGATAGCTAATCTTATCGTTGCACAAATGCTATTTCTTGATGCTGAAGATCCAGAGCAAGATATCACATTGTATATTAACAGTCCTGGAGGTTCGGTGACAGCAGGAATGGCTATTTACGATGCCATGAATCAAATTCGTTCAGAAGTATGTACTGTATGCATCGGTGTTGCTGCCTCAATGGGAACATTCTTGCTTGCTGCTGGAACTAAGGGCAAAAGATATGCTCTACCAAATGCTCGAATTATGATTCATCAACCATTAGGAGGCGCTCAGGGAAAAGCATCTGATATTGAAATTGCAGCCAAAGAAATTTTGTATTTCCGCCAATTAATTAACAAAATATTCGCTGCCAATACTGGTAAATCGCCAGAGCAGATTGAACTGGACTCTGAACGTGACTTTTTCATGAGTGCCGAAGAAGCAAAAACTTACGGTTTAATTGACAGTATCATCTTGAAAACATCTGCATCTATTCAATCTGCAAATAACTCTAATATCGATAAACAGCAATGGAATGGAAACCAAAAATGAAAATACTCATCATTGGTGGGACAAATTTTATTGGCCCTCCTGTAGTCCGTCAACTGATTGCAATGGGTCATGAAGTGAGCGTATTTCATCGGGGAAAAACTACAACTAACTTACCACCAAATGTGCATGAGATTTTGGGCGATCGCTCCCATCTTTTTGAGATGAAAAGCAAGTTTAGGCAGCTTTCTCCTGAAGTTGTGGTAGATATGATTGCCTATAACGAACAAGATGCACTAACTCTAACGAACACACTTGAGGGTATTGCCCAGCGTGTTGTTGTGATTAGCAGTATGGATGTGTATCGTGCATACGATGTGCTTTGGCGTAAGGAATCTGATGTTGTGTTTGTACCGCTTACTGAAGATTCGTCCCTGCGCCAACAACTCTGTCCATACCGGGAAATGCCCTCTAGACCGCTCAACGTGCCAATTGATTATGAAAAGATTCTGGTGGAGCGGGTGGTGATGGCATCCAACTTACCCGGAACGATTATACGCCTGCCAATGGTATATGGTTCCAGAGATTTCCGGCATCGCCTGTATTGCTATCTTCAGAGGATGGATGATAAGCGTCCTGCGATTGTTTTGGAAGACAGTACGGCTCGATGGCGTGGCTCTTACGGCTATGTAGAGAATGTAGCATATGCAATCGCACTAGCAGTGACAAACCAACGTGCAACTGGTCGTATTTATCATGTCGCTGATGTAGAAGCATTTACCGAAACTGAACGCATCAGCAGAATCGGGAAAATAGCAGGATGGCAGGGTAAAGTTGTTATCGTACCCAAAAGCCAGTTACCATCAGAGTGGAAGTTGCCTGTCAATACAGAGCAAGATTGGTTTGTAGACTCAACTCGTATCCGTCAAGAGTTGGGATATAAGGAAATTGTGCCGTTAGATGAAGCATTGCGGCAAACCATTGATTGGCAGAGGAATCATTCACCTCAAGAACCGGAGCAGTTTGCGACACCGTGGTTGCTAGACTATGCAATAGAAGATGCGATTTTGTCTAAATTCCGTTGAACTTCATATAGTAATCCGCTTTGATTATTGAACTGACTTGCGTAGGCTGGGAGTAGGAAATAGGGAGTGGGGAGTAGGGAATAAGCCTTTTCGATTAGTACTTAATTTGTTCAAAAATCAAATAGGAGTCCTATAGTTAGTAATGAATAGCTCTTTTCCCTTAGCCGCACCACTTTGTTTATAGTTATTCATTCCGTACTGTAATTCCCACTCTGAAATATTAGCCCATTGAAAATTTTCTCGAATTTGCTGTGAGTCGTCGTAGGTAATTAGCCAGCGATGATGACATTGTTGCAAAAGTTCAGCAAATCTCTGATGTTCAAAAGAGGTGTGCAAGTCACCCTTTTTACCATATAGCCTTGATTTAGTAACGCTAAAATATGGTGGATCTAAAAATAAAAATACATCTTCTCCTTTTTTTAATAGATGACTGTAATCTAAATTAGTAATTTGAACATTTTCTGATAAAATATCTTCTAACTTTTCTAATCGTTCTATTGAAGAATCAGTAAATCTTTTATAAAAAGCTTCTTGGGAAAAGCCACCTGATTCTACAGTTCCTGAAAAAGTAATTCTATTGAGTACGAAAAAGCGAACTGCTCTGTCTAAATCAGATAAATTATTGACATCTACCTTAGCCAATTCTGCAAAGAGTAATTTACCATCTGTATATTTAACTTTAATATGTCGAATTTCTTTAACTAACTGAGCTATATCAGATTGAGCAAACTTCCAGAATAAAAAGAGTTCGCAGTTTAAATCGTTAATCCAAATTTTGATATCAGGAAACTTCTGTCTTAAATAAATGAATACAGAACCACCACCTACAAAAGGCTCTCGAAATTCAGAAAAGCTCTCTGGTAAATATTCAACTATTTGATTGATTGCTTTCGACTTTCCACCAGGATATCGCAGAGGGCTTTTGATAATCATTTACGGACATATTCATTTTAAAACTGATACTTGTTTAGTGCTTGTATCAGCTACATTTTCTGGAAAACTATCCCAAGTTCTTCCATCAAGTTCTCTGCCATATTTTTTCTTTTGAACGCCTCCCCATTGTTTAAAGAAAAATGGCACATTAGCTTCGATACACTGCTCTCTAATATCTCTTACCCATTCAATATTCATAGGACGAGCACCTACACCAGATTCTCCACCAACAATAATCCAATGTAGATCATCTAAACACAGCGTTAAAGAACCTAAAAGAGGCTCACAAGATAAAAATCTAGTTTTCGCAGGAATCTCTTTTAAAATTTCACTTCTCCATACCCAAGCTTGAGATTCAATACTTACCCCAGCCCAAACATTAGGAGGCCACTCTTTTATACAGTTAGCTATTTTAAGCATCCTTTGTGGACGTTTAGTTAATAGCTGAAACTGATGCCAACTAGCTTTTTTCATAACATCAAATACATCTTTGATAAATTCTTCTGAAATATCATCAAGGAATAAATCACTCATAGAATTAACAAAAATTAGGCGAGGTTTCTTCCATGAAAGAGGCATTCTCAGTCTTTCATTCCAAGTTTTTAAATCAAAACCTTGTTCATAGGGATGACCAGCAACACCTCGCCACCGTTCTGCAAAACGTTCTGCATAACAATTTTGACAACCAGGACTAATTTTATGACAGCCAGTGGTAGGATTCCATGTAGCTTCTGTCCATTCTATTGTTGAAGATACTGACATAGAATTTTACTCTCCAACTAAAACTAGCTTAACTATATTAGTATTATTGTACTGCTCTGATGTAATTATCCAAAGTTAAATTACCTCTTGCGCCCAATTTTTTAGCTTCTATGATATTTTTTTTATGAAAATCCACCAAAATTTCTCTATACTTAGGTCTACTTAAATAACCTAGTTTGCCAATTTCAAGAATAATAAGACTTATTACGTCTTTCAACATTATCCAATCTTGATTATTTCTTCGTAAGATTTCAATGATTTCGGGTCTAATTATTTCAACTCGTTCATCATTTTCACGATTCCATGATTGAGTCAAAAATTTATGATTTTTTCCACTTTTGTCATCTTCAAAGAAAAGTAACCTATTTTCTTCACAAAAAAATTCGTTTAAAAATTCACCAAAAGCTTTCCTTGGATGGTTGCTACCAACTACAATATTGTACTGCGGTCTAGAATCATTGTATGTCTCCTTTATTTCAAAACTAGCGACTCCTTTAAAACTACTTTCTTTTTGAAGCCTAGACTTAAAGTAATCAAGCGCCCACCTTTCAAATTTTTGTTTTTGCTCTTGATATTGGCATTCTAGCCACTTGTCTTTCCAGTCTAAATCAGAATTATGACCTAATAAGTTAGTTAAATTTTGTGTATATGTTTCGGCAGTTTTCTGATCTTTGGAATTTTTATAGCTTGTTTTATATAAACCTGCATGACGGGCTACTGCGCGGTTATGAAACAGTAAAAATAATTCTCCTTTATATTTACTGACGTAATCGGCAATAGAACATATTTGCTCAAAAGTTACTCCCTTAACTCCAAAGGCATCTAGAAAAAATAACGTTGGGTACTCCTCCAATTCATTCATTATTTGAGTCAACGCTTTGTCAAATCTTTGAGGTTCATAAACTTTATAGGACAATCCTTCACCTATTAAATTACAATTACTCTTAAGTTCTTGGTTAAGGTCTTTATCTTCCTCAGTAAAAAAACATCTTAAAGTAACACGTTCTTCAAGACCGAATATTTTAGCACATTTAAGAGCTATCAAAGGCGAACCGTCAGTATCCAAAAGTTCAGTGTTATATCTCTGCCAAAACTTCGATTTATCTACAAAGTTTTCAATACCAATACCTTCATCATATTTGCCTGCTCCTGCAAAACCATCAACATAGTTAATATACATAGATTGATAGGATTTACTGCCGCCCAAATTATAGCAATGAGCCTGTATATATTTCAGCATTATCCTATGTTTTGCTGCTGACCAGGGTCTTTTACGAGCAAAAAATTTATTTGAATCTTCTGGTTGCTGATCAAATAGAGATAATTGTTTTACTGACATTGCTAAACCTTATGAAGTGACAAAATATCTGATGACTTTGCACTAGGTTAGCAAATACAGGCAAAGCTGGTAAAAATTGCAACAACTCTCCAAAGATTACCATACGAATCTTCTAAATGGAGCGATCGCAAACCTACTAACATAAAATTACGTATCCGTAATATATACTCACTAACTGAATTTTCTCTGGAGTTTATGTTGCATTTTTGTAAAAGTCTGTTACATTACTTTACATGCAGTCATAACTGTTAGAACATAAAAGCTCGGAGTATTATTTATGGCAAACGTTAAGAAGACTACGCCTTCGGTTTCAGAAGATCCTAATGCTTTGCGCTGGGGATTTACTCCTCAGAGCGAAAACTGGAACGGTCGTTTTGCAATGATTGGTTTTTTATCAGCTGTTGCACTTGAAGCGTTTTCTGGTCAAGGAATTTTACACTTTTGGGGTATCCTCTAGATTTAAAGGTTTTTAGTTCCATTAGATTATCAGGCAAGGCGGCGATCGCAAAATCGTCTGCCTTACCTGATAATCTCAAGAATTAGAAAACTCGCCAGCAACTAGCGGGATGAGCGAAATATTACACGACCTGGAGATTCTTCTTGATTAATTCGCGCATATACGCGAAGACAAGTTAAGACTTCGCCAGGAATACCACCACAGTCTAGTTGTAAGTCATCCTTAGATAAAGCACAGATATCCGCATAAAGTCCCGATAATTGGCGAATTCGCACTTCATTACCTTCATTAATCGCTTGATTAGTGACTTTCTTCAGGATGCGTCGTGATTCGTGTTGCAGCTTTCCCCACCAAGAATAGCGTTCAGCCGGTGGTACGAATACTAAAGAGTGTACTGCTTCGTCCATGTCAATCCAAGCACGGAGAATTGACAGAGGATCAGCATTTTCCTCAGCTTTTTGGGTGCGTTGGAAGCGATCGCTTAAAGCATCAATGTATTGGTGGCGCTGTTCTGGTTTGGAGTCTAAAGAGATAACATCAAAGCTAAAAACGCTTTTTAAAGCATGATGTAAATCCGGGTCGATTTCAATAAAATTTATATATAAATATAGGAAACCTGCTGGTAAATTAGATGCATTAGCTTGGGTAATTTGAGAGTTTAAAAGTGCTTGTTGAGATAAGCTCAATCCCTGAGTCTTAATAGTACCACTCAGACCGGGATAGATAATTTCATCGCGGATAAAGGGAAGTTGAAAGAGATTAGAATTATCTGCGATCGCACCAACTTCTTCAGCCAGATCCAAGGTGTGCTGTCGCCAAGATGCAGCCAAATCCTCTGGTATCCGCAGCAGTTTGCGTTGAATCTCATTCCACAAATCAGCATCTGTTTGGCTTTGCAGTTGGGAATTACCCAGATAATAATTAAGTTCTAAGTCAGAATCGAAAGCTTCCCGGAGGCGACTTAGTTTTAAATCATCTGGCGCATCTTCCCAACCAGTATTTTGCTGTGGGGGTGCAGGTTGCAACAGGCTATGAAGTTCTTGCAGCACATCATCGCATACTTTGGCTCCTGGATCTAGTGGAAATTCTGTGCGAGCCTGATTTAAAGTAGCCTCTAGTCCATACAAGTTAAACCGCAGTAACCGGGCTAACTCCGAGTTTTTTATTTCTAATAGCTGACGCAAGTGCTGCATGAATATTGCCTCCAAATATTATCTGTATGTAATGATTTTTCTAAAAACCTTACGCAAAGGTTTTCTTAGGACAGCATTTCATTAATTCGTAGCGAATTAAATTGAGTGCGGTTATTTTAAGAAGACGCAATCGGTTGTAATTTACTAGTTGAGGAAAATATAGGAATCCTATTTGAGTTTTGAACAAGCTCCGTACATCTGAAGAGTGGCAAAGTCAAA
>NZ_JAQYWQ010000111.1 GCF_029379315.1 Nostoc sp. S13
GACATACAACGGGAAGAGTATCTCTATCTTATATTTAATTAAGTTGACCTACTTATCTCTGGATACTGATTGTGCAGAGGCATACTATGGACGAGGGACAGTCAGATTTTATCTGGGCGATATTGAGGGCGCTAAAAAAGATTTGTTTAAAGCATTTGACTTGTATAAGGCGCGAGAAAATATGATTTACTGTGCATTTACTAGAAGTCTCATTATGGAGCTTTTTCGAGATTTTGAAGTTTATAAAGATTTGTTTGGAGTTGAAAGTGAAATAGTGAAATCGAAAAAGTAGCCACTTGCTAAGAGTGGCTACAAATTTCATCTTAGAATTCCAATCACCGCCGCCAGAATAGATGCCGCTTTATCGCCAGTTGGAATAAAGACTCGTTTCTTCCACTGGATAATTTCAGTGAAACATCCAACAGCAACAAGTTGATCCACTACAGGTAAAGCGTTAACTAGCTCAATCCGCCGCTCATCAGCAATAGACGAACAGCGTAATGTAACAACTCCTCCAGGTAACTGTTGTGAATACTTCTCGTTCAAGACTAGCTTCACCAGTTCTGCTGGAGAAAGCACCTGATTCCTTAGTCCAAGTTGTTCTCTGACAGTTTGAATGTCGTGAGCCGAAATCACCCGACCTAGAACTTTCTCACCATCGCTAGTTTGCAATCGAAATACTCGACTGTTCTGCTGTGGTAGAGTTTTCCAAATCGGTAAAAGTATTCCAGTAACAAGGTGAATGTAATCAGTAGTAAATTGAGGCAGTTGGGAGACTTCCTTCGACCACGCAGCAATAAACGCCTCTGTTGAAACCTGCTTCCAGGTTGACGATAAGAGCTTGTCGACAGGTACGCGAGTTTCTTTCTGTGGTCGCACCAACAAAACCCGTGGCACTACCCCACCTTCAGCATTAAAGATACTGTGAGTAGGAATAGATACTGCGGCTTGACCAGATTTCTCGTTTACCATCAGCCGTCCCTGGTACTTGCTAGCGTAATCCACAGCTTCTTGAGCAGTTTGAATATTGTTCTTTTGAACACGCTCAATCAAGAGATAGTTAGTCACACTACCAGTAGCAGGATGAGTATAAACTGCTTCCTGGCTTTCGATGGTAAACCGTTCAGCCCGAAGAGTTTCAACACCAAGCTCAAAGACACCTGTCGCGATCGCAGTTTCAATCTGCTGACTTAACAGCAACTCAAAACGCTCGAAAATGATATTCTGCATCCCAATTCTCAAAGCCAGCAGCCGATTGAGGAACTGTCGCAGGGGTGGTAAATCGATTTTCATGCCGCCTTCGTGGGAAGTGAGGCTAAGTCCTGTCATGGCTTCAAAAGTCCCTAAAGGAACTTCAATAAATCGACCTTGGAAAATCTGCTTGAACAATTCGTACAAGGCATACTCAGCATAGTTTGATTCCAGATTGTCTTGTGCTGAGAATATCCCGTTGCCCCCGGTTTGTCTTTGTCCGCGAGTGAGTGCGCCGAGACTGTCCAGCCGCCGAGCAATTGTGCTGATGAATCGACGTTCACCTCGCACATTTGTAGTGACTGGTCGGAATATGGGTGCTGATGCTTGGTTAGTACGATGCGATCGCCCCAACCCTTGTATGGCATTATCTGCTCTCCAGCCAGCTTCGAGTAAGTAGTGCGATCGCCGTCTCCGATTGAGTGCATTTAAGTCAGCATGGTAGCTGCGACCAGTACCACCTGCATCACTGAAAATGAGGATTTGTTTATCTCCCGCCATAAATGCGGTGGTTTCAGCAATATTAGCGCCAGAACCCCGTGAATCAACAAATAATCGTCCAGCTTCGTCTTTCAACACCCGCTTGCTACGACCTGTCACTTCAGCAACTTGCTTGTGACCAAAGTGCCAAAGCAGTTGCTCTAAAGCTCCAGGGATAGGGTCAAGACTTGCAAGTTTGTCTACCAATCCATCTCGCAACGACAAAGCTGCCTGTGAGATGATAGGGGAACCATCAGCATTAAACAGTGGCTCGGAGCGTTCTGAACCATCATCTCCTGAATGGATTTCATGTAAGTGAACGGGGAACGCACTGATGAGATAATCCATGAGGTACTCACGGGGAGTTAAATCAAGGTTTAAATCCTTCCACTCTTCTACGGGAACCTCATTGAGCCGACGCTTAAGCAACTCCTCATTAGTTGATACGATTTGGATAACAACGGCATTACCCGCAGCTAAATCCTGTTCAATCGCCTTAATTAACTGTGGACACTTTATCCCGGTCAACAAATGGTTAAAGAACCTTTGTTTGTGGGACTCGAACTGCGACATAGCAGACATTTTAGCGGCACGGTTGTAGGTTTTTGCGCCAGATATATTGCAAGCCTCTAATGCCCGATGTAAATTGTTGTGGATAATTTTGAAAGCCGAGGCGTAGTTATCGTAAATCCCTTCCTGAGTTGGTGTTAACTCAATTTCCAAGGTGTCATATTCCACACCATCAAAGGAAAGACTCCGCGCCAGATACAGCCCTAAAGCCTTCAAATCCCGCGCCACAACTTCCATCGCCGCAATACCACCGTCAGAGATAGATTCCACAAAATCTTCGCGTGAAGTAAACGGGAAATCCCCAGTCTGCCAAAGCCCCAGGCGGTTTGCATAAGATAGGTTAGAAACCTTCGTTGCTCCGGTGGCTGACACGTATATAACTCGTGAAGAAGGCAGTGCATTTTGCAGCCTCAGCCCAACAACACCTTGCTGTGAAGCGGCGACCATACCGAGTTTGCCCTCTTGTGCCATCGCGTTACCCATTGCGTGGCATTCGTCATAAGCGATCGCTCCCTCAAAATCAACACCAGCCCACTCAACGATTTGCTTGAGCCGACTTTTGCCGTTATGATGAGAACGTAGAGTTGAGTACGTACAGAACAGAATACCTTGGGTGAAAGGGATCGGATCACCTAGTTTAATATTGCTAAGGTCGATAATATCTCGCTCATTTCCACCCAAAGCACACCAATCGCGTCGGGCACCCTCAATTAGGGCAGAACTTTTAGATACCCAAATCGCTTTTCTTCGCCCTTGACACCAATTGTCCAAAACGATTCCCGCGACTTGTCTACCTTTGCCACAGCCTGTACCATCGCCTAAGAACCAGCCACGGCGAAATTTTACGGGATTTTCTTCAGTATTTGCTGCTACAGTTACATTATCCCAGGAATCATCAACAATATACGATCCAGACAGGAATTCAGAATGCGCTTGACCCGCGTAGATAACACTCTCAAGCTGTGCCTCTGATAACAAGCCTTGCGTGATGATATTGCATGGAAGATGTGGTTTGTAACTAGGCGCTGGTGGTGAGACAAGTGCTAGGGCTGCGCTCTCGCAAAGTAATGAGGGATGTGGTAGGGCATCCTTGATTCTTAAGCGTTGTGGGCGATAGGTTTCGTAAAGGGTATCTTTTAAACCGTCTGAGCCACTCCACTCGACCAATTCGTACTCCAGAACTGCCACGTCTGGAAGAGAGGAAATTGTTTCTGGTTGAGCTACTACTACGGTGCGTCTTGGTAGTTTAACAACTTTTGACGCAGTAACAGGAGGCGCTTTAATAGTAAGATGTTGCCACGAAGATCGCCCCGGCAACTGCTCAATCAACGCCAGCAGTTCTGGCAAGTCCAAGGTTTTGGGAATACAGGGGATTTGCCTGTGATCGTCAGCCGGAACCTTGTCAATTACCGTAATTCTGGTGTCAATTTGTGTACCATGTTTTGAGTACACCTTGCCGTTAACCCCAACCGAAAGCACAACTCGCGCTTCCGAGTGCCACTTAACAAAGGTTTCTCGCCAAGTGGGATTATTGGGAGAGAACCAATTAGCGGTGATTGTCACTAGCCGCCCACCGTCAACTAGTCTTTGCAGGGCTGAATTAATATGCCGAGGTGTTGCGTCGGGATTGCGATCGCTAATCTTGGGTGATGATGAAAATGGCGGATTCATCAGCACTACAGATGGCTGAGAAATGCGGGCTAAGTAGTCGTTAATCTGCTCGGCATTTACAGAGAATAGTGGAGTGCCAGGAAACAACCGACGCAGAATCTTCGCCCTATCGGGTGCAAGCTCGTTGAGCATCAAACTTGCACCTTGAAGTTTAGCAAACTGGGCTAAAATCCCAGTACCAGCAGATGGTTCAAGAATCAGGTCGTTGTTTGTGATTTGCCCTGCCAACGCCACTAAGTACGCTAGGGGTAACGGAGTAGAGAACTGCTGAAGTTTTAGTTGCTCCTCGCTGCGGCGGGTATGCGTGGGGCAGAGCAACTCAAGCCGTCGCAGTTGTTCTAAGGGATTATCTGACAGCCCCTTTTGCCGCAAGTACAAGATTAACGCCACCTCAAGGGCTTCGTATCCGTCCTTCCACTGCCAAGCACCTGATGCCGCCGTGCCGTTGAAGTAACGATTCATCTGTGACTGAATCGCTTTTGTTGTTATTGTATGGTTGTTGAATAAATATTTGGCAAGTTCATGTCCGGCGCTGACAATAGACTGCCCGTAGTCCAGAACTGTCTGTAGGTCAAATAGTGAGCCTTGAATTGCACTTACCATGACTGTATATATAGTATTGATTTCACAAAAACTTGGCGTAGCCGATACTGCACTGGAAGATTCGTACAGCGATCGGCAATCAAAGTAGACTTAGTTGCAAAATGTTTATTTCTGTGGGATGTTCCCGCTCAATCTTTTCGATTTGCACATTTCAAATTAAAAATGAATTCCAACCACTCTTTCGGTTGTGGAACTCCAACAGATGTTTGTTTTGCTGCATATTCGTTGACTAACTGGGCCAACTCAACCATGTGGGAATACGTATCAAATGCTAGTTGATTACATTGTGAGCGAATCCGTCTTTTAACTCGTTCCGGTGAGGTCTTCCAGAAGATACTCGCCTAAAGCTTATGATATTCTCCAGATAAGGCGATTGCTATTTCCAAGTGCTGACGAGCGTGAGCAAACTCAAGATCATCTGGGGCGTACCGGAGAGCGACTACCAAGGCACAGTGCGCTTGAATTTTTGAAATGACAAAAAAGCGATCGCTTGACCGATGCGATCGCTCCTTAAATAGGTGTCCATGTCGAAGCAACAGGACACCCGGTAAAGTTACTTAAGCGGACTGCTTGCGTGGTCTTGTGTGTTCTCGTGGGGTTTGGGTAGATGTAACATGTGCAGTAGTTTTAGAAGTTTTGGTAGTTTTGCCTTTGAGGAGAGTAGATTTCTTGACGGTTTTAGCTTTCTTAGATTTCGGTTGTACTCCTGTTACTGGTGGTAGTAGCCTTAGTGAAGGGAATTGGAGTACAACTGGTTGAGTTTTGGTAGAACTGTTGTGAGACTCTAATTCTGGCTCTAGTTCTAATGTCCAGGGGTCAGAAATTTCCTCAAACTGTAATGTGACGAAGGGAGTTTGTTGAGGTTCGGCTTGTACTTGTTCAGTATTAGATAGTGGTTCAATTTGAGGCGCTGTTATTGCAGATTTCAAACTGGCATTGGATTGTGCAATTGTAATAGCTGGTAATGGCACAACATAAAGTCCGTCGATAAAATCGAAAATCATCAGAGCAACAAAGCTCATGACAATAATTTCAATAGCTTGGGTGAGTGTAGATTGAATATCCATTGTATTTCTCCGAAATTTTTGTAATGTTCACAAAAGTTACGCGAAGCGCTATTCGTCTGGAAAATAAGTATGAGCCGAATATAAGAGGTTTTAAAAAGGAATATCTTCAAAGAAATTCATGGGTTGACTGAAGCTTGAAGGGGCGCTTAAGTCTCGGACTATTCTATAGTTTTCTGGATGCCAACAAGTATCACTTAAATGTTTTATTTAGCCATTGGTCAAGTTGATTTTGTAGCTCTGAATCGTTCTGAATCAACTGCTTTTCTTCAGTTGTCCAAACTCTTGCAGTCGCGTCAGAAACAGCTTCAAAAATGGAGTTTTCTAATTGTTTTGGATTCATTTGGGTGTATCAGTTCAAGAATTTTCACTCTATTCAAGAGCAACGCGAGTGCCTAAACCTGGGCACTCAAGGCATTGCACAGAAACTTGTGTAAAATACAAAGCAACACACGGGTAAAACTTCTGCTAATGCTCGATTACGTCAGTGCAGCAATGGCATTTTATATCACAATGCTTCCGGTGGAGGAGTGGATATTAGAATTCCGCCTTGGTTATTTGGGACGCTACTGGAGTTTGATAAACACTGCTGGTTTACTTGTTGGCTTTTTGCTGTGTGCCCTGGTATTTGTGCCACTGATTATCAACATGACATTAGATCCATTCAGATATCCAGATCATATTGTCATGAGTGCGATCGCCTCTGTCATTTTTGGCGCAATACTTTGGTTGGGACAGTGGCTGATACTGCGACAGACTGAGATAACCCCCAGAATTTTCGCTCTTATCAATACAGTAGTTGGGATTTCTGTCTTCTCTGTGCTGGTGTGGTTCAATCAAAAAAGTTTGGAGTGGAGCGGTGGCCCGATCAAAGGCTGGAAAACTGGACTGATCTTTCTAGTCGGTGGCACAGTTACCGGAGCCGCGACGGGCAAAGCTTTGGATTTCTACTGTTGGCGAATTGAGCAGCGATTAATCAGAATTGAGAAAGAGAGGGTAGACCAAGAAACCCAAGAAAGAGAAAGGCTGGAGCGAGAAAGGCTTGAGAAAGAAAAGTTAGAACAAGAAGCAATAGAGGCAGAAATTGCCGAAAGGAAAAGGATACAGCGAGAGGCGGCTCAAGAAGAAGAACGCTTGTGGTACGAAGAACATGGAAAAGACTATGCAGACTATGCAGATTATGCAGATTATGAGGAGGAGGATGAAGAGGATGAATGAACTTTTTGACTATGAGTGAAGAAAATTTTAGCTACGAAGATTTTAAGAAAATGTCCGATCTATGGCTTGAAAAAAATAGACAGCAGCAAGCAAAAAATTATTCTGAGTCAGCCAACTTGATTTTGGATCAGCAATACGAAGCACTCTTTGCTGAATATCAAAAAGCGGTTACTCAAAAAGATTTACGCTTGCTCAAAGAGATTACACAACAATTGCAGCTTTTATTCATGCTGCGGCAACAGAACTCATGACGCTATTGCTACGGGTATATATAGGTCTTAAGACTTGATAAATTTTTAAAGCCCTCTTGCTCCTTTGCTCCTCTGCCCATTCTTTCTCAAGCGTCAACAAGTTTATCATCAGCCTTTGGGGGCTAAGTGGGGTATAAAATGTAAAACAGTCAAATGTACCCCAAGCAGCACCCATTTGTACCCCAAGCGGGGGTCATTTCTGAGGAGAGTTCTCATTTATTGGTGGGGTACATATAGCCCCCTTACAGCCCCCAAAGCGATTTTTGAAGTTCTTATATGATGTAGCAAAAACGTTGCTTTTGATTGTCTAGCTATTTGAATATTTAAATATTCATTTTTATAGAAGAGTATTCAAATAGCTAAATAGCCAGCTATTTGAATAAGTTGCCAACTTTACGTTGTTGTCTTCCATGTCACAAAAGCTATATCTGCCCTTAAATACTTGAATATTTACATAGCTGAATATTTGAATATTTATAATATTTAAATAGTTGAATATTTGAATAGTTGAATAAAAATGTACACATAAGTAGATAGACAAAAATATTTATAGTCATTGCCACTGCAATGGAAATAAAGCGTCCGCAGGAGCTTTACCAAGTCAAGAGTTGTCTTCGATGAAGCAGTTTGCCCTCTTATGGCAGGCTTCTGCGTAATTTATCTACCCCCTTGTTTCTTTATTGACTATTCCACTATTTTGTTGTTAAATATTTGAATATTCAAATAGTCAAACTAATATGAAAATCATCACCCTCTCCTCCTACAAAGGAGGGGTAGGGAAAACAACTACCTCAATCTGCCTAGCCTGCTTGTTTTCCCCGTTAGGGGAAACTTTATTAATTGATTCAGACCCCAACCGATCTGCTACCACATGGGCTAGGTTAGGAAAATTACCTTTCAAGGTGTGCAGTGAGAATGCTGCTCCTAAATTGATGGGTCAAAGTAGATTCGACTTTGTAATTATCGACACTCCAGCACGTCCTCTTGAATCTGAATTGCAAGAACTTGCAGATGGATGCGATTTATTAATTCTGCCAAGTACACCAGATTCACTCTCTATGGACGCTTTAGCTTTAATGACCCAGAGCTTGCCAAACCGAGTTAATTACCGTGTTTTGTTAACTATGATCCCCCCCCCTCCCCAAAAAGATGGGTTAGATGCATTTCATGCACTAAAAGAAAATGGGTTTCCCGTACTAGATCGGGGAATTAGACTACTGAAAGCTTACAAAGATGCTGCTGCACTTGGACAGCCTATTTATAAAGTTAAAGGAGGAAAAATAGCATGGCGGGACTGGATGGAACTAGCGAAACTCAACCCACTGGCCGAGCTTCTAGATTCAGCGAAATCCTAAGACTTAAAAATGCTGCACCGTTAAATGCAGAGTTACAAGTTGAGGATTATGAGCAGAAGAAAATTTCTACTGAAGAAGAGTTTTCTAGCAAAGAGACAAATTTAGATACTATTGCTGAACGAAACCAGGAAGTTAATAAAAGCGATAATCTTTGTCAGGAAATGGAGGCAGAGATAGTTATTTCATCAAATCGATACGAGGAGAGTCCAATTATAGAGCCTTCCTCTGTTAACAATGAAAGTGCCATAGTAGGAATAGATTCAACTTCTTCTGTATCGAAAGACATCCCAGTACCAGTAGAAGGCGAAATGAAAACTAAAGCAAACAAACGAGGTAAAGTATCAAAGCGAAATAACCCAGATTATATGCAAGCAATATTCCACCTCCCTATAAAAACTAGTAAGAGGTTAGATAGAGAACTGCTAGACCTAAGTGAAGCTGGAGATAATCTTGACCGTTCTGAATTTGCTGAGGAGTTATTTCAGACCTTTTTTAAGCTTTCTAATGTAGTCGGAGCGGCCGAAGCTCTCAAGCAATTTAGAAATATGGGAAGTTGACCTTAAATAGTTGAGTATCGGATTAGATAACAAAAATTTTTAAGTTTTTCTAAGAGGCATCACCGTTTGGCACGCTGATGCCTAGACTGCAAACTAATATCAAGACTCCGATCTATAAATCTAATAGCTGAATATTTGAATATTTGAATATTTAGCGTATCTGTATTTACATATTTGAATATTTGAATATTCAATATATACTCATATTTACATATTTGAATATTTGAATATTTAATCGAAAGCTTGTATCCTCTTTACCGGAACTCCATTCATCATTTACTAATAATGCCCAGTCCAACTACCGACGGGAGCAACGCGATTTTGTGAGGTGGTGAAACCTGGGACGTATAAAGGTTGTTTCAGGATGCGATCGCAACTAAAAAACCAGGTTTTTTTGACAATACAGGGGTGTAATTGAGAACTAAATCCCGATCTCACTTTTTCGCGTTGCTCCCCTACCGACTTAGTTCGCTCCTATCTTAAAGAAATCGGTCGCTATCCTCTGCTGGCTCCTGAACAAGAAATTACATTGGCTAGACTTGTGCAGCAGATGATGGCAGTTGAAGAACAGCGCTCAAACCTCGCTCAACAACTCAACCGGCAACTAACTGACTTGGAATTAGCTACCTCGCTTGGGTTTACTGAAGCTGAACTACAATCAGTTATTTAACAAGGTCAAAAGGCTAAACAAAAAATGGTGACAGCTAACCTGCGGCTGGTGGTTTCTGTTGCCAAAAAATACCAGAATCACAATTTAGATTTTCTCGATTTGCTCCAAGAAGGGGCATTGGGGCTGCAACGAGGGATCGAAAAGTTTGACCCTAATAAAGGCTATAAGCTCTCGACTTACGCTTACTGGTGGATTACCCAGTCGATAACACGTGCTATAGCAGATAAGTCTCGGACGGGAGCAACGCGAAAAAGTGAGATCGGGGTTTAGTTCTCAATTACACCTCTATATTCTCAACAAAACTTGGTTTTTTAGTTGCGATCGCATCCTGAAACAAGCTATATACGTCCCAGGTTTCAGCACCTCACAAAATCGCGTTGCTCCCTTCTGCCGTTTAACGAATTCGCTGAAGATTTTCTCCAACACTTGTGGACTAACTATTTTCGTAAATACTTGGTGTCGGAGAAAACAGCAGGTAATACAGTCGGTACAAAAATCAGCCGCAATCAAGAGATTTGGGAAAGTTTGTATATCTCAGCGCAAAGTTATCTAAATCAGCACTTGATGAAAATGGTTAATTCCAGTAAGCAAGAAGAAGAATCGAAGGTTACACAAGGTACAAAAGGGCGTGTGCAAGCAGGTAAGAAATAATAGTACAAGGTTTCTTTTGAGAGACTCGTTTTGGATGGGTGATGGTTTTTAATAGTAAACAGTTATCAGTCAAGTCGTAAAGTCCTTGGGTTTTAACTGATAACTGTTTTAAGTGATGGACTAACTTGTGGAATCGAAAAAGTGCCATTGCTCACAGATTAGTTTCAATTTGCATATACAATAACAACTGCTCATTCAAGGACTATTTTGTGAATTTAACAGTAGCAGGAGAGGAAAAATAATGGCTGAACTCAAACTCCGGTCAAAAGATCCAGATTCCCTCAGACGCATTATTCAAAGTGCTTTGTCAGAAAGATTACAGAGTGTGACATCAGGAATCAAAAGAACAGAAGAACGGATTCAGGGATTTGAAACCAAATATAAATTATCAACTGAGGAATTTATCACTCAGTTTAATAATGATAAATTATCCCATAACCTTGACTTTGATGAGTGGATTGGAGAAGCTCGAATGTTGGCACATTTACAACAAACAAAAGAGTCAATAGAGGAGATTGATTTTGTTGATTGAAGATTATTTTCAGCAAATTCAGCTTTTAATTGAATCCTCAGAAATAGTTAAATTATTCCATGTAGAAACTGAAAAAAGAGGAATGTATGAAGGTTTTATCAGAGCCAAACTCGAATTTAAAGATAACTCCTTGCTGCATTTGAGGGAATTTGTTTATGTTGAAATATCCCTAGATAGAAAAATGTATAGTTATCAATATATGAATTCAGAGAATAATCTAATTTTCCGCTATGACAATACTGAACATAACCGAAAATTAAATCTGACTACTTTCCCTCATCATAAACATGATGGGAGTGAGGATAATATCGTTAAATCAGATGCTCCTTTTTTAGCTGATATCCTAAAAGAAATTGAAACAATATTAAGATAAGTGTGATGTCTACAGCAGACGTTGGCAATATCCACAATCCCTTCAGCGAACGCTTGACCTTTTTTGAATTTTGAATTGGAGCTTCACAAAAAGTATGATACGGATAGTCACAGAATAAATGAATTCGCAAAATGAACTCCTAAAACAGCAGTTGATAGAAGCGATTTCTTGTCAAAATCTGCAAGAAATTTCAAAAATATTAACCTTAGCACAATTAGAGGATGAGACAATAATCCTCAAAGAAGCTCTTGTGCAAGTAGAGGGGAGCAAATTTTGTTTGGTTCTTGCAAGAATACGTAGGTAAAGAAAGTTATCAACAAGCCGTAAAGGATGTATCGACAAGCATGACTCAAAAACTAGTTCAAGGAGGTTTCAAGCCAGGGGTTGATTTCAACTTACACCCAGATGGTAGGATGTTGGCATCAAAGAAGGCAAATGAATATTTAGAAAATTATCATTCTAAACAACTAGAAAATAGCCAAATTTCTGTTGTAGTTCATGCACTACCAGAGTCAATGCAGATGTTAGAAAAAGCTTTAGGTGTGCGATTTTTTGAGAATCTTGGGAGGGTGGCAGCTAAACGTTTAGCCACAATGGATGATACGACAGCCAGTATTTATGGTCTATGGCTGATGCAAGGGATCGGTGGTCGTCATCCATTGCTGGAGAAAGATTTTTGTGAGTGGTTCATGATTGAGATTTGTGGTGAGCGATTGTCAGCCTTAGCGTCAGCCGAGATTCAAGGCTTAGAGTTTAATGGCTTAGTGGTATTTGAAGATTTGTTGATGGCACTGGGCAAAACAAATGTATCGATAGTGAAAGAGAGCGACCTAACTCTTAAAAATTTGCGGTTACTAGATAAAGTTTGGACGGGAGAAAATATGTGAGTGTCGGAATTAATTGCCATCTTAGAAAAAGATGGCGAACAGTTCTGTAGCTAATTGTCACTGAAATGAGAACTGCACTAAAAAATATTTGCTTAAGCTCCGGCGATTGTTGCCAGAGCTAAAAGATTCATTCGAGCTTCTGATAGTCTTGAAAAAAACGATTAAAATTACTTAAAAGTTGACAATAC
Source organism: Nostoc sp. S13 (assembly GCF_029379315.1). GTDB lineage: Bacteria > Cyanobacteriota > Cyanobacteriia > Cyanobacteriales > Nostocaceae > Nostoc. Next base: position 12,322 of record NZ_JAQYWQ010000111.1, read on the forward strand.
AAGCTATTGTTTTCATAAGTGCCAGTAGCATTCTCCCAAGAATCGCAAATTCTTGGGCTAGTAATCGGCAAAATCAAAATAAATAGAGCCGCAATTAGAGGCACAATTAATATAATGTTTCGGACATCAGTGATTAAATCACCAACTTCGCTCAGAACAGGTAACTCGTACTGGTGACGATGTGTAATTAGTGCATTTTTGGTTTTCTGAGGTTGAGTTTTTTGCTCCTTTTCTAAATTGAGATTGGGCTGGATATCTATCTCAAGAACGTTCTTCTTGACTACTTCAATTACCGTCACTAAATCATCTATAGGTTGTCCATTTCTAGCACGAGTGACAAGTATTGCTTGCAGAATTATTAATCTTGACTTGGAAGTTAATAGTATAGGCATCTGTTGATTAGCTTCATTGATGAAATCCTGTTGTTCTTTGAGAAGCTTACTAGTTTGCATATTATGTAGCCACTGTTTTTGAACTAGTAGTTCGCGTTCTGATAGTTTGAAGCTTTGAGAAAGACTCTTAATAAAGTTAACAACACTCGTTGTTAACTTTTCTAAAGGGCTTGAGGCTGCTGAGGGGGAGTTGCTTTGATTGTTGTCTTGCATAGGTTTAGGTTTACCGAGTTTGAAAGATTTGATAAGTGAGGTATCAAGAAGTAGCTACTAACCAAGCAATTCGCTAACAGTAAGAGAGGGTTGCTGTTGTTTAAGTGTTTTAATAGCGTGGCTTGCTAAAAAATCTTTACCAGAACAGGGCGCACCGACAATCAAGGTATGCTTTAGTGGTGACGAAAAGTTAAGAACTGATTGCATATTTTTCTCCAAATTTTAATTTTGATTACTATTGCAACCACCGAATTTGTACTTTATATGAGAATTCTGAAGCAATCTTTCGATTCCCAAACGGATTAGCTCTGGTGGAACTCCGTCTAATTTCAACTCGGTTTGGATAAACTCATCAATTGAATTGGCTTTCGTCTTCTCTAAAAGTGCCAACATCTGTTGAGCTTGAGTTGTTGGTGTGCAAGACTCCTTAGTTTCGGCTTGAGAGGTTTGCTTATTACTTGGTGCAGAGTCAATAAAGTTTTTGGTATCCCGGTCATAACCAGAGAAATTCTTTAACAGAGGCATTGGTATCCATTCATTGATGCCACCGTAATAAACTGCTCGACCGACTGGTGATTGTGCAGCAATCTCCATTACTTGGGTTGAGGTAATCTTGCGATCGCTGGGGATGAGTTGAGTGGCAATCATGGCATTGTAAGCTGGGACGTTATCAGGATGAACTAACGCCACTGAAGTTAGCTGCGATCGCAGTCCGCCAGAAATGCCCAAGTCATCAGTGTGAGGGTTCTGCACGACAATCCAGAAATGCCAACCGGAACTATCACCGCAAGAACAGTAAGAGATGATTTTGTCTTTGAGCCAACCAATCTCACCCTTGGTATTTTTAAATTTGGAACAGACAGCCGTTCCTTCATCCAAAATAATCAGCTTGGAGCCAGAGATATTTTGAAATTCGGTAAAGCATTCTTTGACCCATAAGACTGCTTCGACCGGGGACATTTCTAGGATTTTAGCCCGTTTAAAAGTATCAACACGACCTTTGAAATAACCGGTTTCTTTCTCGTCACCTTTTGGGTCAATATAAAAGATGTGTATAAGAGGATGCAGTCGCTTGATAGCATCGATTGCATTGCTAATGGCAATACCCTTGCCAGAACCAGGGACACCAACCCACAGCATATTTGTCACTTTCTTAGCAATATGCCCAATTAGGTCATACTGCACTTGGGGTTTAGTGGTGTAGGTAGAAATTTCGGTATTGACTGGAGGGGAAGAAGCACTTTGCATGGGAGCAGTGGGCATGGGAGAAATTTCCCCTGCGCTCCTTACACTCTGCCCCGTTTCCTCTTCAAACCTTGCTCCCACAGCATGATTTGGTAATTGAGCAAATCGAGCTTGTGGGATACCAAGATTTTGCGGTTGTATGGCCTCAAGAATAACTGTTACTTGTTGGTAATTAACTCGCGGGTCAATTGTCACTTGCGCTAAATGCCCAGACAATTGCTCACGGGTGGGAAACTCCCACGTAGCTGAATAAACCAATCAAGTAACCAACGGTAAGCGTAAAATCTTTTTCCTGGCTCAACGGCGCTCAAGTATTCACACACTACATGAGATGATTGCTTGAGCATGGCAAACTCATACGGGAGCAACGCGATTTTGTGAGGTGCTGAAACCTGGGACGTATATAGCTTGTTTCAGGATGCGATCGCAACTAAAAAACCAAGTTTTGTTGAGAATATAGAGGTGTAATTGAGAACTAAACCCCGATCTCACTTTTTCGCGTTGCTCCCAACTCATACTTAGACATTGGCTCCAGATGCAGCATCAAGTCAGCCAGTTCATTTTTGCAAGCATTGTATTCGTCTCTAGCAACACTATCTCCCATTGCCGAGAGGAATTCAAAAAAGCCACCACGTATAAAAGGGATTGGTGCAAATTGATGGGTATTATTGAGGTCTTGCACAATAGACCATAGATAACCAACACCAGCTACGACTGCACCGATAGGAGCAAGAGGAGAGGTAGCATAACAAACAGCACCAGTTGCCGCCGTCGCTAAAGTAATGAACTTAGCAAGATTCATGCCATTACGCTCGTCTTTAGCGCGGACTAATAACTGGTCTTGACGCTCCTGTAACCAAGAGGCAGTATTCCCAGCTTCCAAATACTCAATGCTGGGGTAGTCGTCACGTAAAAGTGCCGTTTCTTTGGTTCCTAGCATTGGTATTTCTTGCTGCATGTGAATTCCTCTTACTTAGTTAGTTTCCAAATGTTGTAACCAATCTCGCCTGCCATCATTGAGGCTACATTGTAAGCAAAACAAGCCAGGATTAAACCTGGGTTAGTGTAGCGGAAGGGATTACGGCCAACGAATGTGGTGGTGATGTCTAGTACCCAGAAAAATAGTGCGATCGCTCCACCTGTATGACGTTCTTTCATGCCAGCAGCTTTATAATCACCCCACAATGCCACTGTCAGGTCGATATTGCCATTCGGTTTACTGCCGAGTGTGTATTGTTTTGATTCCTCAAACTCATGCTTGGCTTGATTTGGGTCTTTGCCACGCAATGTTCGCGCTTCCATAACCTGAACAAGTGCAGAGATACCAAAGCTAATCCAAAACAAGGGATTAAATAGGAGTTGTAACCAACCAAACCAGCCAATCCATTCAGTTTCAAACCACGGTAGGAGGGGTTTTCCCTGGAATAAAACTTGCCAGATGCTATCAGTAGAAAGGAGTGTACCAATCCAGAAACCAATTGCACCAACCAGCTTGTATCCGGGTGTGCCTGGGGTAACGAATTGGGCAATGATATGTGAGATAAAGATGACTGGCAGTGAGATTAATGCCACAATCCACCGAGCTAATAATTCTAAGTAGTTACCCCCTCCTTCTTTCGGCTCTTTTTGTGATGATGATTCTGGTTTTGGTTGTGAATTAGATTTGTTTGGAGTGAGATATTTCATAAATCAATTGAGTGAATCTTTAAATAGCGGCGAATTCTTACAAGCATTTTTGAACCGATATTTCCATTTCCATTGCCTTTGTTCAATACGCCCAATACAAAAACCCGTTGAGTCATATATAAAAACTGTCTCCGATTCTAAATAACCTGTAGTGTCAGGTCTAGGGTTACGTTTTTTTGAGTCTAGATAGTTCCTGATTCGTAACTTACTGAATGAGGGCGTAACTCCAAGAGAGTTAATTTTGTCGGCGGTCGCTGCCCTTTGCTCGGCTTTAATGCGTTCTAGTTCTTCAGACTCACGAATAGTAATGCCACTGTTGTAAGTCTTAAATTGGGCTGGCAGTTGCGATAACCGAGGACTTGCGATTAACCCCATGCCCAATAATCCCAACATCGCTTGCTTCTGATATTTCATCAAACACTCAGCCAAAATATTTTATGGTTGTTGCCCTTGGATACTTTGTGTTGTCTGGGGTGGCGGTGCATTAATAACATGAGTGTAAACAGATAGCCCAATACAAACTAGAAAAAAAATGACTGACAATCCGAAAAGATTTTCCTTGAAGAACTTGCGCCATTTTAAGCTGGAGATTGGAATTTCTCGCTCAACAAAGAGCGTGTCAAATTTTTCAAATCTTGAATTGTCGCAGGTAGTTTCGACTTTTTTTCAGGTGTTGGTACTCCTAGTTCTTGTAAGAATGCTTCCGGGTCAAAACCAACAGTTGCACCAGTTGTGAGGGTTTGAACTTGTTGTTTTACCTCATCCCCAGTCTTTAACCCGTATTCTTGGGTAATTTGTTGCCTGATTTCGGGATTTTTGGCCAACTGATAAATAAACGCTATTTCATCAAAGCCTTGCTCTGTGCGTCGCTGCAATGAACGAACATCAAGCTCACTTGTTATTTCATCGAATAACTCTTGCTCAAATTGGTGAACTGCCAATGCTTGGGCAACAGTCTTACCTGCCACAATGTCCAAGAATGCTTTAAACGTTTCTCGGCTGACTCCAACAAGTTGTAATTGTTCAGTGGCCATGTCTATAGCTCCCGTCTGTATATTTGCCAAATTGCCCGTACCTCCTAACAGCTTCGATTTGTCGAGGGTTGCTTGCGCTAGATTAAACAACCTGTCTAAGCGATCACTGATTTCTACAGGAAATTCTTCTGCATTCGGATCAACTGTTGAGTCTAAGGCGGCAAGCTGTTCTAATCCAGCAATAATTTGTTGTGGACTGTAGCTAGCACTCAATAATTCAAATAATTCTGCGCGAGTAAATGTGTTATCCGACATGATGTGTCTCTCCTAATACTTGTGATGTGAATCTAAGTTGTTCTTTCTCAAATTCTGCACGGGTGTATTCGTGTTTATGCGCTTCGATGATGATTTCCACAAAAGCCTTTTTATCAATCCCTTGAGTGATGTCAGAGAACAATTCCCCAATTTTACCGATGACCCATACCTGATAAGGTGTGATTGGTGGCGCACGTAATTTTTTTTCTTGGGTCAGAGTCTTCATCCTCACAAGTATTAATCTATACTCTGGGATGCTTGGCGCGACCTCTGCCCATCGTTCTAATGTGCGGTAGCAAATGCCTAAAATCTTGGTGGCTTTTGCTTTTGACATTGGTAGAACTAAAGGATTTGCCCCCGATTGACTTGGTTGATAGCTAAAAAGTTGTTCTCTCCACTCTGATTTCATTAAGAATGTCAAATCCGTATCAACAGTTTCAAAAAGTTAGTCAATATCCGTGTCACACTCGTATTAATATTAATGTCATATTGACATCAACATGAATATCAATGTTGATGTCAATGTGAATATCCATGTTGATATCAATAAGCATTGTTCTGTGACTATCAATTGACTATTCATTGACCTTGCTCTTCTACAATAAAAAACGTTTTTACGCAATGCAATAGGATTTTGATATTTCAGGCAGTTTCCCTATTTAGGGAAATTAAACAATGAGTTATGATAGCGATTGCCCAATCTGGACATCTATTTTTGTAGAACCAATTTCTTACTGTTTTCTCTGTTGGCGGTTGTAGCCCGGCTGCCTGATAAAAAGCACTAATTTGTTCACTAACTAGTTTTGCAGAAGTAGATACATACTCATATTCCCCAGGCGAAAGATTATGATGATGACTTTCTAGCAGTTTTTGAGCTAGTTCATCGATTTTACTGATTTTTCGTCCCATGATTCATTTACTCCTGAGAATTCAAACGCCCGTTCAACAAAGCGCTACCCAAAACTCCTGAAATACAAACCAACATCCCGCCTGAACATTGGAGTTTAGCTGTTGAAGAAGCCGTAATGCTTGCGTCAAGGATGATTCTTTGTTTTGAGAGCGATTATCTAGAGTTAACGTCATTTTTTGCTCCTATATATTTAGATGCTTGAATGGAATGAATTTGCATTAGTGTGTTCTAACATTGAAAAACTGAATCAATTTCGCCGTTATCAATAGCATTTTTGGCATGACTAACAGCTTGTGTATGATTATCAAAGGTTTTAGTTGAAGGAGATGCCCAGGTTGTTTTCAACAAGCTCTGCTTCCCAACGTGAACATCTACAGCACCATCTGATAATTCAGTAGTCTCGATTTTGTAGCCACCATGTTTAGTTTTGTACTCTTTCATTGTCATTTCTCTCCCTAAAATTTATCTCGTTGAATACTGAAGCTTGCTCCGACTAAAGAACTACCTAAGAAGGCGGAAAAACTTACCAACATTGCACCCAAGCAAATACTTTTCTGTTGCTGCCACCCAGAGATGATGATGTTGGGGTTAGCATTTGTCTCAATAATCTCCAGCCCCCAGCACCCCATTGCCCCTACTCCTGAAAACCCAGTTAAGAGCAGAGAGACAATTACAGTTGTTTCTATGGTGCAGTCAATCAAAATCTTAGGGCTAAATCTTTTTCGAGTCCGACGAATAACTAACTTACCCTTATTATTTGAAAGCAAATATGATTGATGAGTTACTTTCTGTATTTTCATTTTGCATCCTCCAATTCAATAAAAAAACCTGCACTAGTATTCTTAATCTTTACTTTTCTTTGATTGACCAACATTTGAATCACACTAAGACTGAAGTTGATATGACACAATCGAGCGCTACCCCCACAACGACGAAGGTATTGTATGCATAGTGAGGAATGATCAGCAGGGGCGGGATGAGTGGATTTTCGCGGCATAATGTTTCCTCTTTGATAATGCGAGTAAGTGTTTAGGCAGAAAAATTAAGAACATAACTAGTTTTTAACTAGTTATGCTCTCTGTATTTACAAATGTCGCCAGAAGTTTTTACTGATAGTCTTGAGACTGATTACCTTGGGTTCTGTTGTTGCTTCAGGAGCATGACTAACAGCCACCGCAGCAACAATTGGTGCAGGTGTCGCTAACAGAGAATTGAGTAACTCTTGCTGATGTGGATCATCAGCAAGAGTTCGGTATATTGTGTAGGGAGCAATTTGCATCCCTAACGGCGTAGGTACGATTTTTAAGTATTGATTAAGAAGTTGAATGTAATGCTGATCAAAATTTCGATGAATCACATAAGATCGTATTGCATTAAGCAATCCAATAGCTCTCTCAATTTCGTAAACATCACTTGTATCTATTTCTGGCTGACTTTCGCGGTAGCCTTTACCTTTTTTCTCGGCTACCAGATTGTTAAATTTACTAACCGCTCTTTGATGATTGCCTAATGTGTGAACTTTAGTCTGCGCTTGATAGCCGACTCTGCCCCACTGCACTGTTAAATTACCATCTTCGACAATGGCCGACCAGAACTTATTGCTGTTTTGGATAGCATCAACAAAGACTAAATAGATTTCCATGTTTCTTACCCTGTCAATTCGCTAACTTCTGGGCATTGCCCCATCGGATTTGGTGTTGTAGTGCTTCAAGTATTGTTTCCGCTTCGTGTGTTGTTAGCCCATTTAATTGTGAGCAAATATCTACCAAAAGTTGTGGCGTATCCATACCAAGAAATGTGACAAAAAGTGCATCCCTAGAAGCTTCTATTAGTGTGCAACTGCTCGGCTGATGCCTTTCTCGCATAAATACATAACTTGTTAACACCGTCCGAAGCAACAATTTGGTTTCTCTGTCTAATTTCTCCAAATATGCGCCATAATTCTCAACCAGTTGGTCAATGGTTGGAGTCTGCCCGTAATAAGTAACTAAGTCTGTTATCATGTTTTTTCGCCTTATTAACTATGTTAATTGGTTGCTATCAATTACTAGAAGAAACAGTGATGGCGTACCCGCTATGAATCGGTGGCGATCGCCCCCATAGAATCAGGAGGCAATCGGTTTCTCATCAGTTCATATTCCGAAATTTAGCAGCACGCAAGGATTGAGTTTTCGCTGCAACTACAGGACTGCTAGCCCGTCGTGCGGTGGATGCCCAGGATTCCATTCGCTCCACTGCCGCCGCGTCCTGAATCGCAAGCGGGGTAATGGTTTGACGGCAGGTTTCGAGGTCAGCAAGTGTTACCTGCTGCGGTCTACCCTCATCGAATGCCAGCAGAGCAGCTTCCGAAGCAAGGGTTTCCAGTTCTGCACCGGAGAATTTCGCGGTATTAGCTGCGATCGCCTCCAAATACTCGTCTTCAACCGCAATCCCAAAGCGTTGCAGATGAATGCTCAAGATTTGCACTCGTTCTGGCTCCGTGGGAAGATTAATAAAGAAAGCCTCATCAAAGCGTCCCTTCCTCTTTAACTCAGTTGGCAGTGCAGAAGGGTCATTGCAGGTTGCCACAATAAATACACCACTTGTACACTCGCTCATGAACGTCAGAATATTGCCGAGAATCCTTTGAGAAACGCCACTTGTGTCACCACTGCCAGAAAGAGCTTTTTCCACTTCGTCCATAAATAAAATACATGGAGCAATTGCTGAGGCTGTTTTCAAAGCACGTCTAACATTCCCCTCAGACTCACCTACCAGACTGCCCAAAAGGGATGCAATATCTAGCTGGAGTAGCGGTAGATTCAGGATATGAGCGATGTTCTTAGCAAGTAATGTTTTTCCAGTACCGGGAGGCCCCGCAAGCAAAACACCTTTTGGTTGAGGCAAGGAAAGCTCACGCGCCTCTTGTGTGAATAGCCGCCGCCGCCGATTGAGCCACTCACGCAACAAATCCAATCCTCCAAAGGAGATGCTAGCAGGCTTGCCCAATTCAATACCCATTTGAGACAACAGCCGAGTTTTATACTCGACTGCTTGGGGTATGAAATTACTATCAATTAAAATCCCATTTGATGTTAGGTTGTGTTTGACAGTTAACCGCAGGAAGTCGCTAATCTCCTCCAGGGTTAATCCCAGGGCAGCACGAGAAAGAGATTCAATTTCACTTTTATTAAGGGAAATAGTAAAAGCCAATTCCTGTTCAATAGCTGACTGTTGTAGGTCATGCAAATAAGAATTGATATGAAGTAGTATTTGCTCAACTCCCGGTAGAGGAATTTCACAATAAGGGATTAAGCGTACAAGTGACTCGTGTAATTGAATGTTTTGACCCAGCAGCACAATGCGTTTATCAGTCGGTTTGAGACGATGGTAGAGATTTTTTACCTTGCTAACAACCTCCCAAGATAACGAAGGCGAATTCTTCCCAATAAACGAGTGAATATCACCTAAGATAAAGATTCCATCAGCACTAAAGTTAGCAATGTAGTCAAATACAAATAGTAGTGGATCAGCCTGTGGAGGTTTTTTGTACTCTGCAACTGGCTTAAACACCAATCCCCCATCTGCTGCGATTAAACATTGTTCTAAAGTTGATACTCCCAGATTCCAGAAGAATACTGGACTTGATAGCTTGTTAGATGCTTCTGTAGTCAACCACTGAATGATAGTCGCTTCATCGGGCGACAGGACATCAACCGCAGCAATGGGGATTTGTGAATCGAGCGTGGAGAGGAGATTTGAGAGTTTCATTGTTTTTCAATTTGATAAGGAACTGGAGATAATTCATCGTGTGTGTTTACGACTTTTACGATCACCTCATAGGCTTCGGCATCGCCGTCAAAAACTTCTGCTGTACCGTTGTTCTCTTGGTAAGCAATCGCTGTTACTATTGCATTCAAAAGTACGCACAAACCCTCTGTACTAGCTTTGATGATCACGGGTTGTCTTGGTTTTTGCTGTGCGTAAACGTGAACAAATGGGTATTCTTTAGCTAATTCGTTTATGATTGTTTTTGAGGGGGGAACTTGTTGATTCCCCCGTGTTGATTACTGACGTAGGCGTGTTTGACTACTGTTCGTAGTGCGAAGCTGTGGTGCTGATTCTTCTTTGAAAATGCGTAGTTTACCGCCGTAGGCATCGCCCTCCACAACTCCCAATGCCTCTTCAAACGGTTGTGTAGCCGATAAACAACTCAGCCCCTCGAACCCCTCCGCTTCCACTCGAACTTCACCTGTAGCATTGTCGAAATGAATCAGTATTGAACGTTCCATAATTATCTCCGTGCAAATTGTTTAACTTCTTGATGTCCGGCAAAGGTTAGGCGTAGAGTTTGCACAGTTCCTTTAGTTGATTCAGCGATCGCACATTCACCGAACCTTTCTTGGTAATCGACCACGGGGCGATCGCGGATTAAAACACAATGCATTTCAGCAAGTGAAGGAGTTGTGAGGAAAAAGCAGAGAAACTGCACCAGATTGAATCAAGGTAAATCAGCGGATATGAGCAATAGCGATTAAGCAACATTTATGACTTGTTCCTGGGAAGTATTGACTTCAGGCAGTAAAGAGGGAGCAGGATTACCATCACGTGCTGCACCCACTGCGTGAGTCATAAAATCCAAGACATTTTTACGTTGAGACTTTAGGGAAGTCACAACAGTTAACATTCGAGTCACAAAAGTACTACCCGCTTGAGTTTGAGAGCCAAAACTGGTACGTCGCCATATCACCGCAGGACGTATAGCTCTTTCAGCAGCATTATTTGTTGGCTCCACACCCTCAACAGTTACAAATAACCATAAAGCTGGTTCAACTTTTAAAATTTGGCGGCAAGTGCGAACAGTTTTTGCCAATGGTGTCTTTTCTACCGAACCAATCTCACAATCGGCAGCCTCTTCTAGAGAGGATTTAAGGGAGTTGCGAATTTCTTGAACTAAAAGTTGGAACTCACAACGCTTCAATGTTCCATCTCTGACTCGATGCCAAAGTTCAAATAATTTTTCCTGCTGAAGAACCAATGCTGTTCCTAATTCTTTTGAGACTCCGGGACGCTCTGATATTTTGATGAATTCTCGTCTTAAGTGTGCCCAGCACAATTGCCGTTGCTCTAAACCTACTCAACTATAGGAATCCTATTTGAGTTTTGAACAAGCTCCGTACATCTGAAGAGTGGCAAAGTCAAA
>NZ_JAQYWQ010000112.1 GCF_029379315.1 Nostoc sp. S13
CCAAACGACTTGTCATATTCTTTCCAAATAATTTCTACTCCACCTTTTTATTATCTCATGCTATTTATATTAAGGATAAGTCTATTGATATAGGCGATCGCTTCTTTTAATTGATGTTTCTGTAATCCACCTGTATATTCTCGAATAATGAATTTTTGCGTTGAGTAACGTTTCAATAAATGCACCGCTAGCAGATTTACTGCTGACTCTATATACAGAGAACTATCAAATCCCCTAGTTTCTATTTCTTGCTTGAGTGTCAGTCCAATTTGTTGAATCAGTGGATCGTGGGTTTGCAGTTGTTGGACAATTTCAACGGCATCAGCATTTACTGACTCGTAGGCAACACGAGTAATCATCGCTGGTTCAAGACCGACGTGAATAAACCCTAATTCTTGTTCAAATTCTACTGCCGGAGAAATTTGGTGAGCAGGAAAAATACCCACATCAGTTGCTGCATAAGATTTACTTTGCCAGTGTCCGTTAATTTTTAATTTTGCCTCAAACTCTCTACTATAAATGGTAATAATGTGCTGAAAAGGCGATGTCTCAGGGAGTTGATAGTTCGACTGGCGATGATAAGCAAAATAAAAACCATTCCAACTGGCGACTGGGCTGGAGATAATTAAAGGTTGGGGAAGGAATTGTTTTAGCTTGTCTGGTTGGGCGGCATTAATTCTAAAAGGCTGCTCTATTTGCATGATGAGTCACACGCTTTTTTTCCTAAATATAAATTAGCGAAGAACGCAAATCAGGGAAAGAAGAATTACTCTTGAGTAACTCTCTTACTTCCCCAGCCCTTCCCCTTCTGCAAAAAGTCTATTCTAGAAGTGCGAAAACTCAAACTACGGGATAAATATAGCAATGGGCAGGTTAGCAAAGGATATAGCAGGCAAAACACCTGTCTCATTAGGACTGTTGGGCGCTGCTGCCTTCATGGTAGTTGCTGATGCACGGGTGATTGATCCCCTGCTGCACATCATTGCTGACGAGTTTAAAGTCGGTGTTGGCAGTGCTGCGGTGATTATCTCGGCATACACAATTCCCTACGGGCTATTTCAGTTAGTCTATGGCCCACTAGGCGATCGCATCGGCAAAATTAAGGTAATTACAGTAGCACTGGCAGCATTTGCTGTGGGTAGTGCTGTTTGTGCCTTTGTGTCAAATATCGTCATACTTACCTTGCTGCGGTTTCTCACCGGGATGGCTGCTGCTGGAGTTATCCCCGTCACCCTAGCTTATATTGGTGATAATTTTCCTTATGAAGAACGCCAAGCTGCGATCGGCAAGTATTTAAGTGCGCTAGTGTTAGGTCAAATCCTCGGTGGTAGTTTAGGCGGCATCTTTGGAGAATATATCGGCTGGCGTGATATCTTTCTCCTCTTTGGGATCATCTCCCTTGCCATTGCGGGACTTTTATGGCGGGGAACGCGCCACCTGGGCGAGAGTCAACGTCCCCAAAGTCGCGTCGGTGGGATCACATTTCGACCTTATTACCAACTATTGAAGCAACCGATCGCCCGGACTGTGATTGTGGCGGTGTTTGTGGAAGGCTTTTGTGTGTTTGGGGCATTTGCTTACGTCGGCGCATTTCTGCGCGATCGCTATAGTCTAAGTTATCTAGCGATCGGGTTTATGCTCAGTAGTTTTGGATTGGGTGGACTGATTTACAGTCGCTCAGTTAAATGGTTTGTCAGGCGACTGGGTGAAATTGGTTTAATAGGCGTGGGAGGAGGCTTGATGTCTATCAGCTTCTTAGGGATCGCATTGTTCCAGAACTGGATGTTTTTTATCCCCTTGAGTATTTTAATCGGATTAGGCTTTTATATGATGCACAGCACCCTCCAGACCCAAGCCACTGAGCTTTCCCCGGAAGCACGAGGTACTGCTGTTTCGCTGTTCGCCTTCAACCTGTTTGTCGGCCAGGGAATCGGCGCAGCAGTATTTGGTAGGATTGTGGATAACTTCGGCTACATTTATTGTTTTATTGTGGCTGGTGTCGCGATCGCTGTGCTTTCTGTTTGGCTAGTCAAGCAGAAGCAAAACAGCAATGAAAGCTAAGTACAGCATTTCATTAATTTGTAGCGAATTAAATTTGGCAATACCCTGCATTGTGAATGCAAGTCAATGCATTGTGAATGCATTGGCTTGCAATGCCAATGCATTCCCTTGGAATCTTAATGTGTTCCCCTGCATGAAAAAAGCTACGTTTTTACGCAAAATTGTACTAATACCAATTTAAAAAATGATTGCGACAGTTTTACAATCCAAAATGGTATAAGAAAGATTGTTTGACCTTTGCCAATCTTGTTAAAATGCATCGATGTCAAAAAAGCAACATCTCTTAAACAAAAAACCCGGTTGGTCTTTGGATGAGCGAGATCCAAAGTTCATAGAATCTCTGATGCCTCTGTTGGGCTTTTTCTATCACTACTATTTTCGAGTTCAAACTAGTGGCTGGGATAATATTCCACCTCAAAAACAAGTCCTATTTGTCGGTTCGCATAACGGGGGACTTGCGGCTCCCGATATGACAATGATGATGTACGACTGGTTCCGACGATTTGGTGTAGAGCAACCCATTTATGGTTTGATGCATCCCAATGCTTGGCAGGTTAGCCCACCACTAGCGCAACTGGTCGTCAAGGCTGGAGCAATCATCGCTCATCCGAAAATGGCTTACACTGCCTTGCAATCTGGAGCTAGTGTGCTAGTTTATCCAGGGGGAGCCGAAGATATCTTCCGACCGCATTATTTACGTAACAAAATCCACTTTGCGGGGCGGCGAGGATTTATCAAGTTAGCATTGCGGAAAAATGTGCCGATTGTGCCTGTGATTTCCTGGGGTGCTCACGATACCCTGATTGTGATCGCTGACTGCTACAAAATTGTGCAGCAACTCCACGAGTGGGGAATGCCTTGGCTGTTTGGGATTGATCCAGAAGTTTTTCCGATCTATCTTGGACTGCCTTGGGGATTAGCAATTGGCCCGTTGCCCAACATTCCATTACCTGTGCCCATGTACACACGAGTTTGTCCGCCAATTGTATTTGAACGCTACGGCCCTGAAGCAGCTAGCGATCGCCATTATGTCAATGAATGTTATGAATTAGTTGTTAGTCAGATGCAGCAAGAATTAGATCAGCTAGTAAAGCTAACTGCTAAGTCCTAAAGCTATTAATCTTTAACTCATCACTCATAACCCTTCTCTACGAGAGGCTGCGCGTAGCTTGCTTTCCGTTCGCCCCTGGCGTCCCGTAGGGAAGGGTAGGGCAGGCTCAGGGCATCGCTCCTAATACCAATTCTGTATGAAGATGCGCTAAACCATATTTAAGTACAAGAAAGAAAAACGAACCGCATTCGCGTTAGCGTCTCCCCTTGGGAGAAGGACGCAAAGGAGAGGCAGCGCGTTGCGGTGAATCCAGCGCTGTAGGCGGGTTTCCCGCCGTAGGCGACTGGTGAACCCGAAGGGGGGTTCCAAGAGTTGTAGCGACTACCGTCACAAAGAAAGAAAGAAAGAAAGAAGTTAAAAGGGTTTAGCGTAGCCTCACGAAGAAATGGTATAACTCATAATTGTTTTGCTTTGCTAACCGCCACTAACTGGTGGAATCAGCACGACTTCATCCCCATCTTCTAGTAGGGTATCTGGTTCGACAAAGATTAAATTAATCCCAAAACGGGTGATGTCACGCCATTGGGAGAGTTCGGGGTGTTCAGATATGAGGCGATCGCATACTGCTTTGACTGGCATACTATTAGGAAATTCTAGCACCAGTTCCGAAACCTTAAAGGCTTCTTGATAAGCAGCAAACAGTTTAATGGTAACGGTGATTCCAGATTTAGACATACAACATGCTTTGGCAGTACAGCAAGTAGTTTAATACTTGACAAGCACCCTGAATTATTGGACTTAACTATGCTCATGATTCAGAAGTTGATTGACAACCTCTGCGTTCCACCATCCATCCAAAATCTAAAATTGATTGACCCTAATAGAGAATGCGACAATTACAGCCAAGGATGACGTGGGGGATAAACACCATTCAGGAAGTAGTTACCAACAGCGTAGTATTTCCAGCGCACGGGATCGTGGAGTGTGTGAGCGCGGGCATTTCGCCAGTGGCGATCGTAGTTGAATTGCTCCAATGTGGACTTAGTGCCTGCTAGTTCAAACAACTTATTGGTAGCTAGTAGTGCTGCTTCCGTTGCCAATGCTTTGGCTTCCGCAACTGCGATCGATGCTTCAACTACCTTGGGTTCTTCTAAACCTGATTCGTTGGCGATGTCGATAAACTCACCCGCACGTCGCAACAATCCTTCAGCAGCGTGAACCTGAATTTGGACATTGCCTAAGTTATAGAGCGTCAGAGGGTCTTCGTATCCCTTTTCTAAATTGCTGTCAACCCAAGGGCGGGTATGGTTGCGGACAAAGTAGATAGTGTCACGGACTGCGGCTTTGGCAATCCCCACGTCTACGGCAGCTTGGATGATTTGCGCGATCGCACCCATTGGTGTTGCCCTCTCAAAGGCTAAGTAATGCGGAATGACGTGTTCTGCCTTCACTTTCACATTTTCAATAATCGTAGTGCCGCTAGCAGTGGTACGCTGTCCGAAGCTCGTCCAGTCATCAAGTAGCGTCAATCCTGCGGCATCTCTTTCGACAAATGCCACCACTGTCTTACCATCTTGACTAGCAATCACGGGAACCCAATCAGCTAGTAATGCCCCGGCGGAGTAATATTTACGTCCGTTAAGTACGTAGTCAGAGCCATCTGGTTCTAACTTAGTCTGGACATCAGTAACAGACTTAGTGCCAATTTCCGAGAAGGCGTTACCGAAGCGCTTGCCTTGTAAAGCCAAATCAAAGAAGAACTTTTTTTGCTCATCTGTACCATCCAAGCGAACTGCTTCCACCATATAGAGGTGGTTTTGGGGAATTTGTCCGAGGCTAGAGTCAGCTTCGGAAATGATTTTTATGACTTCTGCTAAGGTGACATTAGATACAAAAGCCCCACCATACTGTTTCGGGACTGTAATCCCCCACAATCCGCTCTGAGAGAACTTTTGCACTTCTTCAGCAGGCAAACGCCGATTTTGGTCGCGATCTGAATCTCCCTTGAGAAACTCAGCTGCCAATTCATGAGCGATCGCGATCGCTTCTTGGTCATCTTGAATGATATGCGCTTTCTGTTCAGTATTAATTACTGATGTCATAATATAACTCCTTGATTGTGATAAGTATTTCACCAGATAATGATCTAAATACATTGGCTAGTCGTAATTTGTGGAGCTGATTGCAATATGCCAATACACAGATTGAATCTGAGTAAGATTCTTTGAATGATCAACTTTTTGTCGGAATGGGCTTAACCATTGAACGACTTCTCAAATAAAGCCCGGATAAATTACACAACTACTTGCAGAAGTTGTTAACTCTCAAGAATCTACTACACCACAACTAACTCATCAGCCTGGCGACGATTAGCTTCTAGTTCGCGCACAATCGGAATTACTGTCCGCCCAAATGCAGGCAAATCATCTGAGTAGTGTAAAAAGCCACCGAGAATTAGATCAACTCCCACTTCATAAAACTGGCGAATCTTGTCAGCAACTTGGTCAGCCGTACCAATCAAGCCGGAACGGAAGCCATCGTTATACTGCACCAAGTCTTCAAAATTGGAATTCGCCCACATTCCCTCACGTTCACTAGTAGAAGCTCCTGCCTGTTTCACTGCTTCGCCAAATCCTTTTACCGCCTCGACATCCGCTTGGGCAATAATATCGCGCAATACTTCATGGGCTTCTGCTTCCGTATCTCGCACGATGATAAAGGAATTCAGACCAAACTTAATTTTGCGTCCTTCAAAACTCGCTAATGCAGACACTTCTTCAATCTGCTCCCGCACCCCTTCTATGCTGTTGCCATTCATAAAATACCAATCAGAGACGCGGCCAGCCATGCGTCGGGCTGCTTTCGAGTTACCGCCTTGGAAGATTTCGGGATGCGGTTGGGTAATCGGTTTAGGCTTCACCCAACCTCCATTGATCCGATAAAAGTCGCCCCGAAAGTGAAACTCTTCTTCTGTCCACAAACCTTTAAGAACACGGATAAATTCTTCGGAACGACGATAGCGTTCGTCATGGTCTAACCAGGGTTCACCATAGATGGTGAATTCATCTTTGAACCAGCCGCTAACCACATTGAGGGCAAACCGACCGTTTGAC
The DNA here is from genome assembly GCF_029379315.1 of Nostoc sp. S13. Classification (GTDB taxonomy): domain Bacteria; phylum Cyanobacteriota; class Cyanobacteriia; order Cyanobacteriales; family Nostocaceae; genus Nostoc. The sequence continues at coordinate 6,226 of NZ_JAQYWQ010000112.1, forward strand.
AGAAAATCTATGCTAGAACCGATTTTAGCAACCACTCCCGGATGCCACAATCCAGGGTGAACTGCTGCAATTAACTTCAATTTCTTCGTGACTGGAGCTAGGGCTGATACGGTTGTAAGTGCCTCTAGCTGGTACTCAGCACCATAGCTGGCGATAAATCTGGCTTGTGCTAGAGCATATTCAAATCCGACTTCTTCAGCTGTTTGAGCCAGTTGAGCATTGTATTCGTAAGTCCAATCTGTCCGTTGGGGGATTTTACTTACTACTAACCCGCCACTGACGTTGGGAATCCAGTATGCGAACTTAATATCTACCATAATTGTGCGTTTGTAATTGAAACTGCTGGGTTATTTGTCTAAGTTTGCTTGTTTGCTTGTAATCCACCAAAGCCTAATTTTTGATCACTAACAAATCAGCTAAAACTTGATCGGGCAAAATCTTAGTCAAAATCGAAAGCTTGAGAGCGACTGGAAATTACTCTGAGTTTACAAGTAGACAATTTTAGGATCTGATGGTGGTAATATACCATAACCCGACGGTGCTACCGTAGTTTTGACTCTATTACACTTAATCACGATAATTTTTCCGATGTCGTGACTCGATCTACTTAAATTCCATTTTGGAATACAGCCCAATTTTGCTGAGTATTGAATGCACAAAGATGGGCTAGTATCGCTACCAACCCCAGATTAAAGTAGCCATGAGTGCATTTGCGATCGTTCGTGAAAATATCGCCGCAGAAGAAGGCAGATTAAATACCTTAGCCAAAAAAAGAGTATGAGTTTCGGTTTTTAGGAAAAGTTTAGATCAAGAGGACGAATACTTATTGAATACCGTAACTGAGTCATTGCGATCAAAGGAAAGCACAGAAAACGAGTCTTTTCGATTCCCAATCTCCATCCCAGGAGTGCCTACAGGCATTTGGGGAACAGATAAACCAACAACATTTGGCTTTTCTTGAAGCAGACGTTTAATGTCCTCTGCTGGAACGTGTCCTTCGATGACATATCCATTAACAATTGCTGTGTGACAAGATGACAAGTTATCCGGCACGTTGTACTTTTGTTTGACTCTTGCGATATCAGGTGTAGAAAAGTCTGTGATTTTAAAACCCTGTGCCTTTAAGTGGTCAATCCACCCGCCACAACAATTACAATCGGGACTGTGATATACAATGGCATTTAGCGCTGTTGATTTTAATGATGTCCGTTGATCCTGGATACGCCTAACAGTACTTGCAAGTTGAGCATTAGCTGCAACATAACTATGAAAAACAGGTTCAGCATTACTCATCGGAGCAGTGCTTCCCAAGATGCTCAACACTCCTGCTGTGAGACAAATCATTACCACTGCACGTACAAAGATGGGAAGTAACCATTTTTGCCAGCAATAAATAAATTGTTTGTGCGACATCTGAGACTTCCTAACTACAACATTGCATAACTTTGTTGTAACAAATTCTCTTCAAAAAAACTTTGCGTCCCTCTGCGTTTAAAAACACTAGACATCTCCGAAAATGATTAAAGCCCAATGGCACTAATAAAAGCCCAAAAGCTTGTGTCGCCTCGTTAAGAGCATCCAGGCTGGGAATGTATTCAAGAGGCTCTACCTCTGGTCAAGCTACTGGAGGGGGCAGCCCTCCCAGAATGGGTTAAGAGCCTCTAGGCTCTTAACCAGTGAGGGCAAGCGCTATATCTTATCTTAGTGCCATTCGATTAAAGCCTTTGTGTGACTAGACTGTAGGACGTAGATACAATCATTCTAAATTAGCTAGGATGTAGACAAAATAAGGCTTTCAGATATTTATTGTTGATAATTAGGTAAAAATATTTAGTTATTGCATCCCTCTGCATTTAAAAAAGCTACGGTCTTTACACGGTAGAAGTGATTGCAACAGTGCTAGTATGTCAAATATTGGCATTTTGTAGCTTCTAAGTTGTCGTTCTGGAAGACAACAACTTTATTACATCAGCCCTCTGTTTTTATATTCTTGTTTTGGCAAAGGTCATCAACTATTAACCCATTTGCACCAGTAGTAGGACAACAGCAAGCCATAGAATTACTCACTCAGGCTGTCAGACAAAACCGGGTTGCTCCAGCCTATCTATTTGTGGGGCCAGATGGTGTAGGAAGGAGTTTAGCAGCTAGGTGTTTTGTGGAATTGCTATTTTCTAGTGAAATGGGAAGCACTGCGTCTTTACAAAACCGTTTGCGTCAAGGGAACCACCCAGCTTTGTTGTGGGTGCAACCAACCTACCAATACCAAGGACAACGATTAACAGCAGCCGAAGCCACCGAGAAAGGACTTAAGCGTAAGGCACCACCTGTAATTCGGCTAGAGCAAATTCGGGAAATTACCGAGTTTCTAAGTCGGCCACCCCTGGAAGCACCGAGGAATGTGGTAGTGCTGGAAGAAGCCCAAACAATGGCAGAAGCCGCAGCGAATGCTTTACTTAAAACCTTGGAAGAACCGGGACAGGCGACGTTAATTTTAATTGCACCTACACCTGAGTCTGTGTTGCCAACTTTAGTGTCACGCTGTCAACGCATTCCTTTTTATCGTTTAGATGCACAGTCTTTGGCTGTTGTACTCACACAAACTGGTCATCAGGAAATTTTACTAAATCAGGCAGTATTGACTATAGCAGCTGGCAGTGCGGGAAGTGCGATCGCATCTTACGAGCAATTACAAGCTATTCCCTCTGAGTTACTCGAAGATTTGAAAAAAGCCCCTGCTTCGTACCGCAAAGCCTTGGAGTTAGCCAAAAAAATTGATCAGGATTTAGATACAGAAGCGCAACTGTGGTTAGTTGATTATCTTCAGCAATTCTACTGGCAGCAGTGGCATCAATCCAGTATCATCAACCAGCTAGAACAAAGTCGTAAATACTTACTTGCTTACGCTCAACCACGGCTAGTTTGGGAATGTCTGCTTTTATCTTTGACCGAAAACGAAAAGGGTACAAGCCCCTCTCTTACAAAGTTCTGATGCCTGCGGCGGGCTGTGCCAACGGAGGAAACCTCCGCTCAGACTTTGCGCTAAATTTATTTATGGAGAACAGAAAAAATGTATTTCTCGCGCTCTGCGTCTCGAAATACTAAGTCATTATTACAAGCCCCTAAATTGATTTATGGGGATTATTAATTTTTAATTCCCCGTTCGCGTAGCGTCTCCAAGAGTTGGGGTTGACACTCTCCAGCCATCAAGGATTGTAGTATCACTGTGTTAAAACTGGTATCCTAGATGTGCCAAAGATTCAAGCGGTTAATACATTTGGGGCTAATCATCAGTCATTGAAGTTTCAGCTAGTAAAGATGATTTAGGAGGCAATACGCTTGGGTTAAGGCTAAAACTCTTTGTAAAAGTCTTTTTTTTTAACGAACCGCAAAGGGCGCAAAAAAGAGGCAGCGCGTTGCGGTGAATCCAGCGCTGTAGGCGGGTTTCCCGCCGTAGGCGACTGGTGAACCCGAAGGGGGGTTCCAAGAGTTGTAGCGACTGCCGTCGCAAAGAAGAGAAGGAAGACAAGGAAGACAAGGAAGAGAATGAAGAAATGCTTAACTGAACTGTATTGATTTAGGAGGTGAATCTAATAGGTTTGCTTTTATTCTTAACACGTAAAGCCATCTTATTTTGAATAAGGTCTTTTGCTTCTTGATTCAAATTTTTCAATCTAATCTTATCCCAACTATAAATTATCTGGATTAGGGTAAACTCTTCCTTTCCAAGCGCCGCCGCGCCCTTGCCAATGACGTAGTGCTGAGTCTAGAGTCATCAGAGTATAGAGAAAAGCGATCGCAGGTAAGCTCAACGCTAACCAGGGAGAACATTTATAAAAGCGGATCGTCGGGTAGTAAGCGAAAGCCATTAACAGCCATCCTAATAAACCTGTAAGTGCGATCGCCCAATTGCCCCAAAATACTCCCAAAATTAGATTCATAGGTGGAACTAGATAAATCAGAGGCATTCCCACCAAAGTTCCCAATAATAGTAATGGAGAATAATTCAGTTGGGTATAGGCACTACGGGCAACCATATCCCAAATCGTCGCCAGGGAATCATAGGGACGCAAACTGCGAGTCAAGGTACTCAATCCTAGCCAGATACGCCCTTGATTGGGCATTGGGCTTGTCCCCTTAGCCGCCACTACTGCCCCACTCCTCTTAACAGCAGAAGCCAAGGCGCAATCGTCAATTAAAGCTTGGCGAATGACTTGAATACCCCCGATTCGCTCTAAAGCTTCACGGGCGATCAGAATAGATCCTCCGGCTGCGGCGGCTGTAGGATTGTTTGGATTATTCACCCAACGGAAGGGATAGAGTTTTTGGAAGAAAAAGACGAAAGCTGGAATCAAAAGTTTTTCCCAAAAGCTTTCACACCTAAGTCGCACCATTACTGAAACCAGGTCTAAATCTTCATGCACAGCTTTAGCAACGAGTCGGCGGAGATTACCAGGATCATGCTCAATATCTGCGTCGGTCAGCAAAAAATAGTCGGGTGCAAATTTACTCGCACTATTTATACCTTGTTCAACTGCCCAAAGTTTACCCGACCAACCAGGAGGCAGTGAAACGCCTGAGATAATATGCAATTGCTGAGGTTTACCTACGGCGTATGCAACCCCTTCGGCAAAATTTGCTGTACCATCTGTGCTGCGATCGTCTACCAAAAACACGTTGAAAGAACCAGGATAGTCTTGAAGTAGGAGCGATCGCAAACTAGTTGGTAACAATTCAGCTTCGTTACGCGCAGGAACCACCGCACAAACCACAGGTAACGATTTTAGCGGAGTTTCTCCAATCTCTAATTGCTGGTCTGTCCGCCAAAATTGTCCCCAAAAACACAGTAATCCTAACCAAATTGTCAAGGATAAGAGCATCAATCCTAATACAATTACATCCATGACCGCCGCTATCTCCCTCTGCAAAATCCAAAATCACTGTACCCCGGTATTGGCGATCGCATATCTCTGAAATCAAAAACCCCGCCATAAGTATTGGGTCAGTTTCTCTCCCGCAAGATGTTCTTTCTCGTTAGGACTTACGCACAAGAGATCCCCCAACCCCCTTAAAAAGGTGGCTTTTAAAGTTCCCCCCTTTTTAAGGGGAGCCAGCGCTGTGGGCGGGTTTCACGACTTGAGGCGACTGGCGTGGGTTAGGGGGGATCTAGGTTTCAGGTTTTGAGTGCGTAAGTCCTGTCATAAAAGATTGGGAATTAACTGTGATTCTTTCGCTGATATTTAGATTTACTGACTGCGATCGCTCACCTCAGCCGTTACAAAAAACACTACAAGACGATGATTAGCTTTTTCTGAAAGTTTTAGTGAGAAAGGACTTACGCACAGGTAACGGAAAAACAAACCACAGAGGACGCAGAGAACACAGAGGAATAGGAGTTTGAGTCTTGCGTAAGTCCTATGAGATATCGAAAATGGTCGCTCTTTGAAAGAACTTCGAGGAGAGCTTCTGTGAGCTGGTGAGTTAGTGCGGTGTTGGAATTTTCAGCGAAGCAGGCTAAATCTATTGCAAATTTTCAGTAACTCAGACAGAATACTATGTCTACTGATATAGGAAACTTTTTTTATCGGATTGCCGTATTCAAAACTAGTGTTGGGTGTTGAGGTTAAATAGTATTTGATGCAAACACAAGATAGGGTAAAAGTCAATCAAGTCGCAACCGCGATCGCAGCCAGTCAAGAATATTTGCTTTCGATTCAAAATCCGGCAGGTTACTGGTGGGCAGAGTTAGAATCTAATGTCACTATCACTGCTGAAGTCGTCCTCCTGCATAAAATTTGGGGAACAGACCAAACAAGACCTTTGCACAAAGTTGAAGCATATCTGCGTCAAGAGCAACGGCAGCATGGCGGCTGGGAACTTTTCTATGGTGATGGCGGAGAACTTAGCACCTCGGTTGAAGCCTACATGGCGCTAAGACTGCTAGGTGTACCAGCAGATGAACCGGCGATGATTCGGGCGCAAGCTTTTATTCTCCAACGGGGTGGTATCAGCAAAACTCGGATTTTTACCAAGTTGCACTTAGCCTTGATTGGCTGTTACAACTGGCGTGGTATTCCCTCACTACCAGCTTGCGTGATGCTGTTGCCAAAAGCTTTCCCCGTCAATATCTACGAGATGTCTAGCTGGGCACGTTCCAGCACAGTACCATTACTGATTGTGTGCGATCGCAAACCTGTTTTTCTCACCGACTCAGCTATCAACCTAGATGAGCTATACCTTGAAGGTGTTGATCAAGTCCGGTGGGAATTACCCCAAAGTGGTGATTGGACAGATTTATTTCTGACTCTTGATCAGGGGTTTAAGTTGGCAGAACGCCTGAATTTAGTACCTTTTCGTGAAGAAGGCATCAAAGCCGCCGAAAAGTGGATTTTAGAGCGCCAAGAAGCTACAGGCGACTGGGGCGGCATTATTCCGGCAATGTTGAATTCAATGCTGGCTTTGCGGTGTCTGGATTATGACCCAAGCGACCCCATTGTGAAACGAGGTTTGCAAGCAATTGATAACTTTGCCATTGAAACAGAGCATAGCTACCGAGTGCAACCTTGTGTTTCACCCGTCTGGGATACAGCTTGGGCGATGCGTGCCTTAGTAGAATCTGGTTTTGCACCAGATCATCCGGCTGTGGTGCAAGCTGGAGAATGGTTATTGCAAAAACAAATTTTAGATTACGGAGATTGGGCGGTCAAAAATCGCCAAGGAAAACCAGGGGCTTGGGCGTTTGAGTTTGACAATCGCTTTTATCCAGATGTAGATGACTCGGCTGTAGTGGTGATGGCACTAGATGTTGCAAAACTCCCCAATGAAAAAATCAAGCAGGCTGCGATCGCTCGGGCCTTAAATTGGATTGCATCTATGCAATGTAAACTAGGCGGGTGGGGTGCTTTTGATTTAGATAACGATCAGGATTGGCTCAACTCCATCCCCTATGGCGACTTGAAAGCGATGATTGATCCAAACACCGCCGATGTTACAGCTAGGGTACTAGAAATGCTGGGTGCTTGTGAGTTGTCAATTGATAGTGATAATTTAGAGCGATCGCTTACTTATCTTCTGCGTGAACAAGAAAGTGAAGGCTGTTGGTTTGGTCGTTGGGGTGTAAATTATATCTACGGCACCAGTGGTGTCCTCTCAGCCTTGGCCTTGATTGACCCTGAACGGTATAAACTCAGTATAGAACGAGGAGCAGCTTGGTTAATTGGATGTCAAAACTCAGATGGGGGTTGGGGTGAGACTTGCCGCAGCTATGATGATCCCAGTCTCAAAGGAAAAGGAAATAGTACTGCATCTCAAACTGCTTGGGCTTTAATTGGATTGATCGCAGCAGGTGAAGCTACTGGTAAATTATCTCTTGATGTGATTGAGCAGGGAATTAACTACTTAGTGGCAACTCAACAGCCAGATGGTACTTGGTTTGAGGCTGACTTTACAGGTACTGGTTTTCCCTGCCATTTTTATCTCAAGTATCATATGTATCAACAATACTTTCCCTTAATCGCTCTAGGTCGCTATCAAGCAGTGATTAAAGAAGGTTAAACCAATTCGCAATTCGCAATTCGCAATTCGCAATTCGCAATTACGTTTTGTGACGGGGATTTAGCTTAGAGGATATTTGAAAAGTCCTATTGTAGGTATCAAAACGTTCTCGATCCTCCTAAATCCACGACACGTGCAACAAGAGTGGCTCACCGCCCAACGCAGTGGCTCCCCAAGGGGGGACTTTGATTCCGGTTCCCCCCTTCAAATGATTATCATTCTTGAGAAAACCTGTCTCTTGTTTTTCTTGGAATAATTTATTCTTTGGAAGTCCCATTAATGTTAAGTAAAGTTTTTTAACTACTTTTGTAATTGCTAGAACTAAAATTGTAGCCAAAAAAAAGTCTGTAACTTCACTGTAAAAGACTCACTTAATTGGAAAGAAAATAAACGAGGAAAAGCTGATGAAAACAAATCTTAGAACGAGAGCGGCTTTGACAACAAGTTTAATGATGGGCAGCATAACGCTGCTATCGCCAAGTGTAGCACTTTCACAATCTATTGGTGTTGGTACTTATACCGGATATCACAATAACATTCAAGGTAACGTAGTAAGTACAGTACTAAATATTAATGGTACTTACACATGTACTGAGGGAACTTGTTTTACTGCTACAATGACTTTTCCAAATTCAGGGTACTTTGGAACAGATATTGCTACTGGGCATTTCTCAGGTACAAGTTTCACCCTACGACGGTATATTGGTCCAGGTAACTACACTCAAACCTGGAACGGTATTACAAATACTACAGGAGTCGGTGGTAGTTGGTTCACTGATACAGACCCTTTTGCTAGAGGAGTTTTCTATCTAAACCGATAAAATTCAATTGGGTTGTCAAAAATAATATTTTCAGCTACTGGGCAGCCGCGCCACTCGCTTGCAGGTCACGGCGTCGGCTGCCCTAATTAGGTCGTATGGACACCCAAATAGGTATTGAGCCGAGATACGGATACCGTTGGCGAATTCCTCAAACAGCTAAACTGAACCGATTAGTTCAGTAATGAAAAATTGAATGGAATAGTTTATTTTCTGGAAGTCTCTTAATGGCATTGTAGTATATAACGAATCAGGCTTTGGAGTCAGCAAGGGGGGACATTAACGGTGATGGGATTGATGATCTGATTATTGGCGCAGATCGTGCCTCCGCCAATGGGGTCTTTCAAGCTGGGCAAACCTATGTGTTATTTGGGGGGACGAATGTCGGTAGTAGCGGTACTTTTAACATTGTTGATTAATCGGGCACATACTAATATGCTTAAAAATAAAGGTGAGGCATAGCCCCACCTACCATTCTTAACTCAAAAAGACATCTCCGAAAAAGAACGTAGAGACGCGAAATTTCGCGTCTCTACAAGGGTTCTAGATAACGCATATTTAATTTCACCAAATATCTAAAGTATTACAGCACCCGTTTGAAGAAAGTCACTAAATCGTCAATGTTCGTTGTATGAAGTAAATCTAATACTTCTGCGGCTTTTTCCGAAGGTATATGCTCATTTGGTACACCAATAATTGAAGCTCCCAAGTTTTGGGCTAATTGATACCAAAAAGCCAATTTATCCTCAATGCTTATTGAAGCATACTCTTGAGTAGAAATTGGACTTTCTCCTACTTCATCTTGATTTAGCAACTGACGCAAAGCAGAAAGCTGTTCTGATTGGGGCAGGTTTTGAATTTGTGCAACTAAATTCGCACTGTTTTCATTTGGCACATTATTGAGGCAGAGCGCCGGAATTGCATCGGTAATTTCAGTATACAGTAACGCTAGAACCGTCAGGCGATCATCTATATCCAAACTCTGAAATTTTGTTACACCTTGTTCTATAAAATTGATATTCGTAGAAGTCATAAACACCTCGAAGTAATTAACTACTTAATTAACTAAAAATTTATAAAGACGCCAGTCATCAAAATTGAGCTTGATATTAAGCGACTGGCGGAGATAGCAAGCTTTAAGACAAGGGTATAAATGAGTTAATAGATACCCTTAAATAGCCTAAAAAGTTCAAAAATGCTAAATTTCAGCACCTGCTTTTGCTTCGGCACCCATTGGTGAAACATAATCACGGAAAAGAGTAATCTGTTGCTCAAAGGCTAATCCTTGAATTCTGCCAAACAAGGCTTTAGATTCTGAAGGAAGTTGATAATCATCAGGTATAGGAATGATACTGCCATTTTCCATACCTTGAGACAAGAGATACCAAAACAGTAGTTTGGTGGTATCACCCAAAGAGCCATATTCACGAGAAAGTTGGGTATCCACTTTATTAATTAAATCACGCTGAACTTGTAATTGTTGTTCGTGAGATAATTCCTTAACTTGATTAAATAAACCTTCAGCTATTTCGGAGGAAGCAGTACTGGCACCGGGGGCAGCTGGAGTAATTGAACGCCCTATTTCTTTATAGATAAACCAAAACAAAGCAAGCTGTTGATCCACATTTAAACTTTGCCAAGCTTGAACATGTTCACGAATAATTGGATCGTTCGTTTGCGTAGATGTCATTATTAACTCCAATTGCAATTAATTAGTATTCTTAGCAAGGTTATCAAATTTACATTTGAAGTTTTACCCTACTGAAGACAGATGTCTTAGAATCCTAAAGAAGAACAATTAGGAACAGAACATAAATCGGGCGGAATATAGTCCTGCATTAGAAGTATTACAGTTAAATAAAAACTCAGCATCAAAAGCCAAAATAATCCTCGGTAAGGGCAAGGTGAAGGAGTTAGTAATTGGAAGTTGGCTACAAGATTAAGAGATTTTCAGGAGATATTTCGGTAGATAGATGTTAGTTTTATTGTTACCGTGCTTAGAGAATGTTTGAAAGATATCAAATAGTCCTTCGATCCCTTTTAGCCGCCCTTGAACAGGTCTACGGTTGTCCAAACACTTACTCTATCACCAGGACTTTCCAAATATCTTGTTAAAAAAGCACTGCCTAATTCAGCGACATTATTAACGGCGACATCCAATTTGTGAATTATCGAGTAGGAATACTGCTTCTACTCTTATTGAGCTCATTCTCGCCGGTCTTGATAATCTTCAGAAGACTTTGGATCTAACTCCCAGCGATCGCCGTCACGTTCCTCTAAAATATCGTTAGTATGCAGAAACTCAGAGTCATCCATTTCTAGCCCTACAGCTGCTTCTAGCTCTTCAGTTACATTGTGGTCGGGAATGGAAGTACTACCACCAACAGCTTCATCCCCAACTGCATCTGCATCTTGCCAATAAGTATTAACATCCCCACCAGTGAATTCCGGGCTAGTTTCTGTGTACTCGTCTCTTTGTGCTGCTGTTGAGCGCCCGCCAATATTGTTTCCCGACACGTCTTTCACACCAGTACCGTAGGATTCGGTAATTTCCTGTGGCAAATCATTGGTTTGAATTTCGTCATGATGATTTTTTTCTGCCATGATACTAGTTTTTTTCTGCATTCTCACAATAACGTTTTCTTGTCACCAAGTTGTCTAACTAGAGAGGTATAGCTTTAGAAATAAAGTAATCTATCCCCTTGGAACGAAGCTAAATTAGCGATCGCGCCATAGGATTTAAATATGAAATCATGGTCAAGCAACTTGTAGTTGAAGTTTTTAGTTATGAGTTAGTGGTTATTCAAGCGAAATTATTCAGTAGCCAACTTCTCACTCATAACTATTTTTTATCATTGACCCAAAATAAAATTACTCGCTGTTTAAATGTCCTAATCCACGAATATTGTAGCTAGTTAAAAACTAGTAGAAAAAAACAGGTAATCCCATCTATGACTGACTATAGCAATCATTCCAGTAAGAAAAAAGTTGCCATTCTCATTGAACAGGCAGTAGAGGATGCAGAATTTACAGTTCCTTATAATGGACTAAAACAAGCAGGAATCGAGGTAGTAGTCCTCGGTTCGCGAGTAAATGAAAATTATAAGGGTAAACAGGGCAAACTTAGCATTCAAGCTGATGGTACTACGACAGAAGCGATCGCATCTGAATTCGATGCGGTAGTGATTCCTGGTGGGATGGCTCCCGATAAAATGCGGCGGAACCCTAATACAGTACGCTTTGTACAAGAGGCTATACAACAAGGAAAATTGGTAGCTGCGGTTTGCCACGGCCCACAAGTTTTGATTGAAGGCGACTTGCTCAAGGGTAAACAAGTTACTGGCTTTAGCGCTATTGCCAAGGATATAATTAACGCTGGTGCAAATTATCTCGATGAGCCGGTGGTAGTTGACGGGAATTTAATTACATCTCGTGAACCCGGAGATTTGCCAATTTTTACCACAGCTATTTTAAGCCGTTTGGGTTATGGTGGCAAAGATGCTGCATTACCAAATGAGAAAGACACAGGTGCAGAATGGTGGAAGCTGGCTGATGCTTGGGGTGGCTCAACAAAAAGTGATATTGCTAAAGGTTTAAATAGTGCCCTTGCTGGTGAACGTTATTCGCTAGAAGCATTTCAGAAGTACTTGGAAAAGGAATCAGATAGCGAAGTAAAATCAGTCTTTCAAGAAATCATTAGTAATAAACAGCGCCACATTGAAAAACTGGAAAGCTATCTTCATCTACTCGGCGAAAAACCTTCTTTAGGGGCAAATATTGCTAATCAGTATGCCAAGGTAAAAACTGCTTTAACAGGAAGTGATGATATCTATCAGTTACGTTCCGCTTTGGGGGATGTGCAAACAGGTATTGGCGATATTGGTAATTTGTCTGCAATGTTGACTGACCCAGTAGCAACTGCTATTTTCAAACAAATTTACCATGATTTATTGAAATCCGAACAGCAATTGGTAGAAGTATATCGGGCGCGGATAGTAGCTCAGATTCAGCCTCCTAAGCCGACTACAGGGGCTGCTGTATGAATGTAACGAAACTCCCTGCTAGTAGGGGAGACAGCTATCTATGCGCCTCTACCAAAGGGCTGAGAGATCAGAGAATTGATGGAGATATAAAAAAGTGACTTCAACATCAGGCGATAAACTAAGTACAAGCCAAGGTGAAGCTAGTGAAGTAGAGCGTTGGGCATCTCTGATTGGTGGCGGTGCAATGGTCCTGATGGGTTTAAAGCAAGGTTCTTTGCGGGGAGCACTGACGGCTTTGGCTGGTGGTGGTTTGATTTATCAAGGTGCAACTAAACAAAGCACAATCCAGCAAGCACAAGAAGCAATCGGGATAAACCAACCGATCAAAGTTGAAAAGACGGTAACAATTAATAAATCGGCAGAAGAATTGTATCGCTTTTGGCACAACTTTGAGAATCTGCCCACATTTATGAAGCATCTCAAATCTGTCAAGGTGTACAACGAAAAACGTTCTCATTGGATAGCCAATGCACCCTTGGATAATAGCGTGGAATGGGATGCAGATATTCTTGAAGACCGGGAAAATGAGTTTATTTCTTGGGCTTCTGTGGAAGGTGCAGACGTTGATAATTCTGGTTTTGTTCGCTTCAAAAAAGCACCAGGCGATCGCGGCACGGAAGTCAAGGTTGTTTTGGAGTATAACCCACCAGGTGGAGCGTTGGCAGCTACCGTAGCTAAACTTTTCGGTGAAGAACCAGAACAGCAAATTGGTGATGAATTGGGCCGCTTCAAGATGCTAATGGAAGTAGGCGAAATTGCTACTACCGAAGGTCAATCAAGTGGACGCAAGTAGTTATTTGCCCAATGCCCAATGACTAATAACGCCGAAAAAGCGATCGCTATAGAGCGCTCGCTTTCCTGAACGCCTGAAAATGGCGAAAAAGTTTGCCAAAACAGATGCGATTAACTACCAAGAAGTTAATGCTGGCGAAGCGTTGAAACAGATAAATGGTGGTCGTGACCACGATGCTTGCATCAATGCCGATTTGGTGCAGCTTTCAACAAGGGACTAACCTTTAGGATGGGACAAATGCATGGACAACAAATATATTTTTGATTGCAGGTGATTTTGGATAGAAAACTTGATCTATCCTTAGTTGTAACCCATCAATTACCTTTAGAGTTAGCACCCCACGGCTACCAGATTTTTCAACAAAAAAAGGACAACTGCATCAAAGTTGTTCTTGAAGCCTGAATGGTGAATAGTCATTCAGTCTTTTGAATTGTCCACCTAACATAATGCAATTGAGGTTTTTTATGAATCGAGTAATTTCATCGCTGCGAAATATTCGCATTTCCCAAATTCTTGTAGTTTTTCTGGTAGGATTTATATTTTTATTAGGTCAGGCTTTTAGCGATGTTAATATTGCTCAAGCCGATGTAAAGACTCCAGAGGGTACTTATTATAAAATAACACCCAATGAGCAAGGTGAAATTAGAAACGATACCCAAATAGAAAATACCGAAAATCCTATAAAAGGCGCTGTTGATAATATCCGCGAAAAGCTAAACTTGGATGAAAAAACTCCTAGAGCTACAAAAGAGTTTCTTAAGTCTACAGAAAATAAAGTCGAAAAAACAGTTGAGCCATTGACTGGAGAAAAAGAAGGTTTTTACCAAAATTCTTCTAACAAGCAACTGAGAGGTAGAAGGTAGACTGATAGCAAGTTTTGAGTCTAAATTTTTGACTCATACATTGTCGAATAAGTTTTGAGCAGTTACTGAGACGCGATAATTATCGCGTCTCAATATCAGAATAAATTCAATATTTATCTTGATATTAACGATCGCGTGCTTGTTCTCTTCACTATCTCCTGCGGTAATTGCTTTTTGTGCAATCGAGATTTCTGGTTACAGTGCGACAACTCTAACCCCAACGTTTGGTTAATAAAAAAGCAAGAGAGGCAAAAAATATGTCTGATACATCTGATACAACCGTTATCAAAGTAGACTCTAACCATTCCCCTAAAGGTCAACTTGGTCAAAAATATTTGGCATCTGGCAAAAGTATTTCCATGCGCCTGTGGGAGAATGAGCAACCGAACGAACCTAAAGAGCCAACAGCGCGAGAATATGAAACTGTTGGTTATGTAATCAGTGGTCGTGCAGAATTGCATATTGAAGGGCAAACGATTTTACTAGAGTCGGGGAGTTCTTGGGTAGTACCAAAAGGAGCCAGCCACACCTATAAAATTTTAGAAGCATTCACTGCTGTTGAGGCAACCAGTCCACCCGCTGAAGTTCACGGGCGAGACGAAAACTGATTTGCAGTTATCTAAAATTTAACGATCGCTAAAAACTTATAGCCGCTTTTAATTACATGGAATATAGAGTTAGGGGAACAAGAATGTTGTTGCCCTTTTTATTGTGCTTTGTGGCTGAGAAAGAATTGCACAAAATGTCAGGCGGTCGCACTTACTTTGACTCGCTATCTAGCCTAGTAAAGTACAAACTCATAATAAAATACCCATAGTCGAATGGCACTAACAAAAGATGAAACTGATAAAGCTAATTATCAATGTACGCCACATTCAAAAACACTGAAGGAAAGACAAGATGATTAATCAAACGAACCTCGGCGGGAGTTTCACACTCCCAGGCACTTCAAAGTCTCTGAAGCGTATGGGTTATGGCGCTATGCAACTCGCGGGGCCTGGTGTTTGGGGGCCGCCACGCGATGTTGACGCCGCCATTGCCGTTCTGCGCGAAGCTGTTGCGCTCGGGATCAATCACATCGACACCAGCGATTTCTACGGCCCGCACGTTACTAATCAGATTATTCGGCGAGCATTGCACCCCTACCCGGAGGGATTGGTGATCGTCACTAAAGTAGGAGCTCGCCGGGGCGAGGATAAATCGTGGCAAGTAGCCCTCTCGCCCAAGGAACTCGTCGATGCAGTTCACGATAATCTTCAAAATCTTGGTCTGGAAGCGCTCGATGTCGTGAATCTCCGCCTCCCAGACCAACAGGAATCACCTGAAGTTTTGATCGAAAAACCGCTTACGGTACTTGCTGACCTGAAGCGTCAGGGTCTTATCCGCCATATTGGTCTTAGCAACATCACACCCCAGCAATTCGCAGAGGCTCAGTCGATCACTGAGATTGTTTGCGTCCAGAATCAATACAACTTAGCGCACCGCGACGATGATCCGTTGATCGACGAACTTGCACGGCTCAATATCGCGTTCACGCCATTCTTTCCACTTGGCGGGTTCACGCCGTTGCAATCCTCAGCACTTGAAGCAGCCGCAGCCTCGTTGAAAGCTACACCTATGCAAGTTGCGCTTGCATGGCTGCTTCAGCGCTCCCCCAATATCTTGCTCATCCCAGGTACGTCATCCGTCGAGCATCTGCGCGAAAATCTTAAAGCCGCAACTGTG
Source organism: Nostoc sp. S13 (assembly GCF_029379315.1). Taxonomy (GTDB): domain Bacteria; phylum Cyanobacteriota; class Cyanobacteriia; order Cyanobacteriales; family Nostocaceae; genus Nostoc. The sequence continues at coordinate 22,019 of NZ_JAQYWQ010000112.1, forward strand.
CAGCTGACTCCAGAAACAATTGCCGATCTGGACTTGATCGCCGCAAACCCTGGGCGTTAGTGGTGGCAGCAGAAATGAACTGAGATCGAGTCCTGAAACTACGCCTGGACACTGGGGCAGGTGCATCCATCGTCAGCCAAAGGGCTGACTATAAACGGCAAAGTCGCGTACAAAAGTACTAGCTTGGAGTATCAAACTCTTTATACTACAGGTAATACCCTAAAAAAACCTTGCGGAAAACCTTGAAGGAATTTTTAGGACTTATTGTTTTTGCCAAGCCTTGAAGAAAAAAGAGTTAATACACCAACTCAGTCTCGTAAATTGGTGTTCGCGTAGCGTGTCCTTTAGGACAAGGTATTGTTAATAATATTTGATTCCCTCAATTCTCCTTTACAAGGAGAATTAGGGGGATTTTTGCCAGATGAACATCTATCAGCTAGCTAGCAGTCACTTGGTAATTTGATAGGATGCGATCACTCCTTTAAGCGCTATGCCAAAGTCCTATTCTCTCGTCGCTTATTGAGAAGTAATTTTATATAATTATTTAAGACAGTATTTCTACTAGTGTGAAATGTCATGTCTGATTAATACAAAAACTAAAATCTAACATCCAAAATGGCTAAAAGCTTAAGTACTGAACAGCAGCAGCGCTTGCAGCAACGGTGGAAGAGGCTTCATGCTGAGTGGGAACTGCGAAGTGAAAAATTAAAGTGCTTACGAGCGGATTGGGCTATTGAGGTAGGCACGGCGGTAAAGTTTCAACTAGAAAAGCAGATTCAATATGAAGAGGCTAAGTTAGACGATATTGATCAGCAGTTAAATAGACTCATCCGCGAATCATGAAAGCTTACCAGAAGAGAGTTACAAGGATTTGCACGGGAGGAGCGATCGCCATCTGGCTGTACGAGGAAATGAGGGTTTGA
>NZ_JAQYWQ010000029.1 GCF_029379315.1 Nostoc sp. S13
ATATCGACGCGTCATCGTTGTCAAGAGTATTGATTCTTTTTTAGCAGTTCTGATTGCAGTTTACCTAATTGATGACACGCCCTAAGCTTATCTACTGGAGCGAGTGTAGATTTGGGTAATATCTTGTTTAATGGGCAAACTAGCATCACGGATAGCTTTGATGTCTTCAATGCCAACTCCACCCAAAGCACTATCTTCAACAAGAACACAGTTACTTTCCTTAACGACCTCAACAATAATGTTAACGGCTTTGACAACTCAGATGATGTAATTAATGGTCAGGGGGGTGATGACATCATTGACGGCAAAAGTGGGAACGACTTACTGCGGGCTGGTGCAGGGAATAACACTCTCATCGGTGGCGCTGGTGACGATACCTTGAGTGCTAATGGTTACGATTCATCAGGCGATAACCTATTTTTTGGGGGCGATGGCAATGATTCTCTTGAGAACTCTGGCTCTGGCTCATCTACTCTCAACGGTGGTGCTGGTGACGATATCCTCATAAGTGGTTATAGCAATATCCTCATAGGTGGCGCTGGTGACGATACCTTGAATGCTGACTATTCATCAGGCGATAACCTGCTCTCTGGGGGCGATGGCAATGATTCTTTTGACTTATATAACTCATCAACTCATCTGGCAAAAACACCGTCAACGATGGCGCTGGTGACGATACCTTGGGTGCTGACAATTCAACAGGCGATAACCTGCTCTCTGGGGGCGATGGCAATGATTCTCTATTTGCCTCTGATGCCGTGGGTAATAATACCCTCAATGGTGGTGCAGGTAACGATACCTTGACTGCTAGCGGTCTATATACCAATAACCTGATCTCTGGGGGCGATGGCAATAATACCCTCAACGGTGGTGCAGGTAACGATACCTTGACTGCTAGCAGTCTATATACCAATAACCTGCTCTCTGGGGGCGATGGCAATGATTCTTTTGACCTCTCTGGCTCCTCTGGCAAAAACACCCTCAACGGTGGTGCTGGTGACGATACCTTGAGTGCTAACGGTTCATATGGCAATAACCTCCTCCTGGGGGCGATGGCAATGACAGTCTCTATAGGGGGGGTGGTACTGATACCTTTGCTTTCAATAGTTGCCACGAAGGTGTTGATAGTCTTTATGACTTCAACCCTACTACTGACGTGATTCAGGTATCGGCTGATAATTTTGGTGGCGGGTTGTCAACACCTTCACTCAAAGCGAGCCAGTTTACCATCGCAACATCTGCAACCACTAGTGAAGAGCGATTTATCTACAATGACATTACAGGTGCATTGTTCTTTGACCTTGACGGTAGTGCATCTGGGTTTACTCAGGTAAAATTTGCACAATTATCAGCTGGATTGTCACTAACCCAAAACAATTTTGTAGTTGTTTAATCGTCATTAGCATTTTACCATTACTAAACGATATCAGTTGTGAGGTGCTTCAAATAGCGCCTCGCATTCGATTGCTAAACATTGGTCATGCTCATATCTACTTTCTTCATTCTCAGGTAGTTTTAGAATGTAGAGTTGAATTTTTCCAAAATGTCTTTAACTGAAGAAATTCTTTCCCAATTACCGGGCGATGTTTTAGGAGGGTTGCGCCAAGGCGATCGCATCTTAACATCTCTGCGTGAAAACTCCGCACCTGTGCCAACGTTAGTTAAAGAAAGTCAACAGCCTTTAGGCGTTGTAGACTTCGATGTAATTATCTGCGGTGGCACTTTGGGTATTTTAATTGGTTGCGCTTTGGCGGTGAAGGGACTGCGGGTGGCGTTGATGGAACGGGGAATTTTGCGGGGGAGGGAACAAGAGTGGAATATTTCTCGCAAAGAATTAGATGTGTTTGTGGAATTGAACTTGTTAACAGAGGAGGAATTAGCAAGTGCGATCGCTACTCAATATAACCCAGCACGAGTTAGTTTTGATGGCGGTACAGAAGTTTGGGTAGAGGATGTTTTGAATATCGGCGTAGATCCAGTTTATCTACTGGCTACTTTGAAAACCCGATTTCTCGCCACTGGTGGAAAGTTGTTAGAAAACACACCTTTTACCGAAGCGGTAGTTCATCCAGATGGGGTGATGGTAAATAATCAATTCAAAACTCGGTTATTAATCGACGCGATGGGACATCTTTCGCCCATCACTAAACAAGCACGCCAAGGCAAAAAACCAGACGCTTTGTGCTTAGTTGTCGGAAGTTGCGCCCAAGGTTTTCCCGAAAATAACTCAGGCGACTTAATATTATCATTCACATCTTTGCAGAATCAATGTCAATACTTCTGGGAAGCCTTCCCAGCCAGGGATGGCAGAACCACTTACTTGTTTACCTACATGGATGCACATCCCCAACGTTTGAGTTTAGAAGCTCTGTTTGAAGAATATCTGCGTCTCTTACCAGAATATCAGGGAGTGGAATTGAGTCAGCTGAAGTTTCAACGGGCGCTATTTGGTTTCTTTCCCACCTATCGCCAAAGTCCGATAAAAACCCCTTGGAATCGCATTCTCACAGTGGGAGATAGCAGTGGTAGTCAATCTCCCTTGAGTTTTGGTGGTTTTGGGGCAATGGTGCGTCACCTGAAGCGTTTAACATTTGGCATTTCCGAAGCGCTGGAAACGAAACAATTATCTACAAAAGCGATCGCACTGCTACAACCCTATCAGCCCAGTTTGACTGTTACCTGGTTGTTTCAAAGGGCGATGAGTGTTGGTGTAAATCAGAAAATTGCTCCAGATCAAATTAACCAACTACTCTCAGTAGTATTTCAGGAAATGCAACAGTTGGGTACACCAGTACTAAAACCATTTTTACAGGATATAGTGCAGTTTTCGGCACTAACGCAAACACTGTTAAAAACTGGTTTATTTCATCCGGGATTAGTTGCCAAGATAATTCCGCAAGTAGGTTTAGGAAGTTTGTTAGATTGGATGGTGCATTACGGGAACTTAGGTGTATATACTGCCTTGTTTTCATTGAGTCCAATGTTAGAAATATGGATTAAGAATCAACCAAACGAACAACAATATTATTGGCATCGTTTTATTGATGCCTGGAAGTATGGTTCTGGCGGTGATTACTCAGATGAAACTTGAATAATATCTGGATGAGGATAACATGATTGAACGGAAATCTTTAGGAATAAAATACTTTGCAGTCCTGATTGGATTCCTGCGCGATCGCCCAAGTTTTCTAGAGGAAGTTCGTCAAGGTACAAGATTACCAACTAAAATTATTTCTTTGCTGGTTTGTAGTTCTTTATTTCTCGCCGCTTATGGTGGAATTATTGGTGCATATCATAGTTGGATGCAAGCTTTAGCTTCCGCCATTAAACTCCCAGCCCTTTATTTAATCACGCTGCTGATTTGTATCCCGACGTTGTTCTTTGCTAACATTATTTTCGGTTCCAAGCGGACTTTTGCACAGCATTTAGCATTAGTATTGACTGCGGTTTCAGTCACGAGCGTACTTTTATTCAGCTTTGCACCAATCACACTATTTTTCTTAATTACCACCAAGAATTACCAATTTTTAATTCTGTTAAATGTCTTGATCTTTGCATTAACTGGATTTATTGGTGTCTCGTCTTTATATCACGCCACGAGTTTAGTTTTAGAACAAGATAATGAAGGTAGTAAGACACGCCAAAAGATTTTGCAATTTTGGCTATTTCTTTACGCTTTCGTAGGCAGTCAGTTAGGATGGACTCTCAGACCGTTTTTTGGCACACCTGGTTCTGCCTTTGAACTGTTCCGTGAAAGAGAAGGTAACTTTTATCTGAGCGTTATTCAAGCTATTAGCTATCTTTTGGGAATCCGTAATTAGTCATTAGTAATTTCACAAAATATACAATATATAAAAATATGCTGAAAAAACAAAATCACGGAATTAAACAACTTAGCGTTTTAGTTAATTTACTCCGCGATCGCCAGGCTTTCTTAGAAGAAATTCGTCACGGAATCAGATTACAAAATAAAATCAGTTCTCTGTTCGTAACTAGTTCCATTTTCTTTGCCATTTATGGCGCAATTATCGGTGCATCTCACAGTTGGGCACAGGCACTATCTGGTGCTATTAAACTTCCAGCATTTTATTTATTAACACTGATTATCTGTTTTCCAACTTTGTTCTTTTTTAATGTTTTGTTTGGTTCACGGAGCAGTATTCAACAGCATTTCGTTGTGTTACTCACATCTGTATCAGTGATTAGCGTGCTTTTATTCAGCTTGGCACCAGTTACGCTATTTTTTCTGATCACTACACCCGATTCTTATCAATTTTTTAAACTGTTGAATGTGTTAATTTTTGGCATTACAGGCATCTTTGGCGTTAAATTCCTCTATGAAGGAATGCAATTACTTTCTCAACAAGATGAAGTTGGCAAAAAAACCCGCACTACTATTTTACGATCCTGGTTATTGCTTTATGCTTTTGTAGGTATGCAGTTAGGATGGTTTCTCAGACCGTTTTTTGGTGCACCTGACTCTAAATTTGAATTGTTTCGGGCGGTGAAAGGCAATTTCTATCTGGATATTGTCGCAGCGATTTCCGAAATTTTAGGTTTGCGTTAATCTAATATTTATATAGCAGTCTGCTTTGATTTTTGTTAGCGCAGCCTGGCGTAGCCATAATTATTTGCGTAGACAGGGAGTAGGGGGTGGAGAAGAAGCCTTTTCGCGGTGTACTAATTTTTTTCAAAAATCAAATACGAGTATTATATGTGTTTTAGATCGCGCTACAACAGAAAAAACCCTCTGCGAAACCTGTGAAAAAACGAGTAACACTCACCTTCCCGAAACGCGCCGTGCAAATGCCAGTAACTTACGTACTGGCCAAAGAGTTCAACGTCGCCGCCAATATTATCCGCGCCCAAGTTGCCCCAAATCAAATTGGCAAACTGGTAGTAGAACTATCGGGAGATATCGATCAATTAGATGCGGCGATTGAGTGGATGCGATCGCGCCATGTTAACGTTTCTCATACATTGGGCGAAATTGCGATCGACCCAGATGTGTGTGTCCACTGTGGCTTGTGTACTGGGGTTTGTCCTACGGAAGCTCTTACCCTTCACCCAGAGACATCCAAGTTAACATTCACGCGATCGCGCTGTATCGTCTGTGAACAGTGTATCCCCAGCTGTCCCGTACAGGCAATCTCTACTAACATTTAAAATTACCACATAGACCAGAGAGGATTGCCTATCCAACTTTCACTGCAATAAAGTCTTTGTTCAGAACATTAAGGAGATGGGAACTCTAATTAATAAGCTTAATTACAGTATCCCACCCAGCACTGCCAATCATGTCCCATCCTGCTGATGCCACTTTGGGTCAATCTTCTTACCCTCGCTTGACTAGAAGCCTAAGTGCTGTTGAAAGTTGGGGCTTTGGTTTGACAGCTCATATTTCCTGGACAGCATTGGTTCCAGCAATTCATGCTGCTCTCGGTTCCCAAGCCATTTTTGTCTGGATACCTGCGGTAATTTTTGGAATGCTGCTTAACTATCAGGTGAAACGCTTGGGCATGCATTTTCTAAACGTGGCTGGAGGAACACCTAACTATGCTACCAAGCTGCTGCAAAACTACCCCGAACTAGCTCGCTATGCAGCAATTGGATACCTCCTCAACTGGGTTTCCTACTTAGCAGTTAATACAATCGTACTCAGAGATTTAATTAAGGTGAATTTGGAGGCGTTGGGTATTGCCTGTCCAGACATATTTCTGGATATTGGCTTTACACTATTGCCGTTTATCGTGGCGTTTAGTGGTACTCGCGCCCTGAGTATTTTACATTTGTTTTTTGTAATTCCAGCCTTTGGACTACTAATCACCTTTTGTGTGCAGGGTCTGGGCTGGTTAGCGTTTTCTCCGGTTAGTCCGGGGTTTTTTCCTAGCAATTGGTCATCTTTGGGCTTCGTGGATTGGGCAAAGTGGTTCTTTTTCGTCACTTATGCAACCTACAGCTGTGAAACGGCTTCTTCCTTTGTCGCTGATAGCCGCCACCCCACCCAGACGCTGCGCTTTTTAGATGTTGCGGCTTGGATGATGCCACCCATCTTTTTGGGGGGGTCTTGGGTAGTGATGCGGTTAGCAACAGATCCAAACCTCCAAGATAATGCTTTTATGAATCTTGTGGCGGCTTCACAGCCCTTTTGGGGAAAATCAGCTGCTGTAAGTGTTTCCTTTTTGCTAGTAGCTTCTTGTCTGCTAGGTTCGGCAACGGTCGTTTCTAATTGCCCAAGGATTTTGTATCAGCTAGCCTTAGATAAGCATATTTCACCAGTATTTTCCGTTGTATCACGTCGGGGTGTATTTGTCCCAGCTTTGACCTTGACACTGATGTTGTGCTTGGTCTATCTGATTTGGGGAGATGTAGCGCGAATCGTGGCTGTTGGTAACATTGGGTGGTTTGTCTGCTTTATGTTATTCCATTTAGGGCTTTGGCTCCGGCGCGCTCGCCCGGAAGTTTTGTTTCCTCGCATATCTCTAGGCATTCTGCTATTAGAAGTTGTGGTGCTGGTGGTGGGCGGACTTGCCTGGGGTTGGCTCAACTTGCTAATTGGGCTATTATTTCCCATTGGTGTCATGGGAATAGATGCAGTAATTCGCCGCGTGCCCTTCGCTCCATTCCATCGCAGTTGGTGGATGCGGCGATATCGCACGCGCCCTGTGGTAATTATTAAGGACTCAGTAATTCTTCAGGTGAGCATCCTAATTTTTTTACTGTGCAGCGCAGTGGGAGTTGGCTGGTTATTTGGTGTCAAACTTTATAAAGTTGAAACTGCGGCAGGCGAAAATCTATTTGTGGTGCTGCTGATGAGTGTGGCATTTGTGGGAGTAGCGATCGCTTGTTGGACAAGTTTACCGCAAGTGGTGGCGATCGCAGAAGCACGAGAAGCCGCCGAACACCTGTTTACTGTCGCTCAGGATGGTATTTTAGTCGTGGATGCTCGAGGCATTATCCAGCAGGCTAATCCAGCAACTGAATCTTTCTTTGGTGTCAACCCCTCTGAGTTGCTGGGAAATCACCTCAACAAATGGCTACCTGCATTAGTCTACTATCCAGACCAGTGGACAAAACGCAGCGAACAAGCCTTACTCCGCAATCGGAAAAACCAAATCCTGGAAGTTTCGATCTCAGACCGACCCCATCAGAATTTTCAGGAGTATGTCGTCATTCTCCACGACATTACCCAGCGCAAACAAGCAGAAGAAATATTGCGACACTCAGAAGCACAATTGCGCCAAGAGGCAAAGCACCTAGCATCTCAACTGGTGCATAGTGAAAAAATGTCCAGCTTAGGGCAGTTGGTAGCAGGTGTAGCGCACGAAATCAATAACCCAGTTAACTTTATCTATGGCAATATCACTTTTGCCAATCAATATATCCAAGATATACTTAGATTGTTGCAATTATACCAGCAAAACTATCCTAATCCAGTCACCGAAATTCAAAAAGAAACAGAAGCCATCGACTTAAATTTCGTGATCACAGACTTGCCAAACTTGCTAACTTCTATGACAGTTGGTGCTGAAAGAATCACAGAAATCGTCCTATCTCTACGAAACTTTTCCCGCTTAGATGAAGCAGAGATGAAAGCTGTGAATATCCATGAGGGTATCGATAGTACGTTGATGATTCTGGAACATCGCCTCAAACCTAAATGTGACTCTCTAACAATTGAGGTGATCAAAGAGTACGGCGACCTACCATTAGTAGAATGTTATGCCGGACAACTGAATCAGGTATTTATGAATCTTCTAGCAAATGCGATCGATGCAATTGAAGAGTCATTAGTCATTAGTCATCCGTCACTTGTACAAGACAGAGGACAAATTCGGATTCATACTAAACTTACCAGCGAAAAGCAAGTAGTTATTCGCATTGCTGATAATGGTTTAGGCATTCCAGAAAACGTACAAAAACAATTGTTTGAACCATTTTTTACCACTAAACCTATTGGGAAAGGTACAGGATTAGGTTTATCTATTAGTTACCAGATTATCACCCAAAAACATCAGGGAAAATTACAATGTATTTCTGCTGTTGGACAAGGTACAGAATTTGTAATTGTAATTCCCCTAAACCAGCAAACTATTTAATTGTCAACATCATCTAACGTAGTTAAATTTTTAACCAACTCTGGGGTGAGTTGATGGACAGCAATAGATTTCACATTTGATAGATGCAACGCTTTAGCTACTCGTTGCCCAATGCCATCATCACTACGCAACTCATTACCATAAACAATTGCGGCGATCGCACTTCTGGTATTTGGCTAGCGATGGGAAGTCCTACAGATACATAAAGGCAAGATAGCCAGCTTTCACTTTTGCCTGCTTGTCGCAATTGCTCGAAGATGGTAGCAATCTTGGCGCGACTTCGCATCACGCCGATGAAAGCAAAAGGGAGCAATACAACTCCCCTTTATTGAGGATAGCGTTTGTTATGAAAGTAAATGTAATCTAATATGTAGCTAATCCCTCTCTCGATCAGCAAAGCACCCGAATTCACAGACGTTCGTGGCAATGCTTATTCACTACTTAGGGAGATCAAAAGGTTCTTTCACTTTCCACTCCTCGGAATCGTTTTCCTATGCTCCAAAGACTGTATATAAACAACTTCAGATGCCTAGAAAACTTTGAACTGACCATAAAGGGGATGCCATCTGCTCTCTTGATTGGAAAAAACAGTGTAGGTAAATCAACTATTGCCTCTGGATTAAAGGTACTTCAAAATATTAGTCGAGGCATCAATAGAATGCGCGAACTTGACTCTCTTAAGCTTATTGGTCCGAAAGATTTTACTCTGAGAAGATCTGATGTACCAATCCGCATTGAAATAGAAGTATTACTTAACGAAAAATTATATAAATATGTCCTGGCGTTTGACTTGCCAGAAAAATTTAAAGAGCTGCGAGTTTTTGAAGAGCAACTGTTAGTTTCAGGAAAACCAATTTACTCTCGAAAAGAAGCTCAAGTCACTCTTCACACTAGCTCACAAAATCGTGAAGCTCAGTTTCTGGTAGATTGGCATCTTGTTGCCCTTCCAGTCATTCAGGAGCAATCAGAAACAGATCCGCTTCGTATTTTCAAGACTTGGCTTGCTCGCATGATCATTTTAGCCCCGATCCCAAGCTTGATGACTGGAGACTCCAACGGCGAAACTTTGGAGCCAAAGCCAGACGGTTCAAACTTTGGGGAGTGGATTTCTGGGTTACTCAGTCGCTATCCTGCCGCCTACACAGAGGTTGATAAATATCTCCGAGAAGTTATACCTGACATTCAGGATTTTTTTAATGAACCAATCGGCAAAGACTCCAAAAGCATGATCGTTCGGTTTGAAGCAAATAATGCAACTCTGAGTGTTGACTTTGAAAGCTTATCTGACGGTGAGAAATGCTTTTTTCTTTGTGCTGTCGTTTTAGCTGCCAACAAGTTCTATGGACCACTTTTTTGCTTCTGGGATGAGCCTGACAACTATCTCTCCTTGTCAGAAGCTGGAGATTTTATCACATCACTGCGACGCTCATTTAAAAATAGTGGTCAAATTTTCATGACTTCGCATAATGAAGAAGGAATCCGAAAATTTTCAAATGAAAATACCTTTGTACTTGATCGAAAAAGCCACTTGGAGCCAACTTTAGTGAGATTGCTCAGTGATATGTCTGTTCAAGGTGATCTTGTAGATGCCTTGATTCGTGGCGATATAGAAATATGAGCAGCAATAAGCATAAACCGCACATTCTTGTGTTGCCCGAAGATGATGCTAATCGCCAGATTGCGAACGGATTTATTCTGGATATAAACCTCGATAGCCACGCTATTCAAGTCCTATCAGAGGCTCGTGGTTGGGAAGATGTTGTGGAGAAATTCACGAATTTTTATGCCTCTACAATGCGACAATATCCACATAGAATGATTGCTTTGCTGATTGATTTTGATGAGAATGAAGATAGATTGAGTTATGTAAAAAATAAGATTCCAGATGAATTAGAAAATAGAGTATTTGTTCTTGGAGTATTATCTGAACCAGAGAGGTTAAGAAAAGATATTAAGAGGAATTTTGAAAAGATCGGAGAAGCTCTTGCAAAAGATTGCTCCGATAACACGAATAACTTATGGGGACACGATCTTCTCAAACACAATCAAACTGAGTTAACTCGGATGATTTTCTCTGTCAAACCGTTTCTGTTTAATTTGAAATGATGTTAGTGAATGGCAAATGCCTAGCTTTGTGCTGCAACAGACGGAACTGAAATCTCGGTAGTGATGTAAAGGGGATCTGCCGCCGTTGAGCTTTACCTTTACATGATAGGCTATGATCGCAATACAGGACACAGAGCAATGTTGAAGGTTTTTGCTGACCGTGGTGGTACATTCACAGATATTGTTGCCGTTACTAATAATCAGGCAATTATAGATAGACTCTCAAGACATCCTGAACGTTTTTTAATTGTGATTCTGCCTAATCAGCAATGGATTATAGTCTACAAATTACTTTCAGAAAATCCCGAACAATATCAAGATGCAGCCATCCAAGGTATACGGGATATCATGGGTTTTTCCAGCAACGAACCCATTCCTACTGAAGGGATAGAAGTAGTAAAAATGGGGACAACAGTAGCAACAAATGCGCTGTTAGAACGGAAAGGCGATCGCGTTGTTCTTCTGATTACTAAAGGCTTTAAAGATGCGCTGCGAATTGGCTACCAAAACCGTCCTAATATCTTTGCTCGTCATATCGTTTTGCCAACCATGCTTTATGAGCAGGTGATAGAGATTGAGGAACGTTATGATGCTAACGGAAATGAATTAATACCGATAAATATTGAACAAGTTAAAAGTGACTTACAAGCAGTTTTCAACACAGGAATTCGGAGTTGTGCTATTGTTTTTATGCACAGCGATCGCTATCATAACCACGAACAACAAATAGCCAAACTTGCTTTAACAATCGGTTTTACTCAAATATCCGTATCCCATGAAGTTAGTCCGTTAATGAAGTTGGTTAGCCGAGGAGATACAACAGTAGTCGATGCTTATTTAACTCCGATTTTACATCGCTATGTCAACCAAGTAGCGAGTCAGTTACCCGAAGTCAAATTAATGTTCATGAAATCTGACGGGGGTTTAGTCGCAGCCCAACAATTTCAAGGCAAAGATAGTATTTTGAGCGGACCGGCTGGTGGTATTGTCGGCGCAGTTCAAACTAGTAAAAGGGCAGGTTTTAAGTTAGTTATTACCTTTGATATGGGAGGAACAAGTACAGATGTTGCCCACTTTAAAGGAGAGTATGAACGAGAACTAGATTCGGAAATTGCTGGGGCGCGGATGCGAGTTCCGGTATTAGCAATTAATACCATTGCTGCTGGAGGCGGTTCAATTCTCTTTTTTGATGGTTCTAGTTATCGTGTCGGCCCTAAATCTGCTGGATCAAATCCTGGGCCTGCTTGTTACCGACGCGGGGGGCCATTAGCGGTTACTGATGCCAATGTGATGTTAGGCAAAATCTACCCGCAATATTTTCCCTCGGTTTTTGGAATTGATGGCAATTTACCTTTAGATAAAGATACTGTTATTCAGCAATTTACACAATTAACCGAAGAGATTCAAGCCGCTACATTAAATCATTCTACTCCCGAACAAGTCGCGGCTGGATTTATGGCGATCGCAGTGGAAAATATGGCGAATGCAATTAAAAAAATCAGCCTGCAACGGGGTTATGATGTCAGCCAATATGTGCTTTGTTGTTTTGGCGGCGCAGGCGGGCAAGTTGCTTGTTTAATTGCCGATACTTTGGGAATGAAAAAGATATTTTTACATCCTTATGCTGGTGTTCTTTCTGCTTATGGAATGGGATTAGCTGATGTCAGAGCGATTAGAGAAGCGGGAGTAGAACAGCCTCTCACTCAAGTATTAATTCCTAAATTACACCAGTTAAGTGAATATCTAGAAACTCAAGCTAGAAGTGAAATAGCTCAAGTGCGTAGCCAAGTAGAAATAGTCCAAAAAGTTAACTTAAAATATGAGGGGACTAACTCTACATTAGGCGTTAATTTTACTGATGAAGTAGCAATGATGCGGCAAGAATTTGAGGCTGAACATAAATCCCGTTATGGTTTTATTCAATTAGAGAAAACCTTAATTGTTGAATCAGCCTCAGTGGAAGTTATTCAGAAGATGGAGACTCCTGAAGAACCTTTAATTATTCGTACTCGCCCTTTAGATGAAGCTCCTACATCTGTTGAGACAGTAAGAATGTTTAGTACTAATAGATGGTATGATACTCCTGTTTATCGGCGGGAAAATTTACAACCAGAAGATAGTATTAATGGACCAGCGATTGTTGTCGAAAAAATTAGCACAATCGTCGTTGAACCTAACTGGGAAGCAAGATTAACTCAACGTAATCATTTAATTTTGCAACGTCTTGCATCTAACCGTTCATCGAATTTTAGATTTTAAATTTTGGATTGAAGATTCAAAATCCAAAATTATGTAATATGAATTATTTGTTTACAGCGAAAAATAGGTATAAGTAGATGCTAAATTAAGAGGCTAAAAAGTAGAAAGGGTAATTTAAATATTCAGCGAGTTTCTAATTTAGAAACTCGCTCCTCTAATTTGTTAACTTGTTGCTTCAATTCAATCACCAAAGTTGCTAGCCGATCAAACATCCGATCTTGCTGTGATAAATTCCCTCTGGAACCACTTGACTGTCGTGGGGTAAGTGTTGTTCTTCGGGATGGAGACTGATGGCTTTGACCGAGTTGAGACTCTATCTGGTTTAATCGCGACTCGATACGATTAAAGTCCGCTTCCAGGTTGTTGATGCGGGACTCCACTTGCTGCGATGAAGCAGTGTTTGCAAATAACCCACCCCAGATAATTGTTGCTAAAATCCCAGCAAGTACTAGCACTTGGATTTTTTTCATGTCAATAACTAAAGTCTTACAACAGTCTATTTAGACAAGATATGTTGGTATGGCTACAGAGTATAAGGGGAGCATCTCAGTGAAAGCAAATATATTCGGTGATAAACAAGATTCTTGCTCCCTCTCCGAACCCACGAAGAGGCTTGAGGTGAGGTTTTACAAGGCTTTTTACACTCATTGAGATGCTCCCAAGTATAAGTAGTAGATACTTGACTTATTTATCTTGTTCTAAGTTAGAAAATAGCTTCTGCCAATCGATAGAGTTAAGAGTATTATCTCCTTGTTTTACCTCAAAGGTGACATTAGAAGCGATCGCTAGTTTTAGCGCTTGCACACAAAGTTCTGCCACATCCTCACGGCTGATTTTGCCCTTAATATTATCGCCTTGCTCAAATATTAATTCCTTACCCCCTGGTTCCTCAGTTAAAGCACAAGGTCTAATAATTGTATAAGGAATTCCGCTTTCTCTTAAACTATCTTCCCCCTTCAACTTCCAAGTTAAAATTCCTCCCAATTGGTCATTTAATTTCACTGCTGGGGGTTCTTCATCTAAATTAATGCCGGGGCGTCCGGGACGAGTCACACCTGCTGAACTGACGAGGATAAATTGTGGTAAAGTTGTCCCGCCGTAAGCTTTAATTGATTCCAACTCCAAAGCAAAACCACCGGCAGAAAATTTGGGATTCAAAGCACCATCATGTTCAAATTTGCTTAACATCAGTTGAAATGAACAAACTCTATTCTGCTCAAGTAGTGGCGCATCTTTAACAGTTTTTGCTCGAAAGACGGGAATCAAATCTGCAAAGGGAATATGAACATCTATCCAGGTATTAGCTACGGTATCGAAAGAATAGCTATAGCCAATGCCATCCCATTTTGTATCTGTCCGTAGGAAGATTTTATAACGCTGACCGTCACCTTTGACGCGCAATTTCACACCTTCATCACCAGATAAGTTGAAAGGTGGATCAAAATTTTTGGTTCTGATCGAGGCAAATCCGCCAGAGTTATCGGTGGAGACATTACCAGCAAATAAAGCTGTATTTTCCCCTAATTGGATATTACTGGCACTCACGCCACCCATGACGACATCATCCAGCGCCCTCCAGTTATCCTTTAATTCTGCTGATGGCTTTGTGAAATCAAATATCGGTTTTTCGTTTGCTTGGGGTAAATATTTTGCGGCGGCTTGGACTAAGTTTTTGACACCTTGATATTCGACATTTTCTGGAGTATCGCCAACAATTTCTGGTTGGTAAAATTTCACACCTTGATAATATTTGGCTCTATCTGCTGTGTCTCCCTCAACTGGTTGCACACGTACGGCTGTGCAACAAACTACACCTTGGATATCAGCCATAACTAAAGGAGTTAAAGTTTCCGGTTGAGTGATATCCGCAACTACAAAGTCTATATCATTACCAAGAATTGACCGCGCTTTGTCAATGTCTCGAACTAGTGCGCGAACTTTATAACCCGCTTCGAGCGATCGCCTTACCACTCGTTTACCTACACCACCTGTTGCACCTGCTACTAATATTACACCCACTTTTCTTCCTCCATTGGGTCTATCTTGATTATCCTTCGGACGACCTTGGATTAACTGCTGTACCCAGTTAAGGAAAGGAATTACCTCAAAGTAAGTCAGGGTTTCGATAAACCTGCCTAAATCCCATTGAGAACGATTTTTGTCAGTCATATTTGCGTCCTCACAACTTTCTTCAGTTTAGCCCAATGTCTGTTTCTCCAAATCCTCCGGTACTCATAACTTCGATAATCCTGAGTTGCTTTAATTAGGGCAAAAGAGATACCTGTAACCGATCACCTGTTACCTATTCCCTTCAATGAGGGGGACTAGCTACAATTAAACCAAATCTTTGGCATTTCATCCGGCAGCTACGCTCGTCGTCGATATCGCTCAATCACGTTAGGATACTTAATTAGGTATTCCAAATCAAATGGTAATTTACTTATGAGTCAACTTGAAAACATTCAAGCTGAGTACGAAAAGTTTCCTGAAGAATTTGAGAGTGTAATCATTAGCACCGTGAGCGCCCAAGCAATACCCAATGCTAGTTATGCTCCATTTGTAATCGATGATTCCAAGAATATCTACATTTACGTCAGTGGTCTTTCGACTCATACCAAAAATCTCTATGCCAATCCTCATGTTAGTGTCTTGTTTATCGAGGATGAAGCCAAGAGTAATCTAATTTTTGCCCGTCGTCGTTTGAGTTTTGATTGTACGCCAACTTTGATCGAGCGTGAAACTGACGAGTGGAATCAAATTGTTGAGCAATTTCAAGGGCGCTTTGGTCAAATTATCGAGGTTTTGCGCGGCTTGTCTGACTTTCGGATTTTCCAGCTAACTCCGAGTGAAGGTCGTTTTGTAGTTGGTTTTGGGGCAGCCTATCACATCAGTAGTGACAACCTCCATCAACTTGTTCAGATCACAGGAGACAGTGAGCAAAAACAAGGATAAATTATGAATTAGTTTAACTATATGTAAATTAAATATCAAACAGCTTGGGGGAGATAAACTTTACTTACTCCCAGATTTATCGGTAAGCTTTACTTTATACTTCGTAAGTTTGCCTTCGGGTAAAATGCCATTAAACTAAACTTTTGAATTTTATGCTTCAGTTTCAACCTCCTGGCTTTGGACATAAAATTATCCATACATCCTTGGGGGCAATGGTTTACTATACCCAAACGAATGCACCTTGGGCGTTGCCTGCGGTGGTCACTGAGCCAAGCGCTGATACTGAAGATTTACGCCCACTACTGTTTCTCCATAACTTTGGTGGTGGGGCATCTGCATATGAATGGTCTAAAGTTTACCCGGCTTTTGCTTCTAATTACCATATTTTAGCCCCCGATTTAATCGGCTGGGGAGAATCGGCTCATCCAGTCCGGGATTATAAAATTAGGGATTATCTCAGCACGATCGCAGAGTTTATCATTCAAACTTGTCGCCAGCCTGTGACGGTAGTAGCCTCGTCTCTAACAGCCGCTTTTGCTATCCGCCTAGCTATTGTTCAACCCAATTTATTCAAAGCACTGTTTTTGGTGTGTCCCTCTGGATTTGATGATTTTGGGGAGGGTGCTGGACGCAGACTTCCGCTTTCGGTGGTCAATACGCCTTTGTTAGACAATTTTATTTACATCCTTGGTGCTGAAAATGAAATTGCAGTCCGAAATTTTTTACAAAGTTTTCTCTTTGCTAAGTCACAACGAGTATCCCAAGAGATGGTGGAAGCTTATTTAACCTCTGCACAACAACCTAATGCCAAATTTGCCGCTTTGGCATTTTTACGGGGCGATCTTTACTTTGACCTGAGTTTATATATTCAACAACTGACAATTCCCACGGTGATTTTTTGGGGAGAAAAGGCACAATTTACCAACATCAAATTAGGACGACGATTGGTAAATTTAAATACAAGAGCAATTCGAGATTTTTGTGCGATCGCAGATGCTGGAATATTACCTCATTTGGAAATACCAGAAGTTTTTATTGGGCTATTACAACGGTATCTTGGGTGACTCAATTTTGGATTTTGGATTTTGGATTAACCAGGAGAATAACCAATGCCCATCTCTACTTAGAGAATAACTGTGCGTTTAATGCTTTCGTGATGCATCGCCAGAAGCTTCTAAGTGGGCTAGGGTGTAAATATCAAGGCTTTCACCCTCTGGGTTCGCAGTCGCTTCTCCTAAGAGAGACCAAGGCGTAGCTTGCTTTTATGACAGAAAATTTATTCTTCCAGAATTTTAGATATTTTTTCACTCGTAGTTATATACAAAGTTTCTCAAGTAAGTTATTATTCTCATGATGATTTGATAGTAATTATAATTAATAAGGTTATCCATGCTTTTTCCCTTCTTGATCATGTTCCGAGAGGGCGTTGAAGCTGCACTTGTCGTGGGGATCATTGCCAGTTATCTCAAGCAAACTGGACGTACCCATTTGATGAAGTCAGTTTGGATTGGTATCGCTTTAGCGACTTTTCTTTGTCTAGGCGCTGGAATTATTTTGCAAATAACCAGTCAGGAGTTTCCGCAGAAAGAACAGGAACTATTTGAAGCGGTAATTTCCATCGTCGCAGTTGGGGTTCTCACCTGGATGGTTTTCTGGATGCGCCGTGCTGCTCGTTCGATTAAAGGCGAGTTACAGTCTCAAATTGAAACTGCCATTCAGTCGGGGGATAAATGGGGTACTGCACTAGTGGGGATGGCATTCTTTGCAGTACTGCGCGAAGGTCTGGAAACAGTAGTGTTTTTGCTAGCCACGTTTCAGCAAAATTTGGGAATTCAAGCTCCCGTGGGGGCATTGTTTGGATATGCAGCCGCAATAGCCGTCGGTGTAGGCATCTATCAGGGTGGTATCCGCATCAACTTGAAGCGATTTTTTAAATGGACAGGAGCCTTCATTATCGTGGTCGCTGCTGGACTCTTAGCAAGTGGGGTGAGAGCTTTCCATGAAGCTGGAGTGTGGAATTCACTACAATCAGTGGTATTCGATGCTAGCGGGGTACTTCCTAAGAACGGGTTTCTCGGTTCACTTTTGACGGGATTTTTTGGATATAACGATACCCCGACTGTCAGCGAGGCGATCGCCTATTTTGGCTATCTAATTCCTACCATGTCGCTGTTCTTCTTAGGGGATAACGCTGGACAGAAAACTACAGCAAGGCATTCCTAGCTACTTCAATAATTTTTAGGAACATATCACAATGAAAAATGTTTTAAAGTATTCAACAATTATCTGTCTAATTGTCTTGACAGTAGCTGCCTGTGAATCCAAAAAACCAAGCGATACTTCCATGAGTAATTCTCAAGAAGCTAAAGTAGCCAGTGATACCTTTACTAAAACTTCTACGGAAACTGCTTTGACTGTGACAGATAAAGGTTGCGAACCCAATCAGCTGACACTAGCATCTGGGGAAAACAACTTTGTGCTGACCAACAAAAGCAGCCAACCTTTGGAGTGGGAGATTTTGTCTGGGGTGAAAGTCGTTGAGGAAAAGGAAAATATTGCTCCTGGCTTCGTTCAAAAACTCAAAACCAATCTAGAGCCGGGTGAATATGACATGGCTTGCGGTTTACGCAGCAATCCCAAAGGGAAACTCACTGTAAAAGCAGGAGTTGGAAATTCTCAAGCCAAAGGGACTGTAGATCAAGGTCAATTAGTCGGGGCGATCGCAGAATACAAAGTCTACGTCACTAAAGAAACTGACCAACTAGTGGCAGACAACAAGAGTTTTACAGATGCCGTGATTGCTGGAGACCTTGCTAAAGCTCAGAAACTCTATCCCTCTACTCATGTTCACTGGGAACGCGCAGAACCGATAGCGGAACTTTTCTCCGATCTCGATAAAACTATGGATTCCCGTGCTGATGACTTTGCTAAAAAAGAGGCTGACCCAGCATTCACTGGATACCATCGCATAGAGAAAGCTTTATTTCAAGACAAAACTACAAAAGGCATGAAACCTTTTGCCGAAAAGCTACAGAAAGATGGACTCGATCTCCAAAAGCGCATTGCCACTTTGACCATTGAACCGAAAAATATGGTTGGCGGTGCTGCTGACTTGATTGAAGAAGTAGCTGCTACCAAAATTTCTGGGGAAGAAGACCGCTACAGCCATACTGACCTCTGGGACTTCAGCGCTAATGTAGATGGTTCGCAAAAGATTGTGGAGTTATTGCGCCCCGTCATCCAAAAAGCCAACCCAGATTTATTAGGGCGTGTGGATGCAAATTTCACAAAAGTTGACCAAAAACTTGCTAAATACAAAACCCCTGATGGTGGTTTTGCTACCTACGACAAGGTGAGTGAAACAGATAAAAAAGACATGAAAACAGCGATCGCTGCTCTTTCGGAAGATTTGTCTCAGTTGCGCGGCACTCTGGGCGTTAACTAATTGATCAAGAATTCCTAGAGGAGTAAATTATGTCTATTACAAAGCAACCAAGTTTACGCATTACTCCCAAGCTAGGGCGTCGCGACTTGTTAATCGGCATGGCAGCAGCAGGTGGAATCGCAGCTTTGACGACTTTGGGTTATCGTACTCTTCTGGGATCGCCTCTTGACCCGTCTGAAGAGGTCGTGCCGTTCTTTGGACTTCACCAAGCAGGTATTCTTACTCCTACTCCGGCTTCGGGTTTATTTGTAGTATTTGATACAAGTGCTGCAAATCAAGCAGATTTAGTGCGGTTATTCAAAACTTTAACTGAGCGCATCCAGTTTCTCATGGCAGGGGGAACACCCAAGCCGCGCGACCCCAAATTTCCACCTAGTGATTCGGGGATTATGGGCCCGGATATCGCTCCTAATAACCTGACAATCACCCTAGCTGTGGGTAACTCACTGTTCGATAACCGCTTTGGACTCAGCAACTTGAAACCCAAGCGGTTAGATACTATGGCCAATTTTCCCAATGACCAGCTTGACCCAGATTTATGTCATGGGGATATACTGTTGCAATTCTGTGCGAATACTGAGGAATCGAATCTCCACGCTTTACGCGACATCATTAAGAACTTACCTGACTTGATAACTTTGCGTTGGCAAATAGCAGGGTTTCTGCCGCCCAATACCCACAAAAAACAAGGCAAATCTACGGTGCGTAACCTGCTTGGTTTTAAAGATGGGACGGCAAATCTAAATGCTAGTGACGAAAAGTTGATGAACCGGATTGTCTGGGTACAGCCAAACAATGGCGAACCAGCTTGGACAGTAGGAGGAAGCTATCAAGTGGTGCGAGTGATCCGCAACTTAGTCGAACGCTGGGATCGCACACCACTACAGGAACAAGAGACAATTATTGGACGCATTAAGGACTCTGGCGCACCTTTAGCGATGAAGTACGAGAAAGATAATCCCAATTATGATCAAGACCCTAAAGGTAAACAAATTCCTCTCAATGCTCATATTCGCCTTGCTAATCCACGCAAATCAGAGTCGAGTTTGATTCTGCGGCGTGGCTTCAATTATTCACGCGGGTTTGACAAATCTGGACATTTAGATATGGGTTTGTTGTTTGTTTGTTTTCAAGCTGATTTAGAGAAGGGGTTTGTGACAGTGCAAAATCGCTTGATTGGGGAACCTTTAGAGGAGTATATTCGCCCTATTGGTGGTGGATATTTCTTCGCTTTACCTGGTGTAAAAGCTGAAGGAGGTTATCTGGCTCAGTCATTACTAGAAGCATCAGCGGTGTAGATTTATCTTTAATTTTTTAGCGATGATTAGTCACTAGACCTCTTGCAAAAGTCCCAAAATCAGGAATGTTATTCTGAGCAGAACGCAGTGGAGAGAAGAATCTCACTACTCTGTTTCGCTTCGCTCAATATGACAATTTAAGCATTTATGCAAGAGGTCTACTGTAAATAGTAGCGATCGCCTTTGTTGTAGGCTGAAAAGAGTTTTCAATTAGTGAAGTCCAGAACATTGATTGTACGGGCAATCCATGAATTGCCCCTAGCACAGATATCTGTTTTCACCCCTTGTAGCTATAACGAGTTTAGTAAAATAATGATTATCATTACTAAATCCGGGAATTGCTACGGCTGTTTCAGAAGTCCCTTTTAAGGTGAGCAAAGTTTTTAAGAGAGATCCAACCCTCAAAGAAATTCGTCTTGGACAACAAGCGGCTGTAGTTCAAGAAAACGGGAAATCCTACATTCGAGTGTTTGATGAATATACCCCATTAGAACCTGGCAAAAAATACGTATTGTTCCTTCGTAAAGGGATCGATACGGGTGAAGGATTGTATTTCCCAACTGGCGTAATGTATGGCAAATATAATGTCGATGGAGGTGACGCAAAAGAAGATGCAGCATTTGATGACCCAACGTTCAACGCTATCAAAAAAGCTGTGAAAGATCGGTTCAAAGAGTGGGTGTGACCAAACTGAATCTGGGTCAAGTCGAGGCGCAATTCCAGATAACATCACGTAGTTACGGATTTCATGACGACCATGCCCTAGAGCCACCTTTCAGAATTGGCAACCTAAACTTGTCAAGTATGCTCCCCGCGACGGTGGTTAGCAGCTTGTAATAACAGAGATTCCGCAAAGGCGATCGCGTTACTTGCAGATTTACCACCAGCTAACTGCGCTAATTCTTCCCGGCGCGTGTTTCCTTAGGTGATGTCAAAATCAAGCAATATATGAAAAATATCCTGGGTGAATAAATATTGCAGTTAATCCACATCTGGTGAAATTAAATATGCGTTATCGAGAACCCTTGTAGAGACGTAGGACTGCTACGTCTCTACATTCTTTTTCACTCATATCTTTAATGATTTAGTTGATTTGCTCCCAGATGATTGGCATAGTCTCATCCAATATTTTTCATAACAGAGATATGCCTTTTGTTAGAAGGATAATTAGTTTTTTATAGTTAATCTTTATTTGTACTCCAAAAAACAAGCTAATTGACATGAAAAATTTGATTTCAAAGACGATTAGTCACATCAGTTCTCTGCTTAAAGGACTTCAAGTAAAAAGCTTTTTGACTGTTGTCCTAGTTGGTTTTCTAATGCTGACAACGAATGTTAGTTATGGGCAGAATGACAAAGCTTTAGGTGAAAGAGTTCGTGAACAGGTACAGCAAGATGATTCTCAAAGACCGAAAACAATAGGGGAGTGGGATAAAGAAGCTCGTGAAACGAAAGGTTCTCCTGGTGAACGACTTCAAAAGATTGGTAAAGAGTCAGCAGAAGCCTTTAAACAATTTGGCGCTGGGTACGTAGAGGGTGCTCAGAAAACTGCTAGTGATGTAGGCGAGAGTGCAGCGCAGACAGGCAAAGGTATTTCTAATCAAGTTGGACGCTGAATGGGTTAGCATACTCCGTTGGCCGCGAGTACTAATAACTTTACGCCGATAAATTAGTAAATAACTTACCTCATTCTACTTCCGCCGCCATGAGGCGGCGGAAAAAAAATAATAAAAGCATCGATCAAGATTTCATATCAATCCAAAATCCACAATTTAAAATTCGCTCAAGTATGCTCCCCGCGACGGTGGTTAGCAGCTTGCAATAACAAAGATTCTGCAAAAGCGATGGCGTCACTTGCAGATTTACCACCAGCTAACTGCGCTAATTCTTCCCGGCGAGTGTTTAAATTATCCAAGGTAGTAACTCTAATAACGGTACGCTGATCGGCGTTATCATTATTGGCTTTTTTACCTTTGCCTTGATTGATAGTTTGTTTATCTACGCGAAAATGCCGATCGGCCATGGCCGCAACTAAAGGCTGGTGAGTGACACATAATACTTGGTTGCGTTGACTTAGCTGGTGTAATTTTTCCGCGATCGCTTGGGCTACTCTTCCCGAAACCCCGACATCAATTTCGTCAAATACCATTGTCCCAGCCACATCAACCTGAGAAAAACAAGCTTTCAGCGCCAGTAAAAAGCGGCTCATTTCCCCACCAGAGGCAATTTCTGTTAAAGGTTGCAGTGGTTCTCCGGGGTTGGGACTAAACATAAAGGTAATTTTATCTGCTCCGGTGGCAGTTGGGGAAGCAGGCACGATCTCAACCTGAAACTTCACCTTTTCCATCGCTAGGGGCTTGAGTTGAAATATCAAACGTGATTCTAAATTAGCAGCCGCCTTACTACGCAGCTGAGTTAAGTGATTACTTGCTTGGGTGAGTTTCTCAAAACACGCTTTTTCTTGCTGTTCTAAGTTTTCGATAGATTGTTCGCTGTCGTTAAGTTGGGCTAATTCCTCTTGAATACGTTGGTAATAAGCGATCGCTTCACTAAGTGTCGGGCCATACTTACGACAAATTTGCTTTAATTCCTGAATCCTTTCTTCCACCTCTTCTAACCTCTGGGGATCAGCTTCCAAACTATCCCCATAAGCGTTAATCTGCCTTCCCACTTCCATTACCGCAGCTTGCGCGTCCCGCACCAATTCCAACAGGGGTTGCAGTTGGGTGTCATATTCTACCATGTCATTTAATGTCACCTCACTGTCTCCCAATAAATCTGCGGCGGCTGGGATTTCATTATCGTTTTGATACAAAGCCTGATAAACTTTGTAACTCATCTGTTGCAAATCGACGACATGATTCAGGCGTTCCCGTTCTTGTCCCAACTGTTCCAATTCATTAGGTTCGCTGAGATTGGCTGCTGCCAATTCTTGCACTTGATAGGTGAGCAAGTCGAGTTGTTGCAACCGTTCCCGTTCTGATGTCCGGCGTTTTTCTAGTGCTAGATGCGCCTGTTGGTAAGTACTAAAACTCGTAGCGACTTTATGACGCTGCTGCATCAAGGAGTCGCCACCATATAAATCTAACCAGTCGCGGACTTGGGCAGATTGTCCCACTTGCACCGTTTGACCTTGGGCTGTGATTTCCACCAAGCGATCGCGCATTCCTCCCATAATTTGCCGATTTACCAACACGCCATTCACCCGCGATCGACTGCGGATATTACTAGTAGTGGCTGTGATTTCTCGGCTAATGACTACGGAATTTTCATCAAGTAAATCTATTTCTTGTTCGGTTAACCAAGCCGCCAGGGGGGCGTTTGAGGTGAAAGTCGCTTCTACCATTGCCCGACTTGTCCCCGTACGAATGACTCGACTAGAGACTTTACCGCCCAAAGCGGCATCAATGGCATCCAAGATAATCGATTTTCCAGCGCCGGTTTCACCTGTCAACACATTTAGTCCCGCGCCAAATTCCAATTCCAGTTGGTCAATTAGGGCAAAGTTTTCAATTCGCAGGCAAAGCAACATCAAGCCAAATTCTCCATGAGGGCAGATGCCAAATACTTCCAATTTACAAGACAATAAATATCATCTTTCAGCAACTAGCAATACTTAACTACTATTGAACTAGTATGCCAATTTTAGTTTAGCAGACCTATTGGTACTGAAGACTTTTAAGAGGTAGGGGAGCAAGGGGAAAATAACCAATCCCCAATGTCCCAACATATTGTTACAATACTTAATGTGATCGTTCTGACTGGTGGTCTTCTTCATGATTGTTAAGATACTTCCCCCTAGTTCCCGACCGATTCAGGAGGACAGCCGCAACGGCACAAATCGCCGAGGCGAACTGGACGTTATTGATATAGTGCCTGAAAATGGTACACCAGGATTGGTTGTGCAATCGCCAAGCCTCTTAGCCGCCCAAAAAGTGAGGACAACTGCCCAACCGGAGACGCTTTACGATCCCGTGGGGATAGCGGCGCATTACCAAAACAGAAAATTGCAAGTTATACGCCGGATTTTCGCCGTGTTGGGGCCGACTCTATCCTTTGCTTTTGGGTTGTGGTCGGATAGTAAACGGGGAATTGTCGTCAAAAATGATCGCCGACGAGCCACTCAGCTACGAGTATTGCTAACCCAATTAGGCCCAGCTTACATCAAAATTGGACAAGCTTTGTCCACCAGACCGGATCTGGTTCCTCCCGTATACCTGGAAGAATTAACTAGGCTACAAGACCAATTACCACCTTTTGCCAACGAAATTGCTTATCAGTTTATCAAAGAAGAATTAGGCGCTCCTCCAGAAGAGGTTTACGCCGAACTCTCAGCCCACCCAATTGCTGCGGCTTCATTGGGGCAAGTGTATAAAGGTAAGCTAAAAACTGGTGAAGAAGTCGCTGTTAAAGTTCAACGCCCCGACTTAAGAGAGGGGATCACCATTGACTTGTATATCTTGCGTAACCTCGCCGCTTGGGTGCAGAAAAAGGTCAAACGGGTAAGAAGTGACTTAGTTGGGATTCTTGATGAATTAGGCGATCGCATCTTTGAAGAGATGGACTACATCCACGAGGGCGAAAATGCCGAGCGATTTTTCCAACTCTACGGTCACATAAAAGACATATATGTACCGAAAATTTACTGGGAATACACCAATCGTCGTGTGTTGACGATGGAGTGGATTAACGGCATCAAATTAACCCAGACAGAAGAAATTAAAGCCCAAGGCATAAATGCTCGTTACTTAATTGAAGTGGGTGTACAGTGTTCCCTGCGCCAATTGCTAGAACACGGATTTTTCCACGCTGATCCGCATCCTGGTAATTTGCTAGCAACACCAGACGGCAAATTGGCTTATCTCGACTTTGGGATGATGAGTGAGATTCAGCCACCACAGCGTTATGGTTTAATTGAAGCGATCGTCCACGTCGTTAACCGTGACTTTGAAGGATTAGCAAAAGACTACGTTAAGTTAGATTTCTTATCACCAGAAACCGATTTAACACCAATTATCCCAGCTTTTGCGAGAGTGTTTGCTGATGCCGAAGGAGCCAGTGTTGCCGATCTTAATATTAAAAGCATCACTGATGAACTATCGGCTTTGATGTATGAATATCCTTTCCGCGTACCGCCCTACTACGCCTTAATTATTCGCTCCCTCGTGACGCTCGAAGGTATTGCAATCTTTATAGATCCCAACTTTAAAGTTCTTAGTGAAGCTTATCCCTACGTTTCTAAACGCCTGTTAACAGACCCAGCACCGCAATTAAGAGCATCATTGCAAGATTTGCTATTTAAAGATGGCAGGTTTCGCTGGAACCGTTTAGAAAATTTATTACGTAATGCGCGTAATAGTCAAGACTACGACTTTAATTTAGTGCTGAATCAGGGGATAGAATTTCTGTCATCTGAACGCGGCGCTTTCATTCGTGACAAGTTAGTAGATGAATCTGTTAACGGACTCGATGCTTTAGGTAAAAATGTTTTGCATAACTTCACCTCCCTATTGCGGGAACGGGTAGGATTGACAGCTGTTAACAAAACTCCGGCGGCGACAGTTGAGCAACAACAAACCTTGGAGCATATCAAACATATATTAGGTATTCTCAGAGAAACACAAGGCTTTGACCCAGTGCAACTTGCGCCCCAAATTGCCCAGTTATTGGTGAATTCAGATGTACAACGTTTGGGTCAACAAATTGCCAACCGCTTCACGCAAAAAGCTGTAGCCAGGTTAATTCGGCAATTATTGGCATCGTAGTACTGGTTAGGCTCTATATTAGACATCTCCGAAAAAGAATGTAGAGACGCGATATTTTGCGTCTCTACAAGGGTTCTAGATAACGCATATTTAATTTCACCAGATGTCTAATCTGTAAAGCGTGTAGGAATGGTTGTTAACCGGCTGCTACTTCCTCTGGCAGTCGCTAAAACCCTCAAGTCCTTTTATATTCAGTCTTGGCGGGGATGTCGTTAAAAGTCAATTTTTTTAACGTAGACGCAAAGGGGCTTGCCGCAGGCTACCGCATACTCCTACGGAAAAGCAAGCTATGCGTGGCGTCTCCAAGAGTTGGAAGAGAAGGAAGAAATGCTTAACTCAACTGTATTGCCTTATAGACAAGACAATTGCAAACTTTTAACTTTCCTCTTCGGGATAACCATTTTTTTCACGTTTGAGGCTTTCTTCTAAGGCTTGAATTTGTTCACGACGAGCTTCCAATTCCAAGGAACGTCGTGCTAAGTCTTGGTTTTGCAACGTCAGGGATTGTCGCCAATGTTCAGCTCGTTCAGCTTCCTGCTGCAAAAATTCCGGCGTAATGCCAATAGTGAGGTAACTTTGTACCAGATGGAGTACCCAGTTGGTGGCATCTTCTATTATTTCAATGTCGCCTGTAGGGGAAAGTTCCACTAAAACAAGCAAGTTCTCACTCATTATTTTTCCCTTTCCTAGCAGAATGAAAGCTTCTTCAGGAATTATCGCCCACAAGTTATCAGCTTCTTGACGCGCCAACAAGCGTAACTGGTGCTGGTCTAAAAAATCGTTTTTACGCACCTGGGCTAGATATCGCATGAGGGTCGCTTCGCTCCAATTCAAAATTCAAAATTCAAAATTCAAAAACATTTAATAAAAAAATAAGTGCCACAATTGATACTTGGATCTTGTTAATTGGTAATGGGTAATTGGGAATTATTGACACTCCCATTCCCCATTACAGTTATCCTAAGCCACGCAGGCGATGCCTACAGCAACGCCTGAAGGCGTGCGCGCAAAATTTCTGCTTGTTTCTCTGCTTCTGCTAAAGCGTCCCGCGCTCCCTGTACCACGTCGGCTCTAGCTCTATCGACAAAACTAGGATTGTTTAATCTGGTACTCAGGGATTGAACTTCCGCTTCAGCTTTGCTCAAGCTTTTCTCTAGTTTGGCACGCACAATTTCAATATCTACTACGCCGCTCAGAGGAATTAGCACTTGTATTGTACCAATCACACCAGCGTAGACGTTTTGCGGCTTGCCGTCAGGCATCGCATTTTCTGTTTCTTTTGATTGTTCTAATTCTCTCTGCGTGAAAAACTGTCTCCATAACCTAAGTCTCGCTTCAGCAGTTAGTAAATTTTGGCTAACAAACCAAGCTGTGTAACTAAAACCAACTAGTTCAAAAAAAGTTCCGACGATGGGAGTGTCATCAATGGCATACCCCACAGCTAAACCCAACCTACCAAAGATAATCGCCACAATAATTAAGCCAATTGTCTTTAAACCACTCTGAGATTTTTTAGCAGGAACAGTTTGGTTTTCTTGCTTGTCAGTAATGCTTAAAGTCTCAACCTTAGCCAAATCTTTAATATAAGACTGTCCAGCAGTGAGGATTTCCCGCTCCTTCTCACTTTCAGTTTGCAAATTCGCTGTTACTTTTACCCCTGGTTTAATATCGGCTTCCGCACGTAAATTCCGAATTGTGCGGATAGTCGCAATCAACAATTCAAACTGTTCTTCTAATACTAAATCAATCAAGTTTGCATCTACCTGGGGATAGATTTGTAATGGTAAAGTTTGCCGAGAATCTGCTGGTTGTTGGGTGAGAGTCTGCCAAATTTCCTCGGTAATATGAGGCATAAAGGGATGAAGCAGTTTCAAAATCCCTTCCAGCACATAGGCGAGGGTTTGCTCTGCTATCCGTCGCGACGTGGGATCTGCATCTTGCTGAAGGCGAGATTTCACCAGTTCAATATACTGATCGCAGAAATCGCCCCAAATAAACTCGTACAGTCCCTTAGCTGCTTCCCCTAAACCGTAATTATCGATGTAATTGGTGGTTTGTTTGACAACTTGATGATAGCGCGAGAGAATCCAGCGATCGCTCAATTCTATAGCTACTGGGTTTCCCAATTGTTGCGGTGTCTGTCCATCCAAATTCATCATCACAAACCGGGCAGCATTCCACAACTTGTTAGTAAAATTGCGAGACGCCTCTACCGATGCCGATTCATCCTTTTTGCGATCGTACTCCAACCTGATATCTTGACCCGCACCAGCCACTTCCCTAATTAGGGTATACCGTAGAGCATCAGTACCATATTTGTCAATTAATAACAACGGGTCAATGCCATTACCTTTGGTCTTAGACATCTTCTGACCTTTTTCATCCAGCACCAAGCCGTGGATGTAAACTGTTTGAAAAGGCATTTGTCCCGTCAAATGCCCAGCCATCATTGTCATTCTGGCTACCCAGAAAAAGATGATATCAAAGCCTGTCACCAAAGTGGTAGTCGGGTAATAAGTTGCTAAATCCTGAGTTTGTTCTGGCCAGCCCAAAGTCGAAAATGGCCAAAGTCCAGAAGAAAACCAAGTATCTAATACATCTGGGTCTTGTTCTAAGTTGACATTTTCACCAAATAGCGCTTTAGCTTTCTCCCAAGCTTCAGTTTCCGATTTCGCCACCACAAACGGCGTGTAGTCGGTAATTTGCCCAGCCGTTTCACTCACAGCGTACCAAGCCGGAATTTGGTGTCCCCACCATAATTGGCGAGAGATACACCAATCTTTGAGTTTTACTAGCCAATCACGATAGACCTTTGTCCAGCGTTGGGGGACAAACTCTGGAGAAGTTTGCTGGTCGAGGAATTCGAGACTTTTGTCAGCTAGGGGGCGAATTTTGACAAACCATTGAGTTGAGAGGAGAGGTTCAATAGGTACTTTACCGCGATCGCTGTAGGGAACCGTATGTTTATAATCTTCTATCTTCACCAGAAAGCCATCTGCCTCTAGGCGAGAAACCACATTCTTTCTCGCAACAAAGCGGTCTTGTCCTTGAAACTCCCCGGCATTGGCGTTGAGAGTGCCGTCTTTATTCATAATGTTGATGAACGGCAGATTGTGACGCTTACCCATCTCAAAATCATTCGGGTCATGGGCGGGAGTTACTTTCACGCAACCCGTACCGAAGGTGGGATCAACAAATTCATCGCCAATAATTGGAATTTCTCGTTGTAGAATGGGCAGAGTTAAAGTTTTACCAATGAGATGTTTGTAGCGATCGTCATTGGGATTGACTGCCACTGCCGTATCGCCCAGCATCGTTTCTGGTCTAGTTGTCGCCACCTCTACATAACCGGAACCATCGGTGAGGGGATAGCGGAAGTGCCAGAGATTCCCATTAACCTCTTGATTTTCCACTTCCACATCAGACACAGCCGACTGAGAAGCTGGACACCAGTTAACTAAATATTCACCACGATAAATTAAGCCTTCCTCGTAAAGCTGAGTAAACGCCTCGACAACAGCTTTAGATAAACCCTCATCCAGGGTAAACCTTTCCCGTGACCAGTCCACCGAGACACCCAAGCGTCGTAGCTGATTCAGAATTGTTCCCTCAGACTCCGCCTTCCATTGCCAAGCACGTTCTAAAAATTTTTCGCGCCCCAACTCGTAGCGAGTCTTACCCTCTGTCTTGAGTTGCCTTTCCAGCATAGTATGCACAGCGATGCTGGCGTGGTCAGTTCCGGGTAGCCACAGGGTATTGCGCCCCTGCATCCGGTGGTAGCGCACGAGGGTATCAATCAACGCACTTTCAAAAGCGTGACCCATGTGTAAGCTGCCGGTGACATTCGGCGGCGGAATGACGATGCAGTAGGGTTCGCCGCCTTTGTTGGGGTCAGCTTTGTAAACTTGGTTGTCTTCCCAGAATTTTTGCCACTTGGCTTCAGTGGAAAAGGGGTCGTAGAGACTGGGGAGATTGGGAATGGTTGCGGTCATGCGGGGCAAACTAAGGAAGGACTTTAATAAATTTTGCCACAGGGTTGGAGAGGGATTGATGGAAACGAACCGCGAAGGCGCGAAGTACACGTTCGCGGAGCGTCTCGAAGAGAAGGAAGACGAAAGAAGGATGAGGCAGCTCGGTGATGAACTGGAGCAGCTAGCGTATGCTGTGATTGGCGCAGCGATTGAGGTACATAGGGTGTTGGGACCAGGGTTTTTGGAGGAGGTGTATCACAAGGCACTGAAACTAGAATTTCTAATGCGTGGGATACCTCATAAGTCTAAGCATCCAGTGGTAGTGGAATATAAAGGACATCCCGTTGGCGAAGGACAATTAGATTTTCTCGTTGGCGATGTTGTAGTTGTTGAATTAAAAGCCGTTCAAAACCTAGCTCCTATCCACGAAGCTCAAGTAATCTCCTACCTCAAAATGACCAAACACCCCCTTGCCCTTCTCATCAACTTTAACGTCCCTATCCTTAAACAAGGCATCAAACGCATTATTCTCTCTTCTTCTTCTTAACTCTTCCTTCGCGCACTTCGCGCCTTCGCGGTTCGTTCCCCAAATGCAGTTGTAGGCACAAAATTCCTTGAATTGCCTCTTGTACAGCTTCTTTACTTAAGCTGCCATCTACCCGAACAATTCGTGAAGGATAGGATGTTGCTAAATGTGCATATCCTTGTTGAACGCGCCGATGAAAAGCGATTGTCTCCTGTTCAATCCGGTCTAGTCCTACTTTGCCTAAGAGTTTGCGGGAGAGTCCCACCTCGACATCGACATCTAGCCAAATAGTTAGGTCACTCTCTAAGCCACCAGTAGCAATATAGTTAAGCTGATTGATTAAACTCATGTTAAGACCCCGACCATATCCTTGGTAGGCAATGGTAGAGTCGGTGTAGCGATCGCATAAAATATATTTCCCTGTTGCGAGATTTGGTTTGAGTTCTTGTTCAACGTGTTGCGATCGGTCAGCAGCATACAACAAAAGTTCTGTCACTTCTGCAACTGGTTTATCCTCTGCCTTTTCTAGTAGCAAGCGGCGAAGATGTAAGCCTAACTCTGTTCCTCCTGGTTCACGAGTTACAACCACAGAAACACCCAGACTTTCCAACCACTTAAAACAAAGCTGCATTTGGCTGGTTTTACCACAGCCTTCTACCCCTTCAAATACAATTAATTTGCCACTCATGCTTTTTTATCAGAAGAATTCAGGAGGAGCCAGTGCGGTCTTGGGATTTCCCCAAGTGCAGCAACTGGCGTTCAGGAGTCAGGAGTCAGTATGAATTCTGTACGAGATTCTTGAATCTTAACGTTTGATTCCCTTAAACCGTTTTTGCGCCACTTGAAATGCTTCTTGCATCACCAATTGAATTTTCTGGGGATCGGGTTTCTTACCTCCCATTAAATCACCAAAGTAAACGCAGGCTGCTTCTCCTAGTGCCCAGGTATAGGCGGCTGCCCAAGAGGCGGCGATCGCACTGCCAAAACCTGGTATAAATTTAATTAACTCTCGTGCGATCGCCTGTGCTAAAAAACCACCGGCGATCGTACTCACAATGCCTCCCGCCTGAGATGGAGTAAGTGTCTGCCCATATAATTTACCCAACAGACCCACCATTGATACTTGCAAGGCAGTAAGTACGGGCATTGTAGTAAATGGCAGAGGTACAGCCGCGAGGGTGGCAGACATAATCGCAAATGGCAAAATATAACGGCGTGCAGCATCCCGGTAAAGGTTGCCAATTTCCTTGGCAGCTTCTTCTTGATCCAATAGCTGATAAATCGCCTGGGCTTCTGCTTGTGGGAGTAGTTCTGCTAAAGAATCTCGTAGTGCTTCTAAGCCGTAAAATACCGGAGTGTAGCCATCTTCTTCTAAGGTAAAGTCAATTAGTACAGAGTGGTTAGTTATTCCTGTGAAGGCTTGTTGCATTGCGGCAAATGCGCGGTTGACTTCCTGATAATCTGGCGGATAGGCGGGATGATCGCCGGTATCGGCAGGATAAACCTCATGTAAGCAGGTAACTACCAGCAGACAGGGAACATTTGGATACTGCTGGCGCAATTGTTGAGCAATTTGTCGTAGCGTATCAGTTGCAAAATCATTGATTTTAACTGTCAGAAGCAGGATTCTGGCGGAACGAGTTTCCTGTTGTAAATCTCCAACTAACTCCTGAATGATGAATTGTGTGTCTTTTTTAACATCCCCTAGCCCGACTGTATCAGTAAAAATCAGTAACGGCAGGTCATTGGAAGGATAGGCGTAGCGTTGGGTGTGTTGCGTGTGGGGACGAAATCCCTGGCCGACAATCTCGGCAGAAACTCCCGTCAATCCCCGGACAATAGAACTTTTTCCGGCTTGAGGTTTACCAATCAGTACCGCTTCTGTGGTTGGCAGTTCGGCTCGGATTTTCTCTAAAATCTCTGTAACCTGAGTTTCGCTCACACTAAACCATTCAACAACTGTCTGTGCCAGTTGTTCTACGGGTAGGAGTTGCGTTAAACGTGTTGTTGCATTGTTCCAGAGACCACCAATGCGGTTTGTCCAGGAATTATCCACCGACTTGCTAGTTGCTCCATCAGTCGGTTCACTCAATTGGGGAGAATCAGTTGACGGTGAGTCAGCATCACGTTGCTCAGTCATTTCCATCCAAACGGTAGATAGCTGTCTTTAATTTAGGACATAGTGTTAGGACAAGTCAAAGTTGATTCTAAATCAAATTAAATTTCTAATTTATCGGATAGGTAATTCAATCACAAACTCTGTGCCTTTACCTTGTGTTGAATGGCAACTTAGCTTGCCGCGATGATTGTTAACTATAATTTGATAAGCAATAGATAAACCTAGCCCTGTTCCTTTGCCGATAGTTTTTGTGGTGTAGAAAGCATCGAATATTTTTGTCTGGTCTGCTTCGTTGATTCCTGAGCCATTGTCTGCAATTCGGAGAATAACTCCTTCTTTAATTGACTCAGTTTGAATCCGAATCACACCAGTATATTGGGAATTTTCCTCAAAGTTTTGATTTTTTTGGATTTCTTCAATTGCATCGAGCGCATTGCAAATCAAATTCATAAAGACCTGATTTATTTCGCTTGGATAGCATTCAATAGGTGGCAATTCTCCATATTCTTTGATTTGTTGGATTGTCGGACGATGAGCATTTGCTTTGAGTCGATGACCGAGAATGAGTAGCGTGCTTTCTAGACCTTCATGTAGGTTAGCCAATTTCTTCCCTGCTTCTCTGTGGCGAGAAAAGTTATTCAACGATGACACAATTTCTATAACGCGATCTGTACCAATTTGCATGGATTGAATAATTTTAGATAAATCATGTAACAAAAAGCCGATATCTTTTGTTTTAATAGCATTTTGAATTTCAATAGGTGGGTCAGGTAGATACTTTTGATATAGCTTGAGTAAATCAAGAACCTCCTGAACATACTGTTCTACAAAATTTAAGTTGCCAGCTATAAAATTGATCGGATTATTTACCTCATGGGCAATTCCTGCTGTCAGACGGCCCAATGCTGCTACCTTTTCTGCTTGGATCAGTTGAGTTTGAGCCTCTTGTAATTCGGTGTTTTTGGCAATCAAGGTTTTCGTCAAATTTTTCAGCTTCAGTTGCTGCTCTATTCGCACCAAGACCTCTTCATAGTGGAAAGGTTTGGTAATGTAGTCTACGGCTCCCAATTGTAATCCTTTAATTTTATCAGCAGTATCTGAAAGAGCAGTCATAAAAATGATTGGAATATCTTGGGTACGAGGATCGCTTTTTAGGTGTTTACAAGTTTCAAACCCATCCATGACTGGCATCATCACATCAAGCAAAATTAAATCAGGTAAATGATCGTTGTCTAATTTTTGAATGGCTTTTTCACCACTACGAGTCGCCCAAACTTCAAAGCTAGACTGATCCAAGAAGCTCGATAAAACTTCTAAGTTGGCAGGGTTATCGTCAACGACTAAAACAATTCCTCTGGCAGGATCGCGATTCCGGGAATTTTTTTGGTTGCCTATTGTCTCTGTCATGCTGTTTTTAACTCATATTGAGTCAAGAAGTTGAGGATTAAATCTTCGTCAAACTGCCTCGCTAGTTGCCGCAATTGGTTAGCAAAAGGAGCGAGGTTTATGTCTGTTTCCTCTAGTTGATCGGCTAATTTGAGGATGGCATTGAAGTTACCTTTACTGGCTAAGGTCAGCAGCTCCCGCAATACATCGGGGGAAGGAGGAGTCAATTTATCTGATGGGCTATCACCTGTTGTAGCCGAATTGATTGTTTGTTCCTCAGACTGAGACTGCTGGTAAATCCATGCCAAACCTAAATGGAACTCTAATTGATGCAGTAATTCATCTGCTTGTACAGGTTTGTTTAAAAAGGTGTCACCTCCTGCTTCCAGACTGCGATTTTGGTCAGTTTCAAAGACAC
Source organism: Nostoc sp. S13 (assembly GCF_029379315.1). GTDB lineage: Bacteria > Cyanobacteriota > Cyanobacteriia > Cyanobacteriales > Nostocaceae > Nostoc. The sequence continues at coordinate 34,345 of NZ_JAQYWQ010000029.1, forward strand.
TAGCGGAAGAGACGATAATCTTGACATCTGCGATATCTGGGGTATGACGCAGGTGTTGAATCAATTCAAACCCATCCATTTCTGGCATAAACAAATCTGTAATTATCAGGTCTGGTTTCAGGGCGATCGCTTTTTCTAAACCTTCTTGACCGTTGGTGGCTTCAACCATATTAAAACCCAGTGGTTGCAGTAAGTTTGTAATTACTGTGCGATTCTCCCAGCGATCGTCCACTATTAGGATCGTGCGCGGGCTACCTTCAAAGCCAATGATTTGTCTCTTTGATACAGCCATAACAGACTGCACCCATTCACTCGCTTCGGCGATCGCCATTTCAAACCAGAAAGTGCTACCCTGACCGATCTGACTCTTAACATAGATATCGCTACCCATGATCTGCACCAACTGCCGAGTAATAGCTAAACCCAGTCCCGTCCCTTCGGTCTGACGCTTTTTCTCACCTACTTGTTCAAATGCCAAAAAAATCTTGTCCAATTCGCTTGGATTTATCCCAATTCCCGTATCTTCTACACTAAAGCGAATCCGATATTTCACAGTTTGCCCATCAGCAGGAAGTTGATCGATTACCTCAACCTTGAAAGTAACTTTACCCCGATCCGTAAATTTGATCGCGTTCCCCAGCAGATTCAAGAGAACTTGACGTAATCTTTTGACATCGAGATTAACCCCAGTCGGCAAGTTGATCGCAGATTCATACACAAACCAAATGCCCTTTTGTTCTGCCCGAATCTGGCAAATTTCCCCGATCCCCTGTAAAAAAGATGGGAAATGCAGATCATGAGGATGCAGTTCCAGTTTTTGCGATTCAATTTTAGAAAGATCCAAAATGTCATTGATTAAAGTCAGTAGATGAGAGCCACACTGTTCAATGATGTTTACATGATATTGCTGTGGCTCTGGCAAACCTTGGGAACGCTGCAAAATTTGAGCGCAACCTAAAATACCATTCAAGGGCGTTCGCAGTTCATGGCTCATGTTGGCTAAAAATTCGCTTTTAGCATGGTTTGCGGTATCAGCAGCTGCTTTGGAATTTTTCAGTTGAGCCTGTTCAAACCCTTGCACCTTTAACAAGACAGTGATCATCGTCACTGTTAGTCCGCCCAGAATTAAAGCGATAAAATCGAGGAATTGCAGTCGAGATTCAATATTTTGGCGCGGAATCACCAGAGCTACAGACCAATTAGCTTCTTGCAACGGCACATAGGCAACATACTTTTTAGTGCCGTCAATTTCCATTAACTGAATTCCCTGTTGTTTATTTACCATTCGTTGCGCGATCGCATTTAAATTGCGATCGGCAATTTTCAGCAGGCTAGGTGCAGGTTTTTCCACCGTTGACATTAAAGTTGAGTTGGGATGGACGATCGCTTCTCCTTGGGAATTCAGAGCAAATGCATAGCTGTTTTTGCCATAGCGCAGCGAGTTGACAACTTCAACAATGTGATCGACCTTAACGTTACCGTTGAAGACACCAATTGGTGAAGGACTCTGAGAAGAATCTGACCAAATGGGGGTGGCGATCGCAATTAAATGAATGCCTGTGGAACGGCTGATGAAGGGATCAGAAATGTTGCTTTTTCCGGCTAGTGCTTTTTGAAAGTAGTCTCGATCCTTAATATTCTTATTTGACTGACCAACCATAGTATTAAAATACGAACCATCCGGGGTAGCTATTTGAAAAACGAAAAATTCATTGATCCGGTCAACTTCTGACTTTAAATAGGGTTTTGCCACAGACCAGTCTAAGGAGCGTACAGTTGAAGTATGAGCAAGGGTTTGCACCTCCACTTTGCGAACATGCAACCATTCCTCAATTTCATCAACCCCTCTTCGTACTTCTAAAAAAGCTCTTCCTCTCAACTCTTCTAGCGTTATTTTCCGAGCAGCTTGATAGCTAAAATAAGCAGAAATACTCACAATAAGAGTAGTGCCGCCGAGAAGAAATCGGATCAGCAAATTGTGCGAGGAATGCATTTTGGTGTCAGATGGGCTGGATCTGGCTCTTATCAAAGATTTTTTCCTTAAAGAATGGGTTCCCTAAGCTGAAAAAAGGGCTATATTTAGATTGCCCAAAAAATTATTGATAATCGCAGCCTTGATTGTTATCCATAGCAAAATAAACAATATATTTATCGAACAGAATAAAGGTGCCAGTCGTCAGAATTCAGAATGAATTCTCTACGACTGGTGGATGAATAATCGGCGTTTTTCCACCCCCACCAAATTTTCTTGTTTTGTGGTCAACTTTCGTAGTCGCGAGTCTGAATCCCCGACTGATAGCGTCACGCTTTCTCGTGTCCGGGAGCGTCTTGATTCTGACTCCTGAATTCTGACTTCTGAATTCTTCTTCAAATAGGAATCAGATTTGATTTTTCAAAAAAACTACAATAAGATATGTAAAAATAAATCTGTCTAACAACGAACAATTCAAAATTCAAAACTCAAAATTGTACCCTTAGAGGCTATTTATAAAGTAAATATTAAGTAGGGTGTGTTACTGCTATGCAAGGATTTGGGAGTTCGAGAGAGTGAGAAGTAGCCGTAACGCACCATGTTTCTCGGTGCGTTAAGCGTTGCTATAACGCACCCGACAATTTAAGGTTTACTTTATAAATTATCTCTAACTAAAAAAAATAGGAGAAGCATGAAAAGTTTTATCCTCTTCACAGCCCGTGATTTTCAGTCAAGGGTTGCTTACTGATTTAGATCCAAATTATTGCCAAACTTTTATCCTATACCTTGCTTTTAATAAACATACTGATAGTAAGTAATTCATGATTATTTGTCAAATTCATAGAATAAATAATGTCTATGCATGAAATAAATTTGCAGCAATTGGATCTTAATCTTTTACTGGTGTTATATGCCTTGCTGCAAGAGCGTAACGTCACGAATGCTGGAGAAAAAATTGGTTTGAGTCAATCAGCTACCAGTAACGCACTTGGGCGATTACGCCAAGTGTTCAACGATCCATTACTTGTGCGGTCTAAGAAAGGCATGGTTCTTACACCACGTGCTCAAGAGCTACTCGAACCACTACAGAAAATTTTGTTAAATATTGAGCAGTTAATTCAACCAAGCAGTTTTGAACCTAAAACAGCACAAGGTACAATCCAGCTAGCTGCATCAGATTACGCAACCGTTTTGATTCTTCCAAAGGTTTTGAAGCAAATTTCTCAACAGGCTCCTCAACTGAATTTGGAATGCCATCATTGGCGTTCTGACACATTAGATTTACTGAGAAATGGAGTTATTGATCTAGGCTTAGGAGTTCCTAATCTACCAAAAACTTCGGAGTTTAGGTTCCAAAAGTTATTTGTAGAAGATTATGTATCTGTAGTTCGGGCTGACCATCCCATTACTCAAATGGATCTTACAATTGAATCTTATGTTGCTTGGCCACATGCCTTCATTACGCCTATAAACGCAATACCGGGTTCGACTAAAACCCTTGTGGATACTGTGTTAGAAGGCTTAGGCGTGAAGCGTCGAGTGATGTTGAAGTTACCACATTTTCTCTCGGCTCCTCTAATAGTCGCTCAGACTGATCTCATTGTTACGTTGCCTAGTCGAATTGCAATGCTCTTTGCTGAATATACAAACCTTGCTATCCTTAAACCACCGATTGAACTTGGTAACTACAATTTTCTACAGATTTGGCATGAACGTTGCGATCACGATCCGCTACACATTTGGCTACGTGAGCTAATAGCGTCCCAAACTCAGCACCTCTGAAACAAAGAGAAAAAGCGTCGTTCCAGGCACTTAAAATTTTTTAAGCGTACAAAAAGCCTGAACAGGCACCATTTTTTCAGAGATTTTTTGTGCAAGTTTTGTCCAATTGTGTTTTTTCAACTCATTCTTGAATTACTCACCGTTCGCGTAATCGAGGATGGATTTGGTGAAATGAGGGATGTGTGAACAAGGGGGGGAAGAAAAACAGGCGATCGCTGCGACTTACCAAATCGCATCAAAAAAGATGTTCTGACGGAATGCGAGTATGGTAAGTGTGAGAAATGGCACATTTACCTGAAAAAATAATCTCAGAACGAATCGACGATGTTGTTCTGTTGCTAGAAGTAATGAAAAAAATGGGACTGCCAGAAATCCTCAATCAACATTTGCCTCGTCACTGGAAACAGGAAGGACTTGATTGGGGGTGGGTGGCGTGCATTTGGCTATCGTATATTATCTCACAGGGCGACCACCGTAAAGTGTATGTTAGGGAATGGGTAGAACAACGCCGCTACACTATTGAGCAGGTTTGTGGAATCAACATTAGACTTATCCGGAAATGAGAACTTTATTTGGCTGAAACCTAGCTCTGGAGAGGGTTTTAGAGGTTCCTGTTTTATATAAGCTAAAAAGCCAGCTATGCAAGGGTTTCAGCTATTTTGAGGTTTATTTGTGGATAAGTCTATTAATAACAAGTTGCGTTCAATTTGGCGTAAGTTCTAAAGATAATTACGGGTAAACAAAGCGTGCATCGGCAGGCTTTGTTTTTATCAAACAGAATAAAGGTGCCAGTCGCCAGAATTCACTTGGGTATTTTGTGCGACTGGTGGATGAATAAACGGCGTTTAAGACCCCCACAAAACAAGAAAATTTGGTGGTTAACTTTCGTAGTGGCGGGTCTGAATCCCCCACTGATTGCATTCTGACGAATATATTCTGACGAATGTATTCTTCTTCAAGAATTCTGACGAATGTATTCTGACGAATGTATTTTTCTTCAAGAATTCTAACGAATGTATTCTGACTCCTAATGTTATTTTAATAGACACCGTAAATTTAGCTGACCACACCAGCGCTAAAAATTTGTTCTGCGGTTAAATTCAACTCTCTTAATAGTTCATTAGACATCTGGTGAAATTAAATATGCGTTATCTAGAACCCTTGTAGAGACGCGAAATTTCGCGTCTCTACATTCTTTTTCGGAGATGTCTAATGCATCGATAAATATTGCTCTACGTAAGTCAGCGTCTTTAAAGCTGGTGTCATTGAAAGCGACGGGAAACTCCAACCCAAGAGTGGGTGGAGAGGGATAGTCGCCCCGTCGCTTGGGGCATTGGGCATTGGCCAAACAGGTAACTTCTTCCCCATGCCCCATGCCCCATGCCCCATGCCCCATGCCCCATGCCCCATGCCCAAAAACTCCAACCCAAGAGTGGGTGGAGTTTTTCATGTAGTATCAGGTTGCTTTAATCAAATCAACGATCGCCTTCACCAAGACATCTGGATCTACTGGTTTGGAAATATGCATTTGAAATCCTGCTGCTAATGCTTGCTGCTGATTCATTTCCCCTGCATAAGCCGTTAGAGCGATCGCTGGTATCAATCCTCCTTGTTCAGGCGATCGCGATCGCACTTCACGCATCAGCATATAACCATCTGTCTTTGGCATTCCAATATCGCTAACTAAAACATCTGGTATCGACTCAGACAGCGCTTGTAATGCTTCCTGTGCTGATGCTACGGCGGTTACTTCCACACCATAGTCTTGCAAAATAAAGGTAATTAAGTCGCGGATATCGGGTTCATCATCCACCACCAAAACTTGAGTTTCTGAAAGCACCGAGGATTCCGGCTCACAATGTGAAGACTCATTCTCTTCACGCCGAACCTGTTCACTTCTGACCAAAAGCGGTAGCTCTACAGTAAATGTTGCACCCAATCCTTCTCCAGGACTTTCGGCTTGAACATTTCCCCCATGCATATCTACAACTTTACGCACGATCGCTAATCCTAAACCTAATCCACCAAATGTCCGTATCATTGTACCATCAGCTTGACGAAAGTAATCGAACACATAAGGCAAAAAGTCTGGCGAAATTCCCTTACCTGTATCGCTGACCTGAATTTGAGCCTGCTTACCAGCCTCCAGGAGTCGAATTTCTACGCGTCCTCCTGTTGGTGTAAATTTTACTGCATTGGCAACTAGATTCCACACAACTTGTTGAAGCCGATTTGGGTCGCCCATCACTTGTCCCAAAGTAGGATCAAATATGGTCTGAATTTGAATTGACTTGGCTTGTGCTGCTAGTTTTACTGTCTCTAGTGCTGCTTCAACTACCATTACCAAGTTCACTGGACAGATATTCAAGTTTAATTTTCCTTGGAGAATGCGAGACACATCCAACAAATCTTCAATTAGCTGAGTTTGTAACTTGGCGTTGCGTTCAATGGTTTCCAAGGCGTGGTTAGTAGTTTTTTGATCAAATTTGCGAGTCCGCAGCATTTTCGACCATCCCAGGATGGGGTTGAGTGGGGTTCGCAATTCATGGGAGAGAACCGCCAAAAATTCATCTTTGATTTTGTTGGCAATTTCTGCTTGTTGGCGTGCTGTCCGTTCTCGTTGGAGTAAATAAGAGCATTCTTTCTCTACCAATTTGCGATCGGTAATATCTAGTACAAAAGCCACACCATTATCCTTGGAGTCATTCAGCAAGGCCATCCCCAAAACAATTGGTACTCGCTTGCCGTTGCGGTGAATGTACTCTTTCTCATAAATTCTAGAAACTCCACTGGTTTCCATTTCCAAAAGGGCGCGATCGTCTAAATGCTTATACTCCACAGGAGTAAGCTCTCTCCAATTAATTCCACCTAAAGTAGCAAATTCATCACGAGTGTAGCCAGCTACTTGAAGAAAGGCATCATTGGCATCAATAATCAAACCATCCACATCCCAAAAAGCAACACCAATTATGTTAGATTCAAACAAACGCCGAAATCGGGCTTCACTTTCACGTAATATCTTTTCTGCCCGTTTGTGTTCGGTAATATCACGACAAACAGTAATTACGCCGTCAATAGTTTGGTTGTAATTCCGTAATGGTGTGAGGATGTATTCATAATAATGCAACCCATCGGCGGTAATATATTTACACTCATCCTTGATTGGATGTCCAGTTTTCATCACAGCTTGTCGTTGATTCTCTACCTGTTCTACAAAGTCTGCGGGGAAATCCACTTCTTGCAAAGTTTTGCCGACAATATCCTGCGGCTTTAAGCCTAGTAAAGTAGCTCCATCACGACTGACATACTGATAGCAACCTGTGCGATTAAATATATAAATATGATCAACTGATGCGGTGAGAATAGCATTTAAAATATTTGCCTGTTCTTGCACTTGGCTCGTTAGTTTGCGAGTACTTTCTTCTGCCTGCTTGCACACAGTAGTTTCCATACAAACTCCGATCATTCGCACCGCTTGCCCCTGATAGTCATAGATAAATTTTCCCTTGGCAGAAATCCAATGTACACTTTGGTCTAATCGAACTATGCGAAATTCATCGTTGTAGTCAGTCTTTTGTCCTAAAGCCTGGCCGATCGCTTGCATTACAGATTGCCTATCTTCAGGATGAACGCACTTGTTAAACGCCTCATAAGGTCCGTCAAAACTACCTGGAAGCACGCCAAAAAGCACTGCATAATTTTCAGACCAGATGACTTTATTGGTGAGAATATTCCAATCCCACAAGCCCATCTGGGAAACCTCTAAAGCTAGCCTCAGTCTTTCTTCACTCTCCCTCAAAGAGATTTCTACCTGCTGTCGCTGTGCAATTTCTTGTTGGAGTTGGTGTAAAGTCACTGCTGCATCTGTTGGCAGATTGAAGGCTGTCGATGTTCCCTGTTCACGATGAAATTCAATATCATACTCGACAACTTGTTGAGTATGGGTATTTTCTTCTTCTACTGGCAGCTTTCTTTTCAGTTCTGTTAATTGCTCCTCAAGCGCTGCTTGCCTTTGTTGATAAGATATTTCTGATTGCTCTAACTCAGCTACACGCTGCCGCATAACTGCTAATTCATCAGTGACTTTATAGTTAATTTTATCAACATTTGGCATCTTGCATACCGCTCACAACTCAACAATACCTATTTGAAGAGTAGGTATCCCCTATTTTTATAACTATGATTTTTTCAGCTAACAAATGTAATCCATCCAAAGGCACATAAACAATTCAAAATTCAAAATTTGAAAATACAGGCAAGAATAAATTAAACAATGTTACGCAATCTAAAATTAATTCTTCACGCCCACTTACTTAACTGAAAAAAGTTTATCTCTTTAGACGCATGAAAGCTACACCTATCAATAATCCCACAACCTGCCCCCAGAAGACAACACCCGATTGATTTACACCAAAGGGAGGAATATTTAAACTGCCAATACCATAAAATAATTGTTGCAGAAACCACCAAAATATATAGAAAAAGGCTGGCAGTTGGATTGGGATATACACGATTATTAGCGGCAAAACTGTGTCAATTTTAGCTTTAGGAAACTTCATAACATATGCTCCTAAAATAGCTGCGATCGCACCATTGCCTCCAATCAATGGGACTGTCAAACTCGGTTCAGCCAGAATTGGGACTAAAGAAGCGATCGCGCCAGCAGTCAGATAAAATCCGAGATAGCGTGCATGTCCCAGAATATTTTCTACAGTCTTACCAAAAACCCACAAAAATAGCAGATTTCCCAATATTTGACTAAAACTGCCATGTATAAATATTCCAAATAGTAGTGAAAATGTTCGCCAAATTACAATTATCCAAGCAGCAGAGTTGTTAAAGAAGAGAGCATTTGTAATTGCCCCACTAATCTGGGCTGGAATCACACCCCAACTATTGACAAAATAGCCCAATTCATTACTAAATTCTAGTTGAAGTTCCCATAAAAATACGGCAACATTAATGCCAATCAGCCAATAATTAATAATTGGCTTACTCCGACAACGAATATTATCACTAATAGGAATCATTAATTATTTGTCATTAGTCATTTTTCATTGGGCATTGGGCATTCGGCATTGGGCATTGGGCAAAGAATTCTTGTAACTCCTGTACAGACGCGATTAATCACGTCTGTACTCCCTACTCCCCACTCCCTCATTCTCCCTTAACGTGTGGCAAGATTGAAATCAGATCGCATCGCACTTAAGTAGGCAAACGAGATGCTGGGAAACACACTTGTAGGAAGATACCAAATTATTAGTAACTTGGGAGGTGGGGGTTTTGGTGAAACCTTTGTGGCTTGTGATACTCAATTACCCGGTTCACCTCCATGTGTCGTTAAGAAACTCAAACCCCAGGCAAGTGATCCTGTAACTTTGGAGACAGCTAGGCGTTTATTTGATACAGAAGCACAAGTTCTATATAAATTAGGAACTCACGATCGCATTCCCCAACTTTTAGCTTATTTTGAGGAGAATGCCGAATTCTATCTTGTACAGGAATTGATTGAAGGTCACGACCTGAGTCAAGAATTAACACCAGGTAAAACCCTAAGTCAAGACCAAGTAATTTCACTTTTACAAGAACTTTTGACAATCTTAGAATTTGTCCATCAACAGAATGTAATTCACCGTGATGTCAATCCTCGAAATATCCTCAGACGCCAACAAGATGGCAAATTAATCTTAATTGATTTTGGTGCAGTTAAACAAATCGCTACTCAAGTGATTACTCCCCAAGGTCAAACGCAAGCTACTGTTGCTATCGGTACGCCTGGATATATTCCTGGAGAACAAGCTCATGGTACGCCAAAATTAAGTAGTGATATCTATGCTGTGGGAATAATTGCTATTCAAGCCCTCACTGGATTATCACCAGAGGAAATAGTAAAAGATGCTGATACTAATGAAATTATCTGGCATAATCAAGCCACGGTAACGCCAGAATTCGCTCAATTCTTAGATAAAATGGTGTGCTACGACTTTCGGCAACGCTATCCTTCGGCAACGTTGGCATTACAAGCGCTCAAAGAGTTAACACTCCCACCTGTTGCAACAATAGCCTTAACTCCTATTTCTCCACCAAAAAATATCAACAAACCTCAACCAAAAAAAGGTATATTGGGTAAAATTTTACTAGGAATATTTTTAATTGGGGTCAGTGGAGTAGCATCAATATTTATTTGGAATAACATTAATTCAAATAACGCCATAGAATTATCTAAAGAAGGAAATACACTTTTTGATTTGCAACGCTATCAAGAGGCGCTAGCAGTATATGAAAAAGCAGTTAATATTAGACCAGATTATTCTCAAGGATGGAATGGTCAAGGCAAAACGTTGGATAAATTAAAAAAATACAAAGAAGCATTAGCGGCATATGATAGAGCAATTCAAATTAAGCCAGATTATTTAGAAGCTTGGATTGGACGAGGCTTTATATTAGCAAGTTTACAGCGATATCAAGAAGCGATCGCTTCTTTTGATAAAGCCTTGCAATTAAATAATGGCAACTCAGAAGTCTGGAACGCTAAGGGTGAAGCTTTCAGTAATTTAAATCAATATGACCAAGCAATTAAATCTTATGAGAAAGCGATTGAACTCAAACCAGATAATTATGAAGCTTGGTACAAAAAAGGATTAGCTTTGCAGAATTCTAAGCGATATGAAGAAGCGATCGTCGCCTACCAAAAAGTTGTTGATTTAAAACCAGACTACGAGCAAGCTTGGTATAATTTTGGAAATGCTTTAGTCAATTTGCAACGCTACAAAGATGCATTTACGGCTTATGATAAAGCGGTGCAATACCAGCCAACTTATTATCAAGCTTGGTTGTCAAGAGGTAATGTACTGCTAAATTTACAACGTTATCCAGAAGCAATTGAATCTTTTAATCAAGTAATTAAATACAATCCTGGCAACTATCAAGCATGGTATAATTTAGGCTGGTCGTTGCATCAAACACAACGCTATGTAGAAGCCATAAAATATTATAATAAAGCCGCAAAAATTAAGGCAAATAACTATCAACTATGGTATAATATGGGTAATTCACAATACATATTGCAGCAATACGAAGATGCGATCGCCTCTTATAATAAGGCAGTTCGTTATAAACCAGACCATTCCGAAAGCTGGTATAGCAGAGGCAATGCACTATTAAATTTGAAGCGGTATCAAGATGCGATCGCATCTTACGCTCAAGCAATAAAATACAAGCCTAATTATCAACAAGCAATAGACGCGCGTAACCAAGCCCAAATTCAACTGCAAAGCGAAAAACCAAAGCCTATAATCGTGCCAATCATTCCAGTCCCTAATTCCCCCAATCCACGCCAGACGACATCCTAGAGCATCGATTCAGTAATCAAAAACCTAACCCCCCAGCCCCCTTCCTTACTAGGAAAGGGGGAGAATTTCAAGCCTTTTTCTTTGCAGGAGAGAGGTTTTCTAAATCCTGTGAAAAGTCAGGTCTACGAAGGGCTAGGCTTACGCACTCCACAACAAAAAACCTCGGTGTCAAGTACCGAGGTGATGAGAAAAAGCCCAAATGTCAATGGCAGATATCGATACCGAAATCAAAAAATCTTAACTAACCGCAAAAGCAACCCAAACTAGAGCGGTAATAAACATAGTTGCAATTGCACCTTCTATAACGTAGTTACGTTGTTCCCAAACTGCCGGGTACTCAGCGCAGTATACCTGGGGTTCAGTGGAGTAGTTGTTGATAACGCCGTTTTCATTAACAGTGGTGTACATAGTTTTTTATTGCTTATTTATTAACTTATGTAAACTAATATCACAAAAATGTTACAATTAGTCAACAAGACTTGACACTAAAAGGCTGATAGCGCTGATAAAACTTGCTTATCAGGAATGTATAAGCATCGCAGCATAGCACTGTATCTGATCCTTGTGGTACTGGTACTATGGCGATCGCTTCCCTCACTTTTCCTTATTGTTTAATTGTGTGTAGCGCTTTATGGCATAATTCTAACCGCTTGCACAAGTTATCTAACTTAGGTAGGCAATTTTGTTTCTATAAGGCAGACTTCAAATGAAAAGATTTAGATTTTTAGCAACATTAATGCTTTGTATTTCATCAACATTCGGCACTGAAGTTGTTCTGAATAACCAACAACCTAAAGCACATGCTCTAATACAACCAGGTGGTCCAGTAATAGGACTAAGTCCAACATGTACAAATAGCAGTTTACAAGGAGCCTTTGAAATTCAAGGTGGAGGATATTTGAATAAGACTCAGCCTTATGCATTAAATGCTTTAGACACCTTTGATAGCTTTGGAAAGGTCACAGGAACTGTTCTGGTTAAAAGTGTTGCAGGAACCATCACAACTAATATTGCGACTAAAGGCACATACCATGTGAAAACTGATTGTAGCTTTACAGCATCCTTCATTAGAGCCGATGGAACGAGTGCTAATTATAGCGGTGTTGTCCTCGATAACGGTAGTAAGTTCGGTTTAACTCAAACAGACCCCGGTGCTATTGTTAACTTAAAAGGTGAAAGAAATTTAGTTAAGCCGTGAGATAACGAAATAGCAAGGGTTTCAGACTAGAGTTTATTCTCAATAATTTAAAATTAATGATAATGAATTACGAGAGAATAAGACTTTAGCCTAGGGGTATAGTAAGTGTAGGCGTAGCCCGTCGTAGACATCGCTCAATCAAGGAGATAACGGGAAAAGTCAGATTTAAGTATGTCTAGTTAATCGAGAACACGCGTAGGGGCACAATATATTGTGCCCCTACAATAACTATATTCAAACTTTTTTAAAATCTCGTTTCTAGCCTCTGGCTGGAAGTGCTCCTCATTGCGGCTCTTTTTCAAGTCTTGAGGCGGAGCCTTCAATATGCGTTCCTAGTCTCCGACTGGGAACCAGACAATATTTAAAAATTGCTCTAACTATCGGATATTCACTTCTTGCAGGTAATTTGCTCCCTGAAGATATTCAATCTTAGTGAGTGAGTTTTGAGGGATGAATGAATTTTTTCTTTTTGCAGAAGCTATCTTTTGATTGTCAGCCAGCAGGCGTTGTTTTTGAGTATATTCATTCAATTTGACTTGAGCTTGAGCATAAACTAAAGTATCATTGGGAATATTTTGGAGAAATTTTACAGCCTGATCTAAATCACCAATATATGCTTGTTTATAGGCTTTCTGTAAAAAGTAGGCTGCTCTGATCTGCCGCTTTCGATTATACTCAGCCAACTTTTCTTGAACTAAAGTACCAGCATGACTTTCTTGAGGAATTTGACGCAGATATTGTAATGCAGTAGAAAAGTCTTTTTCCCTGGCTCTTTCGTAAGCTTTGGCTAATAAATCTTGCGTCTGTGTTTCAATATTGACTGATGCTTGCTGAACTAGTTTACCTGTTTTAGATTGCCAATATAAAATATTTGGAACTTCAGAAGCAGCATGAAGAACATCTGACCATCTACTCTGATGAAAAGCTGTTTCAGCTATTTGATATTGCTGTGCAGCTACTTGCCATTGCTGTTGCCATTCTTCGATTGTAGCTTGCGCTTCTGGATAAACATTACTGTGCGAGGGAATTGATTTAGCAAGTGCGATCGCCTCTTGCAAATCTCCTGCTTGATATTCTTGGGTTGCTTTATATAAAGTATCTGTTTCTGAGTATGCAGGTGAACTATTAACTAAAGAATATACACCAAATCCCATCACCAAAGAGTTAGCTGCCAGCCCTACTTTCATTCCTGTTAATAATGGCGATAATTTCCCAGATGTAGGATTCTGAGAATTGTCATCTTCAATCGCCGCTTTGAGGGTAAATTGAGAATCTGCTTCTAATATTTCTGGTGGCTGAGTTTCCCATGTTATTTGTTTGAGTACCCGTAGTACCTCAGCCGCAGACTGAAAGCGGTTTTGGTAATCGTAGCGGATCATCTGGCTGAGAACAGCAGCTAGATAATCGTTAACTGGCGTGTTTTGAGAACGCCAAAAAATTTCATTATCATTAGCATAAGGATCAGCTTTTAATTGTAATGGTTCTAACCCTGTTAAAGCCTGAATGGCAATCATACCCAAAGCATAAATATCACTATTGGGCTGTGTTTGTCCAATAAATTGCTCTGGCGGTATATATCCCAATGAAGTGACGGGAATTCTGTAAATGGGTAATTCCGCACCTATACCAAAATTGATAGACTGAATTGAGCCAAAGTCAATCAGAGTTAATTTGCGATCGCTATTACGTCTGATCAAGTTTTCCGGTTTGATATCGCAATGGATAACGCCTTGAGAGTGAACAAATTCTAGAATACCTAAGACATCTATCAGAAATTCTACAACTTCGCTTTCACTCCACAGACACCCCCACTGTTGATTGATGGGCAATTCCGCAGTCAGCGCATGTCCTTCAATACACTCTTGGACTAAATAAAATTGCTCGTTTTCTTCAAAGCAGGCGATGAATTCAGGAATTTGGTCATGGCTTCCCAGAAGCTTGAGGGTTTGGGTTTCAGTTTGAAACAGTAACCTCAGCATCTCCAAGTAGCCGGATTCGGAACTGCAAACTTTAATCTGCTTAACAACGCATTTGGGATTATCTGGATAATTTACGTCTACAGCAATGTATGTTTGTCCAAACACCCCTGCACCAAGGCTTTGGACAATTTGGTAACGCCCTTGTAGTAATTTACCGATTATGTGGTAGGTCATGACCTGGTTACTCAGTAAGTCCTTTTATCTAGATTTACTGGCATTTGCTCAAGTTTCCGGAAAGATTTAAAAATAATTGAAGAATAATTTTGATACCTTGAATGCAAGTTTAATTTTTTAAGTATTTTTACGTAAAAAATTATAACATTTTAGTAAAATTAATATCGAAAGTAAAGATACTTATCATTTAATTCTATAAATGATAAGTATCTTTTATATCAACGAGATTCCAACTCAGCAGTTTAATTCTTCTATTATTTAATATTAATCATTTGACGGATGTCCTTATCAATTTTATGATAATTTTCTACACTAGAACCAGTATCTAATAACAGGTTTTCTCCTGATTTAAGTACAAGACTAAGTTGGTATGTTATGTGTGTTTTGCCTGTTTGTTGATTTTGCAATCTATTTTTCTCGTCTATACGAATATCGGAAATATTGATATTTCGCTCGGATTTAAACCTCTTACCCCTTATACCTTGTTTTCTTATGTAGAAAACACCACTAGATTTATTAAAGCTACAGGTAATATCATCTGCAAATATAAAACAGATGCTAAATATTCCTAGTATTCCTCCAATTATGTACATGGCCAGTGAATTATCGCCAACAGTCCTAATTATTATAGAAGGTTCTGTAGAGTTATTCACAAATTCATTAATTTGGTTAACTATACTATCAAGATACTCTCTTTCGCTATTACCAATAAAGTATATTTCTTCATTTGCAGTAATAATATACATCCTATAAGTAATACTTTCTCGACCTTTTTTGTCATAAGCTACATGGGTTTCTACGCTAGCCCCTCTTAATTTATTAAGGAGTAGTATTGTTGGTTTTTGTTTTCCCCATCTATTTATTTCTTGTATTTTACAACTACCTTCATTAGCAATTGTTCTATCACAACTAAAAATATGTATCGTTTTGCCAGCGCAGAATAAAGGTATACAAATTCCTACAGATGCAATCACACTTCCCAGAATCCAAGCTCCTAATGCAGAATTATGAAGTGTAAGTTTATTTGAAGTTTGTTCTACAATATTCATTAATGTTGCTACTTTAGTCGAACTTTATAACGGTTGTAGCAAGGGTTTTACCTAAAATCAACTGTAATTATACGTTAGTAATTTCCCAAAAATAAATATTGCCCTTCTATGCTCAGAATATCCTAACCCCGAGCTTGCGTATCTTCCTTAACCACCTCAGATTTATCTCTCAATAGCTTGACTACTCGTGATTGACTTCTTCATCGTGTTCAACTACTTCAGATTTATCTGTCAACGGCTTCACTACCCGCGCGATCGCTTCTTGAATAAAAGCCTTGATAAACTCATCTCTGCGATTAATTTGAAACTGTCGCTGCACAACTTCCGTCATCCCACCATCACCCCAATCTTGATCATGACGAAAATATTCAATAAAACTTTTACCAGCAATTCGCGTTAAATAAGCTGCTGTCACGCCTTGAATTGCTCTACCAATAATAAAGGTGGCAACATTGAGTTGCAAAGCTGTAGATAATAATTGAATTGCTCCCTTGACAATGCCTAAACTGGCGATCGTTTTCGCTAAAGAAAGGGCTAACTCTCGTCCCCGTTCCATATTCAATTCACAGCCGTAGACTCTGCCAATTTCCACAACCATTTGAGCATTAACAGCAGCTGTCGCCAATAAATCTACCACTGGTATAGGTGTGACTGATACTACACCAGCACCAATCCACTGAAACCGTTCGACGATTTTGTCAGCTTGACGGCGACGCTGGCCATCGATGAGTTTTCGCGCCTCGTCTCCCAATCGCAGAGATTGCAAAAGAATGTTATCCGCCACCAAATCTTCGCCCTCAGCCCGTAAAACAGTAGCCGTGCGCCGCAGCAAAGGGATAATATCCGGTTCCGGCTGGAAAATTTCGCCAGTTTCTAGTTGTGCAGATTGGGGATTAGCAGCGATCGCCACCACATCATTAGTAGCAATAAATCCCCGTACACGTTGGCGCAATCTAGCGAGGATGGCTTCTTTATCTTCATCTGTATATAAATCAGTTTTGTTAAGCACTAAAAGCGATCGCTTACCAATTTCTGCCAACCCCCGCAGTGGTTCATATTCTGAGCGTCGTAAGTCATTATCTACCACAAACAACAGTAAATCTGCTTCTGTTGCCAGTTCTCGCGCCATTTGTTCCCGTTCCGTTCCCGCCACCCCTGCTTCTAAAATCCCTGGCGTATCTGTTATTAAAATCTTGCGTTCTAATCCTTTCAATCGCAGACAATAAGTTTCTCCAACCTGGGTTGTACCCATCGGTGCATCCACTTGACCCACCATGCGTCCCATAATTGCATTAACTAGGGAAGTTTTACCAGCACTTCCTGTACCAAATACCACTACTTGAATCTCACGCCGTGCTAGATTCGCTTCAATCTCCCGTGATTTACTTAATAAAGCCTGACGTGCTACTTCATCTTGAATTTGCCCTACCTGTTGACGCACAGCCTGGAGAGTTGTAGAAGCAGCGTCAGATTTGCCAGCAGGAATTTGTGCCGCAGTCACTCGCTTCGGGTTGCGGCGCGATCGCTTTTCCCCAGATTGAATCACCAATACATAATAGACAAAAGCGGCAACCAACGCTCCGATGAGGATAATCAGCAGCAACAGCAGCAAATTGCCTAGCAACGGCGAATAGGATAATTGCCAATAGAGGCGCGATAGGGAATCAATTAGCCATAGGGCTAGCCCCAAAATGACGATCAGACCAACAATCAGCGTTACTATGCGTGACAGAGGCATGGTTGGGAAAGATTAGTGGGTATTCAGTAGGTAGATGCTTCTAATCTTAGTAGTTTCAGTATTTTTTACCAGAGTGCTAGGAAGGTGCTTTTGAGCTTCTGAGGTTGAAACTTGAGCCTTTGAGTCCATCATAATTGGAAAACTAAGTCGGAGCGATCGCCTTTTAGAGAAAAATCAGAATCATCAAGTAAGTGAATCAGATAGATTATTGTTGCGATCGCTGAGAGTGAATGCTGATTATTTAATGTTAAAAAAGCCTATGCTTATACGTTTTTAAAATGTCAAGGCTCTTCTTAATTAAGTAACTGCAAATTCAGTATACTGTCTGATATCGGCTGGTTGGAAGGCGAGAACAATTTGATTTCTAGGAATACCCGCATTAACAAATTCGTTGGCCATACCGTATTCTGTACCGTCTCTTTGAATCCAGATTTTGCCGTTGATAATGTCAATATGGACTAAGCAACCATGCACCCGTTGATTATTTTCCCAGCCTAATATTAGTAGTAGGTAATGGTTAGCGGTTTGGTCTATAATTAGTTGTCTCTCTAGTTCTCCGTAAGCATAAGTGAGTTGAGCGTATTCGGTTAATATTTTTTGAATGATTTGACGATAATTATCTAAAGTATCCATTGCAGTACCACCTCTCGTTTTGAGTCGAAGACAAGTAAACAAAGGCGTTGATTTTCTAATAATATTTTACCAATTGGTTCTTGAAATAGTTCTGAGTAGGTTTCTTTACGAATAGCCAGATACAAGCTGCGGTCAGGTTCTAAGCCAGCGAGAATATCGTAATATAAGATATATTGTCCTAAAGCATTTTCTAGGTCGGTGACTGGAGAAGCACCTATGAAAAACTCCACCCACAAGGGGATAGAGTTTTTGGGCATGGGGAATGGGGCATAGGGCATGGGGAAGAAGTTACCTGTTTGGCCCATGCCCTATGCCCCAAGGGTTGGGGCGACTATCCCTCTCCACCCACTCTTGGGATGGAGTTTCCCGCCGCTTTCAATAACGAACGGCAGAGGCGCAGAGGGCACGGATAAATCAGAGTTTGAGAGATATTTTGCGTAAGTCCTATATATTTCAGAACCAATTGCTAAATATAAAATGCGCTCAGGTTCTTTTTTTCTTAAAACAGAACGGTAATTAAGTGTTTGTCCTAACGCTGTTTGAAATTCACTTATTTATGATTTACCTAGAAAAAATTTGACCTCGACTGCTATCTTTTGCCCCTCTTTTTCTGCTGCTAAAAGTCTTTATGCTCTCAAATCAATATAAAATTCGATACCGTCAATTGTAATAGACAAAGGATCATGAGTGATATTCCAACTATCTTTTTCTCAAGCTAAACAAACTACATTGTGAAAGATATCTTTCGCTGACATGGACAAAATAATATTTTATATCCTATCATACCTAATTTTTTCAGTAATGTATTTCTCCCTTTGCATCTTTGCGCGAAACACAAAAAAAGGGATAAGCCTAAAAGCCTATCCCCAAAAAAATCAATTAATCAACTAATATCAAGTTCCAGTAGTCCAAGAATTGATGTACTCAATTTGATCTGGTGTTAGGCTATCAATCTTAATTCCAATAGCTTCTAACTTCAAACGAGCAATTTCTTTATCCACATCAATGGGAATTGAGTGCAAGCCAGGTTCTAACTTACCTTTATTCTTCACTAGGTATTCAACAGCTAAAGCTTGGTTGGCAAAACTCATATCCATAACCGCGCTGGGATGTCCTTCAGCCGCAGCCAGGTTAATCAAACGTCCTTGTCCAAGAACGATAACTGATTTACCAGTTGTCAACTTATACTCTTCAGTGAAAGGACGCACTTCCTTGATTTCCTTAGCTTGAGAAGCCAAGTATTTCAAGTCAAGTTCAATATCAAAGTGACCTGAGTTACAAACGATCGCACCGTCTTTCATCACATCAAAATGTTCAGCGCGAATTACGTGCTTGTTACCGGTAACTGTGACAAACAAATCACCAACTTTAGCAGCTTCTGCCATTGGTAAGACGCGGAAACCATCCATTACGGCTTCAATTGCCTTGATGGGGTCAATTTCGGTAACAATCACATTACCACCCATACCACGGGCGCGGAGGGCTGTACCTTTGCCACACCAGCCATAACCAACAACGACAATGTTTTTACCAGCCAGCAGGATATTTGTGGCGCGGATAATGCCGTCTAGGGTTGATTGTCCAGTACCATAGCGGTTATCAAAGAAGTGCTTGGTATCAGCATCGTTGACGTTCACTGCGGGGAAGGTGAGAACGCCATCTTTGAACATGGCGCGGAGGCGCACAATTCCGGTTGTGGTTTCTTCAGTGGTGCCAATCAAATCAGCGATTTGGTGTTGGCGCTCTTGAATTAATGTGGCAACCACATCGCTACCGTCATCAATAATGACGTTGGGGCGGTGATCTAGGGCGATTTGGACGTGGCGGCTATAAGTTGCGTTATCTTCGCCTTTTTGAGCAAAGACGGGAATTTCATGATCGACGACGAGGCTAGCGGCGACGTCATCTTGCGTTGATAAGGGATTGCTAGCAATTAGAAGCGCGTCTGCACCACCGGCTTTCAAAGCGATCGCTAAATGTGCTGTTTCTGTTGTAATGTGGGCACAAGCTACAAGGCGTAAACCAGCAAAGGGCTTTTCTTGGGCAAAGCGATCGCGGATTTGCCGCAAAACTGGCATTTCGCGTCCTGCCCATTCAATACGCTGTCTTCCCAAGGCAGCTAGGCCGAGGTCTTTAACCTCGTGCTTTAATCGGGGAGAAGTTGCGGTCATCAAAAGTTTCCTCAAAAAATTAAAAAAGGTACGTAAAATTTACGCACTCTACTAGGTTATTCTACTACTGGCAATTTTGCTGGTAATTAGCAAACTACTAGTCAAATAATTTTGGATTTTAGATTTACAATTTTGGATTGACTGCACCTACAAGGGGTGGGGCTTGAACCCATTTTTAATCCAAAATACAAAAATCCAAAATCTAAAATTGGCACGGTCAATAGTCCTCAAAACTAGCTTGACGTTTGATCAGCAGAATGTCAACTTCATCTCCAGCTTCTTCCTTTTTGTTTTATCTTTGTTGACAAGACTCTTCTCTGACTTAATTGCTGATTGTAAGTAGCTTGTCATCTGTCTAAAGATAGAATAAACTCAAAAAAACATCAAAATTTTATCATCTAAAGGGAAAACCTCAACTTTAGATAGGTACATCTACCCAAAGTAATTACGGAGGATAGTTATAGAAGTAGTCACTAGTAGATTTTACTCAAGGAGGTGTTTGAGTGCGCTTTCAATTTTTGGCGATCGCTAGTTCAATGGCCATAGCCGTTGTATCTATGCCCAAAGCCACAGCCCAGATTCCTTTTTTACCGCAGCTGCAAGCTCCCAGCAGTGTGATTAATGATTCAAATAATAGAGTTGTTACAGGCTGGATTTATTTAGATGGTCGGCGGTTATTTCAGATAGCGGCATCAAAAGCCAACTTTCCTGAGCGTTCAGAAGATATTCAAAAGAAGTTGGATAAAATTGGTCAAAATTACTTTTATTCACCAGCAAAAACAGAACTAAACGTAAAAATTCGCACAGTAAACGACTTACCAGTAATTTATGTCAACGACCAATATCTGATGACGATTACTTCTGAGGATGCTGGATTGCGAGAAGTAGATATACGGACATCGGCAGAGCAAATAAAGGATTCGTTACAAGAAGACTTGGAAAAAGCAAAGCAAGAAAGACAAACTCAATTTTTAATCAATCAAGGTAAAATTGCTGCCGGCATTGGACTGGCAATGATTGTGATGAGTTGGGGGGTATATAGCTGGCAAAGGCGTTCCAAAAAGGATTTATTACACCCCATTGCCTCCCAACCCTCCAGAGCGCCCCTAAACTCCCCAATTTCACCAGCAGTAGCAGCAGCTCAACCAATTACAACACAACTGAATCAACGGCAAAAGCAGCATCTCCAAGAAGTCAAAAGACGATTGTTTGAGCTAACTCAAGCCGGAATTTGGGGAGGTGGAAGTTTCTTTATTTTGGGTCTATTTCCCTATACACGACTATTTCAGTTAGGGATTCTCACAGCTGCCCAATTTCCTTTGCGATTAGGTGTCGTGTTCTTGGGAACCTATGTAGCGATCCGTTTTACCTACGCCCTGATTGACCGCTTCACCAGTACTCTGATCAGCAGTGGTGCTTTATTGACTCCAGAAAGTTCTGAACGGCTGCAACTGCGAGTTTCCACATTTTCTGGCGTGACTAAAAGCATTGCTACTGGTATCTGGATAGGAGTAGGCTTCTTGCTCGCGCTGGTGTCATTGGGGATAGATATCGTTCCCTTGCTAGCGGGTGTCAGTCTAGTTGGTGTTGCAGTGTCTCTAGCCTCGCAAAACTTAATTAAAGATGCGATTAACGGTTTTTTAATCATTCTAGAAGACCAGTACGCTTTAGGCGATGTGATTAGTGTGGGAGACGTGGGAGGCTTAGTAGAAAATCTGAATCTGCGGATGACCCAACTGCGAGATTCCGAAGGCCGCTTGATCACGATTCCTAATAGTGAAATTAAAGTTGTTGCCAATCTTTCTAGTCGTTGGTCACGAGCCGATTTAACAATCCCGATCGCGTACCAAGCCGATACAGAACAGGCTTTGAAGTTGATTGAAACTGTTGGTTTGGAGATGAACCAAGAAATGCAATGGCAGCCTCAAATTTTGGAACCGCCGCAAGTTTTGGGAATAGATCAATTTGGCGATCGCGGTTTGATTATTCGGGTCTGGATTAAAACCCAGCCCCTGAAACAATGGGATGTAGCACGGGAATTTCGCCGCCGCCTGAAAGTTGCCCTAGACAAAGCCGGAATTTCTATTTCTGTGCCTCAACAAGCAATTTGGGTCAATGATGATCAGTTGTTAAATTTTCAAGGGAATGACAAAGATAATTAGAAATGCGAATGAGCGCTTGAGGAGTCTAACTGAAATTGCCAACTTACTTATAGCGGTTCACGACCTAGTGAGGTACGTTTTTAAAGCTACTAACTTTGGTAAACAAGATTTGCATATACCTCAGTTTCTTAGTAAACGCTATATCAGGCATATTAGACATCTGGTGAAATTAAATATGCGTTATCTAGAACCCTTGTAGAGACGCGAAATTTCGCGTCTCTACATTCTTTGTTGGAGATGTCTATTAATTGTAGTTGTACCTGCTGCGATCGCCAATACTTCTCTACGAGACTTTTTCAATTGATATTTCCGGTGAATATCAAAGGTAGAAATCATCGTCTGGATTCTGGGACGAGCCGCTCCCTTCAGCGCTAATTCTTATTGGAACTAGATGATCAAATAGAACAGACTAAAGGGGAAACTTATATTATTCTGTCAGAAAAATAGGTAGGAGCGTCCATGAAGAAACTAATCCGGCGGATTAAAGTATTGCTCCGACGTATCCTCAAGAGGTTTTCAGCCAATTCTCAGCAAACATCACCCCAATGTTCACCCCTGAGTTCTCGCCCATTAGACACATCTATTCCCAGTGTTTCTCTACGATGGGAGTCTGGTTTGCTGCTTGTGTGTTCCCAATGTGGAAACGAGCAATCAGGCTCAACGGCTTCCCAAGACTTAGAGAATTGGTTGAAATCTCGTCTGAAATTTGAGGGATTATGGGGTGAATTTCGGGTGGTAAGCACCAGTTGTTTAGGAGTTTGTCCACGGATGGGCATTACTGTTGTTCTTGTAAGTAATAGAAGTGGCGGTAATAGTCCATGCTTAATTGTAAATCCCCAGAGCGATCGCGAACTTCTCTACTCATACATGAAACAGAATCAAGGATGATTTTACAGGTTTCCTAACGCTTAATACAGAATTTTATCGTAAATCAAAGGCTGTAAGACGCCAACCAACGAGAAATATTTAGACGCTAACTTACGCCAACCGCAGATAAGGACACTTTTGTAAAAACTCAGATGCCTTATTGTCGGCATCTAGGTTATAAGTATGTGCTGGCGTAGGTCGAATAATGCCAGCAAATAAGTCATTTAACCCGTAGGGAGTAAAAAATTGCCATTGGTTTTGGGTATCTAGTCGAACTCCCACAGCAGTAGCAGTGTGCAGCCAGTCTGTGATGGCATCCTCTGTACTAGTGTAGGGTCTGCTACCAATACGCCAACGAGCAAAACTGGCTTGATTTTTTACATCAAACTGGTCATCAGGAAATTGTTCTGTGAGAGTCGCCTTTGCTGCTAGTTCTTGGGAACGGTTCCCCTCTATATCAAAGAATGCAATATCAAAATCTTTAATACCTAACCCACAATTCTCGCCAAAAATTGAATGCCAAACGGTGTTTCGGATTGCCCCCCCGGCTAACCACCAGTTAGGTAGATTTAGTTGAGCGATCGCTCTTAATACTATATCAATACGTGTATCAGCTAAAATCATCTGTAGACGAGTGTTACTATTCATATCAAATTACTAGGATTGTCAAGTAGAAGGTGAAAATATTATCATTCACATATCACTAAGCTTACGGTGTTGATAGTCCTGCTGTGACACTTGGCGGGTCGATGTTTTTAGGGTAACTGCTGAAGTCATAGTATAAAAAGAACAGGGTTTTACGGAAGGTTAAATTGTGAATTTAGAATTTAGAATTTTTATTTATGGAAGATTTATTTGCGCGACTAAAACGCACACTCAATCCTGAACTGCCTTCCCTAACAGAGTCACAACAACAACTTCTATATAAACTCAGCATTAATGAAAATCAACCCGGTACGATTGGGCATGACTTTCAAACTCTGATAGATTTCTTACAACCAAATGGAGTGGAAGTTAGTAGTGTTAATAACCTTCTACCGCTAAAAATACTATCAGAACTTAATTCTCAGTTAAGCCACCCAATTGAAACTAAACTCAAACGCCCCGTACAGAAATCATACCCCTACATTAATGGGCTATATCTATTATTACGCAGTTCTGGGTTAGCCCAAATTAGATCGCAAGGTAAGAAGCAAATTTTAGTATTAGACGCAGCCACCTTAGAATCATGGTCAAATCTTAACCCAACAGAACGCTATTTCAACTTATTAGAAGCCTGGTTAATTTGGGGAAATAACGAAATTTTGGGTGAGCATCAAGACTCATTCGGCACTTTATTTAGATGCATTCAACTTTGGCCTCGCATCCCAGATAAAGGGTTAAAATTTCCTAAATATGAAGACCAACACGATATTAGTTATTACCCCGGTCTGCATAACATTGCCCTGTTAGAGTTGTTTGGATTGTTATCTATCAAACATGGAAAACCACAAGAAGGCAAGGGGTGGCGCATTACTAGTTTACAACGCTTACCCTTTGGTGATGCTCTGTTGCAATTACTCTTTCCATTGGGTATACGAGGAGAATTACAGGATGAGGTAAATGTGACTTTTGGAAAATTACAGCCACATTTACAAGCATTTTTTCCAGAATGGGAGCATAATTTACTTGTTCCCAAGCAAGGCTTTACCGATGGTATATATATTTTTAAAGTGTCCATTTCTAAGGCTTGGAGACGCATTCTTATACCAGCAAAAAAACCATTAAGCTGGCTTGCAGAGACAATTCTCGATGCTTTTGACTTTGATTACGATCACCTGTACGAGTTTAGTTATAAAGACCATTTTGGTCGCATCATCAAAATCGGTCATCCCTATATGGAAACACCCCCATTTGCAGACCAAGTGCAGATTGGTGATTTGTCTCTCGAACCGGGTGCTAAAATGACCTATCTTTATGATTTTGGTGACAACTGGAAATTTGATGTGCAGTTAGAAGTAATTAATCCACCTGATAACAAAGTTAAAAAAGCCAAAGTTTTAGAATTTCACGGAAATGCACCTCAACAGTATTGGAGTGAGGATGATGAATTGGATGAAGATGAAGATTGAAGAGGATTTAGCGAGGCGTGGAGAATTAAAATGTCCTTGTATCCCTGTGTCTTTTCTTTGTGTCTGCTACAAACAGCTTTAAGAGGGTGTTTGAAAAGTTTTGAGAAGTCAAATATTATGCCAAACGCCTCAGCAT
>NZ_JAQYWQ010000030.1 GCF_029379315.1 Nostoc sp. S13
TGCCCAATGCCCAATGCCCAATGCCCAATGCCCAATGCCCAATGCCCAATGCCCCCGACTTCTTCAGTCTACGATGCCAATACCTTTTGAGAATTACTCACTTCATTAGCGATAATTCCAATTAAATTCAACTTACTCAAAATTTCTGTAGCTTGGGTCAGTTCAGTTCGAGTCACTTTACCCATGCGCTCTACCATTACAATACCATTACAAAAAGATGCCACAATCCTGGCATCAACCGTGCCTAAAATAGGTGGAGAATCTATCAATACTAGGTCATAACTTTGCTCAAACAACTCTATTAGTTCTTTCATCCGTTGAGAACTGAGCAACTTCACCGTGTCTTCTGCTTGCGGCCCAGCAGTCAAAATATCAATAGAGGGGTGAATGGGCTGGATGTAATCTTGAAAATGAGTAGTTGTCTCATCAACTAATAATAGAGATAGTCCCCAGTCATTGGATAGTTCCAAGATTTTGTGCAGGCTAGGATTCTGCAAATTAGCATCAATAACTAATACCCGTCGATGCATCCGGGTAGCGCTAGCCACAAGCCCTAATACTAAGGTTGTCTTTCCTTCTTTTGGTAGTGCTGAAGTCAACATCAGCGACTTTAAGGGTAAGGGATATTTTAATATTTGAATATTTTGATAGATCATGTCCAGGGTTTCATGGACGGGTAATCTAGTATTGGCTTCCATTACAGAAGAATTTGAGCTTCGCCCCCCATTCCAAGGCAGTTCCAGCCGCCGCTTTTTCACATCATGCAACAGTAGTTTTGGTACTGACCCTAGTACACGTAAGTTCGTCAGTTTCTTTAAATCTGCCGCACAATAAATAGCGTCATTAAACTTTTCCAAAATCAGGGCTGCTAAGATACCTAAAATCGGCCCAATTACCGCTCCCCCAACCAAAAGTAATAATCTGTTGCTCCCCATATAAGTACCCAAAGCCGGTTCTGCCAAAACTTGCCAGTTATATCCTTCCTGAGCAATTTTCAGTCCCAAGGACTGTTGCGCCTGAAGTAGTTGTTCAAGGGTTTTGCGACTACTTTCTACCTTTGGTAGCAGACGGTTATACTCTGCTATTAAACTTGGGTATTTATTTACTTCAGAGCGTAGTCGCTGTTCTGACTCGGCTAGATTTTTTTCATTGGCAGTTAGTCCTAAGACAGTTGTTTGCACCAGAATAAACTCGTCTAATAGCGTTGGCTCAACCCCTACCATTTGCCCTTTGAAGAGCGGTTCTCCCTTATTGCTATTAGTAATAGCTTTTACCTCTTCTCGTAATAGCGACAATTGACTTTGGCGTTGCTGCTTTAGCTTTTCTACCGATGGGTAATCGTCTGTATAACGCAGCCGTTCCTTAGCCAAAGCTAGTTCAGTCTTTTGAATTTCACTCAATAGTACTTGGTAGCGGCTTGACTGATTTAAACGAGAAGAAATTAGTTCATTCTGTTGGGAAGAGGATGCTATTTGTTGCTCTAGATTATCGTAGCGAGCGTTTGCATCTTGAAGGTTGGCACGAGTGCTTTGTAGCTGTTGTTGAATATCGGCTAGAGATTCTAGCAGGATTTTACTTTGGACTTCGGGATCGAGTAATTTATGTTTCTTACGAAACTGTTCTAAATTTTTCTCAGCTTTACTCACCTCTTTTTTTATCTCAGGTAGGCGAGCATTTACAAAAGCCAGTCCCTGATTCAGACGTTCTTGTTGTTGTTCTTTGTTGTAGTTTTGATAGACTTTCTGTAGAGCTTGAAGTACTCTTTGTGCTTTAACTGGATCGTCATTATTGAAGGAAACTTTAAATACTTGACTAAAAACTTTATTAGCTCCTATGCCTCCCTCTTCTGGAGTCACTTCTAAAGATGCTTTTTTGTTCTTTTCTGTTTGACTATTGATATCTTCTAAGGTAATATCAGAATAATCAGAATGAAGTAGAGCTACGGCTTTCTGGAGTAGCTTAGAACTCAGCATGAGTTTCATCTGAGTAGTGGAATCAAAAACTTGAGAATTGGAATTAGTAACCTGAGTATCTGCCCCAACTGGGATATTATTTGACTGTGCCCCTTGAGATAAATTAGAACTCACCAATATCTGCATATTGCTCTGGTAAGTAGGTTTGGCAATGACAGCCAACAGGCTAGCAGCCGACATAACTAGACAGGAAACCCCCAAGATTAGAAAGCGTCGGCGAAACAAAATAGTAGATAGTTGTCTGATGTCAACTCCGCCTTGTGCTGAAGTAGTAACCTGTTGCTCTTGATTCAGACTAGTCTTAGCCACTATCAAACTCCTCTAATATCGAAACACTATATTTATTTGGAAGATTTATGAGAAATGTGAAATGATTTTTTTACACCTAATAGCCGCAACAATATACTTGATTATTCTTCCAACGATGACAAGCTCACTTGGCACAATATTATGCCAAGTGGTGCTTTCATGTTCATCAATTCAGGCATATAAATTCTTAATCAGTGTTGGAAGAATAAATTTTCAATAAATATTTTATTTCAGCAAGAAAAATCTTGACGAAAAATTAATTATTTTCCTCAGAATTTAAGTAAAAAATTCTTTGAGTCACAACATACTTAGATATTAAAGTTATTTTGATAACTTATAATCTAAAAAAAATATTGACATAAATATATAAATCATAGTACTTATACATCATTGATACATTTAGTTAACCGTAAATTCTTGGTTAACTAGTTGACTTACTCGTAAAACTAAACTGCTATCTATTTGCTGGATGTTATAAATTGGGCTACTAAACTCCAAGACAGAGGCAGGTTAATTTTAGATTAGAAGGGGTTCAATTTAAAATCTAAAATCGTTCGACTGAGCGTAGCCGTACTCCTTTGGAGAAGCAAGCTACGCGTAGCGTTCCGCAGGAAAGTCCAAAATTTAAACGCCTACCTTAGTTAACTCTACTTCCCGTCGCCTGGGTACTTCATGAATCATGAAATCGTAAGCCATATCAGTACGGGGAAAAATAGCACGGGCTTCCTTGAGGAGATCCTTTAACTCCAAGGTATTTCCAGGAGCATAGCGGGGACTAAAATGACTCATAATCAGCCGATGTGCCCCAGCAGCTAAAGCTGTTTGCGCTGCCATTGTGGTTGTGGAATGCAATCGCTGAAAAGCCATATCTGCATCTTGATGGGCGTAGGTTGCTTCGTGAATTAACACATCTGCATCATGAGCTAATTCCACTGCACCATCACAATAAATTGTGTCTGTACAATAGGCAATCTTTCGGCCAATTTCTGTAGGGCCACATAATTGAGTGCCATCAATCACCCGTCCGTCGGCAAGGGTAACAGTTTCACCGCGCTTGAGTTGACCGTAAATCTGACCAGGAGGAATTTGTAACGCCTTGGCTTTTTCCACATCAAAGCGTCCTGAGCGGTCTTTTTCGGCTACGCGGTAGCCGAAAGCTGTAATGCGGTGATACAAATTACCGCAGCTAACGGTGAAGTCATCGTCTTCATAAATTACCCCTGGACGGATGGCGTGAACTTTGATCGGGTAAGAAAAGTGTGTGTAAGAGTAACGTGAGGCGGCTTGAATGTAATCATTTAATCCTGGTGGGCCATATATATCAATTCGTTGTACATTGCCAGCCAAGCCGCAGGTAGCAAGAAGTCCCATCAAGCCAAAGATGTGGTCGCCATGCATATGAGTGATAAAAATTCGGGAGAGTTGACTGATTTTCAGTTCACTCCGTATAATTTGATGCTGAGTACCTTCGCCACAGTCGAATAACCACAGTTCTGCCCTTTGGGGTAATCTCAGAGCGACACTGGAAACATTGCGCGATCGCGTGGGTACACCGGAACTCGTCCCTAAGAATGTTATCTGCACAGTGTTCTTTAATCTTCCTATTGCTCAATTTGCAGCTGTATTTTCTATAGTGACACGGTTCATGAGTAAAATACTTTTAAGAGGAAGTCGCCTTTTTGAACCCAACACCCAACAAGCATTAGTTGGAAAGTGGTGTCTAAGACAGTACTTTTTCTAAGTCACAGATTATCGTTGAAATCTAAAAAGTAAAACTACCCCCCCACAAAGGTTTCAGCGTCAACTTGAGCGTTGCCAAAAAATCGATAAAGTCGAGCTTAGGGAAGGATTTGAATCAACTGGTACTCTTTTTCTGTACCAATAATGCGGTAAGGTCTAGATAATTTATAAGACTGGTCAGTATAGATAAAAACATAGCTCAAAGCGGGTAGTTGGGAAATAGAGACTACTGGTTGGGGACGAGTAGAAAAATAAAAATTCAGCAGCACTTTGGTTTTAGCGTCTATTTCCACAAAGTAGATCGGATGAGTTTGGATAATTGAGGCGATCGCACTTTGTTGTAAAAAAGTTCTCAAAACAGGGTTATAGTCACTTAACAGACCCATGCTACCCATCGTCGCCAAAGCCAGCCAGCAGGGAATTAACCAACCTGCAATCCAGTAACGAGCTGTGAGAAACTTTTTGCCAAAGTGGTAACGACTAATCCACACCACAGGCAAGATTAACCAACCCAAGCCCATAGCCAAGCCAATAATTGCATACTTGCGGATGTCAGAATCACCCCAACTAAGAACGCCAATACTCGCTATTACAAGTAAAACACCTAACCCACCAAAGCCATAACTCAGATTTCGAGGAAGATTCTTCCTTGCAAAAAGGGTTAATATATTTTTTTTATTTTTTTGAAGAGGTAATTGTGGGGGAATTGCTATTTGATAAATATTGCCTAGCCAGTTTAAACCCACAGATGCAAACCAAGCGATAAACGGATAAAGGCAAAGACTATAGTGAGGTAAACGAGTGGTAAAAATACTAAGTTCTACAAATAGGACAAGTGGAAATCCAACTAATATCAAATGGTAACGAGGAATAGGACGGTGGAGAGTTAAAAATAAACCTAAAAGTCCGAAAAAAGCCCAAGGAAATGCTTTTAAAGGAATATTCCATACATAGAATAGTGGCCCATTATTATCCTGAGCCTCAGAACCTAGCCGCATAACAAACTTAAATAACTCCTCAAAACTCTGATTTCCGTAGTGCAGCCAGCTGAACCATAGCCAAACACAGGTAGGTATTAAACCGACAAAAAAGCCTAAATATAAAATTGGGTTAGTAAGATGACGATGACGGCGATGTTCCCAAATTAAATAAGGCAATAAAGCTATAATTGGCAAAAAAATCATAAAGCTTCTGATTAAGAAACCCAAACCTAAACTTAACCCAGCTATAAAACTCCAAAAATAGCGATATTTAGGATGTAATTCCGTTTTTATTAAAGACCAAATAGCTAAAAGCACCAAAAAAATCATTGGCACATCAGGTGAGCTTAAGCGACAGTATTGCAGCCAGAGAAATTCCACACTTAAAATTGCAGTAGCTAGCCAAGCTAATTTTTTGCCTAGCATAATTTTGCCGATTTCATACACTAGCCAGAAGCTAAAAATGCCAGCAATCATACTAGGAAGACGCGCACTAGTATCACTGATACCAAACAGCTTGTAGAAACTGGCAATTAACCAATAAGGCCCAGGAGTTTTATGATGTGCCTTTTCCCAAGGAGCTATCCAATTACCAGAATCAAACATCAGACGTGCACGCGAAGCGTAAAGCCCTTCATCATGTGCTATCAGACTATTGTGCCCAGAATTAAATAGTAACAAGGGCAGTATCCAAATTAACAAAGTAAAATAAGTAAATCGCAAAGTTTTTCTTAAGGGCGATCGTGAACCAGAATCTAAGTATAAACAAATAGCACAAGCTAATAATTATATAATATCAACTTATGACTGATTACAAAACCTACAAAAAATGAAAAAATAAAAAATAATTTTATTTTTACTCAAAACCCAGCACTTTGCACAAGTTATAAGTAAGTTGGCTCAAATAAACCTAACTATGTAACTAAATCTAAAATGCTCTAAACCCTTGTGATTGCTTGACTTCGCTTTGCTACGCTCGCAATGACATAGTTATAAATTTTCCCACTCCCCTACTTAGCTGAAATCTTACACTGGCAAGGAACACCCCATTCTTTTAACCCAGATAGTTAGGCTTTGATTACCTTTTGTTCTGAGTATAAAACATAGTGCTGCTAAAATTCTTGAGTTTATAAATGGCGTTTACTACTTGAAGATTATACAATCAGAAAAATTCAAGAAAGCTTTTGATTTTACTAATTAACACGATTTATTCAGACATAGACGGGCACAATGCTAATTCCAAAATTACAAAAACTTTTAACAACACCTATTACTCAAAAAAATAGACAAAATCAATCTAGATTGAGTATCATATTTTGGTACAGTCTAAGTATAATTTTTGCTTTTGGTTATATTCTTATGGGGCTGCGACAAGCGTTCAGCAGTAAATATATAATCAGTGACGACGCACGAGAATATATCTCTTGGATGTATCGTTACCTTAACCCAGATTTATTTCCTGGGGATTTAATCGCTGATTATTTTCAGTCGGTGACGCCAATTGGATATGGTCTTCTTTATAAAATCATTGCGGCTTTAGATATCGATCTAATTTTATTTAGCAAAATTTTTCCAATAGTACTGGGACTCATTACAACTAGCTATTGCTTTCTAGTCTGTATAGAGATATTACCAGTACCAATGGTGGGGTTTATCGCATCTTTACTTTTAAATCAAAGTCTTTGTATGCATGATGACCTATTTTCGGCTACTCCGAGAGATTTTATTTATCCTTTGTTTTTAGCTTTTATATATTATTTAATCCGGTCTTTTTGTTTAGGTATATTAAACATTGTACTTGCACTCCAATGTTTAATATACCCTTTAATAAATTTTGTCGATTTATTAATTTTAGCTCTGAGATTATTTCACTGGCAGAATGGGCAAATAACTATTTCTCAGAACCGCAAAGATTTTATTTTATTTGCAGCAGCTATGATGATTGTTGGTATTGTAATTTTACCTTATGCTATTCAATCATCAAAATTTGGCCCGGCAATTACTGCTGCCGTGGCGAGAACTATGCCGGACTACTGGCATGGAGGAAGAGTCAGCTATTTTAGTCATAATATTATTAATTATTGGCTTTTTGGTAGAGATAGCGGTTTTCTTGCTTTAATTTCACCTCCTCAACTATTATTAGGTTTATTATTACCAATTATCCTGAAATTTCAGTCTCACTTTCTCCTAACCAAGCAGCTAAAGGATGAAGTAAAACTATTACTACAGGTAGTAGTAGCTAGTTTAATAATGTTTTTTATTGCCCATGCCTTAGCTTTTCAACTGCACTGGCCTAGTCGTTATACCCATCATACTTTTAAGATGGTACTTGCTCTTGCAGCAGCAATCTCTATTACCTTGATTTTAGATGCTACATTTCGATGGTCGAGACAAAATGGGAGACAAATTTTAATCCTGGGGACTATTATGATCCTTGGTACAGGACTCATTTTGTACCCTAGCAGCTTCAGCTTAAAAGTTTTTCCCAAAACCTCCTATGTAGAGGGTAAAGTCCCAACATTATATAGTTTTTTGCAAAAGCAACCGCAAAATATTGTCATAGCCTGTACTTCTGAAGAAGCAAATAACATACCTATCTTTGCTCAAAGAACAATTTTGGTAGGTAAAGAATATGCTTTACCGATCCAGACAAAATATTACGCTCAATTTCGTCAAAGGATGGTTGACCTTATTAATGCCCAATATACTGAAGATATTAACCAGATTAAAGACTTTATCCAAAAATACCACGTAACTTTTTGGCTATTAGAACGTTCTGCATTCATTCCAGAATATATAACTAAAAACACTTGGCTACAACAATATCAGCCAGCAGCACAACAAGCAAACGCAAAGTTACATAAGGCTCTACCTGTGTTAGCGACATTAATTAACTCTTGTGCAGTTTTGGAGACTGATAATTTAGTCCTTCTCAAAACAGAATGTATCAAGGTCGTAACCAAGACTTGAAGACAATGCCCAATTATAATCAAAGCTATCTGATTTAAATAGCAATGCTGCTGAACTACTTGACTTAACAAAAAAAAGGTTCTTCAGTAGTAATTATAGTTAGTATTGAAGAACCAAATATATTACATCGTGATTGTGAAAAAATACCTGAAATTGCCGCAATTTTCCGAAAAAGTTCTCCAAAACAGAGATTTATGCAGTTAAGACCGAATCAACGCCTGAAATTAGACGACACAGACGATAAGCTATTCTATACCTCTCCCCGCTTTGTCACCCATGTCGATGAAGGATTTATTCAACAGCTAACGGATTTATATCGCGATCGCCTGAAACCCATACTTCAGCTACGCTCAGGACAAGACACCCGCATTTTTGATATGATGAGCAGCTGGGTATCTCATCTGCCAGAAGAGATGCAGTTTTCTCATGTGGAAGGACACGGACTTAACGCCCAGGAACTAGCACGAAATCCCCGTTTAAATCATTACTTTGTCCAAAATCTTAACGAAAATCCGCAGATACCTTTACCAGATGAAGATTTTGATGCTGTTCTCAATTGCGTATCTGTGCAGTATGTGCAATATCCAGAAGCAGTATTTTCCGAAATTTACCGCATCCTGAAACCCGGTGGTGTGGCAATTATCAGCTTTTCTAACCGGATGTTTTTTGAAAAGGCAATTCAAGCTTGGCGAGAGGCTTCAGAAGCAGAACGAGTGGAATTAGTCAAAGCCTACTTCGCCTCAGTTCCAGGATTTACAACCGCAGAAGTTATAGCTAATAAGTCAACATTACCAAATTTCTTGCAGTGGTTGGGTGCAGCTGGAGGAGACCCGTTTTATGCCGTTATAGCTTACCGCAATTAAATTCACTGGCACATCGGGCGCGTAAATCCAGCTACCATCTCAAAGACAAGGGGCAAAATCCCCTTGTTAAAGACCCTTGTTATTTGCATATACATAATTTATTTAAATGAATTATTGGCTAATGAAATCAGAACTAGAAGTTGAAGGTTAAGAGCGATCGCCTCTGGTTGTTAAGAAGCTGCTGGTTTTTTTGGTTCTGGGGTTGCAAATCCGCTACAAGTGTGTTAAACATTTTTGAAGCGTCAAGTGTAGGTTTTGCGTGTTTCTGGAGCCATCCTATTAGCAAGTTGTCGTAGAATAAATGGCACATACAACCCAACATCAATTCCGATTCGAGGAATCGACAATATTGATGGAACCTTGAAGTATTCATAGGTAGCAAGTAGGATGCAATTAGAGACAGCTTTGCTGCCCAAATCTTTTGAGTAAATGAACTACCCCACCTGAATTTTAAAATCAGGTGGGATAATTCACGTGCGGCAAACACTACGTGCTACGCAAAGCTGTAACTGGATTTAGCTGACTAGCACGCAGAGCCGGGAGAAAACCAGCGCTAAACTAGCCAGCCCCCGGCGCTAACCGAAGCCAAAACTCCTGACCAGGCTAACCATTTAACTCCTGTCTTAAATTTCTTTTTACTATTCCGACTCATGCAATCTGAAGCTGAGGTTATATCTGGTAGCTGATGGTCGTAGTTTAAGCCCATTGCACAGGATCTAATTGATAGTAACGTTGAAGTTGCTCATAAAGTGCCGGATGCTTGGACAACAATTGGTGCGGTTTCTCAAAGAATGTCTCAGTCGCTACGGCAAAAAATTCTACGGGATTAGTTGCCCCATAGCTATCCATTACCGTCTTTACGCCTTGTAGGATATCATTACAAAGTTGCTGATATGCTTCTGTCATCACCTTCGCCCAAATAGGATAGTCTGAGTTCCGTTGCAGTATAGGAACTCCTTCAGCTTTACCATCTTCTTGATCCAACTGATGGGCGAATTCATGAAGCACAACGTTACGTCCATCCCTCCAATTAGTAGTGTCTTGTTTCACCTGTTCCCAAGACACTACTAATTGGTCATTTGTCCACGATTCACCCAGTCTTGCCACACGCCTTTCTTCAACAACATAATTTCCGATGGAAGTCGTTTCCTGAACAAAATAAGCATTGGGATAGACCAGAATTGAACGAAGTCTGGGGAAGTACTGCCCACGTTCATTTAGTAGGAGTAAACAGGCGACAGCAGCAAGGGTCAGTTTCATTTCCTCTGTCACCTGTAATCCTCTACAGCCAATAAATTGCTTTTCTGCTAAGAATACTTGAATATGTCCCTGAAGTCGTCTGAGTTCATCGGGAGAAAGACAGGGATAAATGGGAAGATTATTCTCAATAATGGCATTCCAAAGTGGAGGAAAAGGACGATGTTTCAGACGGTTTCTTCGCCTTTTGACTAGAATGGGATTGACTAAAATCCCAGTGATAATCAGCCCAATGATCAGAAAGAAAATTATTGTTTTAATCATTGACTTTTGAGCAGTTTACATATTTAATTTGGGGCGCATCTCAATGAGTGTAAATATACCAGATGAGAAACAAGATTCTTGCTCCCTCTCTTTAGTAAGGAGAGGGGTTGGGGTGCAACACGGTTTAGTTAAGGCTAGCGCTCTTTGTGAAAATCATTTTCTTTACGAACCGCAGAGGCGCAGAGAAGCCAGTGCGTTGCGGTGAATCCAGCGCTGTAGGCGGGTTTCCCGCCGTAGGCGACTGGTGAACCCGAAGGGGGGTTCCCCCCGTTGTAGCAACTGGCGCGACACAGAGAGAAGAGAGAAGAGAGAAAAGAGAAAAGAAAGAGAGAGAGAGAGAGAATAAATAAATTTCTTAACTGAACTGTATTGGGTTAGGGTAAGGTTTTGATATGTACTTCATGCACCTGATAACTACTATATTTAGTGGCGCACATCACCGCTATTGAATCAGAATTATGCAAGATTCAACCTTGGTGGAAAGGGTTTTTTGAAGCCCTTGCTCAACTTTACTAATCATTTTATCAAAAGCCTCTTGATTCGCTGTTAGTTGTTCTTGAAGAACTTTCTCTAACTCAGGTTTTATTTGCTCACACATATCCTCAATTTTTTTATCGCTCAAAAAACTAGAACGAATCCAACTAGGTACATCGACATTTGTCTTGATTACTTCTTGAACACTCTTGCGATTTAGTTCCATTCCTGCTGCCATAACCGAAGCCCCATATACTAATGCAATAGGCCAAGTTAAATGTCCAGTTAATATTAGAGTGATGATGCTAGCCACAGTGCCTCCACCAATTATTACATTGACGATAAACGCCACTGTCTCAGCAATGATCGCATCTCCAATTCGTAGCTCTGGGTTAACAAAATTTGGGTCAATGCTATCCTCGAACCTTAAGCTGCTTCTAGGGATCTGAAACTTTCGACATATTGGATCGGTTTGTGCGGCTAAATCGGGTTGGATTTTATTGCTAAACCAAGAAGCGCATTGATAATTAATTATCTGCACAGCGCGATCGCTTTTGAGCCACTGTTCTGCCCGACTGATTAAAGATGTTTCCAAATCTGCTAAAGTCCGTATTTTGTTTTTTTGCCAATCTTTTAAACCTGGTTTAACTGCGTTGAAAATCAAGCCGTCTGTCAAAGGCTTAGTTAGTGATTCGATTAATTCCGGGATATACCGCTCAATCAAACTTTTAAGCTGATTTGAGGTAAACAGTTTGTTGACTTCTTCTTTAAAAGCAGTTGCACGCAGATCCCATCGTCCTACTCGTGCCAAACCCATTGCAATGCACCGTTCCGGTTCCGGATCAGGGCGAAGCAGCGTTTCTGGTTCGGGAAACATTTCCTGACAAAGAAAGTGCGTAAATTTCATCCGAGATGCACCGCCAGTCATCAGCACAAGTTTCGGCACGATTCCAAGTTTTTCCAGCTTTTCTTTCGCCTCCTTTAAAGAGTCGTGAAACGATCGCATCCAACTATGAAGCGCCAGCTCAGGCAAGGGTTGGTTTAAGATTTCCTCCATGAGCAATTTATTGACTTGGGGAATAAAATAAATCTGTTCATTGATAGACTCGAAGCCACGCGCAAAGGATTCAGGATCGCTGTATAGCTGTTCATTAGAAAAGTAATCTTCTTTAGCTTTGCGGCAAGCAAGTTCACAACGAGCTTGGTGATGCGGATATTCCTGAAATACTTTTTCGAGTAATGTTTTTTGCTCGTGGTTGGCGAGAGTACGGGCAAAAATTGCCTTGTCAATTAGGGATGCTCCCAAAGTATTACTCCCAAAATCTATCGGGATTTCTTCTAAGCTCTTAACCAAAGTAAAATCTGTGGTTGAAGAACCAATATCGACAATTAGCACCGATGCCAAAAGTTTGTCATACTCCAGCTTCCCGGCTTCCTTGGCTTGCATGAAAGCAGCCCGCGATTCGGGTACAACATTTAGTCGGGGAATGCCAGCTTCTTGAAGTATCTTTTGGTATTCTGAGCGATCGCTAACTGACCATCCTGAAGGGCAACCAATGTAAAAATAGTTACCTTCCCCACCTTCAAGTTGTCCGCTTTCTTTCAAAAGGCGGTAGTAGGTTGCCACAAAAGTACTAATTGTTTCCCGATATTTGGGATCGTTGTTTGGTTTTTGCTTGAAAGAGATTGTCAGTTGGGTAACGCCAGCTTGAATTAATGCTTGTTCTCCGACAAGATAACCGAGTTTGGGATGCCAACCAAGAGCTGTAATTTGGTTCTTCTTGTTATTAACCTCCAGCATCTGGGGGGGTTCGATACTTTCCACTATCGCTTTCGCTACAGCCGTTTCACCGTGTCCCAAATCAAAACCGATTGTTTCTAAAATTTCCATACCCTTATTGTCTATTATTCTCTAGAAGAAGAATATGCTGGCTCAATTACCCGACCGCGCCTAATTAAGCGATCGCCTTTCAACAAAGCCGGAGTTATAGTTACGTGATCTTTGGTATCGGGGTCGATACTTGGCTCAAAGTCAAAATACTCGCGATCGCTGTGAGGGTCATTTTGTCGATAAATTTGAGCGTTAATTCCCTGAGACATTAAAATCTGTGGCAGAAGTTTTGCCAGTTCATGAGCCATTTGGGGTTTATCAAGTTTTGATGCGCCCATTAGCCTTTGCAGAAAATTCAATAACTCTGGCAGTTCTTCTATTGCTAGGTCATTTTCATCTTTATTCGATTCTTCTACTCTAGCTACTGCTAGGTCAATAGTGTTGAGAGCATCGGCAAGGTGAGCTAAAAATACTTTGCTATCAACCCGGAGAATCGGTTGAGGTAATTCAAATACCTCTTGAGATATAGAATTATTTTGCTGGTTGTTTGAGTCGAGTTGAAGCACAACTTCTAGTCCTAGAAGTAGAGCGGTTAATAAGATAGCCATCCATGCACCTGGAGTTGTTTTAGTTAAGGAGAACAACGAACCTAAGATGCCTATAGAAATTAGTCCTTGTAGCAGTTTCAGGATTAAAATGTTGGGAAAAAACTTTGTCGCTGCGTTAGTAATTTGCCTTTGCTCTGTTGGAGCCACTTGAGAATAGTTAGCCGCAGCAAGAGTTGCGATGGATTGCCGCAGCGTATCCAGGAAAAAGGAAGCCAGACGAACTTGAGCCAGATTAAGCTTTTCAATGTAAATTCTTTCGAGATGATCGAGTCGGTTTTGAACCAGCTTAACTATCTGCTCAATACTGGTTGTATTATCAATATCTATCTGGAGTTGGTTGCGTTCTTCGGTAAAAAGTGAAGTGATTGTTTTCATTGCGTTGACTAAGACTTTAACGTTATTAATTAGGAGTGAAATGAGCAGTTGTCTGCTGATTTCACCCTGTAATCACATGATGACTGAATAATTGATAATTCCTAATTGATAATTCATAATTGTGTGACATCGGGGATTTAATTATGAATTAGGTTGATTGCAAATTACTACCCATCAAAAGGAGGAGCCGAATGTTTATCTGCGTCATTGCAGACTACGGTACAGGAGATCCGGCATTTACTGAAGTCACACAACGTCTGCTGATGGCTTTTCCCGATGCCCAAATTCATTTGCTTTCGGTTCCAGCATTTAGTACCTTGGCTACAGGATTTTGGATTGCCCAACTGGGACTCAACCCAGGCCCTAGCGATCGCTTAATTTATCATAACTGTGCACCTCGTCAGGATGATCCCGAAGCCCGTCGGGATAATGAAGGTGAAGGACTAACTTATGCTCTTTTATCCAATGGTGTAAAAGTAGTGGGTGTGAATGCGGGCTACACCCTTTCCTTTATCAAAGACTATACAAAGGAGTTGCGAGTGGTCAACGTTTCTCGTGGTGGATCGCAGTTTCGCTCACGGGATGTGTTTCCTCCGGCGGCGGGGGCGATTATGGGTGAAGATTTTAGCCTTCTGGGAGATAGCCTTTCTCGTGAGCAAATCCCAGATGTTCCACCAGATCGAATTGCCTGGATTGATGGCTACGGCAACATCAAAACAACTATTGGGGCGCATACACTCAATTTGGAGCCTCAAACCAAGATCGTGATCCGAATTGGAGATGTGGTCAGTGATGCAGTGTATTCTGATGGCAGCTTCAAGGTATCTGAAGGAACTTTGGCCTTTGCTCCTGGTAGTTCCGGTTGGTCAAGAGGCGATTCCGGAGAACCATTGCGCTTCCTAGAGCTATTTCTGCGAGGAGGGAGTGCTTGGGAGCGCTTTGGCCGTCCCCGTGTGAATCAGCAAGTGACTCGAATTGCCTAAAATCGGGTAGTTGGCTTCTATTACCGTGGCTGAGTGCGTGCTGGCTTTATCGAGTTACCCTGACCAAAAGCGATTAGATTTGTGCCACACCGCCATCGACGAACAATTCGATACTAGTAATATAACTGCTGTCGTCCGAAGCCAGGAACACGACAGCTTTTGCCACTTCATCTGATGTTCCCACGCGCCCCAAGGGAATGAATGCAGCAAAGAATATAAACAAAGTCGGGATAGGGCATTACCACGACTTTAAACGGACGCACAGACAGAGTAAGACTCTGTTTGGTAGCGTCACTCAATTTTGGATTTTGGATTTACGATAGCGCAGCGTTAGCGAGTCCGCGAGCGTCTTTAGGATTGACCTCTCCTTATAAAGAAGAGGCTTGCAATAATGATTTTTTTGATTTTAATCTCCGTAAACGGAGAGGCTTGCAACCTTTTTTAGATTCTAGATTTAGATTTAATCCAAAATCCAAAATCTAAAATCTAAAATTGCCTCGGTCAGTCAGTGAAGCGTCAAGAATCACGCCCGGCTTCAGCCCGGTGAGTATGTCAAACTTAAATCCAAATATCCGAGGTGCAATCACCGCCAGGATAGCGCATCTCATGAGCGCGAGCCGGGCCAGCTGGTTCTTTACCAAAGTCAACGTAGAAATCTTCGTTGATTTTTAATCCCCCGTTTTCGGTATCGCAGTCAATCTGCAACAAATATGAGCCAGACTTGGACAAGTCAGGGTAAAACTGATTATCCCAACTGCTAAAAAGGGAATTGGTGACATAAAGCCGCTTACCATCCAAACTCAGCTGTAGCATTTGTGGTCCGCCAGCCAATTTATGACCTTGAACTTCACCGCTTTTACCCAGCAAACCACCGCACCAAACTTGACCGATGAGTTGAGGATGGGCAGGATCGCTGATATCATATTGGCGAATGTCTCCATGCAACCAGTTGGAGAAGTAAGCGTAGCGATCGCTCATGGAAATTAAGATATCAGTAATTAAGGATGGTACGGGAATCGGCCAGCCTTCTACTTCTACGGATGGCACATCAATCACTTTCTCGACTTGCCAATGACCCTTAGACTTGTGCCAATGCCAAACATTGCTGCTAAGTGCTGCTGCAACAAATCCATGAGTGCTGTCGGGGTTATGGTGAAAGCGCACTTCTAAGGGAATTAATCCTTCTTCTCCTAAGTCAACACTTTGGATAATTTCCCTTGTTGACCAATCCCAGAAATGTATATGATGACCATAGTTGCCAGCGGCTACGTCGTTCAGGTCAAAACCAGCATAAAAGGTTTTGGGTGGGCCCCACTCGCTACTCACCATGACGTTATGACGCGGTTGATACCAAAAGTCATAGTTAAATCGCATGGTATCGGCTTGGTGTTCCCAATGTCCAGCTATCTCAAAATTCTCATCGAGTAACAAAAAGCCACCAGGGCCATTTTCCTCACTGTCGCCCAGCATGGAAATCATTACATGTCCATCTGCAAGACAGTGTACTGTGTGGGGTGCAGTTAAATTGGTCTTTGCTTTAATTTCTTCTGGTTCAATAACTTTATGCAGTTTTGGTGCTTTTGCCTCTGCTACATCAACAATATAAATGCGGCTAGAGCGTAGTCCAGGAATGATACTAAACCGTCGGATTTTACTAGCATCATCGTGACAAGAACTACAAGCATTCCAGCCAAAGTGATGCAATTCATCGCCAATGTAAGGCACTGGTAAGCGATGAATTACTTGGGAGTAGAAGGGGGAGTCGGGGTCAACATCTATAGTTGCCAGATAATCTGGCTGTTCGATACCCGTACCTGTATAAAGAGCGATCGCATAAAGTACTTTTTCCCGTTCCCCCTTGATGGCTGCTTCTGGGGAAGCGTAGCCAGGGCCGCAGCAAGCATGAGTCATAGTTTTACACCTACAATAACCTATGAATTACAATTACTTTTGACACTCTGGAGATTTTAGCCGCGCAGATTCTTT
This sequence comes from Nostoc sp. S13, assembly GCF_029379315.1. Classification (GTDB taxonomy): domain Bacteria; phylum Cyanobacteriota; class Cyanobacteriia; order Cyanobacteriales; family Nostocaceae; genus Nostoc. The sequence continues at coordinate 16,614 of NZ_JAQYWQ010000030.1, forward strand.
AAACGACAAACTAATGGGTATCTTACATTCTCAAGTGCGTCAGCAAGTAAAAAAAAGCAAAATGGACGTAGGAAAATCTGATGCCTGGACTGGAAAAGCTCCTGCGATCGCTTACTATGTCGATAACGCTTGTAGAGATGTTGCATTGCAACATCTCTACACACCGGAAAATCTCAGCAATAACCTTAATTAAACGGTAAGAAATTAAGAGTTTCTAAGTGATGGCAAAGTTTAAGGGTATTTAGGGTGATTTCATTCAACGACTGTTACTGAAGCCCCTTCAATTGATGGAGGTATACCGGGTAACTCAAGACAGTATCCAGCACCATACACTGTCTTGATATAGCGGGGGTGGCGGGGATCTGGTTCTAGCTTGGTTCTCAAGTGGCGAATATGGACTCGAATCGTTTCTATGTCGTCGTCAGGATCGTAGCCCCAAACTTCTCTGAGGATTTCGCTGGGGGAAACAGTTTGACCGTGGCGTTGCAGTAAGCAGTGAAGTAGCTCAAATTCCAAGTGAGTCAATTTCACTGTCTCATTGAACCATATTGCCTCAAATCTTTCGGGAACCAGAGTTAGTGAGCCATAGTTGAGAATCTCACTATGCTTTGCTGCTTGGGGAATGCGGTCAGTACGCCGCAAAAGTGCCCGTACCCGCGCCAGCATTTCTTCAACTTCAAAAGGTTTGGTGAGGTAGTCATCTGCGCCAGCATTGAAGCCTTCCACCTTGTTCTGAGTTTGGCTCAAAGCCGTCAACATTAACACGGGAATCTCAGAGGTGCGATCGTCGCGACGCAGGCGTTGGCAAACAGTAAACCCATCTACCCTGGGCAACATCAAATCGAGCATGATCAAGTCTGGTTGTAGCTGGAGAGCCAGCGCTTGACCTTTGATGCCGTCTTCAGCTTGACTAACATCGTAGCCAGCCATTTCCAAGTTGACGGCAACTAGTTCTGAAATCGCTGGGTCATCGTCTATGACTAGAATCCTCGGCATTCTTAAAAATTATTACTACTTATTAAGGATAAATAACAACCTTTGTATAGATACAAAGATTTTTGAATCGATTATCAAAAAGGTTTTAAATCTTACATAAATATTAAGATTAAATGACTATGAAATCAAGACTCAACTACACGAAATCTTATAGTCTATGATGTGTTATACTGCCCCCTACAATCCGTCTCGGTTTTTACAAAACGGTGTGACGATGACTGTATACACCGCTTTATGGGGAAGACGTCACTGGGAAAGTACTACTCTCTTACAAGAACCGTGTTATCACGAAAAAATCTTTATTGGTGGCCAAGGTGTGCCAATTTTTGGCTTGGTTGCTATTCCTGAAAATGCTCATAGCACGATTATCGGTACTTATGGCATTACTGGAGAGTTAGAGACAGAATGGTTTTTGAGAGTGTTAGGACGTAAAGCCTACGCTCAAGGATACGCTGTGGTGTTATTTGATTGGCGTGCCCACGGCAAAACTGCCCAATTGTCGCCGACTTTAACTTCTGATGGACTGTATGAGGGGGAAGATTTTGTTCGCATCGCCGCTGCTGCTAAAAAAATGGGATGTCCAGGGAAATTTTGGTTTACAGGGTATTCTTTAGGAGGGCAATTGGCGCTATGGGCGGTGAAGGTCGCTCTTGAGGTGATTAGGGAGCATGGAGATTTAGGACTAGAAGATAGCGATATTGGTGGTGGTATGGTGATTTGTCCCAGTTTGGATTCTGAGCGATCGCTATCTTATCTAGTTACAAAGCCCTTCGGTAGATATTTGGAAGCAGGGATTGCACAGAATTTAAAAAAACTGGCATGGCAAATACATGATGCTCATCCTGGAAGCATTGACCCAGCAGCAATTGAACGGGCGAACAGCATTTGGGGTTTTGATAATGAACTGGTAATTAACCGACTAGGTTTTCCTTCTGTGGAAGCATATTATCAAGCTAGTAGTGCTTTACAAATATTGCCGCAAATCTCGAAACCGACTTTGATTTTATATGCTGCTGATGACCCACTTTTTGACCCAGCCATCATACCAGAATTGCAAGCGGCCTGCGATCGCAATCCCGTAATAGATTTGTTACTGACTCAGTACGGCGGCCATGTTGGCTATTTGAGTAGCAAAGAGTGTCAACGCCAAGGACAAGACTCTGACCCTTGGTGGGCATGGAATCGGATTTTACAATGGTTGGAGCAACAGCGTAATTCCTAATTAAGATTCCTCAGCTTAAATCTGGGTTTACAGGAAAAGCATCTGTAACCTTCTTTTAGAAAATTGGTATTACTTTATGGGAGCCATTGTAATCCCTTATTTTGTAACTTCTGCTCGATATGCTGCATTCCTTCGATAGATTCTCCAGTAGCGATCGCATAAATTTCGGTGTAGATTTTTCCGTATTTGACCTTCTCTAAAGCCGACAGGATAAGCAAGTCTTTGCGATCTAGTTCTGGTTTTAAGGTCACTAAAATTGAATCCAACGTTCCTTCCATGCGGTAGCTACTAGAATATTTAGCTACTTCCTTTCCCAGTCCCAGTAATGTATGACGCTGCAAACACAGAGGAGTTGAGCCGTTGACTCGGAAATTGGCATCGATCGCATAAAACTCTCCGTCTTGATCTTCTAGCACATCGAACCCAATTACCCCAAAATAACCCTGTTTGTGAGCATACTGACCAATGGCAGCAATCATCTCAAAGAATTTGCTCATATCAGTGTTGCGGTAGTCAATCAGTCCTCCTAAATAATTGCCTTGGGGAGTGACGAGTTGGGTGGTAGTACCGATGAGGGTTATCTCTCCCGTTTTGTTGACATAGAACTGTACGCAGTAATTCTGAACCTCTTTGTTGACGAACTCTGAGACAATAATCGTATCAAGCAACTTAATATCAAGATATTTCCTAATTTCTTCAAGGCAATAGTTCAAATCGCTGGGGTTTTTGATGATATAAGTGCCTTCTCCTGAGAGTCCGTGCGATGTTTTGATTAAATAGGGGAATTGTGGTAACTGAATTTCTTCGAGATTGAATTGGTGCAGATTATAGCTCTTGTATTTTGGACATTGCACTCCCAATTCGGCTAAAGTTACTTTGCTGAGTAAGCGGTAATGGGTGTCTGAATCAACAGCGTGTTTTTCAGGTTTTAGATGATCAAAGGGAAATAGAGTGATCAGTTTGTCAAAATGTTCGCTCTGACTGAGGTCATCCAGATAAGTCGAGCCATCCATCATCGACCTATTGGAATAGCTGAAGCCGAAATGCTCTTGCCAGTAGTCAATTAGCGACTTTGGTGGCGGAATAATCACAATTGCGGGAATGCGATCGCCTAATACAGCCAGATTTTTCCAAGGTTCCTTCTGACAAATCTTATCGAAGGAGGTTTTGGTGGCTTCACTACTGCCATCTTGGATAAAATATTTTTTCCGGTTGGGATAAGCAGCCCAACTGCCAGTTGCAGGGTAATTTAGGATAAACCCATAAGATGCCTCTGTGATGTCTTCAGCAAACAGATCAGAAAGAGAATTTCCTTGAAAGTATTTAAAGTTATATTTTGAGTTCATTTAACCCTCCCAGGAACCCCATCTATAGGGAAATGCGGTTGTTGATAGTAAACAAGTCTCCTGATTTTTTAACACCAATTGGACAAAATAAAAATACGCATTCAAACTTGAAAACCCAAATCAAATATAACTTTCTTAATTACGTAACTTTAGGCTGCATCACTTAACTCCAAAAAAGGAACCAAAATTTGTCCGCTATAACCTGCTTGCTTGTATTGTTCAAGGATATGGGTTGTAATCCGAATGGCTTCACCAGCCGCAACCAAAGCTACACAAGCACCGCCAAAACCAGCACCTGTCAGTCTTGCACCAAACACTCCCGGAGTTTTTTGCAACAGTTCTACTAGAGTATCCAGTGCAGGTACGGAGACTTCGTAATCGTCTCTCAAACTGGCGTGGGATGCGTTCATCAATTCGCCAAAGCGCTTAGATGATACTTCCTGCAATACTTCCAAGACGCGGTTATTTTCTGTAACCACATGACGAGCACGCCGCCGTAGAGTTTCGGGTAGTTTTTCTGTTACTTCAGCATCAGTAATATCTCGTAGTGCCTTAACTCCTAGCGATCGCGCCGCCTCCTGACACTCAGCCCGGCGTTGGTTATAACTACTACTTGCAAGGGAACGGGGTACACCACTATCAATAACCAAAATCTCTGCTTTGTCAGGCAAAGGCATCAGACGGCGTTCTAAAGTACGAGTATCTAAAAACAAAATATGCTCAGTATCAGCGAAGCTAGAAGCCATCTGATCCATGATCCCGCACTGTACGTTAGCATAGTGAATTTCTGCTTGCTGGGCGAATTGGGCAACTTCAACATCATCAATGGGAAGGTTCAGAAGTTGGCGTACTGCCCGAAGCGTTGCCACTTCTAAAGCTGCGCTACTAGACAAACCCGAACCCATAGGAACCGATGATTTGACGTAGACACAAAGTGATGGTATAGTGTATCCTGCTTTTTGCAAAACTTCAATACAGCCAAAAATATAACTGGCAAATCCAGAGGGCGGATGATTGATATCTAAAATGCTCACTTGCTCGTTGAAATTTTCCGAGTAAAAGTGATGTTGGCGTAGGTGTAGCCCGCCGCAGGCATCGCTACTGAAACCTAGCTGTACCGTCGTGCATTGAGGAATCGCAGTTGGAAGAACGAAGCCATCGTTATAGTCGGTATGTTCGCCTAGTAAATTTACTCTTCCTGGCGCACTAGCTTGAGTTTCAGGTGGTTTACCAAATACTTCTTGAAAATCCATAATTTTTAACCAATTCTGTGGGTTTAAGTCCCCCGCTTCTAATAAGCGGCAAATTGTGCAGCAGGGTATAAATTCCTGTTACAAAACTTAATTACGAATTACTTAATTGTACAAAGGTACAGAGCGTAACCTTCCTTGTACCTCAACACTAGGAAAATTTTGATCAAAAGTTAGATTTTTCAACTTTCCATCCTTGAGAATCACAAAAGTATCTTCAACCTTTGCCCCTGGTAAACTGGAATTCCAAGCAACAGCAACACCTTGTGTCAAAGTATCAGTAGTAGTTCGATTTACTACGATTTCTGGCGCTAAATATCCAGTGCTTCCTCCTTGGTGATGTTCGCCGATGGCATTGCGATCGCGCTTCAGGTTCTCGCAGACATCGCTAACTACTTTTCCACTGCCAGTTACATCATGTCCGCTTGATTACTTATTAAACCCGAAGAACCCCATCAAATGACAAATATTGATTTTTGTCATTTGTCCGGTTATCATAGTTTTATTACTAGAGTGGGGAATTTGCTATGTTATCGCGTCAACTGGGAAAAAATGGTTTAACAATATCGGCACTTGGGCTTGGCTGTATGGGCATGTCTGATTTTTATGGGCCAGCCGATCGCCAGGAAAGTATTGCAACGATTCATGCAGCACTTGATGCAGGCGTTACCTTACTGGATACAGGCGACTTTTACGGCATGGGGCACAATGAACTGCTGCTACACGAAGCCCTAGCAGGACGGCGGCGCGAAGATGTTTTCATTGCCGTCAAATTCGGGGCGCTGCGATCGCCTGACGGTGACTTTATTGGCTTCGATGGTCGTCCTGAAGCCGTGAAGACTTCACTTGCCTATACATTGAAACGATTGGGAACCGATTACATTGACCTCTATCAGCCAGCCCGAATCGATCCGATAGTACCCATTGAAGAGACTGTTGGGGCGATTAGCGAAATGGTGAAAGCTGGATATGTTCGCCAGATTGGTTTATCTGAAGTGGGTGCAGATACAATTCGGCGTGCTCATGCGATTCATCCCATCACCTGGCTTCAGATTGAATATTCGCTTTTGAGTCGTGGCATTGAGAATGACATCCTCCCGACTGTGCGTGAATTGGGTATTACTATCACCGCTTATGGAGTACTCTCACGGGGGTTATTGAGTGGTCACTGGTCGAAAGAACGGTCTGAGCAAGCGGAAGACTTTCGTGGAAATCTGCCCCGCTTCTCTGGAGAAAATCTGGATCGCAATTTATTGTTGGTCGAAGCCCTTCGTCTGATTGCCCAAGAACAGAGTGCGACGGTTGCTCAAGTGGCAATTGCTTGGGTGCTGTCGCGGGGAAACGATATTGTGCCACTGATTGGAGCGCGGCGTCGCGATCGCTTGAATGAAGCGTTGGGTGCGCTGGATCTGCACTTAACCGAGGATGAACTCGCCCGGATTGAGGCAGCAGTGCCACTGGATGCCGTGGCTGGCGATCGCTATGATGCAGGACAAATGGCAATGCTGGATCAAAAGAGTTAAAAGACAATAGGGTTTAGTTAAAGCTAAAGCTGTTTGCCAAGGAGGCAAAGAGAAGGAAGAAATGCTTAACTGAACTATATTGAGTTAAAAGACCCGTAGCATGAACGATTCACCTTTGACACCGGAGCGGATTCTCGACGCGGCGGAAGACGTTTTGCGTCGTTACGGTCTGGCAAAGGCAACAGTCGTGGATGTGGCTCGCTTTTTAGAGGTGAGCCACGGCACGATTTATCGGCATTTTCCTAGCAAGGCTGCCCTGCGCGATGCCGTAGCAGAACGGTGGCTGCATCGAGTTTCCACCCCGCTAGCGGCGATCGCTCAAGAGCCGGGTTCTGCTGTTGAACGGTTGCACCGATGGTTTGAGCAACTGATCGCTCTAAAACGTCAAAAAGTCCTGGATGATCCAGAGTTGTTTGCAACCTATTCAGCGATCGCCCAAGAGGCGCAAGGGGTAGTTCAAGCTCACATTGATGAACTAGTAAGCCAAGTCGCTGCGATCGTTGAGAGCGGTATTTCCAGTAACGAGTTTAAGGTAACAGATCCGCAGGTAGCAGCGAAGGCAGTCTTTCAAGCGATGGTTCGGTTTCACCATCCAGCTCATGCATCCGAATGGAGTGATCCAGACATCGACACGGACTTTGCCCAAGTATGGCGCTTGATACTTGCTGGTCTTGTGGTGGGTTAAGCTGTATTGCCTATTTCCCCGTCTCCAGTTGCTCCCGTTGCTTACCATACTCCCGCAGCTGCTTCAACAGGTCTTCTTGGGATGAATTCGGAATAGACGGACTGGGGGTTGGTTGAAGGTTGGTGTCGGTACTGAAAAAATTAGCAGGTGAAGGATTAATTTCATAGACGGGTAGGGACTTGTCATTGAACATCGCCTGTTGGGATGGTGCTGGGGTAGGAATTAGATTATTTGGTTTGCTCACAGCAGCTTTTACCGAGTCTAGAGTACTAGCAACTTGCACTTGTTGCTGCATCTGTTGTGTAGAAGATACTAAACCACTTAGACCATTCACCAATTGCCGCAGATTTTTGCGGAAAGTCGGATCACCTGTCAATTCATCCAAATCAGATGTAATTTTTTGGCTATTTTCAAACGTTACTCGTGCTGAATCTAAAGTTTGTTGCAGCAACACCACATTCTTTGGATCATTTAAGGTTTTAGAAGCATCGCGTAAATTAGCTGAGGCTTGGGCTGCATTTGCTGAAAGAGTTTCTAAATTGTTGAGTAATTTTCCTTGAGTCAATCGATTGATAGATGGTGATAAGCTACTGACTGTAACACGCAATTGGTTGCTGGTTTCGGTGATATTGTTCAAAGCTCCAACCAGCGCCGAGCGATTTGTTGTCAACAGATTATCCAGGTTGTTCAGCAAACGATTTGCTTGAGTTGCAGTTGCACCGAATTTATTTATAGTTTGAGTCGCCGATGTATTAAGTTGGTTTGTCGCCCGTTGCACTGAATTAGCTGTGGCTGAAAATGTATTTAGTTGTTGTCGTAAGTTTTTGGTCAAACCTCGGAGATCCTGACTTAGCTCAGTAAAACTGGATGCTGCGTTTGTGGTACTTTCTAGAACCCTATTGACATTTCTATAAAACTTTGGATCATTATATACAGTCGCTATCTCAGTTGAACTGCGAATTAGTTCATCAACACTGATCCCAACCTGACCTTTTAACCGAGAGCCATTACAGACTATGAGATTAGCATCACAACTTTTATCTAGGGGTTTAGCAAGCACAACCCCAGCAGGTAAGGTTGATTTTGGTGTGATGTCGATAATACTTTCGCTAATTAATCCGCTTTGATTAGCTTCCACCAGGACATTCCGGGGGATAATTAAGTCAGCTTGGGCAATTTCAATCTCTACATCAATGGCATTTGGCTTTGGTCGAACCTGGGAAATAGTTCCTACCTTAAAGCCACGATAGCGAACTGCTGCTCCCTTTTGCATTCCGCCAGCGTTAACAAATTCTACAATAACTTTGTATGAACGGCCGGCAGCACTGAATCTATTTAACCACAGAAACAGTAATCCAAATACTCCTAGTCCTAGCAGGAGTAATAACCCCACAGAGCCTTCTCTAAATGTTCGCCCAGACGCGAAGCTGCTTGTCATAAATAAGACCTCGCATTTTTTTGCCTCCACCAACAACCAATTAGAAGTTAGGAGTTAGGAGTTAGGAGTTATGAGTTATGAGTTAGGAGTTATGAGTTATGAGTTATGAGTTATGAGTTATGAATTATGAGTCGAATTTAACTCCTCACTCCTCATTCTTAACTCCTCACTGCTCATTCTTAACTCCTCACTCCTCATTCTTAACTCTTTACTTTTAAGTTTCTAGCCGAGGAATTGAATCGGCCCTTCCACACTTCCACTGGTAAATTGTCTGATCAACGGATTTTCTGTGCTGTGTATTTCACTAACTGTACCCTGCCACTGCACTTTACCTTCATAGAGAAATATAATTCTATCAGCGGTACGGCGGCCAGTGCTGGCTTGGTGGGTAACAACGGCATAAGTACCACAAGTTCCATGTGATCTTTGCAAATAACGGATTAAATCTTCGATTACTGTTGAGGCAATGGGATCAAGTCCGGCTGTTGGTTCGTCGTATAGTAGAACTTCTGGTCCTTCTGTGGGACTATCGGGGTTAGACATAATTGCCCGGGCAAAGCTTACCCGTTTTCGCATTCCCCCGGAAAGTTCGGCTGGGTAGAGGTGGCCTATTCCTGGCAAACCTACCATCTCCAATTTTTCTGTTACCAAATCTCGAATGCGCGATCGCGGTAGCTTTGAATTTTGATAAAGTAAAAATCCCACATTCTCGTCAACCGTCAGCGAATCAAATAACGCCGCCTGCTGAAACACCATGCCAATGCCAACCTGCTGCCCTCCATCCTCAATCAAACCGTCTCGCCGCACTCCTTGCACATAAATTTCTCCTTCATCGGGATTAAGCAACCCCGCCATCACCCGTAAAATAGTTGATTTACCAGTCCCTGATGGGCCAATAATCCCCAGTGCTTCTCCCCGGTAAATGGTCAAGTCTATATTATCTAGAACTTTATGGCTACCAAAGGACTTAGAAACACCTTTCAGTTCAATCAATGGTTCAGTCATTAGTCATTAGTTATTAGTCATTAGTCTTTGGTGAGCCAGTGCCTTGGGCGGGTTCCCCAATTTTTAACCCTACAAGAGTGATGTCATGGTTATTCTATTGGTTGAGCATTTTATGTTACATTATAAGTATACGATTAGCATTTTGATTAGCAAACTTTATTTTTTTAGCATAATATTTAGTTATTTGCGATGTTTAACGTCCCAGAATCCCCTCAACGCAAAGCTGACGAAGACACCCTAATAATCTAATTTCTCGGCAACGGGAAACTAAAACTCCAGTTTTCTTTGGAGATTAGTAAAATCATTTAATAGTATAAATACGCATAGTACTTGCTGCTATAACTACTTAGAGAAAAGCTCCGACAACGAAAACTAATTAACAGGTTAATGCAATATATAGCAATTATATTTTATTTGTGAAAATCAAAATGTTCTGGTTATCGGCTTTTTAGATAAGTCGAAAATCGTGTTACTTACGAATGATTAAGTAGGTCTATAGAAACATTTAGTTTACTACCATCCAAAATTCTTGTAGTTAGCAAGAGTTGGCAAGTGCTAAAATTATTCACTAATATTGTCACAATTACTAAGAAAAATCAACATAGAAATTATGAATAATAAATCAGAGCAGTTTGCAAGTGATAATTCATCTGGTATTTGTCCTGAAGCGCTGGAATATATGATTAGGGCAAATCAAGGTAGTGTTCCAGCCTATGGAAATGATCAATGGACTCAAAAAGCCGCAGATTATTTTCGGGAACTCTTTGAAATTGATTGTGAAGTATTTTTTACCTTTAACGGTACAGCCGCAAATTCTTTATCTTTAGCTGCCCTGTGTCAGTCATATCACAGCGTCATTTGTCATGAAACATCTCACATAGAAACAGATGAATGTGGCGCACCTGAATTTGCGTCTAATGGCTCTAAACTGTTACTTGCTCAAGGTAAAAATGGCAAGTTAACATCAGAGGCGATAGAGGCAATTGTTACTAGACGTACTGACATTCATTATCCCAAACCTAAAGTTATTAGCATCACACAATCAACTGAATTAGGAACGTTATATTCTGTTGAAGAACTTCTGAAAATTAAAGAAGTTGCGAAAAAATATAACTTAAAGATTCATATGGATGGCGCTCGTTTTGCAAATGCAGTTGCCGCTATGAATAAAAGCCCTGCTGAAATTACTTGGAAAACTGGAGTAGATGTATTGTGCTTTTGTGGTACAAAAAATGGAATGGCATTAGGTGAAGCCATTCTTTTTTTCAACAAAGAGCTAGCAGAGGATTTTGATTATCGATGTAAGCAAGCAGGTCAATTAGCCTCAAAAATGCGGTTTATTTCTGCTCCTTGGTTAGGCTTATTGGAAACTGGTGCTTGGCTAAAAAACGCCAGACATGCCAATCAATGTGCTGATTACTTAGAAAATCAACTATTAAACATAGAAGGTGTTAACTTGATGTTTCCTAGAGAAGCCAACGCCGTGTTCGTTAAACTACCAGAACAAGTCATTCACACCTTAAAAGCAAAGAATTGGCAGTTTTATACATTTATTGGTGTGGGAGGAGTACGTTTTATGTGTTCTTGGAATACAACCAAATCAAGGATTGATGAATTGATTAGTGATATTAAAAACGCAACTATTTACAAAAATTGAATATGAAAAATATAAAATAATTAAATAAGTACAGCAATCCTAAAACTGCCCCAACTTAGGCGAACGCAATTAGTTATAACTGACAATGCAAGTCCTTACTTAGCATGGAACTTCAACTGCGCTTTTGATTGCTGCCACAATCCCAAGTGCTTATTTTTGGCATTAGCTTCTGCAATTAAAAATTCGGTTTTGCTCTCGTAGCAATTTTGTAAAGATTCTCGGTCAACGACAGCATTACCTGACTCTACCAAAAGGAGATTTACTGACCGATTATCCACAAACACTTCACCAACTGTGTGACCACTTTTGAGTTGCTGTGTGCTTCTAATCACGACAGGAGTTTGACGTGGTAGTAGCTGTTTTAGCCTTTGTACTGCTGCTAAAGCATAGGGCTGGCCAGTCGCCTCTGGTGCGTTAATACACGCTAGCCTGATTGGAATTGTTTGTCCTGCATTATCTTTAACCAAAATTGTGTTCCCGTCTGCAACACCAACTACTGTAGCTAGCACCAAAATTAATTCAAGTAATTCCATTATTTTGTCTGTAATATTTTAGGCATAATATAATTTTAGGTCAGTACTTAGGTTATTATTGTGATTTAACTTACAATTTTTAAGTAAAAGTAATAGATATTACCTGTACTGGTAAAATGGATTTGCAAACCGAGTGCGATCGCCTGTAAAATAATCCTAAATTGTTTATGAATACTCAATTTAATAAATTTAAATGTAGGGGAGCCACTGCGTCATCTACGTCAGGAAAGTTTTCTGTAATATCTTACAATAATTATTGATGATATTTATTACAAAAATCTGGTATTGATATCAATCAAAACTTCATTGAAGAACTAAAGGTAATTGAAGACTCACAGTAGTACCTGTCATCAGGTCAGAAGAGATTAACAGTTCTCCATTATGAGCATTGACGATGCGTTTGGTAATAGCAAGTCCTAGCCCAGTACCACAAGCTTTTGTGGAGAAGAATGGCACAGAAAGCTTGGCGAGAACTTCTGATGGAATTGGCTCACCGCAATTGTGGACATTAATGCAGACTTTATCTGTATGCGAACAATCTACTTTCCATTTCACAACATCTCCTGGTGCAACTGCCTCGCAAGCATTGCGGACAATGTTGATAAATACTTGTTTAAGTTTATCCTTATCCCCCAAAATTTTTACCGTAGGCAACACCGGAATAAATTCAATTTGTCGTTCCAGAGCTTCTGGCATTTCACGAATACTTACCAACAACTCATTAATGAATTCATTCACATCTAATTCACAAAGCTGCAACACTTGGGGCTTGGCGTAGAGCAAAATTTCACTCAGCAGACGTTCCAGACGACTAGCTTCGCTCAGTGCTAATGCTAATCGCTCTTGAGCAGATTCAGTCAGAATAGTTTTTCGGAAATACTTTAATCCCATAATCATTGTAGTCAAGGGATTACGAATTTCATGCACAATAATGGCAGCAAATTCACCAATAGCGGCCAGTCGTTCCTGTTCTAAAAGCTTGGCTTGAGCTGCCTGTAATTCTGCGGTACGTTTTTCAACCTCAGCTTCCAAAATATGATTAAATTTGCACTGTTGTTGATAAAGATGATAGTTGTCAATTGCTGTTGCAGCTCGTTCAGCAAACAATTCCACAATTTGAATGTCTTCTTTTTTAAAATTACGTGGTTGGTGATTAAAAGAACAGATAGTACCAATAACTTCACTTTCAGCAGTCGTCAATGGTATCCCTAAATATGCACAATAACCTTCTGGAGCCTGTCCATACTCTGGGTGTTTTTGAGCATCTTCTACTGCTAATGAGTGACCCATTTGGATAACAGTGCCAGTTAGTAAACCATGTAGTGAATAAACATGTTCGCCCTCGCCCATTTCAAGACTACTCGCTAAAACAGTTTCAAATCCCTCTTGGCAAAAGGTAACAACTGTCCAATCAACTCCAATAAGTTCGCTGACTCCGCAGGCAATATTGTGCAAATAGCTATCCAGTTCGCCAGTTCGATAGTTCAAAGAAGACAAACGTGCTATGATTTGTCGCTCACGCTGCCAAGTTTGGTTGTGCAACAATATTTCGTCATCACTAGTTTTGCTCATGGATGCCTATTGCATGGTGTAAGTCCGATAAAATTCATATTTTCATTGGACAGTTTCGAGGTAAAAACGTTTAAATGCTCTCGTTCTTCCGGAATTAGCTCAATGTACCAATAGCCATTTATTTCATCTGCAAACCAATTAATTATTGCAAGTGCTGGTTGCCCAAACTCGTCATCTTTTACTCCAAAAAATTTGCAGAACTTTGCACCTAATTGACCAATTTGACCAGAAGAGTCACCATCATATCCCGCAGCTTCAGATAACTCCCAAATGCGTAATCTGCGATTGTCCTTCATAAAGTAACAATGCTGATACAGCTTATTCAAGATGGCTTTGTGTCCCGGAGTCAATCCTTCATAAATTGAGTGGAATGCCTCCAGATATTTTTCCTCTGAAGGAATACAACGTTCAACATTTTTTAACACTCTATTCTTCCCCTTTTGATTTACCAGAATGTAAAAATTCGGTGGCAATCAGTTAATATGATCCTTTGCCCACCTCACAAAGAGGATAAAGTTGTATATACAACCTTTGATGTCAAAGGAGAATTTAATGTACGTAATTAATCAATCTCTTAAAGAATCGTTTAGAGACATTTTAACTTCTATTTACAGAAATCTCTTACCAAAGATACTAGTATTTAACATTACTTAAGCTAATAAATTTTCGCCCTGATTAGCAGTTAAGATTTTAGTTGGGATTAACCGGAAATTGCGCTTTTATTAACTCTTAATACCAGTCTCAGCAGAGTAGAGGATTCATAATCGATAATCCAGATAGTGATCGCCAAAAAAGTGTTGATTTATGTGTATTGAATTTGGGCGGGAAATCTGCGGCAATCTTGACACCGCAGAATCGCGGGAGTGGTTAGTTACTAACGGTATTGGTGGTTACGCCTCTGGGACTGTGGCAGGTTTATTGACCCGCCGCTATCACGGACTACTGGTAGCAGCATTGAAACCACCTCTGGGTCGCACCTTACTGCTGGCAAAACTAGATGAAACTGTCCTGTATGACACTCGCTCTTATTCTTTACACACCAATCGTTGGGCAGATGGTACTGTCAGTCCCCACGGTTATCGACATATTGAACGTTTTTCTCTGGAAGGTACAATCCCCGTATGGCATTTTGCTGTTGCCGATGCTTTATTAGAAAAACGGGTGTGGATGCAACAAGGCGCTAACAAAACTTATGTTCAATATATTCTGCGTCGTGCCACCCAACCACTGAAGTTGACGCTCAAAGCAATGGTCAACTACCGCGATTATCACGGTGACACCCAAAGCAACGGTTGGCAGATGTCTGTTGAGCCGGTGGAACAGGGAATTTGTGTAACTGCTTATCCGGGTGCTGTACCACTGTATCTGTTGAGCGATTCGCCTAAAGGTGATAGCTACGGTTCACGCGGTAGTGCATCTCCTGTTCACAATTGGTATTATGGCTTTGACTTAGCAGTTGAACGCTATCGAGGATTGAGCGACAAAGAAGACCATCTCCACGCTGCCACTTTTGAAGTTACACTGAATCCTGGGGAAGCGATCGCCTTTGTAGCCAGCACAGAAAAACAACCAAATCTCAATAGCGAAGCCACACTTAAGTTACGTCGCACTCAAGAGCAGAAGTTAACAGGGCTTTGGAATAGTAACCGATCCCTGAACACTAAGGAATCACCTAGCTGGATTAACCACTTAGTACTAGCTGCTGACCAGTTTATTGTTAACCGCCCAGTGCCAGAAGACCCCCAGGCTAAAACTATCATTGCTGGTTATCACTGGTTTAGCGACTGGGGACGCGACACAATGATTAGTCTACCTGGTTTGACAATTTCGACTGGTCGCCCAGAGGTAGCACGCTCAATTCTTCGCACCTTTGCTAGATACGTAGACCAAGGAATGTTGCCCAATCGCTTTCCCGATGCGGGTGAAGAACCAGAATATAATACAGTCGATGCCACTCTCTGGTACTTTGAAGCAGTCCGCGCCTACTACAGCGCTACAGACGATGATAATTTGCTTGGTGAACTTTTTCCAATACTTGCAGACATCATTGATTGGCACTGTCGCGGTACACGCTACAACATCCACCTCGATCCTGCCGATGGTTTACTTTATGCAGGTGTTGCAGGTGTACAACTGACCTGGATGGATGCCAAAGTTGACGATTGGGTAGTTACGCCCCGAATTGGCAAACCGATTGAAGTTAATGCTCTCTGGTATAATGCCCTACGGACAATGGCAAAGTTTGCCCGTCAGCTTGGTAAACCACACCAAGAATATGAGGCAATGGCAGACCGTGCTCAGTATAGATTTTCTCGCTTCTGGAATGAGGAGACAGGTTATTGCTATGACGTGATAGACAGTCCTGATGGTGATGATTGGGCGTTGCGACCTAACCAAATATTTGCTGTTTCATTACCAGAAAGTTCGCTCACACCTGCCCAGCAAAGGAGTGTGGTGGAAGCTTGCGGACGAGTGCTGCTGACTTCTCATGGCTTGCGATCGCTTACCCCCGAACATCCTCAGTATCAGGGTAAATACGGTGGTAATCAGTATCAACGTGATGGAGCTTATCATCAGGGGACAGTTTGGGGTTGGTTGTTGGGGCCATTCGTCTTCGCACACCTGCGCGTCTACAAAAATCCTGAGCAGGCTCGTCAATTTTTGGAACCAATGGCTAATCATCTGACTGCACACGGACTTGGTAGTCTCAGCGAAATTTTTGATGGTGATGCCCCGATGACTCCACGGGGATGTATTGCCCAAGCGTGGACAGTAGCTGAGGTTTTACGTGCTTGGTTGGCAACAGAGAGTTGATGCGGGGAATAAATCAGGACTTAAGGATTGATTTAGCAATTGAGTTAGCCCAATTGTCACCCCTTCCTGTGTCCCAAATTAAAGTTAACATTTCACTATCAATTATTAATCAAAACTTCAGCGCTATCTTAGATAAAAACGGGATACTCCAAATAGCAAATTAACTAAACCAAAATACAGGTATGCACAGGGTGATATTATGACAAATCTAACCGAAGAAGAAATTAGATTAGCAGAAGCCTTGAGTCACAAAGCCCATTGGCGCAGATGGGGGCCATATTTGAGCGATCGCCAATGGGGAACGGTGCGCGAAGACTACAGCCCCAATGGTACCGCCTGGGACTATTTCACCCACGATCAGGCTCGTTCTCGCGCCTACCGTTGGGGTGAAGATGGTATTGCTGGCATTTCCGATAATCATCAACGGCTTTGTTTTGCGATCGCTCTTTGGAATGGCGAAGATTCTATTCTCAAAGAAAGAATTTTTGGTCTAACTGGTAGCGAAGGGAATCATGGGGAAGATGTTAAAGAATATTACTTTTATCTTGACAATACCCCTACCCATTCCTACATGAAAGCGCTTTATAAATATCCTCATAAAGCCTTTCCCTACTCCCAATTAGTCGAAGAAAATCAACGTAGAAATCGTCAAGAACCAGAATTTGAATTACTAGATACAGGTATATTTAATGAAAATCGCTACTTTGATGTATTCGTTGAATATGCCAAAAATTCTGCTGAAGATATTCTCATCCAAATTAAAATAGTCAACCGAGGTCCGGAAGCAAAGACACTACACCTGTTACCTACTCTCTGGTTTCGTAATACTTGGTCTTGGAATGGGCATACTAGCAAACCTACTTTAAAAGAGGTCGAATCGGGTAATGGCTTTCATGTGGTTGAGGTGTTTCACTCAACTTTAGGTAAAAGGTGGCTGTATTGTCAGGAAGCAAACGAAATTCTCTTTACAGAAAACGAGACAAATTATCAGCGATTATTTGGCTCTCCTAATTCATCTGCTTATGTCAAAGATAGTATTAATGACTACATCGTTCAGGCAAAAAAAGAGGTAGTCAATCCAAATAAAGTTGGTACGAAAGCATCTGCTGATTATTTCTTAACAGTGGGTGCAGGTGAAACCAAAATTATTAAATTGCGATTGAGTGATATACCCAATTTAGTTGAGCCAGTTGATCAAGAATTTGATACAATCTTTTCGGAACGACAACAGGAAGCAGATAAATTTTATCAGCGCGTCACGCCATTTCCGCTCAGTGAAGATATGCGAAATGTGCAGCGACAAGCATTTGCGGGAATGCTGTGGGGCAAGCAATATTATCACTATGTTTTAGAGGATTGGCTAAAGGGCGATCGCAATACACCACCGCCACCTCCAGAACGCGAACAAGGCAGAAATCGGGAATGGTTCCATCTTTACAATGAAGATATTCTTTCTATGCCTGACAAATGGGAATATCCTTGGTTTGCGGCTTGGGATTTGGCATTTCATACTATTCCTTTGGCAATGATTGACCCCGATTTTGCTAAGTATCAGTTGGATGTTTTAACACGGGAATGGTATATGCATCCTAATGGGCAAATTCCTGCCTATGAGTGGGCATTTGGTGATGTTAATCCCCCTGTTCATGCTTGGGCAACTTGGCGGATTTACAAGATTGAACAGAAGATATATGGACGAGCAGATCGACAGTTTTTAGAACGGGTGTTTCAAAAGCTGATGGTCAATTTTACTTGGTGGGTGAATCGCAAAGATGCTGAGGGTAAAAACATCTTTCAAGGGGGATTTCTCGGTTTGGATAATATTGGTGTATTTGACCGCAGCACAACTTTACCTACAGGCGGATACATCAACCAATCTGATGGTACTAGTTGGATGGGGATGTATTGTTTAAATATGTTAGCGATCGCTCTAGAATTAGCAAAGACTAATCCTGTTTACGAAGACATTGCTAGCAAGTTCTTTGAGCATTTCCTTTATATTGCCGATGCGATGAATAAAATTGGCAAAATGGAAGCCAGTTTGTGGGATGATTCAGATGAATTTTACTACGATATGCTGCACCTAACTGAACGAGAAATTCCTTTAAAAGTAAGATCAATAGTAGGATTAATTCCTCTGTTTGCCCTTGAAACTATTGAACCAGATACTTTAAAAATGCTTCCTGGTTTTAAAAAGCGATTGGAATGGTTCATCGAAAACCGTCCTGATTTGCGGCAAAATGTGGCTTGTATGCAAACAAAAGGAGTGGGTGCGAGGAGATTACTAGCGATTGTTTCCAGAGATAAGCTCAGAAGTATTCTGCAAAAAATGCTGGATGAAAGTGAGTTTTTTAGCCCTTATGGCATTCGGGCAGTTTCTAAATTTCATGCTGAACATCCTTATATTTTTGATGTCAATGGTTCGCAATTTCGGGTGGATTATGAACCGGCTGAATCTAGTAGTGGTTTATTTGGTGGTAATTCTAACTGGCGCGGCCCTGTTTGGTTTCCAGTGAATTTCATCCTAATTGAATCTCTACAAAAGTTTCATTATTATCTAGGAGACGATTTCAAAGTTGAATGTCCTACAGGTTCTGGTCAAATGATCACACTTTGGGAAGTTGCATCAGAATTATCTCAAAGGTTAACCAAAATTTTCTTACAAAATGCCTCTGGTCAACGTCCTGTTTATGGTAGAATACAAAAGTTTCAAAATGATCCACACTGGCGAGATTTGATTTTATTCCATGAGTATTTTCATGGTGATAACGGAAGCGGAATTGGAGCTAGTCATCAAACTGGCTGGACAGGTTTAGTTGCGAAATTAATCCAGCAATGTGGTGAATATGAAACACAGCATCAAGAAGCAGAAATAGAGAAGGACAAAGAAGCGATCGCTCTAACATAAAGACATCCAAATCTGAGCCTCTCTAACCCTGATTAAAAAGGTTTGTCGTTACCCATATCTTTTTAATCTCTCATTTCATTGCTAACCCGCCTTGGAATAAATTTTTGGGCGAAATGTGGTTCAGCAAGACACTTTGACTGTTACAAAAATGTGGTTAACCACAAGAGGAGCAAGTGAAGTGGGTTAGGGCGATCTTCTGGGGACAAATATCACGATATTGAATTAAAGGAGACGAATAAATTCAGGAATACTATTGTTTTCTAAAATATACTATCTCTATTAAAGAGCAAGATTTACTTAGGAGCATCTCAATGAGTGCAAATATACCAGATGAGAAACAAGATTCTTGCTCTCTCTCCGTAGCTTCGGAGAGGCTTGGGGTGAGGTTTTACAAGGCTTTTTACATTCATTGAGATGCTCAGATTTACTTTCAGTCCTTGTGTTCATACAAGAGTACAAAGATAAAGCAGACATGAGTATAAATTTTAAGGTAATTCTCAGCGTAAACTAATTTAATTATTAGTGAATCAATTTATATTATTCTTATAAAAAGATTTATGGAGTTGAGAATTTGACTTTTCACGGTATCTGGAAAACCTCTCTCTAAATCTCTCTTCTACAAGGAGAAAGACTTTGAATTTTCCCCTTAGAGTGTCGGGAAGGGGGCTAGGGGGTTAGGTCTTTCGTGGGCTTTTCCGCATGACGTGAAAAGTCAGGTTAAGAATGCAATAAAATAAAAATATTTAGCAATCTTTTTGGAATAGCTGCCCTTTTCACTGTAGGGATGCAACAGAGGTAAGTTCAAATCAGCTAGAACTAAAGATGTAGCACTTGATACTAACTTTACGTTTAGCAGTCCGATTTTATTGATAAAGCCTTTTTAAACACCTTAAACGCAACCAGAACAGTGAAGCAAATCAGAAAAGTTTGGATAAATATAGACCCATTTTCTTTACAGTCACGCCTCACAGTTGGGATTGCAGCATTTTCAGCTTTGGTATTAGGTAGCCTAGCTACATGGACTAGTTGGAAAATGCAGCAAATTTTAGTTGATAGTCATAAGAATAACATAGAAGAAATCGCCAAGCGCTTACCGCGAGATGTACAACTTTATAGTGAAATGATGCAACCTGAAACTGGTTTGCAAAAGGCTATTAATAATTTGGCAAATACCAACATATTATTATGGTTAAAAAGTCCTGATAATAAGATTTTGGTAAAGTCTGCCACTTTAGATTTATTATCTGATACTACGGTAGCTGAATTAATGTCTCTGACTAAAATGCAGATTAAACCACAAGTTTACAAAGTAAACCAAAGCTACTTTGTTTTATGCGGTAGTTCTGTGCAAGTGCAGGGGAAGTTACTGGGTGAGTTATTTGTAGTAAAAGATATTACCCACGAACAGAGAATGTTTGTGGTGATGGTACAGAGTTTAGCTATTACTAGTGTTTTAGCAATTATTATCCTAACTACTGCGATCGCATTTTATATTAAGCGTTCTCTGCAACCTCTGCGCCAGTTAAATCAAATGGCTTCTATGATTTCTGCTGAAGATTTAGGACAAGCACAGCTATATTTTGATAATGCACCCAGCGAAGTCAAAGAATTAGCTCAAACCTTAACCATGCTGTTATCGCGTCTCTCCCAATCTTGGAAGCAAGAGCGCGAATTTGTGAGTAATGTTTCTCACGAGTTACGTACACCCTTAACAATTGTACATGGTTATTTGCAAAGTGTCTTGCGAAGACAGAATAACTTAACCCAAACCCAACAAGAAGCTTTAGAAACTGCTGCATCGGAAGCTGAACGCACTATCCGCCTGCTACAAGATTTACTTGATTTAGCACGAGCAGATAGCGGTTATTTATACTTTCAAATGAAATCTTATGTGTTGAATGACTTAGTTGAAGAAGTTGTAGTGATGGCAGAAAAATATAGCGATCGCCTGATTACAATCGAGTCAAAATTTTATCCAATTGAGGTAAAAGTAGACTACAGTCGCCTGAAACAAGTACTATTGAATTTAATTGATAATGCTGTTAATTATTCGGAAGCTGATACACCCGTAATTTTTAAATTAAATCAGCTTCAAGACAAGGCAATTATTCAAATTTGTGACAAAGGTTATGGCATTCCTTTACAACAGCAAGCACGGATTTTCGAGAGATTTTACCGCGTAGATGAATCCCGCTCTCATGCTACTGGGGGTTGTGGTTTGGGTTTATCGATTGTCAAAACACTTGTAGAAGGTATGGGTGGTAGTGTAAGTGTGCAATCAAAGTTAGGGGAAGGGAGTACGTTTACAATCAGTTTACCTACATATAGCAATTCTATCTGACATTACCTGCTTTAGGAGCAAAAATATGACAGCACATATCCTGTTGGTGGAAGATGAAGTCAAACTGGCGCGATTTGTTGAATTAGAACTTAGTAGCGAAGGATACCAAGTAAGTGTCGCCCATGATGGCATCGCTGGTCTAACCCTGGCGCGAGACTCATCCCCAGATTTAGCGATTTTGGATTGGATGCTACCAGGACTGACAGGCTTGGAAATTTGTCGCCGTTTGCGAGCAACAGGCAATACAGTACCAGTAATTTTGTTGACAGCAAAAGATGAAGTCAGCGATCGCGTGGCAGGATTAGATGCAGGAGCGGATGATTATGTGGTTAAACCCTTCAGCATTGAAGAGCTACTAGCTAGAATTCGTGCCCATCTCCGCCGCACCCAAGAAACAGATGAGGATTTGTTGCAATTTGAAGATTTAAGCTTAAATCGCCGCACCCGTGAAGTATTTCGGGAGAAACGAAGCATTGAGTTAACGGCAAAAGAGTTTGACTTATTAGAATATCTTCTTTCACATCCCCGTCAGGTATTTACTAGAGACCAAATTCTAGAGAAAGTTTGGGGTTATGACTTCATGGGTGATTCTAATATTATTGAGGTTTATATTCGTTATCTGCGACTCAAGTTGGAAGAAAATCATGAAAAGCGTTTGATTCATACAGTCCGTGGTGTAGGTTATGCACTGCGGGAGTAATCATCAGAAGTCCTGTTGAAGACAGATTGGACAATTAATTGCTCCTTGAGGAGAATTACCTTGTAAGGCTTGTAAAATATTTTGAGATGCCTCTATAGCAATGTCACGTCGTAAATCATCTACCGCAGATCCTAAATGAGGAGTAAAAAAGGTTTGGTCTTGTTTCTCTAACAGAGATCGAGGAATTTCCGACGGCCGATCGCCACGGGCCCAATCTTCTAGTTCAAAGACATCAGCTGCATAACCTGCTAAATGTCCAGAGGCTAAAGCATGACTGACCGCTTGTTCATCAACTACTGAGCCGCGACACGGATTGATTAAGAAACTTCCTGGTTTCATATGTGCTAAAGATGTCTCATTTATCAGATGAAACGTTTGCGGTTGCAGAGGAACCATTAGTACGACAAAATCACTAGTTGCCAATAGCGTATCTAGAGAAACCTGTGACAAACACCAAGCTGCTGCTTTTTCCTTGGCTAAAGGCATCGCATCGGTGTAAATCAGGTTCATTTCAAAACTGGAAAGCCGTTGAGCGAGGGCTTGCCCCAGACTGCCCATACCAACAATTCCCAGTGTGCGGTTTGCTAATCCCATACCGTATAGATGCGGTCGCCAACCTGCAAATGTGCCTTGACGAATCAAGCGATCGCCTGGTAACATCTGGCGGGCTAACCCGATGATCAGTCCAATCGTCAACTCAGCCGTTGGCACAGCTAATAAGCTAGGGACGATCGTGAACCAAACACCTTGACGGGTGCAGACATCAACATCAAAATTATCGTAACCCTTCAATGCTGCGGCAATAATCTTCAATTTTGGACAAGCTTTCAGAAACGCCTCATCGATTTGATCTGGCATAAAAACCATCAAAGCTTCAGCGTTCTGTGCCAACTTGAGAATTTCTTCACGCGGTAAAGTGTCTCTGGTTGGATTTGCAACTACTTCACAATACTCACTTAAGTTTGTAATAATTTCCGGGTGAACCCAGTGTGTAATTACAACTTTGGGTTTCATCAGCAGCCTCCTAAACTAAATGTTTCCTGAGATAATTACTAAAACTATCAACCAGAATGACCATTTTTTGTAAGCTTGAGAACAGGGAGTGATCGCGATCGCTAATTAATTTGGCTGCTGGGATGAATGCCAAAGCGTCTCAACCGAAATTATTTAGAGTCAAAGTTTTCCGTAGAAAAGGCTCAAGCATTTCTACCTGAGCCTTTTTTAGATTCAATTAAGTTACTTTGGTTTATCAAACAGAATAAAGGTGCCAGTCGCCAGAATTCACTTGGGTATTTTGTGCGACTGGTGGATGAATAAACGGCGTTTTTGCACCCCCACCAAATTTTCTTGTTTTGTGGTCAACAAGAAAGTGGCGGGTCTGAATCCCCCACTGATTGCATTCTGACTCCTGAATTCTGACTTCTGAATTCTTCTTCAATTAGCTTACTAGCGGTTACGGTTGTAGCCACCGCCACCACCGCCACGATTACCACCACCGAAGGAGGAACCACCTCTGTCTTCTCTGGGCTTGGCTTTATTTACTTTCAAGTCACGACCAAGCCATTCAGCACCATCAAGGGCTTCAATGGCTTTTGTTTCTTCATCTTCTGAACTCATTTCCACGAAAGCAAAGCCGCGTAAACGACCTGTTTCACGGTCAGTAGGCAGCTGAACACGTTTTACAGCACCATATTCTGCAAAAACAGCACTCAGCGCATCTTGTGTAACTTCATAGGAGAGGTTACCTACGTAAATTGACATTAAATGTCTCCAAAATCATAAGTTTGTAGAGATTTAGATTTCGGAGAGAAGTCTGTAATACCAAAAGGGAAAAGCCTGTCAATACTAAAAACAAACACTGTCGCCGAATTAATTCTCATTTCACTTCCCATGATGGCATAACAACTAACTTTCTAGGGAAAAGTTTGAAAAACTGTTATAAAAAGTTATGTTGCCAATTGATAGCTAAGTGCTGGCTAGTCCCAAAACGGGTGAAGCTATAGGGAACCGCACCCACGAGATAAACTAATCCACTCTCTTTTCTAAATATTGACCAATCATCAACTGCTCACTAGCACGGGAAATAATGGTTTGTCTGGTGCGGTATTTGCTGCCAATTAGCTTTAACTCTTCCTCAAACACTGAACCATTGTATTCAGTTCGCAAAAACAGTGTTTTAGGGTTGGAGAAATAATACTGGGCGGTGACTGGTTTGGATATGGCAAAACCGCGATCGCGATACAATATGTTTCCCATAGCCCCAAATAATGTTGAACCTTGTGACTCTTTCCTTGCCTTCAACACGTCTGTACTTTCCCATGTAACTGCGGCACCACAGATCAAACTACCTGTATCAGGCAAATCGTGCATTTGAGCTAGCTTTTGCAATTGATCACAGCCCTGCTCTAGAAAATTGATCGTAACTATACTCTCCATCTCCTTGGTTTCTTCCTCTGGGAGGGTGTAGTAGCGTCGTTGCGATTGCCACTTCCCCATTGATTCCTGGAAAAATTCGGAAATCTGGGATTCGTCAGCAGTTTGTGCAATTTTTAGCAATGATGTCACTCGTAACTTCCCTCACCTAAGGTCATCTGGTGGCTGTAATACATATCGCCCTTTTCTTTGCTGTTTATGCGATGTCTACGACGAGCTACGCCTACGCTTGATCGAAATCTTACAGCGTTAAAAAAAAGCAATATATGTTTACTATTCTTAATATATTAGATCAAGCGTAAAAATTGCTCTGACTTTTCACGGGATCTGGAAAACCTCTCTCTAAATCTCTCTCCTACAAGGAGAGAGACTTTGAGTTTTCACCCTTAAAGTGTCGGGGAAGGGGGTTAGGTCTTTCGTGGGCTTTTCCAGATAACCTGAATTGTGAGAAAAATTGCGAGGCATTTGGCTATGTAAGCCTAAGCATAGTTAATTGATACTGCCCATTTGAGAATTAGGGGCGTAAAAGTCTTATATCTTCAGGAAACGCAAGTCTTCTACTAGCGGCAGATTGCAAGAAATTTAAAAATATTTATACTAAGTAAAGAATTGCATCGTCAGCTAAAATGCTGGCTACTTGATGTGATGAGTTAAAGTGGTGAGAATTTTTCGTGATAAAAAGTAGTTTTTGATACAAAATTCTGCAAGAAGATAGATAATTGACTCTCGCCGCTTTTCATTAGTCATATGTCTCAAAATTACTTGGTAATGCACGGCTGTTTAACCCCAAAAGCTCCCCAAATAGGAGAAAAATAAATGATTTTGGACAGAAATAAGCCGCAAAAGCAGGCGAAAATCTCACCTTTCGCAACCGCTAACCAGGTAATTAATACCCAGTTAGATTCAGTTGTGAAGACTGATATGGCTGTCGCAGATGTAAAAAGTAGTTTTGACATAAAGGTGTCTTCCCCTATTGCATCCATATTATTGATTCCCTGCTTGCTAGGGATAGGACTGCTAATAGCGAATTGTGGATCGCTGCCCAAGGAATCGGCTGATGCAGAATCTCAGAGTCCTGGTAGTGGGCAACGTGGTGGTGCAACGGCTGTAGATGTGGCGATCGCTCGAACTGACTTGCTGCAAAAACAACCAGAATATATAGGTAATACAATACCCTTTCGGATTGTATCAGTGCGATCGCAGGTAGAAGCGCGGTTGTTAGCTTTGAACTTAGATGTCGGCGATCGAGTAAAACTTGGGCAAAACGTTGGGCAGTTAGATGATGCCATACTTTCGACCCAATTAAAGCAAGCCCAAGCAGAACTAGCAGCCCTGAAATCAGAAGTAGCGAGGGCAACCAATCAGGTAAGCAATGCCCGTGCAGACGTAGAACGGGCGCGGCTAGAAGTGGTACAAGCTCAGGCAGACTCAGAACGCCAACAGAAACTCTTCAAAGCTGGAGCGATCGCTGAACAAACTGCCCAGCAATCACGTACCCAGGCAAAAACGGCCGCCCAGGTATTGCGGGCAGCTCAAGAGCAAGTGCGTACAGAACAGCAAGCCGTCGCTGCCGCCCAAGGTAGAGTACTTGCTGGGCAGGCATTGGTTGCTCAAACCAAAGAGCGCAGCTCTTACGCTCGGCTGATATCCCCCATCACTGGCGTAGTCACAGAAAAGGTGACAGAACCCGGCAATCTTCTCCAACCAGGTAACGAAGTCTTAAAAATTGGTGACTTTAACCGTGTGAAAGTCGTGGTACAAGTTTCCGAGTTAGAACTGGCACAAATTCAGGTTGGGCAGTCTGTACAAGTCCGCTTAGATGCCTTCCCCAAGGAAAGATTAATTGGTAGAGTTACGCGCATTTCCCCAGCTGCCGATGCCACATCTCGCTTGATACCTATAGAGGTAGTGATTCCCAACAATCAAGCCAAGATTGGTAGTGGACTGCTGGCGCGAGTCAATTTTGAAACCCAGACAACACAGCGCGTAGTAGTGCCGCAAACAGCTATCCAAAAACAAGCAGGGAGTAATAACTCCAAGGGTAGAGGGGAGACGCAAACAAATAGACTTATCCACAAATAAACCTCAAAATAGCTGAAACCCTTACATAGCTGGCTTTTTAGCTTATATAAAACAGGAACCTCTAAAACCCTCTCCAGAGCTAGGTTTCAGCCAAATAAAGTTCTCATTTCCGGATAAGTCTAATGTACGGCAGAATTCCCCATCTAACACATCTGGTATGACAGAGGCAAAGTCACAAGACCGAAGTGGGACAATATTTGTCGTCAAAGACACAGAAGGCAAAACGAAGGTAACAACACGAGCCGTAATGTTAGGAAAAAAGGCTGATGGTAGAGTGGAAATTTTATCTGGTTTGCAAGCGGGAGAGCGCTATGTTGTTCGTAGTGGTAAGGCGCTAAAAGAAGGTGACACTGTAAGTCTTTCAATTCTTTCAGAAAAGCAATAGTGAGCAATAAAAAAAATACTCAGTAGTCACCACTTATCACTTAGTATCATGCAACAGGCAAATAATAATGGTAATGGCGGATTTAGTCTCAGCGCGATCGCTATTCGCCAACACATTGGTACACTCATGCTCACCGTGGCAGTAATTGTCATTGGGATATTTTTTCTTACAACGATCCAAGTCGATCTCCTACCGTCAATTACCTATCCACGAGTTAGTGTGCGGCTAGAAGCCCCTGGTATTTCACCGGAAGTAGCAGTAGATGAAATCACCAGACCCTTAGAAGAAACTTTATCGGCAACCGAGAATGTAGTGCAAGTTTTTTCCCGTACCCGTGAGGGACAGGTGAATCTGGATTTATACTTCCAACCAGGGGGCGATATTGACCAAGCCCTAAACGATGCGACTGCTGCTTTTAACCGAGGTCGAGGACAACTGCCAGATACGATACAGGAGCCGCGCTTATTTAAAGTCGATCCTTCCCAATTGCCGGTTTATGAATTGGCGCTGACATCTGCCTCGTTGCCGGGTAAAGATTTACGCGTATTTGCTGATGAAGAGTTAACGCGTGAACTCAGTGTAGTGCCAGGAGTCGCTTCAGTTGATGTATCTGGTGGTGCTGAGGAAGAAGTACGAGTGCTTGTTGACTTAAACCGATTGCAAGCTTTGGGTGTGGGCTTAAATGATGTCTTAGATGAATTAACAGCCCGTAACCAAGATACTTCTGGTGGCCGGATTCTGGGGCAAAATTCCGAGCCATTGACTCGGACTATAGGACGCTTCCAAAATGCCAGGGAAATTGAAAATATTTCCTTGGAAGTTTCCTCTTCTTCCCGTGCTACCACCAATACCACTACTACAACTACTACCCCTGCACCTTCCCGCCGCGTTTATTTGCGAGACTTTGCAGAGGTAATTGACGATACAGAAGACCAGCGAGTATTTGTTTATCTCAACCGTCAGCCTGCGGTGAAATTTTCAATTCAAAAGCAGCCTGAGGCCAATACAATCACCGTTGTAGACGCTGTGAAGCGGCGAATTGAACAATTACGACAATCGGGTTTAATTCCAGCAGACATGAATTTGAGTCCCACCACAGATGAATCTGTCTTCATCCGCAATTCTTTAAATGATGTCATCTTTTCGGGAATTTCTGGGGCATTGTTAGCAGCAGCAGCAGTGTTATTGTTTTTGGGATCATTTAGGCAAACATTTATTATCAGTTTGACGATTCCGTTGTGTACTCTGGCAGCGATCGCTCTAATGAAAATATTTGGCTTGACTTTGAATGTTTTTAGTTTAGCAGGGTTGACATTAGGAGTCGGTCAAGCAATTGATACATCGGTTGTGATTCTAGAAAACATTTCCGAAAAAGCAGGGATGACTCCCAATCAGAGAGAGAGAAAAGGGAATGGGGAATGGGGAATGGGGAGTGGGGAAAAATCCTCCACTACTCCCTACTCCCCAATCCCTACTCCCCAATCTCTAATCGAGACTGCGATCGCAGCTTCCCAAGAAGTAGAATCTGCTTTAGTTGCTGCTACAGGTGCCAACTTAGTTTCTGTAGTGCCATTTCTCTTAATTGGCGGCTTTATTGCACTGCTATTTAATGAACTGATTCTAACAATTAGCTTCGCAGTCGCAGCCTCCCTTGTCGTTGCGATCACAATCGTGCCGATGCTATCTTCTCGACTTTTGGGAATTCGCTGGTCTAGTCGGATCAGTGAATTTTGGCTGCTTAGACAATTTAATCACCGATTTGAAGATGCTACGCGGGGATACGGTAGTTTCTTAACCAGAGTTTTACGCTATCGGCTCCTCGTAGTTACTGCTGCTTTGCTAATTTTAGGCGGTAGCAGCTTCTTTATGTTTGGTCAAATTCCCCAAGAAATTTTACCCCGCATCAGTACTGGTCAAGCTAACTTGAGAGCGCAATTTCCGCCTGGTACACCTTTAGCAACTTCTGAAAAAGTTATGCAAATTGTCGATGACATTTTGCTCAAACAACCAGAAACCCAGTCTGCTTTCACAACTGTGGGTGGTTCTTTATTTGGCAGCAATACCACAGAAAATCCTTTACGTGCCACTAGCACTATCAGTCTAAAACCAGGCATAGATGTCGAAGCTTTCGTCAAAAAAGTAACTCAGGAATTTAACAAACTCAATTTAGCAGGAATTCTGCTGCGCCTCAATCCTGGTCAGGTGCGGGGTTTAATCTTGAGTAATTCCCCAGTCCAAGGGTCAGACGTTGATGTGATTCTACAAGGTGAGAATGAAGAAAATTTAACGCAAGCAGGTGCACAAGTGCTGCAAGCATTGCAGGAAAGGGCAAAATTAGCGACATTCCGACCAGATGCCGATCCCCGGCAACCGGAAATCCAAATTCGCCCTGACTGGGAACGGGTTTCGGCTTTAGGGTTGAGCGCCGGGCAAATTGGTGCAACAGTTCAGACAGCAATTGAAGGTTCAGTTCCGACGCAAATTCAACGCGGTAATCGTTTAGTTGATGTGCGGGTGCAGCTAAATAAACAAGCGATTCAGCGTCCTTCTCAGCTAGAGCAATTACCGCTATTTACAGAAAACAATCAACTAATCCGCCTTTCAGATGTTGCGAACATTGAAGAAGGTCAAGCGCCTGGTGAAGTGCAACGGATTAATCAGCGCCAAGCTTTTATTGTCGCAGGAAATCTCACCCAGGGAGCTAGTCTTGGTGAAGCGATCGCAGAAGTCAACAAGGTACTCCAGGATGTAGACTTACCTGATGGGGTTTCAATTGTCCCTAGTTCTGCCCAAGAAACTAATCAGCAACTTCAAGATGCTTTAAAAACTTTGGGGGCGTTGGCAACATTTTTAATTTTTGTAGTCATGGCGGTGCAATACAATTCGCTGATTGACCCATTAGTAATTATGTTCACCGTACCACTGGCGTTAGCTGGGGGAATTTTTGGACTTTACATTACCAAAACTGCAATTGGCGCAACTGTAATTGTTGGTGTCGTCCTGCTGGTGGGAATTGTGGTGAACGCGGGGATTCTCATGGTAGAACTAGCGAACCAAATTCGGGAAGAAGAAGGTTGTACTCGCCAAATTGCGATCATGAAAGCTGCTCCTCAACGCTTGCGCCCAATTATCATGACTACAGTTACCACTATCTTGGGATTGTTTCCTTTGGCATTGGGTATTGGCGAAGGTTCGGAGTTTTTGCAGCCTTTAGGAATTGTAGTTTTCTTTGGGATGGCGATCGCAACAATGCTGACACTATTTATCATCCCCTGTTTTTATATTCTGCTGCACGATTTGCTAGGTGGAAATTGGGCGAAGCCAGTGTTAAGCCGGTTGCGTGGATTTACGAAAAAATTCATTTGAATCCCTGGTCAGGATTAACGCAAAACAGTGTACACAGTTTATCGAATTACCCAAAACAAAAACCTCACCCTGTCCTGACTTTAATTCCTCTCCGAACCCACGGAGAGGGAGCAACAATCTTATTTCTCATCTGGTATATTTGCACTCATTAAGATGCTTCCTCAGCATACTTACACACTGAGGATCTAAATCAATTTTTTCAAACTCACATATTGCCCAATCTGTCAACGCATAACTTCTAATTTAGATTTTTTATAAAGATTGCGTGAAATTGCTAGTTATGATGATAAAGCATTACAAGAATTGCTTTATAAATCAACCTATGAGTAAATATAAACTCAGTCAGCAGGCACGCCTTAACCACTATTTATCTAGCAGGTAGATAGCAGTTGAAAAGTGAGTTTTTGTTGTTTGATTTAAGCCACGCGGTATAGTATTCTCTCAATCAATATTAAGAGGACAGAAATATGACCACAATAGCAACCAAAATAGCCTTATCTGTTTTAGGAGCAGCAGGAATTAGTTTTTTGTCCTGGACACCAGCAAGAGCCGTTATCTTGGTATAACCCATCGTCACGACTAAAAATCAAGACATCCTCGACAGGAAAAACCCAAGAACCCTTACAGACTATCAACCAGGGGAAGTAATAGAATATGGTGTTCCAGATGTAGCCAATAACTTTCTAAATGCCACCGGGTACGATATAAATAGCTTGGTTTTTGATTTAAAAACGCTGTCCTATAGTAATCGAAATTCCACTCCACCACTTGATAATGAACTAGTGCAGTGGGGAGATGTAAATGGAGATGGGAAGATTGGTTACTCTACTAACTCTGATCTAAAGGATATTTTTACAGACATTACCATCAATGGTAGTACTATCACTTTTAGTGGTGGCGTAATTCCAAATGGAACCCTGTTTTACAATCCATTCGCTACTCTTCCTAATCTAGCGCCAGGTGCTGGAATCATTCCACCAGTGCCACCAGAGCAAGCGGATAAAGATGGGCCGATCAGAGTGGCTGCTTATTACACTGCTGTTCCTCAATCAACTAGCGTTTTGAGTGTACTGGTCTTTGGTGCTTTAGGCGTAGCTTTAAAATTAAAGCGATCGCAACACTCTTGCTGAGGACTGAGAATTGGGGACTAGCATAACATAACCGACAAGCACCAATGCCCAATGCCCAATGCCCAATGCCCAATGCCCTCATTCTGTAATTAATTCACGATACACTACCAGTGTTTCCTGATGGACGCGGGCAACACTCAGCCACTCTAGGTTTTGATTTGCCCGTTGTTTCCATTCGTGCAGCATATCGGCATTACTCAGTAATTGTACTAAAACTCCAGCCAAAGCATTACTATCTTTTGCTGGTACTAAAAGACCTGCTTGCCCATTGTCCAAAGCTTCAGGAATACCGTCTACCTGAGTGCCAATGATTGCAGTTCCAGCTTCCCTAGCTTCCGAAAGTACCAGAGGACAAGGGTCACGATGGGAAGCCAATACAAATATGTCACAAGATATAAGATAGCGTTGTGGTTGCGGCTGGAAGCCTTCAAAATGAATGCGTTCTTTTACAGAAGTTGCTTGCGCTTGTGCCTCAAATAGCTGTTTATCAGGGCCATTTCCTACCAAATAAAGATGCGCTTGGGGAAAATCTGAGGCAATTTGGGCAAAGGCAGCGATTAACTCAGTAATTCCTTTGCGTTGATACATCCCGGCTACGGTAGCGATCGCTGGACGGTTTAATGGTAAAGGTTGATAATCTTCTATTTGTCGCGTGCGGGGACTGCCCAAAGTTCCGTTGCATACCACCCGCAACTTATTTTCTGGAATACCGCGCCGTGCCATAGAATTTCCTACAGCTTTGCTGACGGCAATTACCCTGTCAGCTAAACCCATCAGCAGGCTAGCACGTTGAAATTCGTTGTGTACTGTGGAAACTAAAGCATACTTATGCCCTTTAAAAATACGTGCTAGTATGACTCCGGTCATCATATGGGCATGAACAATATTAGGGTGAAATTCAGCTGCGAGCGCTCGATAACGCCTAGCTGCTTTGATCATACTTATCGGTTTCCTGGTTTGATCTAGTTGGTAGTGTTTGACACCACAAATATCTAGTAAAGTCTCGTATTCACCACCAGCAGAAATAACCGCTACATGATGACCAGATTTTGCCTGTAAACAAGCCAGATCCACAGCCACATTCACAATACCGTTACCTATTTCTTGAACGTGGTTCAAAATATGTATAATTCGCATAATCTTTGAGATATGTATAAGAAATCAAGATAAGTAACTGAGTATCAATCAACATAATTATTTAGGTCTTCAGTGACAACTCAAAAGTAGTCAGTAGTGCATAAAATTCACCACTTGCTACTGACTAAGAGCACTTCTAACCAGTTACTTAGCTTAAAGACTTATTCAGTAATGGCTAGATAAATCGGGGTAAAACTCCAAAATTCTGAAAACTCCATTCAACACAGCGATTGCCAAAACAGAGATAGGACTTACGCACAATCTACAAATTCTTCTGTTGCGATCGCCTGACTAAGCGCACCCGCCGCCGGAAGCACAGGGAAGAATGAGCAAACTTTGGGTATTCCCGTAATGAATGACCGAGCCTTGCAAGCGCTGTTCAAAATGGTATTAGAGCCAGAATGGGAAGCGCGATTTGAACCTAACTCATACGGGTTCAGACCTGGGCGCTGATGTCATGATGTAAGAAAGGCAATATTTTCCAGCATTCATAGAAATCCAAAATTTGTTTTGGACGCTGACATTGCAAAATGCTTCGACCGCATCGACCATGAAGCACTGCTAAGAAAATTAAATACATCTCCCACCATCCGCCGACAAATTCGAGCATGGTTAAAAGCGGGGGTGATGGATGGTAAGCAGTTGTTTCCAACATCTGTTAGCGAAGCGCGCGCGTACTCGCGCGACGGGTACGCCGTAGGGTGGGGTCATTTCTCCATTACTAGCTAATATTGCCATTCACGGGATGGAAGAAAGTCAACACCCTAGTCAAGTTGCTTCTCTACGAGACGCCAAAGGCGAACGCTCCAATTAAAAATTATTAATTAAAAAGCGTTGGGAGAGCCAAACTCCCCTCTGGGCTTGCCTAACGGCAGGCTGATGCCAAAGTCGAGGGGTTGGGAAAGAGAGGTTCTTCCAGGATTACTGAATTGGTGTTCTAGTTACCCCAAGGAGTTTGAGAAACGACATCTTCTCTGGGGAGTTTCTGAAAGTGGAAGGGATAAAGGTCACGTACTGGTTGATTCAGTGGATCTGCTTTAGTTAATATGTATAATCTTATCAATCACATAACAGGGTGTGGTGATAGGATTAATTAAATTTTGAGCCAATTCAACAGAACGAATGGTACGCACAACCCCAGGACAGAAAATTCCTATTGATTTCTGCAAGCGACTGTTCTTGAGATTTCTTTAGAAAAACCAACTTCAGAGATTCAAGTTCAGCAAGAATCAAAGGATGAGATAAAGGCATCTCAGAAAACTACCAAAACTACTAGGCGGCAACCGCCAAAAAGTTCTAAGCCTGGGTAAAGATGTATCAACTTTAATAAGTATTAGTAGAGGTGGCTGTAATGCCGACAATTCATTTGGTGGATGGTGAAAAAGGCGGGGTAGGAAAGTCTCTCTTTACTAGGACAATGATTCAGTATTGTCTCGATAAGAAAATCCCGTTTGTACCAGTGGATACAGATAGGTCGAATCCAGATGTAGCAGGGGTGTATAAGGAGATATGTAAGTATGCTGTGTTTAGTGAGAATGAACGACAGGCTGATAAGGCAGATAAAATATTTGAGTGGGCGGTAGAGAAGCCAGTAATTGTGAATTTAGCCGCACAATCGCATAGAGCAGTACAAGGGTGGATTGACTCTAATCAATTATTTGAACTAGGGAGTTCGCAGGGAGTGATGTTTTGCAAATGGTTTGTATCCACAGGAGGATACGACAGCATGAACCTGTTTGCTCAGTCACTGAATACCTACGGTGAGAGAATCCCTCATATTCTGGTGAGGAATTTAGGGCTGTGTGATGATTGGGAGCATATAGAGTCAGATTCAAACTTTCAGAAAATAGTAAATAAATATAAGATAAAAGTTATAGATTTTCCGAAGTTAGCATATAGAGAAAGAAACATAATTGACCAAAATCGCCTGACATTTGCGGAGGCAAGAGAGTATAAAGAATTTGGAATAATTGGGAGACAGAGAGTAGTGAATTTTCTGAAGCTTGCTTATAGTGCTTTTGAGAAAGTAGGTATCTGGTATGAAAAAGTTGAATAGCAAAGCCCTAAAGAGGAATGGCACGCTTGTTTAGTTATTTGTTCGGCTGAGGCAGTTTTTACTGGAGTTTTAAAACCTTGTGTTGCATAAAAGTTTGTGGTAAGTGCTTCAGCCCTTACTACAAGCCAATTTAATTAATTTTAAATTGCGTAACATAGTTTGATTTTTCGTGCCGACTTAATTAATTTAGCTATTTGATGGTTGCCCAATGAAGATTACATTTGCCAAAACTTGTATTTTTGTTAACTCGCGCACCAGACGTTGCGCTTGATGTTTATAAAGTGGTATTGGCAAGACTATAGGCAAATTATTCATCCATTGCCTAGCAGTAGTGGAACTACATCCCGTAATCAAAACAATTTCTTCAGCACCATACATAATAGCATTTGTAGTCAGAGCTTTTTCTATCTGCACCTGCCAAAGGCGAGGCAGCATTTCACCCCATTCAATTCGCTGTAAACTAGTACTTGTGGCTAAAACAATCAAGCGATCGCCAGCATGAAGTTTAACATCATACCAGGGCATTAAAGAGTAATTATCTTGCCGATATTTCTGGTAGAGAATTGGCACAACATTGTAGCCATAGGCTATTTCAGATAGAAGCAACCCATTCAGAGTATCGCCATCTTCAATCTTGTATTCCGTCACCATGATTATTTGCTCGTTTAAGTGAAACAAGCTAAGTACATTTTCTCCAAAGGCAGCGCAAGCAAAGACTTCTGCCGACAAAGCCGCGCCACACAGAACTTGAGCATAGGAAAACAGAGGGGCGACATTATCACTAAATTGGCGGTCTTGAGAGCGGATAATTAAGCTAGTGGCGGGGTTCATTGCATGAGCCATTAAACCAATTTCCAGATTTTCCATGTTATCGTCCCCAACTAAAACGATGCTTTTGGCATGGGAGAGATTCACCTTAGTGAGTGCTTCGGTAGCATTGCCAACAATAAGGGGCATATCGGGTAAAGTATCTTGGTCGAGAGCAGTAGGATGAATTCCTACTAACGGCTGGTTGAGTTCTTGCAAAAGAGCAGCCACTCTCTGTCCCAAGCGATTTAAGCCAATAATCACCACATGGTTGCGTTGTGGGATGGGAGGACGGGAATTGAAAAACTGGAATCTGGAAGTGACAAGGGCATCAGTTACCAGTGCATATAATACTCCTACGAAAGCTTGACCTGTCAACGTCAGTCCCAGGCTAAACAATCGCAACCACCAAGGCATATGGTCTGAGGGTTGTGGTTGCGATGTAAACTCAACGCTGCCAAATAAATCTCCGTATCCTCCCAACAGCAAGACTCCTGTTGCATAGAAAGCTTCTTCGAGGGAGATGTGAGGATAATATAAGCGATAAAGAACTATTCCAACCAGCCACAGAATAAGTACAGTAATGGCATAGATTGTCGCAATTCGCCGGATTTGATTTTGGCTTTGGTAGTAAGATTGCCAAAATTGCGCTATTTTATCCTTGAGATTTTTCGCTGTGATGCCTTGGATAAACTGTTGCCACTGCCACCTTTGACGATGAGATTTCCGGTGTTGCTCAGATAAAGCTAAATCGTATGCAACATCAATGTAAACTAGTGTGTCTCCTACCTGCACTTCTGCCTCTGGGTTCCAGCCAAACAATTCTTTTGGTGGGTGAGATGAAACAGGTCTGTGACTCAAGATGCGACGAGTTGTAAGATTCAGTCTATGTACTGGCTTGCCATTACACCAGCTATCCTTCGCTTCTACCTGGTGCTTTATTACTTGCAATAGTTCCCCTTCTAAGGTGAAATATCCAATAGCTTCAGAGCCGAGGGCTGTCAGAGCGAAGGCATGAGCTGAAAGATGAGTCGGCTCAAAGGCAACAAAATTGCCGAGATTTTCCCACAAGAGTTTATTGAAATTTTGTTTGTCAGAACGTACAATTAGGCGAACGTGCGGATTAAGACGCCGTGCTGCAAACGCAGCTTCGATATTTATCCGCTCATTTCTGGTAACTAAAAGTATTGAACGACACTGGCTTATACCTGCCTGCTCTAAAACACTTGGCTGGCGGCAATCTCCGATGATTAACTTTTCTAGTAAGCTTGGTACTTCTAGAATTTCCCAATGTTCGGGCTGCACATCGTCAATAGCACTGACTTTAACATCGTACTCCTTTAGGACTGCAACACAATGTTGCCCTAAACTTTGGAGTCCGCATACTAAGAAAAGGTCTTGGGGTTTTTTTTGATTGCTGGTAGGAGGGGGATGCACTTTCTGTTGATAGCAGTATTCGATACTGTTAACAGTATGTGTTTACTAGGATTATATCTCAAGAAAGCAAACTCGCAGAATTTACGTCTAAAAATAACGTCGCTTGGGATTGTTGACGGAGAATAGAAGCCGGACAATCTGTACTTATAGCTCCTTGCAACATCTCTTTTACCACATTTGCTTTACGTTTTTCTGGAGCCAAACAGATAATTTTTTTAGCTGAACAAATTGTCGAGATGGTGACAGTAAAAGCATATTGTGGGACAGTTTCTAGATTTGGAAAGTGACCTGTGCTTACTTGTTGTTGACGGTTCACTGTATCCAGTTTCACTAGTTTCACACTGTAAGGATCTTGAAAATTTGCTACTGCTGGATCGTTAAAAGCCAAATGTCCATTTTCGCCAACACCAAGACAGCATAAGTCAATTGGTTGTGCTTGCAGTAGTTTAGTGTAGCGATCGCACTCTGCCATTGGTTGCAATGTATCACCTTCTATATAGTGAAATTGCTTAGGAGTAACCCGCTTCTCTACACGTTCTTGCAAATAACGCCGGAAACTGGCAGAATGGTCAGCAGAAATTCCCAAATATTCATCTAGATGGAACAGAATAATTCGTGACCAATCTAGATCACCCAACGCAATCAAAGCATTCAGAAATTTGAGTTGGGAGTTACCTGTTGCTAATAATACAGCAGCTGTATCCTGTTGCTTGAGAACTTGCTGTAAATACTTTTGCGCGATTTCGGCAACATCCTGGGCCATTTCGACTTCAGAGTTGTAAATCTGTACTAGTAGATCATCAACGCGAAAAAAGTTTGTAGCAGCTAGCATTTGCTTACACATCTCACTTTCATAAAAAGCCTTGTAAAACCTCACTTTGTTAACGAGAGGGAGCAAGAATCTTGTTTCTCATCTGGTATATTTGCTTTCACTAAGATGCTCCCGATAAAGAAGAGAGATTTTCCAGATGCCGTAAAAAGTCATGTATTGACGAAAGAAGAATCACTAAAGACAAAAACAATGTACACTATTTAAATTAAGTTAACAATTATTTACATTTTACCGAAAAATTATGCTGGCTGCAATTCTTTTTGACCTAGACGGCACTATTGTCAACACTGACCCCATACACTACCGAGCTTGGCAGAAAACGCTGTTAAATTACAACATAGAAATTGACGAGACATTTTATAAATCTCGAATTAGTGGGCGGCTAAATGCAGAAATTGTTAAGGACATTCTGCCACAATTATCAGCAGTAGAAGGGCAAAAATTTGCAGACGAAAAAGAGGCGCTTTTCCGCGAACTCGCCCCGCATCTACAACCACTGAGTGGATTTTCTGAACTACTAGAATGGACAGAGACACATCAGTTAAAACGTGCATTAGTAACTAATGCCCCTAGATTAAATGCAGAATTTATGCTAAAGGTTTTGGGAATAAAAGAAGCTTTCCATATAGTTGTTTTAGCGGATGATTGTATTGCAGGTAAACCCGATCCTGCGCCCTACCAAGTTGCGCTGAATAAGTTGGGGATTACAGCAGAGGAAGCGATCGCCTTAGAAGACTCTCCCTCTGGTATTCGTTCTGCTGTGAGCGCAGATATCCGCACTATTGGTATAGCATCCACCCATGATCCGCAGATTTTACAGTCAGTTGGGGCATTTATGGCAATTCCAGATTTTACTGATTTGCAGTTGTGGACATTGCTAAACTCACTCATCGAGCCAAATTTAAGTGCGATCGCTCCATTAGTCAAGAGAACCCTATAGCGATCGTTTGTATGCAATACACTCTGATTTCACTTCCATTTCTCTGGCGTAAAATGTCTCGGAATCAGTTGTAAAATTCGGACAGCAACTGATTCAGCTAATACAGTCAGTCGCTCTTTGGTAAATTTCTGAAGAGACAGATATTTTTTAGCGATCGCTGCTAGACAAATAAGTTGATTATGGTACAATTAGAAACTGTGATTGCTATTTAACAGCGATCGCCTTGGGTGGGCTACGCCTACACCAAATTTGCCAGCATAGCACAGTGGTAGTGCATCCGACTTGTAATCGGAAGGTCGCGAGTTCAAATCCTGCTGCTGGCTTTCGTTGATTTTGACAGTGCTATTTAAGAGCAATGCCTAACTTGGGCTACGCTTACGCTAAATTTGCCAGCATAGCACAGTGGTAGTGCATCCGACTTGTAATCGGAAGGTCGCGAGTTCAAATCCCGCTGCTGGCTTTTACAAAATAATGATTTAGGTGATGTGTTGCTAACTATAAAAACCGCTCTAATTCTTCTAGTAGCATCTTTTGGTATTTCCACATAGCAATGCGACTATCACGATAGACCTTGGCGATAAATGGAGCAGGATGTTCGCGGACAAATTCTTGCATTGAAACATGGTGTAGTCTTCTTCAAAAGCATAGGCTGTCACCGCAATAATCACCACGTTTTTACCTGTCTCCCTGACTCGAATTTGCCGGGTAGTTTCGTAGCCATCCATCACCGGCTTTTGAATGTCCATCAAAATTAGGTGGGGATGCCATTCTGACCAGAGAGCGATCGCCTCATTTCCATTCTCCTCTGTAATCACCACACCACTGTCGTCTGCCTCAAAGCGGTAGATCATAACCCGATCAAACCCAATCATTGCTTTCACCTCTCTAGCAAGGCTTTGAGCCAGATTCATCAGGCTAGTGGCATTACGCCGCAAGGTCGCTTGACATCTGGGCTGAGGCTTTAACTTGACACCAATGACATCTTGTCCGCCCCACAAGATTGGATAATTTATTTGTTGGAAGTCCCTAAGTTGAAAATAAAGACAAGGAGAATTGCCTTGAATCAGTTGAAGGATTCGCTCAAACTGATACTCAGTAAATCGAAAATTTTTTCAAAACAGCAATATCTACGGTGGGCTACGCCTACGCTAAAAATTGTAACTAAAAATATATCCTTGCTTAATTATAACGGTTCTCAATTGCATAGAATAGATACCACTCGTAGTGGTTAAGTTGATACCAATCAGCAATGTTCCCTACCATCTGTTGCATCCAAACGAGAACTGCTATATATATGTGAAATACCCATTTATACATTTTTTGGCAACACTAGCTAAAACCCTTGATATACAAGAGTTTTAGCCAAAAAATGCGATATTTCTTTGTAAAATCGCAACATTTAATTTATGAATGTACAAGTGCGTATGAATACTTGGATTAAAAGTTTTTACCCGATTAATTCAAGTTGCTATTTTTTATTAATGCGTAAGTCATAGAATTTATGTTTTAGTCTCTAACTGAACCCTATTGTTTCATATTCAGGACTTCTACCAAATTGTAATTCTTAATTACGAATTACGAATTAGCATAAGTCCTATTGTTCATGAATTCGCAAGTTGTCGGAAGCGTTTTTGAACTTCCTGAATCGAAAACAAAGTTTTAAACTTTAACCCAGCTGATTGATACAACTCACCTCCTCCTTGTTCGCGGTCTACCAATGAAATTACTTGATTTACGGTATAACCTGCTTCTTTGAGACGGTGAACTGCTTTCAGAGCAGATTGCCCAGTTGTAACCACATCTTCCAAAACTACTACTTTTGCACCTTTTGGTAAACTGGGGCCTTCTATATCAGCTTTCGTCCCATAACCCTTGGCTTCCTTGCGAATAATCAGCGCTGGTATCGGTCGGTTTTCATAAACAGAAACTACACTCACTGCTGTCACAATTGGGTCAGCCCCCAATGTTAAACCACCCACAGCCTGTGTATCTACAGGTAATAAAGGAAATAGTAACCGTCCAACTGCCAAAGCGCCTTGAGGATGGAGTGTTACCTCCATCTTATTCACGTAATAAGAACTACGTAGCCCAGAAGCAAGAACGAAATCACCTTCTTGATAAGCAAGCTGGCAAAATAAATCTAGTAGCTTGTGGCGTAAGGTAGTCAAATCAGGAGTGGTTGCCCAAATATCTGAGTGGTTAAGAGTTTCAGTAGGATACGTCATTACAAAACATTAAAAGTTGTGCTACACCAAAGGTTGAACTCATAAGAGTTCTGAACTTAAGCATAAATTAAGATTGCCCAAAAATTGAGGAGTCACAAACGTGCGTATTAAATTAAAAACCCTTGGTGGTTTATTAGTGTTGCTTGGTGCTGGTATTGCTTTTCCCTCTGTTGCATCTGCCCAAACACAAACACCCAGTTATGAAACTACGAATGATGTATTTGAACGAGCTTTTTTTAGTCACGATCGCAATTTCTACGAAAATAGCAGCCTCAAGCGTCAGCTAGACTCATTTTTCGGATCTGGTTCCAGTTTCGGTGGTTCTTTCCCAGAAAATGAAATTGCCCACGATGCTGAGTTGGTTAACACTTTATATCATGATGTCCTGACTCAGCAAGTTGGCAATGATCCTTATATTCGCACTCCTGATTTACCAAATCCTTATGACACGTCGCTAATCATGTCTCCCCGTTTGAATAGCAACAAACTCAAAGTCGGAACTGAATTTAGGTTTGAAACTTTGCCATCTCGGTAAGATTAGGGAGTGGCGAAGGTGGGGCCACCTCTGGGGATAAGGGGTAATGGGGAGTAGGCAGTGGGGAGTTAGGAGTTATAAAAATTTTCCCCTATCCCTGTGTCCCTTTGTGTTGAGTACTCAGGACTGATTAATTTAGCGTGTAGGAGTTGAACAAGCATGTGAATGCTCAAGATAATGTAGTATTGTATTACTCGTGTCCCAATTATCATTGAGGGTCTGATAACATAACACCTTACTACTTTTTAATGATTCAGTGCGCCCTGCTGGAATCGAACCAGCCTGAAGGCGAATTATGAGTTCGCTGCCTCCCCAATCGGCCAAAGGCGCTTGTTTTGTTGGCTTTCGGGTTCCTATGAGTCAATTACTTCAACTATTTAGGTGAACCCGATTTTGCTAATTTGAGAGCCAGGAAAATACCTTACGCACTGAGTTTAGCCAATTCCATGATTATACCACAAATTTACCACCTGTGAATACTGGACAATAATTTACCATATTTTTATACTACATAGTTTAATCATGAAATAGTGCAAACTAATATTGATTAAGTTCCTTTAAGGATTGAGGTCAAAAGCTTCACTATTCTTAAATAGACCAGCATTCTTTTGTGATAGCTTGTCAGCGATGAAAATAAATTCTACTGTACTTCTTACTTTGATTTTGTTAATCCTGATGATGGGAGCAGGTTCTGTAAGCGCGTTTTTGGGGTTTGAACTAGGGAGTTCAGCACTTAAAGGCGTTACCGCACCAGATGGGCGTCCCACAACCAAATTTGCCAGCAATAAGACAAACACAAACAACTCCCAGCAGGGAGGGTTAGTGCTATTAAAAGAGGAAGAAATCCTGAAAATTGTCAAGGCGCGAATTGAGGGTAAAACCAAGGCGGCTAAATCGGAAAAGCTAGAGGACGATGATGAAGAAACCAATAGCAGCAAGCAGAAGCCAGAAGAAAAACCCCCACAAGTGGTTGAAGAAAAACTCCAGCCTGGTTTTCCGGTTACTGCCCAGAGTCAAGGTGTAACCATGTCTGTGCAATCTGTTCGCTACTCTGGTGGTGATTTGCTACTGAAAGTGAAAATGCAGAACAAAGGAAAAGATTCTGTGCGCTTCCTGTATAGTTTTTTAGATGTTACTGATGATAAAGGACGAACCCTGAGTGCTAGTACAGAGGGTTTACCAACAGAATTGCCTGTAAATGGCCCAGCATTTTCCGGTACAGTGAGCATTCCCACAGCTTTACTTGATGATGTCAAGAAGATATCACTGGCTCTCACTGATTATCCCGCTCAACAATTGAAGCTAGAGGCATCGAATATTCCTGTAGAAAGGTAGATTGAGCATTGGGCATTGGGCATTGGGCATTGGGCATTGGGCATTGGGCATTGGGCATTG
>NZ_JAQYWQ010000031.1 GCF_029379315.1 Nostoc sp. S13
ATACAAGGTCAGTACCAAGTCGAGCGTTTTACATTTAATTAGGTTGAGCTACTTAGTACGCTGTTGCTCCAGCTAGTCCTGCCTCTGGAAATACAACTTCTAGCTATAAGAAGCCAGAATCGGCGGGGAATAAAACAGCAGTTTTAGCAGCACAAAAGATTAATTCGGTTTACCCGTAATCGTGAATGCCGCCCAGTAGTAAGGATGATTATAAAGATTTTTATCTGATGCCATTTTACTATTTCTATATAGTTGTGTTGCTAAATAAGTTTGAATTCGTAATTCCTCTGGATGCAGATTATTCAAGACATCCTCATACCATTTTGTCAGTTCTCCAGCAGTTAGTTCTTTCAGCCATCGGGTTGCTTCTGCTAAGGCAGTAACTGCTGATTTATTGGGCTGTAATCGTCGGTAAAACTCGATGATTACCAAGGCACTAGCGGAAGATTCTACACTCCAGAGAGTACTCACTACATGAGGAACGCCCTGACTCACAAAACCACTCACTAAACTCACATATTCGCTGCTAATAGTGTAGTTGCTAGGACTTAAATTTTCACAGGCAGATAGAGTAATAAGGTTGTAACTTGCTAGATTTTGCTGATAAATTTCATCTAGAGTAAGTTTTTCTTCACCTGCTAATGCTAATTCTGACTTTTTCGGTTCAACCAAATTATTAGTGACATGACCCGTAAAATGAAAGATGTTGTAATTATTATCAAATAAGGCGTTTTCGACAATATTTTTTCTAGCTTCTGACCCCTGAATTCGTTTGATATTACTGAACATCTGGCTAACAATTTCAGACTCAATTTTGGCGAATTTTACTGTAGGATAAGCTGCACTCTCAGGATGTTCAACACTGAGCAATAACTGATTTTGCCACTGCGAAATCTGTTCAGTTTTTATTGATAAACCTATTTGGGCACTAGGCAGATAGGTGACGGTGAAATTTGACTCCACATTCGGCAACTCTTCCGGCGATGGGGAAGAAAGATGGAAAAGGGTATGAATGGGCAATCTGTACAAGTCACGGTGAGGAATTAATACCAGTTGGGTGATGCCTTCGAGTTCCTGGGCAATTGTGGAAATATTCAGGATTTCATACAGTTGCAACAGCTTCTGTTCCATATCAACTCGCCAAGAATGCTGGCTTTTACTTTCTTTGTCTTGAGCCGTGCTGCGATATTCTTGGTATTGTTGATGCCAATCTTCTAGCCAAGTTTCAAATTCAATTAGGCGTTGCACCGCTTCAGGTAGAGGCAATTCATTTAGACGGATAGCTTCTTCTCCTAAAGGTATTGCTCCAGGATCTTGCATGGGTGTAAACAGGAGGATTGGTGATGGCGCTTGGTCTTTGAGAATGAAAGTATGTAGGGCAACCGGACTAATATGCCAGTAAATAATTGCTGTTGTGGGATTGAATAGTTGTTGAATTGCGCCATAATTAGGTGAGTAAATATCATTATTCCAGCCAGAAAGCAGCCAGTTTAAACAAGCATTTTTGCCTTGTTCGGCAATTTGCCAAGCTTCAACTAAATCACCGGACTCTACGGCTAAATCAACTGCTAATTGGTCAAAACCTGTAAATTTCAGAGCTAGCTGTTTTTTACTTTCGTCTGAGCGAGTTTCTTCACTCAGCAATTGTTGCAATAAATCTGTACCGCGTTGCTGCAATTCTTGAACTTGTGTTGTTTGTCCCAAACCCATCAACACTTTGCTTAGAGATTGCAAAACCTCTAGGTGCAACTGGGGAAAATATTCTAGTGTGAGGGTTAACAGCGCCTGATGGTACTCAGATGCAGCTTTGCGCCAATAATCGCGCGTATTGGGATATTTTTTGCCTCGGTCGTAGTAAGTATTACCGATCGCAACATGCAATCTACCCCAACCTTCTGGGTGGGTATCTGTCCGCAGATGCTTTAACCCTTCCTCGTAGCTGGCTAATTT
Organism: Nostoc sp. S13; assembly: GCF_029379315.1. Taxonomy (GTDB): domain Bacteria; phylum Cyanobacteriota; class Cyanobacteriia; order Cyanobacteriales; family Nostocaceae; genus Nostoc. Next base: position 1,951 of record NZ_JAQYWQ010000031.1, read on the forward strand.
TCCTTCGTAGCCACCCTGTTGTAAGGCGGGATTTGTCGCTGTGATAGTACTCGACAAATTCAGCAATGCCTCAGAATCCACTAAATTATCGATCGCAGTTCCCCGACCAATCCAAGCTTCCCAATAGTCTTGTTTAATTTGCAAAGCCTTGTCATAACAAGCGATCGCTTCGGCAAATTGTTCTAAATAAAACAGTGCTACTGCCTGATTATACCAAGCTAAGTGGAAGTCGGGTTTAATGGCAATCGTTTGCCGATAGGAGGCGATCGCTTCAACGCGGCGTCCTAAGTTGTCTAAGGCTATACCTCGGTTGTACCAAGCTAAGTAGAAGTCGCCTTGAACTGAAAGTGCTTTATCCCAAGAGGCGATCGCTTCTGACCACTTTCCTAAATTAAACAGCACTACACCCCGGTCTATCCAGACTTCGTGATACTCTGGGTCAATTTCTAGTGCTTTGTCGTAAGATATAATCGCTTCGGCAAATTGTTCGCCTACAGCTAGTGCTATACCTCGGTAATACCAGTTTTCCTGGTCTTCTGGTTCCAAATGCAGCGCTTGGTCATAACTAGAAATAGCTTCTGGTAGCCAACCTAACTTTAGCAGCGCCAAACCCCGGCTAGACCAAGCTTCTTGGTAGTCTGGTTTAATTTCTATGGCTTTGTCAAAAGAAGCGATCGCTTCTTCAAAATATCCTAATTCTCCGAGAGTTCGACCTCTGTTGTACCAAGCTTTGTAGAAGTCGGGTTTTAGTTCTGTGGCTGTTTGGTAAGATGCGATCGCTTCATCAAAACGTTCTAAATGAAACAACGTCAAGCCTCGGTTAAACCAATATTCTGGGAATTCGGGTTGAAGTTCGATGGCTTGGTCATAAGAGGCGATCGCGCCTAACAAATCACCTGTTTTAGCTTCCTGAAGACCTTGGTAAAACCACGCTTGAGCCTGGGTAACAGGATTATCGCTATGTCGCTCAATAATACCAGGGGAATTACTACTTTGAACCGCCAAGTTAGAAGCAAGTTGCTGGACTAAATTAGTACTTTCATCCAACCTCACCCACAACTCATCTAGCGTAGAAGCCACATTTGGCTCTAAATTCGTCAAAGTCTTATCCCAGGTTGACTCTGAGTCAGACGTTGTTAATTCAGTTTTTTCTCTAGTGGAAAGGAGATTTGGTCGTATTTTAGTTGGAGTGACTTCTTCTTCATCGCCGAACTTCAGTTGAGCTAATGAGGTGATAGAATCTTCTGCGGCGGGGAGAGGAAAATTTTCTCTGATTGTGGTTTGGGCGTCTTCTCGTTCATATTCCAATACCGGTTCCTCTAAATTCTCGGTCAATCCTTCCTCAGAAAAGACATTTTCGGGTGCTGACGTTATTGGTTCAACATCTTGCAGATCATATTCCCATAACTGTTCACCTAAACTACGAATTAGCTCTTGCCCAGGAGAAGTTGCAAGAATTTCTTCATCGGTTGTAGTTTCTACGACATCTGGCTCACTATACTCCCATAACTGTTCGCCTAAATTGCGGATCAGTTCTTCCCCAGGAGTAGTTTCTATTACATTTTGCTCATCATACTCCCATAACTGTTCACCTAAATTGCGAATCAGTTCTTGCCCAGGAGTGATTTCTACCCCATCTTGCGCCTGATTGTCCTCATACTCTATTGGTGTGGGGGAGTTCTGTATGGGTGAGTTTTGCATTAGCCGGATGCCAATGTCATAGGCAACATCACCAATTCTGCCAACACCAAGTTCCCCCAATTGCACCATCTGGGTTGCTAACAGAGGATTCGGTGCGGGTGAAGCTAACAAGCTTTCACCAAACATCACCAACCAATCTATCCAGCGTTCAGCCGGAATGCGATTTTCGATCCGTTGCAGATACCTCAATGCCCACTGTCGTCCTCGTGCTTGATGCACGCCTTCTAACAATTGGATAAACAATTGTTCTAGATCCGCATTGGTTAGTTCTGGTAGTACCCCCACCAGATTACGTCCTCTCCCACCCTTGAGAGAACGACGAGTCTGCTTACTTGCAATGAGGCGCTTTAAAAACCTTTTAAGCGACTGCGATATCCGCCTGAGCATCTGCCACACTCTTGGATTTTGTTTTTCTAGATTGTAGCCATCGTTGTGTTCAAAAAATCATTAATTACGTAAAAATCCATTAGATCCAGACACCGCTTCCGTAGCAGACTAGCAAAAAATATACAAAACTTCAAGACAATAGCATTACAACGTTACAATTTCCAGATTCAAGACGCCAATTTTAAATTTGAGATTTTCGCTTAATCGAAAATTTCAAATCCAAAATCTGGTGACTTTGCGTTGCGAAGCAGTTAATTTTCTGTTTGCTCTGTAGTCGATTGACCAGCCGGATATAATTGATTAATCAATGCCTGGACAAGCACTTGTGGATCATCTGTTTCTACGGCAAGCTGTTGAGCAATCTGCTGGCGTAAGTTTTCATCCTCCTGCAACATCACAAACAACTCTTCTAGGGTGACAGTTTGGGATTCTCCCTCTGGGAGGTTCTCTGGCGCATCTGCTGACTCTGATATTGGGGCGGTTGGCTCAGAGAGGAAAGTTGTGCTAACAGCATCTGGCCCTTCATATTCCCAAATTGGTTCGCCTTGATTGCGTGTCAATAACTGCATCCCGATACTATAGGCAACATCTCCAATTTCTCCGATGTTCAACTCACCCAGCTGCACTAACCGCGCAGCTATTTCATTATTGGGTGTAGGTGATGCCAGCAATCTGTCGCCAAAGCGCCCTAACCACTCAACCCAGCGTTCAGTTGGGATGCGATGTTCAATATTATGCAGCCACTTCCGTGCCCATGCTTCCCCTCGTGCTTGATGTACTCCTTGCAACAGTTCGTTGAAGAGAAATTCCAGATCCGTATCGCTTAAGGGTGGTGCTGGTTCTTTTTGCACATTCCCCCGGGATTTTGAGGCAGTCTGTTTTCCACCAAACAAGCTCTGAAAAAGCTTTTTGAGCCATTGAAATAGCCGCTTAAGCATCTGCTGCACCATCGAATATTGCTTATCCTAAAATTGTAGCGATCGCACTGGATTAACGTATAGTCATTTGTCATTTGTCATTGGTCATTTGTCAAGAGTTTTTCTCTCCTGCCTCTTTCAACCCCCACTCCCCACTCCCCACTCATCTTGACTAGAACAAATGTACTAAATGGTATGCTATAATTCCGATATCCTTGATGTTGAAATCATAGTAGAGGATAAGCTGTGGTCGCTTGCTTTCCTGAGTGCCAAAATATACGGCATTAGTTGAGTGCAAGGGCTATGGCAACATCTACAAACAAAGCAGGTACGAGAGTTTAAAATAATTGAATCCTAAACTCGACTCGGTGCTACTAATTAACTTTGAAAGGCATTGAAGTCTATATTTTCATGTCTTACGAACCCCTGCACCACAAATATCGCCCCAAGAGTTTTGCTGAACTGGTGGGACAAGAGGCGATCGCTACTACCCTCACCAACGCGATCGGCACATCCAAAATCGCCCCCGCCTATTTATTCACTGGGCCTAGAGGTACGGGGAAAACTTCTAGCGCCCGGATTCTGGCTAAATCCCTCAATTGTCTCAAAGGTGATAAGCCCACTGCTGAACCCTGCGGCGTGTGTGAGGTTTGTCAAGGAATCACCAAGGGCTACGCCTTAGATGTAATTGAAATCGATGCCGCTAGCAACACTGGTGTCGATAATATCCGCGAGTTGATTGAAAAGGCCCAGTTTGCTCCTGTGCAGTGTCGCTACAAGGTTTATGTAATCGATGAGTGTCATATGCTCAGTACTCAGGCATTCAATGCGCTACTGAAGACACTAGAAGAACCACCGAGGCAGGTAGTTTTTGTATTGGCAACAACAGACCCGCAACGGGTGTTACCAACGATTATTTCGCGCTGTCAAAGGTTTGATTTTAGACGCATTCAGTTAGAAGCGATGGTCAAGCATTTAAGTGCGATCGCATCTTATGAAAACATTCATATTTCACCCGACGCTGTAACCCTGGTAGCCCAACTTGCTCAGGGAGGGTTGCGAGATGCCGAAAGTTTGCTCGACCAATTGGGTTTGTTAGCGGGTGAAGTGACACCAGAGCGAGTTTGGGATTTGGTGGGGACGGTGAGCGAACAGGACTTGCTGGGGCTTTTAAATGCGATCGCTCAAGATAAACCAGAAGCAGTTCTAGATTGTACCCACAACATTTTAGATCGTGGTCGAGAACCGCTAACTATTCTGCAAAATCTCGCCGCCTTCTACCGCGATTTACTCATAGCCAAAACAGCACCCAACCGCCACAATTTAGTTGCTTGTACTCAGCAAACCTGGACAGCGCTGGTTGAGTTTGCTCAATACTTGGATATAAGCGCGATTTTGGCAGGACAGCAACACCTGCGAACATCAGAAGTGCAAATTAAAAATACCACCCAGCCGCGTTTGTGGTTGGAAGTAACATTATTAGGATTGTTACCCAGTGCGACGAATATTCAGCCACAAGCCCCAAGCGTTGCACCGCGAGTTAATACACCTGCTGTATCTGCAAGCTATCCTCCAGCAGTTACCCAAAATCACCCAGTCTCTTCTGTACCTCTAGCTGAACCACAAACAAATCATAATTCTCTATCCCAAAATCAGCCCGTCACTTCATCTCCCCCAGTTGAACGGCAAACAAATCACAATTCTGCTGCTAACTCAGTTTCACCACCAACCCCAGAACCTGTATCTGTCCCTGTGCCACCGGCGAACGTTGAACCAGTAACTTCAGAAGTTGTTGATGCGCCACAATATGACTTAACTCAGGTTTGGCAACAGGTACTTGCTAACCTCCAGCCAAAATCAAGGCAAGAAATGCTGCGTCAAATGAGCCATCTCGTAGAGTTCGATGGTACTGTGGCTCGAATTGCGATCAAACAGGCATGGTATGACAAGGGTAAATCTTATCTACCGATGATTACGGCAGCTTTCCAGCAGACTTTCCAGCGTGAAATCCAGATAAATATAGAAAAAGGAACCTCTTCAAACTCTACCTCAGCCAAAAAAAATCCTCCTCCAAAAGACTCTACTCGCGTTCAGCAGCCACCAACTGCCAGTTATAACCAGCAAATTCCCCCTCTAGCGCCAGTACCAGAGCCAACCAATCCATCACCGACACCGACAGCAGCAAGGAACGGAAATGCGGTAAATGGCAATGGGACAAATGGTAATCGGACAAATGGAAATGGGACAAATGGTAATGGGGCAAATGGTAATCGGACAAATGGAAATGGGGTGCAAGCTTTGCCTCCACCGCCACAGCGAACACCTGCACCTGATTGGGAACCTGACGAAGTAGCGATCGCAGCTCAGCGTTTAGCAGAATTCTTCAACGGACAAATTATCCGCTTTGCAGAGGATTCAACAGAATTCTCCGATTCCATGACTACACCTGAGTGGGTAGAAGAATCAGAAGTTGATGATGAATAAAAAATTGCAAAATTATTTTTGGTAATTTTGCATTTTTAATTTTTAATTTTTAATTTTTAATTCCCCCTTGGGGGCTATTCCCCATTCCCAGTATGCAAAGTTTTCACCCATTTTAGGCGCTTTTCTCTTACCGACATTCGGGCAGTAGTACTGCTCATGACGACTAACCAGTGCAACATATATAAACTGCCGCGCAGGGTTTGTACCAGTAACAGAAAATATGTAGAAAGTGGGAATTTTTGATCTTGACGTATCCGTTTCAGACCTGTAAACATCCCTACCATCGACATAGAAATGGACAAGCCTGTGATTGGACTTAACATTGGTGGACGATGACGAGCGATCGCCATTAATAAATCTGGTACTGCTGCTGTAGGCAAGATATACATAATCAGCATAAAAATCAGCAAATCCCAGCTTTTCCGCGTTCCCATGCGGTTTTTGAGAATTAAATCCCAGTAATCCAGATAGCGTTGATAACCGCCTTCTGCCCAACGGTTACGCTGATGCCAGAGTGAAACTGCACTTATCACTCCTTCTTCTTGCACGGCTGGATGGAAAACACACTCAATATCCCATTTTTCCAAATGTAAACGGATTGTCAAATCCAAATCATCGGTAATAGTTTCCTCATTCCAACCACCGCAGTTTTCCAAGGCTGAACGCCTGACAAATTGACCATTGCCCCGCAGTTCGCCAATGCCACCAAGGGTAGTTCGCTGTTGCTGAAACCAGGTATCAAGTGCCATTTCCGCCATTTGACCCTTAGTCCAAAAGTTTTCTTTAGCGTTGGCGATCGCTTTTCGCACCTGCACCGCCCCCACCTTTTCTCTTTGAAATAAAGGTATTACCTGTAGTAGCAAGTCTGGTGTTACTTGGGCATCAGCATCAAATACTGCTATAATATCGCCCTTTGTCAGTGGCAATACCTGATTCAACGCCCCCGATTTGCCACCACTAGCTGCTGCTGAACGCCTTAGTACTTTCAGTTGCTGGTGTTTCTGTTCTAGTTCTGCTAATAAATGTGGGGTGCTATCACTGCTGTGATCGTCAATTATCCATACTTCGTACTGTCCACCTGGATATTCCAGATTACAAAGATTTTTGACTAATTTAGCAATTACCGCTTCCTCATTTTTCGCAGCCACTAGCAAAGATACAGAGGGCAAATCTCCCTGTATTTCTTTTGGATAGCGACGAGATTTAGTAAACACTACCACCAAAGCATGAAATCCTAGAATGGTGGTCAGTCCTAGAATAAATATGGAAGCCCAAGAAACTAAATGTAGAGCGATCGTGCCACTCCAGACGATAGTCAAGACTAGAGCTGCTTTGCGTCTACGACCTTGAAACCGGGGTGTTAGAGACACAGGATCTGTCTCTAACACTGACTCCTCATTTACTGATAGGTCAGACAATAAGGAGTTGAGCGGATCAAGCTCTTGATAAGAATCTTCTTCGGGCCAGGAATTCGCTGGCATAGGTTAGGTTACTTGATTCAAAAACCAGTATTTGTCTACAGTTAGTAATTTTACGGACAAATATCCCTAAGCTACTTTTCCCGATATTAATCGGAATGGGCAAACTGCAATACCCGCTATCCCTAAGCCAAAAGCTGCTGGGACTACCTTTGTTGTTACCGCCACTCTGCGTAATTACCTCACATTAACCACGTTTGCGACTCTCACACAGAGGCTTGATTCCTTTGATAGCCACTTGGGCAGGAAGCTTGTAGAGTCGGACTTTCTCCAATCAGAACTTGGATTTGGGCAAAGTAATAGCAAGGTAGCAGCAGCTTATTGTTGGGAGAAACTGCAATAACGGCATCCACCACTTTACAGTCGGGATTTTTAGTGTTATCGTTCCCAGCTTCGATAAAAGTTAATGCAGCATCATTGTAACCGAAATTTTAATATTTCTTAGCAGTAACTTCATTTATTGGGCATTGGGCATTGGGCATGGGGCATGGGGCATTGGGCATTGGACAAATTCTCCCTTGTCTCCCTTGTCCTCCTAACTCCTAACTCCCCACTCCCCATTCCCTATGTGCTTTAGATACATCTTTTGGGAATACTACTAACAGCCACTAATATCCCCAGTTTCCAACTAACTTGAGAAATATTTAACAATGTCTATTGAGCAACTCCAGCCTGCCACTCAACAACAAGCTAGTGTTTACTTACCTTACGTTCAGGGCGCTAGGCGCAATTTCTTACCCTATGCCATCAGTCTTTATCAAAAAGGGGTATTGGAGGGACACCGCAAGATAGAAGCCAGTGAACATGTCCCCTTTGTCGCCTCTTGGAATGTTGGTACCTTACCCTCAGACTTAACCCGTTGCCGAATTCAGTTTGATGGCAACGCTGACCTGAGTTACGAACTGATGATAGCTAGTTTCGAGTTTATTAATTTTTTAATTGAACTTATGGACAACTATAAACGTCATCGCGTGACCGATTTTTCACAACCGTTTTACCGCAAGCTACTGCGTATAGATGATTGATAAAACTTAGCCGGACTTTTATCAGTTCGGCTTGCCTTTAAATTGTTCTAAGCTTTAGCCCAAGCCAGTAATGCAAGCCACAGCCATTACTCCTTAAATGCTAAAAAAGTAAAGTATAGCATTATTAGTATTTTAAGTCTCTCTGATAGGCGATCGCTATCTTTATTCTTGCTTGCGATCGCTAAATGTATCGAAGACAATCGCTCCTGATCTCCCAATATCTAATTAAAAAGCGATCGCACTCTAAATCTTCGATTTCAGGTAATTTGTGAAAGACGTACATGAAAGTAAAAAGTACTTTGCATCAGCAATAGTTAAATCAGGCTCAGTCAACATAGCATGTCTGATACCTCCCTCATCACTTGTATATCCATACAGATTTAAAAATGAATTTTTTAAAGCTGGATGTAACTTATTAGAAACTTCCAGAACTTTCAGGGCTTCTCCTAAAGTTGCCTTTGGTTTTCCGGTAATAGCTTTTGCAAGACTTTTAACTGCGGAAATAGATTCTTTTATAGAGTTTCTGTAGTCAGGATTTTCTTTGTCACTCATTAAAGCAAGGGAGCGCTTCAAATGGCTGGACACAGCAGGAAAACTTTTATCATCTACTGCTTGCTCAAGCATTTCAATTTCTTGCTCATTGGTGATATCTGTGAATACACCTGCGACAAATCTATAACCAGCCAGTTCTCTTTCTAATACAGAGTTTATATCTTCTACAAGTTTCGGAGATTTGAAATAGTTCATAGTGAACTCAAGAAAGTCGTAAACTTCATACCATTGGCAATTTTGAAAATATTCTAATAACCAGTTTACAGATTCTCTTGGTGTTGCCGAGAAGTCATCCAAAAGATACTTAAAATATTTTTCCCAAACATATACAATAAAGTCATCTACATATCTGTCCGAGTACATATAGTTGGATATGGATTTTGAGTATTTTAAAAAGAAATTTGCACTTAATACATTCCAAAGAGAATTGCGTAGAGCATGATTTATACTATCAATTTGGATAATCTCAGATACTGGGTTCAAGCCTCGTCGTTGGCTAAAGGTTTTGGCTGAAACCTCAACTGCGAACATTTCAAGTAAATGTTGTTTCGCCTCGGATTCAGCAATTTTTTCAGGATCATGTATATGACAGTATCCAGAATAATTAGCTTTGAGCTTACATGTTTCTCCAGATTTAGTTATTGCCTTGCAATTAGCTGATAACATACGAGATCACTTCAAGGATATCTTTATTAAGATAGCAGTTTTATTGATGAAGCCTAGTATTAATTAAAACCCTGACAGTGGTCTAAGAGAATATTTGAAAAGTCTAATTTATTACTAGCCCTGGCGACTGGAAGTCGCGGCTACACAGACAAAACCCACCTCCGTGGGTTAAAACCTTGATTTTTCGTTACAAACGAATTTGGCTCACTGTCTCTTCGCCGTATATTCAGCTTCCAAACGGTCGTATTCTTAAATTTCTGCGGCAATCTCCGTCTCAATTACTTCCTTGTTAGCATAATAGTAAGCTAGCGCTGCATAAACTTGTGCCAACATTAGCTGTGGTCTTTGGGCAACTATCTCTTCCGGTTTCATGCCTGCGTTAAAGTTGATCGCAATGTTATGTACCCTAATTCGGTGTCCCGCAATCCGAGGGCGACCACCACAGGTTCCCGGTGTACTGACAATCAGCGTGCCAATGTCGGTAATGGTTTCCATAGCTTGGTTACTAAATTTTGCTCCCATAAGCAACTGAGTAATTTAAAACTTCTTCTAATCTAGAAATATAAATATAAATGTCCAGTTGTTTATTTAGCTGCCCACAGCAAAATCAAACATTTATCCTTAATAATTAGGAGTCTAGCACTAATCCCAGAATATCAAACATCCTGCCTAGATTGGAGACGATAGACTTTTTATAAGAGTAATTTTTGCAAAAACTCGAATTTCCCAACATTTCAAAACAGGTATGGGGCAATGGTGCGATTAAAACTGTGGCAATGGGTCGTCTTAGCAATCCCGATCGCTTTTATCATCATTTTCTTACTGGTAGCCGCCGGTTCACAAATTCATGCGTGGGGCATTAATTGGATTTGGGGTGTATTCACCCTTTTATTCGTGGGTTGGCGTTGGCTGTTGGTAGAATGGACTCAACCAGCTGTTAACCAAGTGGAAGCTGTATTAGCCCAAGTCCGCGAAGAACTGGAATCGACAGCAGAGGATACAGTAAGGCCACCAGTGGGAAGTGATGTTACAAAGCAAGCAGAAACCGCACTCCAAGAAATTCTGCAAGCAGCACAAAGCGATCGCCCGATTTGGGAAGACTGGCAAACGTTTTGGACGCGATGCCAAGATTTAGTTGTAGCGATCGCTCATATCTACAATCCTCAGATTCAATATCCTCTGCTGAACATTTACGTCCCCCAAGCTTATGGGCTGATTCGCGGAACGGTGGATGATATGGATCAGTGGATGCAAAAGTTATCCCCACTCCTCAATCAAGTGACGGTTGGGCAAGCATACCAAGGATACGAGGTCTACCGGAAGTTGGAGCCATCGGCTCGGAAATTTTGGAAAGCTTGGAACTGGGCACAGTGGGTCTTAAATCCGGTGGCGGCGGTGGCAAAACAAGCCAGCCAGGGTTCTAGTAACCAGGCAACTCAGCAATTATTGGGGAATTTGAGTCAGTTATTTCGGGAAGCTGCCCTGAGAAACTTATGTCGCCAAGCGATCGCTCTCTACGGACGTAGCACATTACCAGTTTCAGTATCTTCACCTACACCAACTTTACCCAAGGCAAAAACTCAAACACTCCGAGAAATCTTAACCCAAGCTCAACCAGCTGAGGCAGTTGAGCAAAAACCCGTAAATATTCTGCTGGTGGGGCGCACGGGGTCGGGAAAAAGTAGCCTGATTAACACGCTATTTCAGGCGGATCTCGCAGCCGTTGATGTTTTACCCAGTACCGATCGCATTCAGAATTATCAATGGCAGACTCAAAGTGGCGAAACTTTGACGCTTTTGGATACACCTGGCTATGAACAAGTCAACCGTGCCAATCTCCGAAATATAGTGCTTGATTATGCCATCAACGCAGACTTGCTGCTGTTAGCTACCCCTGCCCTCGATCCTGCCCTACAAATGGATGTGGACTTTTTGCAAGATATCAAAGCAGAAGTTGCAGATTTACCGGCGATCGCGATCGTCACCCAGGTAGATCGTCTGCGTCCCATCCGCGAGTGGCAACCACCTTATGATTGGGAATGGGGCGATCGCGCCAAGGAAATTGCCATTCGCGAAGCCACTGAGTATCGCGCCAAACAGCTGGGAAACTTCTGTAATCTAGTTTTACCTATGGTTACAAGTGATAGCAAAACAAGTCGAACCGCTTGGGGAGTGGAGGCTTTATCGTTGGGATTAGTGGATGCGATCGCGCCTACCAAGCAACTCCGTCTCGCCCGTTTTTTGCGTAACCTAGAAGCCCGTACTATCGCCGCAGCCAAAATCATCGACCACTATACCTTCCAGATGACGACAACACAGGGACTAACGGCATTGCTTAAAAGTCCCGTCCTCCAGTTTGTTTCTACCCTCTCAACCGGATCTCCAGCCCTAGCATATATGCTGGCAGAGCAAATTCCGGTGGAACAGTTGCCGATTGTGATTGGTAAACTCCAAATGGGATATGAGCTTTTCTCGCTCTTGAATAGAGGCAACCTTAACCCGCTTAACTTTGAATTGGCATCCCTCTGGCCGCTACTGCTGGAAAACTCCGCTTCACCCGATCGCAACGCCTGGGCATTTGGTCACGCCCTAGTGGAATACTGGACTCAAAATTTGACAGTTAAACAACTCCGGCAGCGATTTGAGTATTATCTATCGATTGCCAAATAATTTGTCTGCGTTGAAAAATTAATTAGGACTTACGCACTGAGAACGTAAAATGTAAGGGCTTCAGCCCTTACTATAAACCTTTAATTATTCACACCTAATTACTTTGATTAATTTAGTATATTAAATCTCATCAATTATAGTAAAAATTACAATAAATTAAGAATATTTACTCAGCAGTATTAAAGATATTTATACTCAAAAAGAGGAGAACAAAAAATCCGGTAATTATGTCGTACTCCTAACATCAAAGTTCAGATTACGATTAAGAGTAGGTGTTTGCTGAAACTTACCCGCTTTACGTGAGTTTTTATACAGATATCCCTTTTGTTCGGAGTTCTTTATGAAAAATATATTACAAACCTCCATTTATCAAGAACAGAATTCACATCAGAGCTATAATATATCGTCTTACAACAGGCTGCTTTCGGTCGTGAAGGATTTGGCTTGTGTGCGAACTATTGAGGAAATTATTGAAATTGTGCGTTTGGCTGCTCGCGATCTCACCAATGCTGATGGAGTCACTTTTGTACTGCGGGATGGTGAATGTTGCCACTATGTCGATGAAAACGCAATTGGGCCACTTTGGAAAGGTATGCGTTTTCCGCTCAGGTCTTGCATCTCCGGTTGGGCAATGCTCAATAAACAAGCAGCCGTAATTGAGGATATTTACCAGGATGCTCGAATTCCTATTGAAGCATATAAAGTTACTTTTGTCAAGAGTTTAGTGATGGTTCCTATACGGGTTTCTGAACCACTGGGTGCGATCGGAGCCTACTGGAGTACACGACACCGAGCCACACCCGAAGAAATCGGACTGCTTGAGATTTTGACCGACACTACGGCAGTTGCAATATCGAACGTTCAACTTTTCCAGAAACTAACGAACCAAAACGCCCTTAAAGACAAATTTATTGCGATGCTAGCTCACGAGCTGAGGAATCCCGTTGCCCCCATTTCCAACGGGGTTCAACTTCTGAAGTTGAAGCTGGGCGAGACTGGCGCAGTTGGGGAAACAGTTTTAATGATGCAACACCAGATTAAGCATCTCTCGAAATTGATCGATGAGCTACTTGACGTATCGTCCATCACCTACGGGAAGATTTCATTAAACCTTGAGAAGGTTAATCTGGGGGAATTGGTTCGCCAAAGTCTCAATGACCATGCACAAGCAATAAAGAGATTGAACCTTACCCTAATACAAGACCTACCAAACACGCCAGTGTGGGCTTATGTTGACCCGACCCGGTTCTTCCAAGTCTTTGGGAACCTTCTTGATAACGCCTTAAAGTTTTCAAAGCCAGATGGGATGATCTGGGTGGATCTCTCATTTATTCCAGGTGAGAATGGCTCAGGCAGTGTAGCCGTCTTATCTGTAAGAGACTCAGGCATAGGGATAGACCCGACAATATTACCAGAACTTTTCGAGCCATTTACCCAGGCCGATCGCAGTTTAGACCGTTCGAGGGGCGGGCTAGGTTTGGGACTCTCAATAGTAAAAAGCCTTGTAGAACTTCATGGTGGTAATGTTCAAGCCTCAAGTAGAGGGATCAATTTGGGAGCAGAATTCAAAGTTACTCTCCCTGTATGCGAAGAGATTACAGGCTTTGACAACGATCAGGAGATTATAGAGGCGGCTAAAAAATCGTTGAAGATTTTAGTCATCGAAGATAACGAGGATTCAGCCATAACATTAAAAGCAGTGCTTGAGTACTTCGGGCATGAAGTTTCCATTGCCAATAATGGAATTTTAGGGGTAGAAACTGCAAGGAAGTTTGAGCCTCATGTGATTATTTGTGACATCGGACTTCCCGAAATGGATGGATTCGCTGTTGCACAGGAACTGAGTAAAGATTCCAAATTTACTGACTCAATTCTGATTGCGCTCACCGGCTACGGTGGCCAGGAGGATAAGGAGCTGGCGCTTCAGGCTGGTTTTAAATGTCACTTGACCAAGCCTGTAGATTTTGATGTACTTACGGTAGAAATTGATCGATACCTTGATAGAGTATTATCAAGTTGACAAATTTTGCTAATTTCTGATTAGCAAGACAAGCAGCAGCACAAGGAACTCAATCCATTAAATCATCTGTGGTAGGTTCACCCGGATAGAAGCGATCGCTCAGAATTTCTTCAAAAGGATATAGACATTGCTTGGGAAAAGTTGAGAGTCGCAGATTTGTTTCTCCTGATGCTAAATCCCTACCGTTTTGAAATGATTCCTGGAGTGCTTCTTCAAGGTAAGGCTTCAGACTAGGATTTTCCCTCAACAACTTGAGAATTTCCCGTCGTTGTACTCTAATTGTCCCTAACCAACTACGACTCCGTTGCTTTGGTTGATATTCCCATTTAAGCAAATGTCCAATTAATATACCAAGACGATTTCTCAATTCTTGGCGTTCCTTTCTTCCCAAAGATTCTATTTCCTCAATTAAATTGGGCAGGTCAAGCTGGTTCCATTGGTGATGACGCAAAAGGTTAGCCTGTTCTTGAGTCCAACTGTAGAAGTCTGCTTCATAGAAGTTTTGCATCAGGTTTTTTGCCGTTTTTCAGGTTTGTAGTGTCTACATAATTGAAAAATTCATAATTCATAATTATGTTTCAGATAGAGATTTAAACCTTCTTTGAAACAGGACTATCTGCATAAGCATCAAGTACGAATTACGAATTAGAAAGTCACCACACTCCGAATTGATTCACCTTTATGCATCAATTCAAAAGCATCATTAATTTGTTCAATAGGCATTACATGGGTAATCAAATCATCAATATTTATCTTACCTTCCATATACCAATCAACAATTTTCGGCACATCTGTACGTCCTCTAGCGCCACCGAATGCTGAACCTTTCCAAACGCGCCCAGTTACTAATTGAAAAGGACGAGTACTGATTTCCTGTCCAGCACCAGCAACACCAATAACCACACTGACACCCCAACCTTTGTGGCAGCATTCTAATGCTTGACGCATAACTTTGACATTACCGATACATTCAAAACTGTAATCAGCACCACCTTTTGTTAAATCAACCAGATAGGGAACTAAATCACCCTCGACTTCCTGGGGATTGACAAAGTGCGTCATGCCAAACTTTTCTGCCAAGGCGCGTTTACTGGGATTAAGATCCACCCCAACAATCATATTCGCTCCTACCATCCGCGCCGCCTGGATGACATTTAAGCCAATACCACCCAAGCCGAAAACCACGACATTTGCTCCCGGTTCCACCTTGGCAGTATTGATGACTGCACCAACACCAGTTGTCACACCACAGCCAATGTAACAAACCTTATCAAATGGGGCATCTTCCCGAATTTTTGCCACGGCGATTTCCGGCAGCACCGTATAGTTGGCAAAAGTGGATGTACCCATATAATGATGAATTATCTGTCCATCGAGACTAAAGCGACTGGTGCCATCGGGCATGACGCCGCGTGCTTGAGTTAAGCGAATGGCTTGACAGAGATTAGTTTTGAAACTCAGACAATATTCGCACTGACGACATTCGGGAGTGTAGAGGGGAATTACATGATCCCCTGGTTTGACGCTGGTAACACCAGCGCCTACCTCCACTACCATACCAGCGCCTTCATGCCCCAAAATTGCCGGAAACAAACCTTCGGGATCTTCACCAGATAGGGTAAAGGCGTCGGTATGACAAACCCCACTGGCTTTAACCTCAACTAACACTTCACCGACTTGTGGCCCCGATAGTTGAACGGTTTCAATCGTCAACGGCTTACCTGCACTATAAGCTACTGCTGCTTTAACTTGCAATTTCAGCCCTCCTGTATAGTTTTTTGATGTTCTTCCCAATGCTGAAGCACGGGGATTCTTTCCCTTAAAATATAATTCTGTAGCTAGATTGGTTAAAGGCGGCAACAGCTGTTTTGACAACAATGTAAACTGGATGTCAGCAGCAGCCCCCAAATAATTTGTCCACCCCTCAATTAATACATTTTGTCACAACTTATGAACCCTGCCCTAACTCAAATTGGCGCTCAAATGTCCAACCTGACTGGCGTCAGAGCAATCATGAAGGATATTATAGAAACATTACGAGCGGGTACAGGGCAGCAGTTTATTAATTTGAGTGCTGGTAATCCGTTGATTTTGCCAGAGGTAGAGCAATTATGGCGTGATTGTACTGCACAACTTCTCGCTAGTCCAGAATATGGTGAGGTAGTTTGTCGCTACGGCTCAAGTCAGGGCTATGCACCATTTGTGGAAGCGATCGCTAATGATTTTAACAAACGCTACGGTTTAAACTTGAGCGCTCGCAATATCTTGATCACCCCCGGCAGTCAAACCCTCTACTTCTACGCTGCCAATACCTTCGGTGGCTACACCCCTAGCGGCGAGTTAAAACAAATCCTTTTGCCCCTCAGTCCTGACTACACAGGTTACGGCGGTATCTGCTTAGTTCCAAAAGCCTTAATCGCCTACAAGCCAACTCTTGATATTGATACAGCTGCCCACCGATTTAAATATCGCCCCGACTTTAGCCAACTGTCGATTACAGAAAACACAGGTTGTGTCCTCTTCTCTCGCCCCTGTAATCCCACTGGTAACGTCCTCACGGATGATGAGGTGAAAAAGATTGCTGCCCTGGCTGCGCCTTACAATCTGCCCGTGTTAATTGACTCGGCTTATGCGCCTCCCTTCCCAGCATTGAACTTTACCGAAATGACACCAGTGTTTGGTGATAATATCCTCCACTGCATGAGTTTATCAAAAGCGGGATTACCAGGAGAAAGGATTGGTATTGCGATTGGAGATGAAAAGTGGATTGAGGTGCTGGAGTGTTTCCAGGCAAATATGAGTCTCCATTCTTCACGTTACGGCCAAGCGATCGCAGCTTTTGCAATCAATTCTGGTGCTTTAGTGGAAATTTCTCATACTGTCATCCGTCCCTTTTACCAAAATAAATTTACCGTTTTAGAAACCAGCTTAGAACAAGCGATGCCCAAAAATTTACCTTGGTTCCTCCATCGGGGTGAAGGAGCAATTTTTGCTTGGTTGTGGTTACAGGATTTACCTATGAGTGATTGGGAATTTTACCAACGACTCAAGCAAGTAGGTGTGATTATTGTCCCTGGAAGTAGCTTCTTCCCTGGTTTAGAGGAAGAGTGGGCGCACAAGCACGAATGTTTCCGCATCAGCCTCACCGGTAGCGATGAGGAGATTACCACTGCGATGCAACGTTTAGCAAAGGTGGCTGAAGAAGCTTATCAGCGTGCAGCTGTGAGTGCTTGAGGGGGAGTTAGGAGTTAAGAGTTAGGAGTTAGGAGTTAAGAGTTATAAGATATTCTTTGCCCAATGCCCAATGCCCAATGCCCAATGCCCAATGCCCAATGACAAATGACAAATGACAAATCAGATAATTGGTTAGAAATTGGTAAGATTGTTGCCCCTCAAGGATTGTCTGGGGAATTACGGGTTTATCCTGTATCAGACTTCCCCGAAAGATTTGAGGTGCCGGGAAAACGTTGGTTGTTGCGTTCTGGTGAGACAGAACCGCAACCAATGGAATTATTGACAGGACGTTATATCAGTAACAAAAACTTGTATGTGATCAAATTAGCTGGTGTGGAAAATTGCGATCAGGCGGACGCGTTGCGGGGTTGTAAGTTAATGGTGCCAGCAAGCGATCGCCCCCAATTAGGCGAAGATGAATATCATGTCTTAGATTTGATTGGTTTGGAAGTCTTCATGCAAGCATCTGGCGAACTCGTTGGTACGGTGGTAGATATCATCTCTGCTGGGAATGATTTGTTAGAAGTCAAGTTGCATGAATCATTTGCTACGGACAAAAAGCAAAAGACTGTTTTGATTCCATTTGTGCACGCGATCGCACCAGTGGTAAACTTACCATCTGGTCGGATTGAAATTACGCCACCGCCTGGGTTGTTGGAAATTAATAATTAGGTCATTAGTTGAATGGTGATTATTAATTTTGAATTTTGAATTTTGAATTCGGAGCCAAGCGACGTGACTCAAGCTTTACCAAAAATCGTAACTTTTGAAGAATTTGTTAAGTGGAAGCCAGAAAATGAGCGCTATGAATTGCACAACGGAACAATTATTAAAATGCCTCAACCTGTAGGAGATCATGAAGAGGTAACAGGATTTTTAGCCTTTGAACTGACTAGAGAATGTATCCGTTTAAATCTCTCCTACTTCATACCCAAGACAGCACTAGTCAAACCACCTGTAAATGAATCAGGTTACTCGCCAGATGTACTGTTGTTGAATCGCCCTAATTTGATAAATGAACCTCTGTGGAAAAAAGAATCTACTGTTATTCAACCTGCATCAATTCTTGTAATTGTTGAAGTTGTTAGTACAAATTGGCGTGATGATTACCTCAAAAAATATGCAGATTATGAGGAAATGGGAATTCCTGAATACTGGATTGTTGATTATGCTGCTTTAGGCGGTAGGGAGTTTATTGGCAAACCAAAACAACCTACTATCTTGGTTTGTTCTTTGGATGAAGGTGAGTATCAAGTTAGCAAGTTTCGGGATACAGACCGCATCGAGTCCCTAACATTTCCAGAGTTAAATTTAACTGCCCAACAGATTTTTCAAGCGGGTAATATTTCAACTTAAACATATTCTGAGCTAACCGTGTTGCAGCAGAAGGAATAACAGCCATTAGTCGGTACTGGCTATACTCAAGGCAGAACAGGAGAGTTAGAGATTTGGGATTATGAAACATATACTCGTCGCCTCTATCATCAATTTCAAGATGTAGTTTTAATTCCTTATGATAATTCATGGAATCAATCAAAGCTAAACCTTTGGTTGACTATACCTTTAAAAAGCCTAAAATAGTTAACATAACATTATCTCCTCAAACCAATGAACATAACTAATTTTTTGACACATTCAACATCTTTTATTCTGAGCAAATAATTATTAATTCATAATTCATAATTTCAAGACAAAGCAACTTAATTTATTAATGTAGAAAAGAAGCTGAACAAAATGCAGTATTAATAGCATTAATCAATAGTGTAGCCGTCGCCCGTACTTCTCTACGAGACGCTGCGCGGACATGGTTCGACCGCGCTCACCAGCCGCTCAGTGACCATCGTAGACATCGCTTTCCATCCTGTGCCAAGAGACAGAAATTTAGTTACAAAGGCTGAGAAAATTCATCATGGGTAGATGGACATCATCTGAAAAATAAGTAAAATTACATACGGATGAACCGGTCAAAATCCTTTTGGAATGGAGTGTCGAAATGACATTAGCTACGACTCCACAAACAAAGCCTTTAACAGATGAAGAATTACGTAAAATAAATGCCTACTGGCGTGCAGCTAACTACCTTTCCGTTGGGCAAATATATCTACTTGACAATCCGCTACTAAGAGAACCGCTAAAGCTGGAACGCAAGAGAAGCTGATCGAACACAAACATTACATTGAAAAGTACGGCGACGATATGCCGGAAATTCGTGACTGGAAGTGGCCCTATTAAGAGAGTATGAGGGAGACAAGGTAAAATTTTCTCCCTTGTCTTCCCCATCTCCCTTGTTTCTTTTTATGGCTGTGAACTCTTGATTTTTATTGAGCAATTTATTCTTTGGAAGTCACCAACCTGCGGAATGTCGGTTCTATCACCTGTCCCTCCCAATAGTCCTGCCAATCATTAAAGTCATCAGATGTTACTTCCCACATCTTGTCGGCTGCTTTACTTAGCCAATCTTCCTCTCGGTTCTTCAAGTCCTTAAGAATTTCCTTAATTACATCAGCCTCACTACCTAGATGCACGTTAGCCGTCTCCCAACCCATAGCCTCAAGAAGCTTGTAAAGATTGTTCTCAGATAAAGATGTCAGTTCAACACGAGAGTAATCTGGCGACAGGCGACGGGCGACCCAGCGATCAGACACTTTTAAGAATGGGTCAGGGCAGCGAACAGCGTTATTCAGGATATTCGTGTAGAAGATTGTACTTGAACCTTTGTCGCCCAACGCCCATAAGCAGGCTGAGGCTGTTAGTTCTTTGACTTCACGGGCTGCATGGGAACGACAGAGTTTGATTAGGGCCACATACCGACGCCTTCCTAAGCTACCCAAACCTGCGGTACGGTGTGCTGGTCGATAACGTATTTTTGGTCTTGGCAGAGTACTTTCAAGAGCTTGCTTGGCCTCCTCAGGTAAATTTTCTTTTAAGGTCGGAAGCATGTCGAGCTTTTCCCAAAAATCTAGTGGATCTTTAAGACTGTCTAGCATCAAGTCTCTCAGCCATGTATTATACTCAGCTAGCACATATGGTTCGCCGCCAGACTTCAACCCCTTTCTATAACCAGCGAGAATGGCGTTACTGATGAATTGCATCTCAATCGAGCTGTCATCGTCGCTGATGGCCATGTAGGCACTGGTTGCCAGCCGAACTAGGTCAAATGTATAGGGTAGTGGGTAAGCTTCATCAAAGTCATTGATTCCCCAAATCAAGCGACCCTCGATATCACGCCACGTACCAAAGTTTTCTGTGTGTAGGTCTCCTACAGCCAGCACAACTGGCGCAGAATCAAGGTCAGCGGCATTTTCTAACCATATTTGTATCCAGCGATAAAATGTGGCTCGCATAAAATCGTAGAGATCGCTTGCCATATACTCGTGCTTCAATTCCAAGTCTTCTTGGATCAAAGGTAGGCGATCGCCTAGCCAATCCTCATATTTTTCAGTTGCCTTGATAATTTTCATTTTTGGTAGATGCTAGATTTTGATCAAGAAATACTTTAAAAAGTTCACACAGTTATTTTTCTGCTGTACTTAGCTTTCTCGGGCAGTCTAGATGGCGCTTGCGACCTTTGCTAGCTGCTGCGCCCTCAATTCGATTTTCTAGTGGGATATTTTGCACGTCCAAACAGTCTGGAGAAATGTGGTAAATTCTTGAGTTCTTCGACGCAATCAACACCGGACTATTAGCAATCGCTAGTTCTACAATCGCTTTTGCAGCTTGTACTCCAGAGAGGTACGCACCTTGAACTGTTCCATATTGCTTTCGATGTGTTGCTTCCCCAGCAAAAAAGAGACTTTGACCCACTGGTGCAGCTAACGCATCATAGTCTCTACCTGTAGCACCAGGTGGAATGTAGGAGTAAGATCCACCAGTAAAGGTATCGGACGCCCAACGCGTTACCTGCCACCCGTCAGGATTAGGAATTGATTTTCCGTACATTTGGCGCAGGACTTTCATCGCCTCAGCTACAATTACTTGATCTGATAATTTCTCAAGTTCCCGGCTGGATGTGCCGACATTCAAAGCGACGAGAATAGGTTTGCCAGAATACTTGAAGAAGTTAAAGAACTCTGACCAAATACCGATTTCTGAACCTATATATTCAAACCACTCGCTATCTTTGGGCCAAAAACATTTAGGAAAGCGCAGCCAAAGTTTATTGAGTACACCCATACGCAGGTTTTTAATTGCAGCAGCTTTGCGCTGTGGTAGAGGTGGTGAAAATGTCACTGCACCGCTCTGCAATACTCCTAATGGCACTGTAACTATGGCACGTCTGGCTTCAAAAATCTCCTGATTGGTAGTTAGTCTGACTCCTTTGTCGTTGTACTCAATCTTTTGAACAATCTGCCCTAGTTTGATGTCTAACCCGGCTGCGAGTTTATTGATAATCTGCTCGTAGCCACCCGGAAAGATCGCATCTCCACCGTAAAAGTCATCACCCTCATCCCAATACCACAGAGAAAGGTCTTTAGCATCGGCTGCATAATCTTGTTCAACAAGTGCGTGGATAAAATGTCTTAGTTCACGCTGCTGTTTAACTGGGAGATTTTGAGAGTTGATTGCCTCTTCAAATGCTGTACTTAATGCCCGATCTTGATTGAGCGCTTCCCGTTCTCTATTCAACTTAGACATTACTTGCTGAAAGCGGGTTCTTATCCCCGCCTGCTCATTCTCTGTCAGTAACTTGCCATCAATAGTATAGATAGATGCCGGTGCGTGATATTGGGTCTGGGTTATGTTGATTTTAAATTCATTAACTAGTTTAGCGATCGGATTATTACTCATACTATTCATCCAAGAAGCACCCAAGTCAATGGGTGTATCTGGCCAAGAATAGTCAGTCCAGATGCGACCACCGATGCGATCGCGTCCTTCTAGTACAGTCACTTTCAATCCTTGGGAGTGGAGAATTCTGGCCGCTGCTATACCAGCGATACCAGCACCAATTACCAGGACAGTATCTTTCATCAAAGCAGTCCTTTGCTCGTTAAGAGAAGTCGGCTGAAGAGGTGGTAGTTGCCCCAGTGGTGCTTTTAGCACGCATCCAAGTGCCCAGTTCAGGGAGCCTAAAACAGCTAAATTCAGTATTTTGCGGCGTTTTATAGCTTCCATGACGCTCTCCTACTTTTATACAGCAGTTTGCAACCAGCGTCAGGCAAAAAATCTCAGCTTCAAAGCCAGATGCAGAGACTGTTTTACTCCTGACTCCTAACTTGTGAACGGCAGTTGCTTGATGCCTCTTAACCCGTCCATCGCACTGCCTCCCCTGAATTCTGCCACTAAGTACAGATTTCAGTTACTTGTTTGCCGCTTGATCAACCATTGTAATAAATTCTTCTTCTGTGATCCTTTCAATAGTTGCCACTACATTTCGCGGTTTTTTCCTTGTTTCTAACCACACTCCGTTAGCAATGTGTATTAGCGTAGAAGTAGTCCCATTGTAGGTGTCATACCCAAATGATTTGGGAAGATGCCAGCGGACTTTAATCTTCACCGTTATATTTTCGTAATCCACCTGTTCTATCTGTCCAACGTAATCTATAGGTGTATAGTTTCCTGGTTGGTCAGCCTGAGCGCTTGTGTGACCATTAGGTTCCCGAACCTTTATTCGCAATCTTTCGCCAACTCTCAATTCTAGTTTTTGATTCAGTGTGTAGTTCATGGCTGTCATGAATATTGCACCTCCTATTTAAGCTCTGACGATACTTATCGAAACCCCAATTTCCTATGTGCCTAAATGAAGTGATTTATCACTATCGGCTTACCTAGTCAATTAACAAATATTTACTGAGTTTTTTAAACTTTTAATTTAATGTTAATCATAGGTTAACTGCATGATAATATACAGCACACGACATTTTTGTATTCTTCAACGTCAGAATTGGAACAAAAATTTATGTAATAGTACATAAAAACTACAGCCTACATATCAAGTTAGTAAATCAATTCGATGCTGTGTTGCTGGATAACAAATAAGAGCATAGGACTAGCCCTTTCAAGGTGGGTGGAAATTTTAGTGCATAAATTCTTCTTTAAGCTCTTATCTCTGTGTTGCGCCAGTTGCTACCCTGCGGGTTCCGCTTTAGCAGTACAAGTCGGGGAACCCGCCCAACGCACTGGTTTCTCTGTGCCTCTGCGGTTAAATAAATTACTTTTAAACCGCAGAGGCACAAAGAGCGCTGAGAAAAACAATCTTATTTTATGAGTCACCTTGAAAGGGCTAGTCCTAAAGCATACTTGGCTGCCTTGGAATACAAAGAATCCAAGTCAAAATCATTAACCTTGTAAAAATTTATTGCAGAGTTATGAAAAGAATTGCAATTATTGGCGGTGGTCCTGGCGGACTAATCACAGCTTACTTATTAGAGAAGAAAAGTTCAGAGAATTTAGACATCACTCTGTTTGAATCCAACGAAAGAGTTGGTGGAAAAATCCTGACAAGACAGTTTGATACAGCCGCAGTTACTTACGAAGCTGGTGTGGCAGAAATCTATGATTATTCTCACTTAGGACACGATCCCTTGCGGCATCTGATTGCAGAACTGGGGCTACCGACAATTAATATGTTCGGACAAACAGTTGTATTTGGCGATCGCATCATGCGGCATAAAGGAGACATCAAACGTCACTTTGGCAAGAAGACGGTTAAAGCTATAGATAACTTTCGTAAACGTGGTAGTGCGCTTCTTAGCCCACAAAATTATTATGACGCGGGTTGGCCTGATGACAATCAGCATATCTGGGCACAACGTTCGTTCCAATCAGTACTTGCGAAGATTCCTGACGATGCGGCTAGACGTTTTTTGCAGGTAGCGGTGCATAGCGATTTGGCCATTGAACCACATCTGACCAATGGCCTATTTGGTTTAGAGAACTGTCTGATGGATGATCCACGTTATCTACGACTTTATACAATCGCAGGTGGGATAGAACGTCTACCTCAGACGCTGAAACAGCAAATTTCTGCCCGAGTGCAGCTCAGTTCTCCGGTAGTGCGTGTCCAAAAGACTAATTACAATACCTACTGTGTTTCTTTCCGTCACAATGAACAAATCGAGTCAAATGATTTCGACACTGTAGTGTTAGCTTTACCAAATTATTGGTTACCACGGATTGAGTGGGGTGGAAAGCGATTAGCTTTGGCCATGCAAGAGCATCACGCATATTACGACAGCCCCGCGCACTATCTCCGGGTCAGCATTCTCTTTCAAAAGCCATTCTGGCGAAACCTAATTACCGATTCCTATTTTCAATTAGATGCCTTTGGCGGCTGCTGTGTATATGATGAAAGCTTAAGATATGATGCGGGTACTTACGGTGTTCTCAGTTGGCTCTTAGGTGGTAGCGATGCTCTAATTATGAGCAACTATGAGGATCAGGTTTTAATCCGTAAGGTGCTGGAAACACTCCCGAAATCATTGATGGAAGGACAAGACTTATTTATTGAAGGTCACGTTCATCGCTGGCTTGGAACAGTCAGTGCTCAACCTGGCGGTCATCCAATTAAAGGTTCTAAAGCTCGACATTTACCAGAGCCTCAAGAACATCCTGGACTGTTCGTAGTCGGTGACTATCTATTCGATTCCACCATCAATGGCGTATTAGATTCAGCAGATATCGCCACAGATATGATCCTAAACTACTTCAAGAAACAAAAGCTTTACTCCACGCCTACCAACGAGAAAAAAGCCAAGACTAGTAGTACTAACAAGTCTGATTTTGATGACTCCAATGGCAAGCGGCACGAGCAAAAAGTACTTGAAGAATATTTTGACAAGAAATATATCATTAAGCTGATTGATATTGTCTGGGGAAGGAAGCCTCCTTATCGACTATTAAATTCAGGTGCGGCTAACGGACTGACTCTGGCTGCCTTGGCAAAAGAAGGCATTGACGCTTGGGGAATTGAGAATAACGAGTACATTCACAAACAGACGCACCGAAAGCTAAGACATAAAAATCTTCTTGCTGATATACGCGCTCTACCGTTTGCAGACAACTATTTCGATTTTGTATATGATACCTGCCTCTACCAGATTCCTGATAGCGATATCGATCTAGCCATGCAAGAGTTGCATCGAGTTGTTAAGTACGGAATCTGTTTACAAGCAGTGACAAATCAAAAGCAATTATTTGATAGTATACAAAGCTCTCACAGTGCTCAAGAGTGTTCGGAGCGATTTCTACGTAATGGTTTCCAATTGGCAATAAACGAGCCGCAAGTCTTGAATAAAGTTTGGAAATGGGAGAAAAAAATAACCGCAGGTGAGACTTGGTATCAAACACGAGAAAGTATGAGATACTGTTTCTATACAAAGCAGGAAAATATTCGGCTTCCTTTGATGACGGAGCTGATCTTGAGGACAGCGAGTCATCTACTCAGCTAGTCTGAGGGCAAGGAACAACGCGATTAAGAACTTACTTACAGCCAGCGTTCCCTAGAGTGCCCAGCATAGGGCATTTTCTGAAGTTAATAAAAAATAATTTTCTCTGATCGAAAGAATTCCAAAGAATATTCTTGAAAAAACACCCAAAAATTTGAATCTAAATTGAATTTACTACAAGTTGGGGAAGGGTCGCCAATGGCTGGCCTTTCTCAAAATAATCATTATCATTATGAATTCCTGGTGATTTGATTTTTTGGAAGTCCTTTACTTCAATATGCATCAACCGCTATCGACTTTTATGGTTAGCGCTAGGATAGCTATGTGTTTTTTGAAGTATAAATATGGCTCAAACTTTTTACGTAAATCCAGTAACAGGCAGCGATACCAACCTTGGTAGCCAACAAGCCCCATTCAAAACTATTACTCAAGCCCTGAAGGTAGCTAAAGATAACACTAAAATTCAACTGGCAGGTGGAAATTATAATGCTGCTAGCGGTGAAGTCTTTCCGTTAACGATCGCATCTGGTGTGACAGTGGTGGGTGATGAAGCCAACAAAGGCGATCGCATTTTGATTGAAGGAAGTGGTAACTATCTGAGCCGTACTTTTGCTGGTCAGAATGTCACATTTGTGCTGCTGGATAAAGCCGAACTCCGAGGAGTGACTGTAACAAATCTGGCTAGCCGTGGTAGTGGTGTCTGGATTGAATCAACTGCTCCTACTGTTGCTAATAGCACCTTCACTAACTGTAAGCGTGAGGGAGTATTTGCTACAGGCGAGGCTAATCCAGTTATTGTAGGTAATGTGTTCAGTCAAAATGCAGCCAATGGGATTGCGATCGCTAAAAATTCCAAAGGTCAAATTCTAGATAACACCTATTTTAAAACAGGTTTTGGCATTGCTATTAGTGATACTGCATCACCCATACTTCGAGATAACAAAATTTCCGAAAACCGTTCTGGGATTGTCATCTCTGGTAGTTCTCGTCCCATATTGCGTAATAATGTCTGTGAAAATAACACTGACGATGGTATAACGATAATTGGAACTGCCCTACCGGATATCGGCAGTACCAATAGCCCAGGAGGCAATACTCTACACAATAACGCTAAATTTGATTTGCAAAATGCCAGTTCCAACAAGCTGGTTTCTGTGGGAAATAAAATAGATGCGTCTAAAGTTACGGGAAATGTAGAGTTTGCAGATAGTTCGGTTCCAACACCGACACCGACACCGACACCGACACCAACACCGACACCGATACCGATACCAACACCGACACCGATACCGATACCAACACCGACACCGATACCGACACCAACACCAACACCAACACCAATACCAACACCAATACCGATACCAACACCAACACCAACACCAACGCCTACTATCGAATTAACCGATATTGCGAATCATTGGGCAGGTGCGTTTATTCGGGAATTAGTCAAATTGGAGATAGTTAATGGTTTTCCCGATCGCACATTTAAACCGGATGCGACGATGACACGGGCGCAATACGCTGCATTACTGGTAAAAGCTTTCAACCCATCGCCAAACCGCCCTGCGATCAAATTCAAAGATGTACCAGCAAACTTCTGGGCATCTAAAGTAATTCAGCAAGCATATCAAGGTTCATTTCTCTCTGGTTTTCCCGACAATACCTTCAGCCCCAACAAAAATATCCAGCGCGTGCAAGTGATTGTCTCCCTAGTGAATGGATTGGGATTATCTGGTGATGGTACAGCAACTATTAAAGTTTTCGATGACCAAGCAAAGATTCCTGATTATGCTAAGGACGAAGTAATCAAGGCTATTCAAAAGGAGATTATCGTCAATCACCCGAACCTCAAACAACTCAATCCTACCCGCGATGCTACACGTGCTGAGGTAGCGGTGATGGTATATCAAGCTTTGGTAGATGCTAATCGTGTAGCAGCGATCAACTCACCTTATATTGTGAATGCTTGATTAGTAAACTGGTTTGTTTTGCAAAATCGCATAATTTTCGTAGTAGGGGGAATTCATCAATTGCCCCTACTACAGGTGGGGTTCAAATAAATGAAAACAGCTAGAATTTCAGAAACGCGATTTTTACTTTCTACTCGAACTGGGGCAAATTATTCGGGTCAATACCCTGAGATTGCAAATAAGCAATCAGTCGTTCTTTTTGCTGGCGTTCTTGTTCGGCGCGTTGGCGTTCTTGTTCGGCGCGTTGGCGTTCTTGTTCAGTACGTTGGCGTTCTTGTTGAGTACGTTGGCGTTCTTGTTCAATCTGTTCCACAGCCCACGGTAACAAATTAGCAGCTTGATCCCACCAGCGCAACCAATAACCAGTTCGTGCTTCTTTTGTTCCTTGCCAAGTTCCCAAAAATAAGCCCATTACATCAATCCAATGACGACCATTTTCGTCGGGTAACTTTAACTCATAGCGTTTATTTTCCAGTTGATAATATTCTAATAAACCGCCATCTGGTTCAAAAATTATGTAGATGGGAATCTGCAAAATCTGTTCGTAGAAAAACCATTTTCCTGGTGGATAAGCTCGCTTTACGGAATATTCTCCACCCTCAGTCTCGGATAAAAATTCGATGGCGATCGCTGGGATATTTCCTTCTAAATTGGGTGTATAACTTTTGCGATTGCCCACAACTTCATTAACCGACTGCACATAAACCCAGTCGGGTGCTTTGGCAATAAATTGGCCGTTGATTGTCGCACAAAGACCAAAGTTTGAAGCGATCAACATCTGGGGTTGGATGAATCCACTGATTTCTAGGCTTTCACGCAAAGCACCAGCCAATAGTGGCTGACCTGTATTCTCCACTGGTTCATCCTCTAGTTGAAAATCCTTGGGTAAGGCTTCCCAAGAGATTACCAGTTCAGTTTGGGATTTGGCTTCACTGAGTTGGGTTGCCATAAACACAACATGAATTTATTTTTGATCTTATCGCTTCCAGAACGGCTATATATATAAGAATATTAAGAAAATCCAGATGAATCAAAGTAGTTTTCTCAGGTTTCTGATCCAGTCAGAGCCAGGAAAACCAGCAATATCTAACGGTTTGCGAGCCGCGTTAGCATTGGGGGTTCCCATGCTAATTGGGCAACTCATCAACCAAAGGGAAAACGGATTATTGCTTGGTTTAATGGCTCACTTTGTCAACTTAGCGAATGTTGGTGGCCCTTACCAGATCAAAGCTAAGGCGATGGTGACGGCTACTTTGGGAATAGCTGTTTCAATATTTGTGGCTACTCTAGTCGCTAAAGTTCCAGCCCTAGCTGTGGTGCTGACATTTCTCTGGGGACTTGCTTCCGGTTTTGCATCCCTGTACGGTAATGCTGGTGCAAATGTCGGTCTGGTGGTAGGGATATCATTTATTTCCACGATCGCACAGCCAGGAGACTTAGAAACTGCACTCATGCGATCGCTATTATGTCTAATTGCAGGTGGATGGGCGATGCTACTTTCCTTAGTAATGTGGCCTTTTAGACCTTATGACCCACTACGGATAGCTTTGGCTTCTTGCTTCAGTGCGATCGCCAACTACATTCAGGCATTTGGAGGTAAAGTAGCAACAACTGAAAATATTCTCGAAATTAGACAGGCATTAGAGATAGCACGGACTACTTTAGGTACATTACGGATTGGACAGTCGGCTCGGAGTTGGATGAATGAGCAATTATTGGTGTTAATTCAGGATGGCGATCGCTTGCTTGGCTCAGTTATTGCCTTAACAGAGTTACTAGAAACTCACTTCCAACAACAACAATATCACGCAGTCCAGCAATTAGTAGACGATGCACTCGAACAAATATCAGTCATTCTTCAAGCCATAGCAAAAGTCATATCTCGCAAGCCTGTCAGCATCGATCTGGGAAATCTCAACCGCATCTATGAGGCGCTGAAGCAACAAGAAAGTCTGCAAAGAAAAGCAATTGCTGGGAGTGAGACAGATTACACAACTTTGGTTGCTCTCAGTAACCTGGTGCTGATGATCGAAAAGCTGATCAAGCAGTTACAATACACGGCTCAGACAGCTAAATCTCTGGCAGATCACAGCAAGATCAGTCAACGCGATGTAGATAAACTTCTTTTAGTTGAAAACGAACAGCGATCGCTGTTAAATTTACTCAAAGAAAACCTCACCTTAGATTCAGCAATCTTTCGCCATGCTCTCCGCATTGGTGTGAGTCTAGCTGTAGGCGTAATATTATACAGCATTACCAATTTACCAATGGGGTATTGGGTAACGCTGACCATCATCCTAGTCCTTAAACCGAACTTGGGTGCAACTTTCCAGAGGTTTTTCCAACGAGTTGGCGGGACTATCTTGGGAGCTGTGTTAGCTGCTGTCCTACTTGCAACCATCACGAGTCAGCCTGTATTAGACACAATTATTCTGCTGACAGTATTTTTTGGCGTTTCGCTGATCCGTTTCAACTATGGGTATTCGGTGGTTTTCTTGTCAATATTTGTCTTACTGATTATCGATATTGGTCATCCGATTGGTTGGCAATTTGCTGGCTTTCGGGTGCTGAATACATTAATTGGGGCGGGACTAGCTTTTGCGAGTCATTACTTTATCTGGCCAAATTGGGAACGCGATCGTTTACCCAGTCAACTCGCCACAGCGCTGCGAGAATGTCACAACTACTTTAGCGATGTGATGGCTGTTTATCAGGGGACAAAGGAGCGTGACTCTACCATTATCAGTCAACGGCGACAAACTGGACTGGCAATTGGCAATGCTCAAGCCTCGTTTCAAGGATTGCTGCGCGAACCCCAAATGCACAAAGAATTAGTCGAACCAGTAATGACGCTGCTGGCGTACATGGGACGTTTTACTAAGTCGGTGACAGTTTTGGCAGTACATCTGGAACATTTTCGAGCAACAGTGCCCCTCCCGGAATTAGAAACCTTTGTCCGCCAAATTTCGTTACTGTTAGAGCAGTTAGCTGATTCAGTACAGCGGGAAGTTACCCCACCGCCCTTGCCTGACTTGGAAGAAACGCTGCAAAAAATCCAACCGCACCTACAAGCACTGCGTACAGCCCGGATTCAAGAACTAGCTATCAATCAAGGACATACACCGATTCGTCAGGCAGTGATTGATTACAGCATATTAGATTTGGAGATTGATCAGATTGTGCGGCGGTTGACTGCTATGCACTCAGCAATGGGACGGATAATATCACATGAAAGGGAACGAACTCTTAACTCTTAACAGAGAAACTAAGCCAGAGACTTGGGGTGGGGTTTCAACCTACCCTGTGATCAAAAGATTTTTTCGCCCATCTGTTCTGTGTTAACTTCCAGCGCATCCATCAGAGACAAAGACAATTACACATCCAAGTACTCAACCGAGAACCCTAGCCCTGCTGGTAAATAAAGCGCGTAATGATTGACACATTTTATAAATTAATGCCATCTTTGATAATTTTGCATTAAATTTTGTGTAGAGCGCCCAAATGCTTTATCTGAATAGCTGGGGTAGGGGTTCGCCTAGTTAAGAGTCTTAAGACTGGGAATTTATTCCGAGATGGCTGCTGCCTCTGGTCAAAAGTTTTGAATACAATGCAGGCAGATTATGCACTGCTGACCGAATTTTAGATTTTAATAGTCAACTGGCTTTGTATGACTCGTTGTACATTGCATTGGCGCTCAACCTGAATTGCCCTCTAATCACAGTTGACGATTGCCAACCCAAGGGTGCGATCGCAAAAGCTATTTCGGCGATCGCAAAAGCTATTTCGGTGATCGCAAAAGCTATTTCGGTCATCGCAATTGCTACTTCGGCGATCACAAAAGCTACTTGGGCGATCACAAAAGCTACTTGGGCGATCACAAAAGCTACTTGGGCGATCGCAATTGCTACTTGGGCGATCGCAGTTGCTACTTGGGCGATCGCAGTTGCTACTTGGGCGATCGCACTCTATCAGCTAATTTGCTCTAGCAGTACCTCATTAATAACTGTTTGATAGCCAATACCTCTTTTTTGGGCTTCTTCTTTTGCCCAGGCTAGGACTTTCGGGTGAAGTCTGAGGTAAATTAATTTATACTTCTCATCTTCATGTTTTGCTGGTCTACCCCGCTTTCTCAAATTCATGCTAAACTGTTCAGAAATTGCTTCTCTGAATTTCTCACTTTCTTCTGGTGTGACTCGCCTCGCCCTCTCGAAAGGGAACTCAGATTCCTTCTTCATATCTCTTGCGCTCTATTTTTGTCGCTTTTCTCGCACTTATTATCATGCCAAAACAAGATCGCATTGGAGTTTTAGAATTGTGGGATCTAAATAGATGAAAACTGCTCTAATAAAGCGATCGCATGGTGGCGGATATGATCTTCAATAAAACTGGCGATAAAATAATAACTGTGGTCATAGCCTTCTTGGTAACGCAAGTTTAGCGGCTGGTTAACATCTGCACAAGCTTGCTCAAACACCTCTGGCAGTAATTGTTCAGCTAAAAATTTATCAGCAGTCCCTTGGTCAATCAGAATTGAACTGTGATATCCGACTTTTTTGACTAATTCACTAGCATCATAATCACGCCAACTTTCTTGATTGCTGCCAAGATAGCCACTGAAAGCCTTTTCACCCCAAGGACAACGCATAGGTGCAGTAATCGGTGCAAAGGCTGATACTGATTTGTAGAGTTCTGGATTTCTCATCGCACAGACTAGCGCCCCGTGTCCGCCCATTGAATGACCGAAAATGCCTTGTTTTTCAGATTGGGCGGGGAAATTTGCGGTAATTAAAGCAGGTAATTCCTGGACGACATAACTATACATTTGGTAGTGTTGATGCCACGGTTCTTCTGTAGCATCAACATAAAAGCCCGCACCCGTGCCAAAGTCCCAGCCATCATTCTCACCTGCAATGCCAGTATTACGCGGGCTAGTATCTGGTGCAACCAATATCAAACCGTACTCAGCCGCAAAGCGTTGCACCCCTGCCTTAACCATAAAATTCTCTTCTGTGCAAGCCAATCCAGAGAGGAAATAGAGAATCGGCACCGGTTTTTGGGTTGCTTGTGGTGGTTGATAGACAGCAAAGCGCATTTCACTGTTACAGGTGGAGGAGTGATGACTGTAAAAGCCGAGTTTGCCACCAAAGCTTTTATATTCTGAAATGAGGTTGAGGTTAGGCATTGGTTATATTCTCTTTCCTGAGCGGCTGAGAATGATTATTTTAGCGTGAACTACCTGGTAGCACGCTATTATTTGACTACATCGAATTTGCTATCTGCTAACGAACGCTGGAAGCGGGGCGTTCAAAGAGGAAAACCCAAGCGATCGCATGAACTAACCACGGTTTACACTGAACTTACGATTATAATTAGCTTTATTTGTACATGCATAATAATCGTGACGCGTCAAAGTTATCGTCGCGGTAGAGGCATTCAAACTTATTGAAACCTTGTTTTTGAGATATCTCATATAAAGTTTGTTGCGTTTCTGGAAAATCACATGAAGAAATATGGTTTTCAATCATTGAATAGTCTTGCGCTGTGAGTGTGGAGCAATATTTCGCTAAATTATCTCGGTATCGTGTAAGGTAGGTTTTTCGGTCTTCTTCTTCCCTACGAAAAACATCAATAAGAATAAAAACACCACCAGATTTAAGAAGGTGTTTCAGTTGACTAATAAAATCTTCTTTTTGCTCAAGTTGGAAGTGGTGAAGAGCAAAAGAAATGAGAATTACATCAAATTTATCCTCCTGAATGTAGGGGTTAATCAATTCAGAATCTAATTGAGAAAAATCGCCTTGGATAAAGGTTAATTCGCATGGAATTATGGCCATATTTTCTTTAGCAATTTCTAATGCTTGTGTGGAAAGGTCTACACCTTTATAGGCAGCAATGTTAGTGTTTAGTAAAGCTTGGGCAGTGTAGCTGGCATCGCCACACCCAAAGTCAAGCATTTTAAAGGCTTGTGGAAAGTAATTAACTAGGAAGTTGTGCAGTATGTCGTAAATATCACGATGTTTCATGAAATTTTCGTTGAGTAACTTCTGATAAACTTTCCATTGTTGGTTGAATAACTCTTGAGGGCGTAAGGATTCCTCTTCAGTAGTTTGGAGTTGTCTGTTGCCTGACATTTTGCTTATTTCCTCAATGTGACAGTTTTGTGAAATCAAGGTTTGACGCTGGTTAGTTATTTCTGGAGTTTAGACTAAAATCTTGGACTTTACACAAAAAGATTTGTTCACGAGCAAACTAGCAGAAGTTAACAGCAATGTGATGCAAATGTGAATGAAATGCAACGTTGCATATTTACAGTAAGTAATTTGGAGCAATTGTAAGAGGATCTCGACGTGCAACCCGATCAAATCGGGGGTGCGATCGCGTCTTAATCAATCCTGCGACTAGGCAACTTAGTCCCGCACCTTTTACAAAACACAGCTTCTACATCATGAAAAGCCAAACCACAACCTAAACAAACTGTTTCTACCTGATTAGCAGTTTTCACCACTCGCTTAATTAAATCCCCCACCTGCCAAGGAATCAGCGCAATTCCTGTAAAAATCATCAGTACTGTTAGCAAGCGCCCTAATTCAGAAATTGGAATCACATCGCCAAATCCTACAGTTGTCATTGTGACAACAGAGAAATAAAAGGCATCCAAAAATGTCCCGTAATTTTGAGGATTAACCGGATGCTCGACTTGATAAATTAAGCCAGAATAAATAAAAACAATTGCAAATAATGTAAATAATATTCGCGTAAAAATCATTCCATCTTCGGTGCTGATTGTGGCGAATAAAAATTTCCTATCTATAAATCTGATTAATCGTAAAATCCGAAACCATCTTAGTAAGCGGATAAAGCTAATATCCACCATTCCTAGAAAGAATGGCAAAATCGCCATTAAGTCAATTATCGAATAAAAGCTAAAAATATACTTAATTTTGTTTTCTGCACTCCAGAGGCGGAGTGAATATTCCACCGCGAAGATGATCACGATCGCAGTATCAGCGACATTTAACTGAAACCGCGTATAATCAGGAATATTATATGTTTCTGCCACAAAAATTCCTGATGATATTAGTACCAATGAGGCAAGTGTTAAATTAATTGCTTTACCTATTGGTGTTTCCAGGTCTTTTAAATAAAATTCTGTTTCTTGTCTGCTCAGTAACATATTCGACCATTAATTAATCATAATTTCCAGTTATAGCATTAGAAATACGATATTATTAACCATTATCCTTATATTAGCTCCAGCTTAGATGAAACCACAATATTTTATGCGTTTAGCATTGGCAGAAGCAAAAGAAGGCGATGCGCCTTACGGTGCTGTGATTGTTAAAGATAACGAAATCATGGCCGTAGCTCATAATACTGTTAGTAGAGACAATGATCCATCAGCCCATGCGGAAATCAACGTTATTCGTAGTTTAACAGCTAAACTTCAAAACCCTTCTTTAGAAGGTTATAGCATATATACAACTGGCGAACCTTGTCCGATGTGTGCAACTGCTTGTGTTTGGAGTGGTTTATCAGAAATTGTATATGGCGCTTCAATTCAAGATTTAATCTCGGTAAATCAATCACAAATTAATATATCTTGCGAAGAAGTGATTGCTAAGTCATTTAGAAACATCAAAGTCACAAAAGGTGTTTTAAAAAATGAATGTTTGGAGTTATTTAAATAAGCTGCAACAAAAAATTATAGTTTTCCAGATGTAGGGTGTGTTACGGCTTCCGTAACGCACCGAAAAACCAAAATAGTGTGTTACCGCATTAATTATGCATAACACACCCTACAGCTAATCTAGAGGTTAAAATTACGAACTACGAATTACGAATTACGAATTATTTAACTTGGCTCATTTAAATAGGATAAATATGTATTTGCCCAAATTGCAGCTTGAGTGCGATCGCGCAAATTCAACCTGTTTAAAATATTTGTAACATGATTTTTTACTGTCCCCTCAGAAATATAGAGTTGGTGAGCAATTTCTCGGTTACTAGCGCCTGTAGCAATTAACTGCAAAACCTCTTTTTCTCTAGGAGTAAGTTCAGCTAAACTAGATGGTACAGGCAGTGACTGGGTTGGTGTCGGATGAGAAAACTGAGTCAACAGTTTTTTAACTATACCTGGGCCTAGTTGAGTATATCCTTTATGAACAGCACGAATAGCAACAGCTAATTCTTCTGATGG
This sequence comes from Nostoc sp. S13, assembly GCF_029379315.1. Classification (GTDB taxonomy): domain Bacteria; phylum Cyanobacteriota; class Cyanobacteriia; order Cyanobacteriales; family Nostocaceae; genus Nostoc. Next base: position 37,639 of record NZ_JAQYWQ010000031.1, read on the forward strand.
TGTATCTTTCAATAAATAACCCATTGCTCCATTTTGCAACGCTGCTGACACATATTCATCATCATCAAAAGTCGTCAGTACTAAAATCTTCGTTTTGCCAAAACGTTTTTGAATCTCCCGCGTGGCTGCAACTCCGTCCATAATCGGCATTCTAATATCCAACAATATTAGATCTGGCTGTAATTCAGCAATTAAATTAATCGCTTGTTCACCGTTTTCTGCTTCTCCCACTATCTCTATATCTGGTTCTAGTTCCAATAAAGCTTTTAAGCCTTGACGAATTAAACTTTGGTCATCTACCAGCAACACTTTAATCATTATGTCAACCTTGTTAAAGGAATATCAACTGTAATTTTGCAACCAGAACCAGGAGCGCTATTAATATTAAACTCACCTCCAATTGCTAAAGTGCGATCGCGCATACTATGAAGTCCAAAACCAGTAGTATTTTGCCTTAAATCAAAACCTCTACCATTATCCTGAATTATCAATCGTAAATTTTCTCTGATCGTAGTGAGTTCTAATTTAATCTCTGTCGCATATGCATATTTAGATATATTTGTCAATGATTCTTGAGTAATCCGGTAAATAGCGGTATTGATTTCAGGTGGTAGAGAATATTCCAGGTTAATTTGATAAATTGGTAAAATGCCATTGAAGCGATGGAAATTTTCCGAAAGACTAGCGATCGCCAGTTCTAAAGATTGCTCTTGTAAGGGATTAGAACGCATAGTAGAAACAGATTGGCGGACATCTTTTAGCGCTTTTGAACCTAATTCTTTTGCGGTTGCTAGAAATGTTTCAGCCCTAATTGGGTTAGATTGCCACAGTTTTAAAGCAGTTTCTAATTGCAGATTTAAAGCAGTCAGAGAGTGTCCTAATGAATCATGAATTTCACGAGCAATGCGGTTACGTTCTTCCAAGGTAGCTTGATTTTCGATTCGCATGGCATATTGACGGAGTTTTTCGTTAGCGATCGCCAACTTTTCTCGACTGTGCCGTTCCGATAATACTGCATTCATCATCAACAACACAAAAACTAAACTTAAGCCAAATGTCAGCGACCAATTTAAGCTAAAAAAACGAGATCGCTCTTGTACTTGTGCTTGTGCTTGTGGTGATGCTTGAAAATTGAATAGCTGGTATTTTAGCTGTGTAGTAACTAAAAATAAGGTAAATGATAAAGTTGTAATGAATAAACGCCCAGGTAACTGAAAAATTAAGCAACTGCGAGTAACTAAAATTATGTAGAGAACGGGGAAAAGGCGAGCAAATCTCTCACCAAAAAGTCCAGTTGTTAAAATCAATAAAATTTCAATGGCTGTGTAGATTACTTTAGTTATCTGGTTACTCCTGGGTAATCTTAAGCCCATTAACGCAAAAATAATCAGACTATAAATTGACAGTTGTGGCAAGATGCTACAAACTGACAAGTCTGGAAATACACTACAAATTGATAGTTCTGGAGGCTTATGACCAAATGGCCGTAACGGAGGTGGTATAACTGCTGTCAATGCAGCAATCGCTAGTAGTGTCCACTCCAGATAAAGCAGAGACGGAAAAGGATGTTTCTTAATTTGAATTGGACGACTCATTAGTTGCTTCGCTCCAGTTATGAATGAGTTTGGAGTTAAAAGTTAAGGGTTAGGAGTTAGGAATTAGGAGTTAAAAGTTAAGGGTCAGGAGTTCCGAATATACAGCAGATTTCAAGGAAGGTGAAGTACACAACGATTCGTCTAAAAGCCAGGTATAAAGCCTGTTTTACTTCTGTTAGCGGAGTGGATCGTAGCCCATTTTGACGAATGTATTCTGAATTCTGCTGTATGAGCGGCAACTTCCGTCGTTTAAACTTTTAGCTGACTGAGCAGTTAAGAGTAAATGCAGGATATAAAAACAATTTTCACAATTCAGATAGGATTGCTATATAAAATAATCATAATAAAAATCTTCATCATTTCTAACTCTTAACTCCTACCTTCTAACTATTTATTGTCAATCATCTTTGTCAAAATTCAATCATGACTAAAGTCATGGGTAAAACCATGACTTTCTCCTCATGTGACTACTGAAGATAAGTTCTTATGATAGTGGCATCCAACCAGGAAAAACCCACGAGACAAGTAATGAAACTCAAAGTATTATCGCTAGTTGCTGGAGCAATCGCTCTAACTTTAACTGCAACCTCCTTTGCTGTTAACGCCCAAACAGCCTCTCCTTCACCCGTGTTACTTGCACAAACTCCACAAAAAGAAAGAGGCCCTTGGAAAGAATTGGGTCTAACAGATGCCCAAAAAACCCAAATTGAGTCAATTCACCGCGATAGCCGCACCAAAATAGACGCAGTTTTCACCCCAGAACAAAAGGCAAAATTAGATGCGGCGAAGCAAGCACGTCGGGCTGAGTGGCAAGCGCGTAAGGCACAGGGGCAAGCAGGTCAAGGTCAAGGGCAACCAGGTGAGCATCATCGTGGCCGAAAAGGTGGTTTTGCTGACTTAAATTTGAGTGAAGTACAAAAAACCGAAATCCGACAAATTCGGGAGTCTGAAAAACAACAAGTTCAAGCAGTCTTAACCCCCGAACAGCGCCAAAAACTAGAGCAATTCCGTCAAAATGCTCCTTCACGCCGTCAACAAGGCAATCCCCAATAATCAAAAATAGTTAATAAATCTGGGGTGGGCAGTGCCGCCCATCTCATCCGAAGATATAACAACAATTTACCTGGGGCAGACATTTGGCAAGCATACTAACGCGGTCGTCACTCGCACCTTGACCGAGATAGTTGCCAAGCAGAATTACTCTGGCACTCACCCTTGACTAATGTCCAGACATTGTTTTCCATACTAAAAAATTAATAGACTTCTTGCAGAAGATGCGGAAAGGGGAAAAACTTCATCCCCTTTCCCTTTCCCTATTTATTCCCATGCCCAATTTAGTAGACTTTCAAGCTAGTTATGAGTTATGAGTTAATTCAAAACTCCTAGCTTGATCAAGATGTCCAAAGAATTCGCAATTGGTAGTAAAGTCCGTGTCGTGGCACTACCAGCCTACGTCAAAACTGCTGAACCTATGCCGATGCTACGCCCACCTAATGTAATTCACATTGGCGAAGAGGGTATAGTGATTGACCGTAGACCGGGTGGATATTGGGGTATTCGCTTTACTAGAGGAGCTTTTCTCCTAGATAGCCAATATATCGAAAGCACAGATACCCCACCCGAATCTCATTTAGAGTGAGATTACTAGTAACTAACAATTGTAAACTTGTGTAAAGTTGTGATTCTGGTTTGCACCATGATTTCCCGCCGCACTTTTTTAAGCATATTATTTGCCAGCTGTATTTCTGTCATCAGCTGGCTGAATTTTACCCCTACTGCTGATGCTCTTGGTGGTAAACTTCCTGCAATTAATCAACCTGCACCAGAGTTTACTTTGCCAACCAACACAGGTAATGGTAAGATTTCCCTCTCTGACTTGCGCGGTAAGTGGCTAGTCCTCTACTTTTATCCTAAAGACTTCACCTCTGGTTGTACTATAGAGGCTCGTCGTTTTCAGCAAGACTTACCCCAATACCTCGAAAAAAACGCCGAGATTATTGGCGTAAGTGCTGATGACATTGATTCTCACGCCAAATTTTGTGATTCAGAGGGACTAAAATTTCCCCTGTTGGCTGATACTGATGGTTCAGTAAGTAAAGCTTACGGTTCGTGGCTCGGCTTTTTATCTATGCGTCACAGTTTTATCATCGATCCTCAGGGCGTCTTGCGCGAGACTTTTCTCAAAGTCAACCCAACGATTCACAGTTCAGAAGTGCTGACACGACTAGAAAAATTACAGTCCACAGCTTCTTAGACCTCAATTAACAAGACTTGGGGCTTAAGCCCCAAGTTATAGCATTTCCTAATAAAAATGAGGTACAGCTTAACCTCACCCCGGTAAAGCTGTGGTTTATTTCCCCTGTCCGAACTCACGGAGAGAGGGTGGTTTTGATATGTACTTCATACACCTGGAAACCGCTATATCTGCATTCCTCTTTAAGGCACAATAAAACCATCTTTTTTGAGTACAGTTTTGACTTGACTGCCAGATAGAAACTCAACAAACTCTTTGGCAGCAGAAGTATTTTTACTGCTTTTAATTATTGCTACCGGATAGACAATCGGTGAGTGAAACTTATCATCAGCAGCGACTACGACTTTTACCTTGTTAGAAATTTTGGCATCAGTGGCATAAACTAAACCCGCTTCGGCGTTACCACTTTCTACTGCTGCCAAAACTTGACGCACATTGTTAGCAAAAACCAATTTTGACTTGACCTGCTCATAAAGTTTCAATTTTTTTAAGACTTGCTCCCCATATTGACCGGCGGGTACACTTCTGGGTTCACCGATCGCAATTTTTTTAATCTTACTATCTTTTAAATCGTAGAAGCTATTGATACCAACAACATCCTGAGCCACAATCAAGACTAGACGGTTATTTGCCAGGTTAGCACGGCTACCTGGTAGCAATAGTCCTTTTTCTTCCAAGGCATCCATTTGCTTTTTGCCAGCTGAAATAAAGATATCTGCTGGGGCACCTTGCTCAATCTGTTGCTGTAAAGCACCAGAAGCCCCAAAGTTATAACTAATGTTGACATCTGATTTACTTTGTTGGTACAAAGGCTTAATTTCTTCAAGTGCCTCTTTTAAGCTGGCGGCTGCGGACACGAGTATGCTGGTGTTTGACTGTGCTATTACAGGAGAAGGAGTAATCAACGGTAAACCAATTGCTAGCATCAAGCCAGCAACCGCTATACCCAGGAAGCTAAAAATTTGTCTTCTTTTCATAGAAAAAGTGTTTGAGGGGTTTTTTTCTAAAATTGATGCTAGGTAGAATCGTAACAATAATACCAAAATTTGCCCAATTATATCAGTAAAATTATGCCTAGAAAAGAACAAGGGTGGGTCACATTTCAAACCTCAGAAGAGGAGCGAAAGATTTTGGAAGAGTTTTGTGACCAGTCTCAGCGAACTAAGACCGAGATTCTTCGGGAATTGGTACGTGGTCTTAATCAACACTCTTCACCATCCAACTCGCTACCAACTATAAACACAGAAGAGGAAAATATCTACGCTCAAAAGCCCGAGATAGAAATTAGTATTCAAAAGAAATCACTCAAAGTTAGCTCTCGTAACATTCTGAAGGGTGTTGTTAAACGAGTTGTCACTGGAGCCGTTAATAGTGAGGTGACGCTGGAGATTGTTCACAAAGTTGTGTTAACTTCGATTATCACCAGAGTATCGGTAGAAGAGTTAGATTTGTCTGAAGGCAAAGAGGCTTATGCCGTTATTAAGTCCAACGATATAGTTATTGCTAGGGAATAGGCTGTGGCGATCGCTTTTCGTCTTAAATAGACCACCCGTTAGGGGCACAGAAAAAGCTTATTGGTGTCAACTTAAGGCAAAACCCTTTTAAAATCTCGTTTCCAGCCTCTAGCTGGAAATGCTCTTCAATTGCGGCTCTGCCGCTAGTCTTGAGGCGGCAGCCCCCATTATACATTGCCAGTCGGAGACTGTGAACGAGACAATCTCTAAATGCTGCTTCTAAACTAACTTTCACATTAAGTTGACACGTATGAGCTTTTTCTGTGCCCCTACACATATGTGCTTCAATTAAATGAAAAATGAAACAACCCTGCTTTAACCCAATACGCTTAGGTTAAGTTTTGTCATACTCTATTTGTCCATAGTCAAGTTTGATAATTCGGTCTGCTAAATGAAAATAGCGATCATCGTGGCTAATCACCAGCACTGTTTTGCCCCGCGATCGCAGTTCTGGTAGAAGTTCAGTATAAAATATCTCCTTAAATACTGGATCTTGATCAGCTGCCCATTCATCAAATAGATAAATTGGTCGATCTTCCAAGTAGGCTGTGAGTAAAGCTAGCCGTTTCCGTTGTCCTTGAGAAAGAGCAGTGGTAGAAAGTTGCCCATTTTCAACTTTCACTTTATGGTCTAGTTGCAGTTGCTTTAAATATTTTGTGGCTTGAGCATCCAAGTGATAATTTTTTAATCCTAAAAGTTCTTCAAATAAATAAAAGTCGGAAAATACTACAGAAAAATGCTGGCGATACCATTCTCGGTTCTGTTCGCTAATTAACTCATTATCAAACCAAATTTCGCCGTTATCAGGAATATAAAGTCCAGTAATTAGTTTCGCTAGAGTAGATTTACCGCTACCATTCCCGCCGACAATGAAGACTAATTCTTGAGGATAGAGTGTCAAGTCAATGGGGCCAAAAATAAAACTATTGTCTTCTTTAACTGTGTAGTAAGTGTGGGTAACACTTTGAAATTTCAAGCTGTGCCAGTCAGATTTAATCGCCGGTGGAACAGTAGATATTTCAGTTCGACTAGCTAGAGATAAACCCAGTGAGTCGATTTTTTGCAAGGCAATGGTGGCTTTGCTTAATAGGGGAAGTTTGCTGATGATGTTATCCATTGGTAACACCAAGTAAGTGAAAGTCAAAATGTAGCCAGAAAGAGTTTCGCTATTGATGGCAAGCAGATTAGGCAGCACAAACAGTACAAAACCGAGGGCAAAAAAGAATACAAGTTGACCCCAGCTTGTAGTTATGGCAAAAAGGGTTAAACCGTTAACGTTGTGATGACGGAACTCGGTAGCAGTTGATTGCAGTTTTTCTTCTAAAAAGTCTTCACGCCGCCTGTAGTTTAGTTTGAGTTCCTTGACTCCTTCAGTAATGGTGCGAAAATGTTTAAATAGATGATCTTCATCTTCACGAGCTAGAGCCAGCAATTTCCCTCCTTTGTTGAGTAGCCACTGACAACTAGCGATCGCCACTACGGAAATACCACAAACCATTAGCAATACTAACCAAGAGAGCCAGGTTATATATGCTATGCAACCCAGGACGATCGCTAAATTAATAAAGATGAAAGGCATCTGATAAACAGCATTAGCAACCGCCTGAATATCCTCTGTGAGAGTTGCCAATAATCGAGGATTCCCTAAGCGTTCCAGATGACTCAACTTTGAAGCGAGAATTTGGCGACTCAAACCCATCTGTAATTTCAAAACTGCATTCTGAGAAAGGCGAATCAGCATCACTTGGGAAATGATACTGGTAATCAATGCAACTATTGCTAGCCCGACAAAACCCCAAATTATCGATGTCAGCCGGGAAGCCGAACTGTTACTAGCAGCATGGCTAATTAAGGCAATCAAGCCAGCACTACTACCGCCACTCAAGAATCCAGTAGCGATCGCGATCGCTACCATCCCCCACGAAGAACGCACTAACCATCGTAAAATCAACACTTTCAGCCTTTATTCTCTCTCAAATGCTCATCATCCGATGCTCAAAAGTTTTATTTCCAGTAACTTGAACACAACAATTAACCATCACCCTGAAAAACTAATCGGTCAATAGTGGAGATTTCCACCAATGATCTGTTTGTACAAGTGTGTGGACTTGCCAAGTGGGGTCTGGTTGAGGGTAATCTAAACGGTAGTGTCCGCCTCGACTTTCGGTTCTAAAAGCAGCACTTTTGAGAATTAAATTAGCCACATCTAATAAATTGCGGGTTTCTGCCCAAAGTGCCAATTGCCGTTCAACATCTGGTAGGTCAAAACTAGCTGGTTCTGCGGGACGTAACGCAAGCAAGAATTGACTTAAAGGCAAGATAGCGAAATCTTGCTGCCAAGATTCAACAGTGGCGATCGCAGTTTCCAACCCTGATTGTTCCCGACAAATACCAGCACTTTCCCAGACTAGACGTGGTAACTTCTCTCTGAGTGCTTCTAGCTGTGCTTGCTGGATGTGCCACTCACTAGCATCAACACTAAATTTCCGTAATGGCAGTACTGGTGTTTCTGATGGCAGCCAAATATTTTCCAACTCAATTTCGCCCATCTGGGCCCCAAACACAATACATTCCAGCAGGGAATTACTGGCAAGGCGATTTGCCCCATGCACCCCGGTACTAGCGGTTTCACCCACCGCGTACAAACTCTTGATATTTGTGCGATTCATCAGATCCGCGACAATCCCACCCATCCAGTAATGGGCAGCTGGCGCTACAGGAATTGGTTCATGGAAGACATCAATACCCCAATGCTGACAAACTTTGATGATATTGGGAAAGCGGTGACGAATCTTGTCGGCGGGGATGGGGCGCATATCCAACCACACATGGGCAGTCGCCAGATCAAGGGCGGTACGTTGTAAATGGCTGAAAATTGCTCTACTGACCACATCTCTGGGTGCCAGTTCACCGGCAGGATGGTAGTCAAAGGTAAAACGCCGCCCTTCGTTATCGACAAGGTGCGCCCCCTCGCCGCGTACAGCTTCGCTAATTAGAAAGCGATCGGCACCAGGTTTAGTCAGGGCAGTGGGGTGAAATTGCACAAATTCCAAATCGCGGAGGATCGCCCCAGCCCGAGCTGCGATCGCTACCCCATCACCTGTACTCACAGCCGGGTTAGTGGTTTGGGCAAATACCTGACCGCCGCCACCAGTTGCCAATACCACAGCACCAGCTCTTACCCAGGTGATTTTACCTTGATAAAACAGGCTTATTCCCTGACAACGACCAGTTTCGGGTTCAATCCACAAACTCAAAGCCAAAGCTTGCTGAATGACTTGAATATTCGGGCGACGTAATACTTGGTTGGTGAGGGTGGTGGTAACTTCCCTCCCTGTGGTGTCGGCGGCGTGGAGAACGCGGTTGCGAGAATGGGCAGCTTCTAAAGTTAAAGCCAAGGTTTGACCATGACGGTCAAAAGCAACGCCCAAGTTAACTAGGGATTGAATGCAGTTAGGGGCAAGTTGGGCGAGAAATTCTACGGCAGTGCGATCGCATAAACCCGCACCTGCCCGGATCGTATCTTCAATGTGCAGTGTGGGAGAATCTTCCGGGGCAACAGCTGCGGCAATGCCACCTTGCGCCCAATCACTGGCGGACAAAGCAACAGTTTCTTTGGTAATCAAGCCGACTCGCAAGGACTCTGGTAGACACAGCGCTGTGTATAGTCCAGCAGCACCAGCGCCGACTACTAAGACATCAAATTGGCTAGGAATATCTATCTGAGGCAAGGTAAAAGCACAGGGGAGAGTGAGAAATCAGAAGTGAGGAGGGAGAAGTTAGAAGTTAGGAGTCAGGAGTTAGGAGTTTTGAATTTTTAACTCATAACTCATAACCCCTAACTCATAATCGTATCCCACTCCTTAAAATCAGGAGTGGGCTGCTATTTGCTACATTAACTGCATTTTGCAGCTATCTGTAGATGCCGTTGTTAAAGCGATCGTCTCCCTCGTTGAAGGCAGGCTCTAGTTCTGTCACGGTGAATTTATCGAAGTTGGCTTGCAGGGTTTGTTTTTGGCGATCGCTCAATCCGGGAAGATCCAATACATCCTCTACCTTTTGGTAGGGAGCATTTGTGATGATTTTCTTAGCCAGGGTGGGATAAAGCCCTGGATACTGTTGAAAAGCTCGGACGTTGGTATTATTCAAATCAATTTTTTTACCAAATTCCGTTCCTAGTTTAGCGTCTGCCCGATTCTGCCGCTCAATTGCCAAAACTGGGACTTGGGGAAAAGCAAAACTGTTGAAACTAGCAGCTTGGGCTATCTGAGTTGTTCCCAACCATCCCCAGCAACTAAGTAACAAACTAAACACTGTTAATAAACGCGCTAATCTTTTCACGATTTTTCTACCTCTTTCCATCAAACAGAAACAAAAGTTTTAAGCTAACAGCCGTCAGCAGTCATTAGTCATTAGTCAGAGCGCCAAAGACAATTGGACTTTGGACAAAACCTGATAGCTTAATCAACACAGCACTCATCAGAAACTAATATACAGCGTATTAATATCCACAATATTTGCCGTTACTGGGTTTGACTGTACTTTTGCCAAAAATTTTCATTTTTCATAGTGGTAAGAGTGCCTGCATAGCTGCAATAGCCTTGCATCTATGATCCTGGTAGCATTCCCAGGTAAAGGAAATCTTTTTGGGGTGGCTGATTCTGGCGATGTCTAATACCGAAAACTCTACCAAAAAAGACTTGATGGTGATGGACTGTTATGTAATATTTCTTAACTAAATTAATCATCTACAGCATCATTTTTGATCTGCCGTAGATTGGGCTGGGAAAAGTTTTGGCAAGAGATGTAACCTCCTGCCTTCTTCACGCTGCGATCGCAGCTAATAAAAATAGGCTGTCTACCAAAATTGTGCTTAAAACTGCGCCACTAAAGGCATACCAGTGTCTTTGATTTCGACCTAAAGGTAAAATCCCGACTGTTAACAGCACTAAGGCGAGAATTATAGCCCAAGTTTGTCCCCAAGGTGCTTGTACTTGCATCAGGGCATTTTGTAAGATTTGCGGTGCTAAATCTGCATCTACTCTCATAATTTGCCGCCAAGAGGGCATCAAATCTACTATATAAAAATATACATCTGTTAAAACTGTACCGAGTAAAGAACCTAAATAAAACCAGTTACCTACCTTGCCCCAATTCTTCGCCAAACACCAGCAAGCAAACGGTAAACCAATAAACTCCACTGGCAGATGCCATAAAGGTTCCCAACGTAACCAGCCCCAGTAAATCGCTCCTGCTAACCAACTCCAGCTAAACCCTAAGAGCAAATCGCCCCATACATAAGTTGCAGGACGTGACATTAAGCTAAAACTTAGCCACACCCAAAATCCTGTCAGCGCTAAACTTAGACTTGGTAGCGATCGCACTATTGGTGCTTCTACAAATACTGGCACTGTTACCAAAAACACCGCCGCCGCAAACACTAACCAATTTTGTTGGGCAGAAATAGATAAGGGTGAAGAGGGAGAAAAGGAGAGTGTAGACTCCAATTGCCTGATACCTTTCTGCCCAGTATTAGCTAAATTCAACTCGGTATCAATCAAAGGGCTAGAAGCAGTGTAGGAGGATAGTGTATTATTAATCAAAGTTTTTAATATTTGTTACTAAACTTTATCTTATTTAATATATCACATTTGAAAATCCCCCCCCGGGGCATTCTAATTATACTGAAATTTCGGGGAGCGCTAGCGCAAACCAAACATGCTGCGCCAGATTAATCCATTAAAGTTGCGCTAAGTAAGTAGGCGCAAATAATTAGAACATGGTCTAGGGTGTGTTATCGCCAGAGGACGGCACTGAAAACCTGATAATGGTGTCCTGCGTCAGCCGTAACACATTCTACAGCTTTGTAGTCCCTTGTAAATGGGGGACTACAGAGAGGTGAGGGTAAGTTTAACGGTTAAAAATTGAACTGGCATCAGTCCGCTAAATATTAAAGTTTGATGAATTGCCAAAATGGCGTTGACTTATTGAGATGGGTGTAAGAACATGGTCAGCGTCTTCGATGATGTTATTGATCCGTAAAATTGAATTTTCTACAAGATTGGGTGCAGTGGAGAGTATATAAAAAACTCCACCCACAAGGGGATGGAGTTTTTGGGCATGGGGCATGGGGAAGAAGTTACCTGTTTGGCCAATGCCCAATGCCCCAAGCGACGGGGCGACTATCCGTCTCCACCCACTCTTGGGTTGGAGTTTCCCGTCGCTTTCAATAAAACAACATCATCAGCTAAACAATGTTCATAATCATGTCTAGAACAAGAAAAAGGTATTAATTACATATGGAGTTTATTCAAGCTTTTATTTTGGGTATTGTTCAAGGCATTACAGAGTTTTTGCCAATCAGCAGTACTGCACATCTTTTGATTGTGACAAAGATATTTGGTTGGAAAGAACTAGGTTCTAAAGATTTTGTTGATGCAATTCAATTTGGCAGTGTTATCGCAATTTTGGGGTATTTTTGGTCACTAATTTACAGTATTGTCAAGGGTGGAATCGAAGCACTAAAAGATAAAGACTGGGAACGTGAGGAGTGGAAAATTCTGGTCGGTATTGTAATAGGAACAATGCCTGCTTTAATTTTCGGCTTTCTTTTGAAAGACATTTTACCGGAGAGTGCATTAATTATTGCCATCATGTCAATCATCATGGCACTTATATTAGGTTTGGCAGAAAAAATTGGCACTCGCAAGCGAGGTTTTGAGTCATTGCAGATTCGGGATGGGATTTTAGTTGGATTGGGGCAAACACTTGCTTTGATTCCGGGCGTTTCTCGTTCTGGTTCGACGTTGACGGCTGCCTTATTTTTAGGATTAGAACGCGATGTAGCAGCGAAATTCTCATTTTTGTTAGGGTTTCCAACTCTTACCATTGCTACACTGTATAAAAGTCTGAAAATATTCAAGTTGTTTCAAGCCCACCAGTTGCCAGATAACATTGTTGGACTGTTAATTGTAGGGATTATTTCAACCTTTATTTTTTCCTACCTATCAATTGCATTTTTGATTAAATACTTAGCAACCAAAAACACTTTAGTTTTTGTTTGGTATAGATTAGCATTCGGTAGTGCTATCTTACTGGCGATCGCAGCAGGTTGGAAGGGATAATAGTCATTAGTCATTAGTCATTTGTCATTTGTCATTTGTCATTTGTCCAAAGCAAATGACTATAGCGATTGCTCGTTTGTATGCAATATAATCTGACCTCACTTCCATTCCTCTCTCCTAAAAGGAGAGAGGCTTTGAATGTTACTCCCCTTCCCTTGTAGGGAAGGGGCTGGGGGTTAGGTCTGTATTGGACTTAACACAGAAGCGCTATAATGCCCCATGCCCAATGCCCAATGCCCAATGCCCCATGCCCAATGCCCAATGCCCAATGCCCAATCCCCCATGACTATTCATCCTGCCCGAATTACCAAGGTTCTTCCAGACTCAATAGCCGCAGAGATTGGCTTTGAAGAAGGGGATGCGATCGTTGCTATCAATGGTACACGTCCCCGCGATTTAATTGATTATCAGTTTTTGTGTGCTGATGAAGTTTTGGAATTAGAAGTTTTAGACGCTGCTGGTAAAACTCATAGCCTGGAAATCGAAAAAGATTACGACCAAGACTTGGGGCTAGAATTTGAAACTGCCCTATTTGATGGCTTAATTCAGTGCAATAACCGTTGCCCATTTTGTTTTATCGACCAACAGCCACCAGGTAAGCGCACCAGCTTGTATTTAAAAGACGACGATTACCGCCTGAGCTTTTTGTACGGCTCTTATCTTACCCTTACGAATCTACCAGAAAGAGAATGGCAGCGAATTGAACAAATGCGCTTGTCTCCGTTGTATGTTTCTGTTCATGCTACGGAGCCGGAAGTGAGAATTAAACTGCTAAAAAATCCGCGTGCGGGACAAATCTTGCAACAAATCAAGTGGTTTCAACAAAGGCGACTACAAATTCATGCTCAAGTAGTTGTTTGTCCTGGTATAAATGATGGCAAACATCTGGAACAAACTCTCAAAGATTTAGTGTCCTTTCATACTAGTGAAGTGCCGGCGGTGGCATCGGTGGCAGTTGTGCCAGTTGGGTTGACACGGTTTCGCCCCCAAGAAGATGAACTCATACCTGTAACTAGGGAAAAAGCCCAAGAAGTGATTTCCCAAGTGCAAATGCTCTCACAGCAATTTCGCCAACAATTCGGTTCTAGCGTTGTTTGGTTAGCCGATGAGTGGTTTTTGATTGCAGGTGAGGAATTACCCAGCGAATCTGAATATGAAGAATATCCCCAAATTGATAACGGAGTTGGTTCGATTCAATTATTTCTCAAGCAATTTGCTATCGTTGCGGCAGAATTACTACCGCCAAAAGTTTATCCTCAAAGAAAATTAACTTGGGTAGTAGGCAACGCCGTAGAAAAAGCATTTCAACCAATTTTGAAACGCTTAAATTTTGTTGAAGGTTTAGAAGTCAAAATGCGTGCTTTATGTAGTGATTATTGGGGACAAACTATCAGTGTAACCGGATTGTTAACTGGTCATGATTTGCTTTTAAATTTAGAAGGACAAGATTTAGGTGATGGGATTTTGCTACCGAATATCATGTTAAAAAATGGTGAATTAGTGTTTTTAGATGATATGAGTATTGAGGAATTAGCTGGCAGACTAAATACACGAATTTTGCCAGTAGCAGGAGTTGAAGATTTAATCAAAACGTGTCTTTTGAATTCGGTTCAGGTTTAGTTATCAAAGTTCAGTTGTTTCTCGGAGGTAATTTATGGTTATGCTGGATGATAAAGAAGAAGTAATGCTTAATAAATAATCCACTGAGGAGTCATGAGTGAAGTATCAGGAAGAATATCAGAAAAACGCAAAATTACAAATAAAAAAAGCTGGATTATTCATTTTAAGTTTTAATTTTTTAATTTTAAATAGTTTTAGTATTTTGCCAGTCAGGGCAGCGACTGAAGAACCTGTATTGAGCGTAGTATATGGCCAAGAGAATGCCAATCAATGGACAGGGATAAGCGATCGCTTACAGGCAATCGGGGTGAAATATTGTGTAATTCCTCTAAATGATGTCAAGAGTGCGGCAGATTGGGGCGATCGCCGAGTATTATTTTTGCCAAATGTTGAAACATTAACTCCAACCCAAGCGATCGCCCTAGAAGAATGGATGAGTAAGGGAGGGCGCTTGATTGCCAGTGGGCCTGTAGGTAATCTGTCAGCGCCAGGAGTGCGCCAGTTATTGCGATCGCTTTTGGGAGGTTATTGGGGATTCAGCCTCAGTGATACAGAACAGATCAAACCCACAAAAACCAATATCCCAGAATGGGCAAATCAAACTGAACTTTTTGGCGAAGTACGCGGCGGCGTTATGATTCCTAATGATATGGGCAGTGAATCTCCTGCTGTTTGGAATTCCAAAGATAATCCTGCCGCAGTATTGACAACTGAGCGTTCCACTCTTTTGGGCTGGCGCTGGGGAACAAATACAGCCTCAGCAGCCGAGTTAGATAATGCCTGGTTAAAAGCTACCCTCAATCACTATTTGACAGCGCCAGCACCATCGAATCGGATGAAAAAAGTAACAGGAGGTTCCCAAAACTGCTCTACAACAGTGGCGGCTGCGCCAGGGGCAGGGGTGGAGAGAGGCAGTTTATCCTCCTCATCCCCCTCATCCCCTCCTCTTAAAACTGCCACCGCTCCCATACCTAAACCGCTAACTATAGTCAAACCCCCAAGTTCTCACGAGGCTATAGACCAATTGGAACAAGCGGTGCGTCTGGATGTTGCACCCAACTCAAATCAGCCGATTGACAACAACGAAGCGATCGCTCTCCAGCAAGAGTTAGATAATCTGATTGGTCGGGTAGAAAGTGCTAATTTAGCGGTGTCAGCCGATGCGGCTAATGAAGGCGTTGGGATATCTGAACAAAAGCAGTCCTCTAGGAATCTGCACACCTACACCCCCCAATCTGTCAAAGAGCAGCCGATACAATTGGCCTCAACTAAATTGGGGGGGCTAGTGAGAAGTAAAGACCAAGCCTTCGCACAGGTAAGGGTAATTGCCAAAAACTTACCCCAATTGATTGCACAAAAAAACTACGCTCTAGCTCGTCAGCAGTGGCTAGTAGCGAAGACGATTTTGTGGCAGCAGTTTCCTGTTGATCGAAGGCTGGCTCAACCAGAAATTCGGGCAGTTTGGTTAGATCGGGGGACGATTGTTCGTGCGGCTAGCAAGGCGGGACTGGCACAGATTTTTGATCGCCTAGCCCAAGCTGGGATTAATACCGTCTTCTTTGAAACTGTTAATGCTGGCTATACCATTTATCCGAGCCAAGTCGCAAAAGAACAAAACCCATTAATTCGTGGGTGGGATCCACTGGCAGAAGCAGTGAAATTAGCCCATGAGCGAGACATGGAATTACACGCTTGGGTTTGGACTTTTGCTGCTGGGAACCAACGGCACAATGAAATTATCAACGTTAATCCTAATTATCCAGGGCCAGTACTGGCAGCTCATCCCGATTGGGCAAACTACGATAACCTTGGCAACATGATTCCCCTTGGGCAGACTAAGCCATTCTTCGACCCAGCCAACCCCGAAGTGCGGCAGTACTTGCTGAAGCTGTATGAGGAAATCGTCACTCGCTATAACGTCGATGGTCTACAGCTAGACTACATTCGCTACCCCTTTCAAGACCCATCAGCAGGTCGAAGCTACGGCTATGGCAAAGCTGCAAGAGCGCAGTTTCAGCAACTTTCTGGTGTAGATCCGATAAATATTTCCCCTAGCCAACCAGAACTGTGGCAAAAGTGGACGATATTTCGCACCGCGCAAATTGATAGCTTTGTTGCCCAAGTATCACAGCAGTTGCGACAAAAACGACCGAATTTGATTTTGTCGGTTGCAGTATTTCCTCTGCCAGAACTAGAGCGGATTCAGAAAATTCAACAAAATTGGGAAACTTGGGCAAGGCGGGGAGATGTAGATTTAATCGTTCCCATGACTTATGCTCTAGATACTCCTCGCTTTCAACGACTAGCCCAACCCTGGATTGCCTCTAAACAATTGGGAGCCACCTTATTAGTACCGGGAATTCGCTTACTTTCTTTGCCAACAGTTGGAGCATTCGATCAACTCCAGTTGATAAGGGATTTACCAGTTAGTGGTTATGCACTCTTTGCTGTAGATAATTTTAACAACGATCTACAAAAACTCTTTAGTAGCACCCAAGGTAGGGTTCAATCCACAACAAGTGAACCGACTCCTCACCGCCAGCCTTTTCAAACTGCCGCCATCCGTTACACCGCGCTGCAACGGGAATGGAAATTTGTTTTCCAAAATGACCAACTACAAAGACCTGCTCAGACAATATCAGATTTTAACAACCAGGCAGAAGTTTTACGCAGTGCTTTAAATCAGCTTGCTGCTTCCCCTTCTGGGAGTAACTTAGTAGTGGCCAGAGCCTCTCTAACTCTGTTCCAGTCTCAATTTCGGGTATTGATGAGCCAAGAGCTTAAGTCAAATTCCTATCAAGTCAAAGTTTGGGAAAATCGACTTTTAACTATAGAAAGGCTATTGCGTTACGGCGAACGGCGCGTACAGTTGCGTCCTTAGTGAGGGAGCAGGGGAAGCAAGAATTTTAGATTTTAGATTTTAGATTTTGGATTAAAGAATTGAAATTTAATCCAAAAGACGCTCTCTACCAGACGCGCAAGGGACACGGACTCGCTCTCCGTGGCGCTATCGTCAATCCAAAATCCAAAATTGAATTGCCCAATACCCAATTACAAACTAGCTGGATATAAGCTAGTTTGTAATTCTTAACACACTTTTTTGCTGTGTTTATAACCCAAATATTATTACTTGTTTGGTGTCACAATAAGGGTAAATACTTAAGTAATAAGCTTTATATAAGTTTTTCTTATAATAGCTATCGTAAAAATCTATGCAACCCTTACCTCAACTTCTAAGGCTACAAAGCTGAGAGTGAATAATTGACCGTTTACCGCGGATAGTTGTGCTGGAAACACTATTAACAATACATTAGATGGAATGTCTACGACTGGCTACGCCTACGCACTGATGGCAGCACGGGGCAAGATTATCTTATTTTTTTGATATTTGCAAGTAGTGGTGTGCTTCACCAAGTATGATATTGTACTGCTTATAGGTTCAGGAAGTAGTTTGCAAACAGCCAATATTTCTGAAGTTATCCATACCTCGGTCATGAGATTAAACTTGCCAATAATTTTACATAGAATATCAGTGTTATCACTGTTGCGCCAGCAGCAGTTATATCTATTGCCAGTTATAGACAACCAATATCAAGTTGTTGGTCTTGTCAACCCTGAAAGTATTTGTCAAGCACTAGCGCAAAAAACAAAGAAAACCAGAGGGAACGCTAGTATTGGTTCCTTTGAGGTAGCACATCAGATTCTCGGTGAAAGAAATTTGCTGACTATAAATGGTTACTAACACGCACTATGGTACTGACAGATACGACAAACTAGGTCGCTTCATTGGAGTGAGTTGCTGTGAATAGTACATTTGAAAAAAGTATATAGATATCTACTTAGCTGAAAAATTTGCCAGAACTAATGGGGATTTAGTACAAAATTTGTTGTTATTTTGTCATTATAAATTGAGGTAAATTATGCCCAAGATTTTAATAATAGAAGATGAAGAAGCAGTTCGTGAAAACATTTTAGATTTACTAGAAGCTGAGGATTTTGAAACTCTTGGTGCCGCTAATGGCAGAATCGGGATACATTTGGCTATCTCCGAAGTTCCCGATTTAATTCTCTGTGATCTGATGATGCCAGAAATTGACGGTTATGGCGTGCTAAGAGTGTTACGACAAGATCCATCAACGGCAACAATTCCCTTTATTTTTATCACTGCAAAATCTGCTAAATCTGACTTCCGTCAAGGTATGGATATGGGTGCCGATGACTATATAACTAAGCCATTCACTCGTGCTGAGTTATTAAGTGCCATCATGAATAGGTTGGAAAAGTACGCTACTTTAAAAAGGTATTTATATCCTCAGACTGTAATTAACAACTGGTCTCCGAAAATGCAGTTGCTAGAAATTAGCTTACATCGGGCTATCAATCAACATAATTTTAAAGAATTTGAAATTTATTATCAACCAATAGTCGATATTGATTCTGGAAAAATAGTAGCTGTTGAAAGTTTATTGCGCTGGCAAAGTACGGAAATGGGGATGATTTACCCAACAGAATTTATTCCGTTAGCAGAGTCTACAGGTTTAATAGTTCCACTTGGGAAATGGGTCTTAAAAAGAGTCTGTCAACAAATAAAAAGCTGGCGTGATGCCGGAATTTATTCCTTTATTGTTACTGTCAATCTGTCAGTAATGGAATTTAATCAACCAGATTTGATTCAGAAAATAGTTAACTTAATCGCTATGAATGATTTGGAACCACATTACTTAGAGCTAGAACTCACTGAAAGTATGATTATGCAAGATGTAAATAGTGCGATCGCTACTATGAACAAATTGCAATCCTTGGGTGTAAAAATTGCGATCGATGATTTTGGTACGGGCTACTCTTCTTTAATTTATCTAACAAACTTTCCAATTAACACATTAAAAATAGACCGTTATTTTATCCATAATGTTGCTAACAATCCCCAGAAATCAGCGATTACCAAGGCATTAATTCAAATGGCTCAAAATCTCAATCTAGATGTAGTTGCTGAAGGTGTAGAGACGGAAGCCGAACTGGCTTTTTTGCAGCAATACAACTGTAATTCTATGCAAGGCTTTCTATTTAGTCCTCCATTACCAGTAGCAGAATTTGAAAATCTTTTGTTAACTAACTAATGCTTAGATGTTTGACTAACTAAGAAAAATCAAACTTTAGACTGGCGACAATTATTAAGTCTCAAGTCTAGAGTAGAAAAATTGTCTATAGTGTCTACCGCCATGAAAGTCTCTGCACGTTTCTTGCTGCCAGTTTTTTTACTGATCTTGGCAGCAGCGTGTAACCAGATTCGCGCTTCCTCAGATAATCCCACAGCACAAACATCTCTACCTTCTGCTCAACTGACACACAATCCGACACAGCCAAAAAATATTGTCCGTACTGAAGCATTTTCACCTAAACCCATCTCGATAAATCTGAAGAATTTACCAGCACCCTTCGCAACAGAAAGCGCCTCCAAGCAACCAGAGGTTGTGCCCATTCCGCAAAACCCAGTGCTGCGGGTACCACCAGGCTTCACAGTTAACGTCTTTGCCGAAGGTTTAGATGCCCCACGCTGGCTAGCTTTAACCCCCAGTGGTGATGTCCTGGTGACTGAAACCAGGCAAAATCGGATTCGTCTGTTGCGTGACAGCAATGCTGACGGCATAGCTGACGTTCGAGAAACTTTTGCTAGCGGGGACAACGGACTCAATAGACCTTTTGGTATGGCTTTTGCAAATAATTCCTTTTTTCTGGGGAACACAGATGCTGTGGTGCGTTTTCCCTATACTCAAGGTCAAAACAAGATTACAGGTAAGGGGGAAAAAATCGCCGACTTGCCTGCTCAAGGTTATAACAATCATTGGACGCGCAATGTCGTTGTCTCGCCCGATCGCAATAAATTATATGTTTCAGTTGGTTCAGGAAGCAATGTGGATGAAGAACACCCACCACGGGCTTCGATACAGGTGATGAATTTAGATGGTTCCCAGCAGCAGACTTTTGCTTCCGGTTTGCGTAACCCTGTTGGTTTAGACTTTCATCCTGTAACTAAGGAACTTTACGCCACTGTCAACGAACGAGATGGACTTGGTGATGACTTGGTACCAGACTATTTGACACGCCTTAAACAGGGGGCATTTTACGGCTGGCCTTATGCTTATTTGACACCAAACAACCTCGAACCTCGCCAAAAGAGGGATGGCAAAAGTAAACGCCCCGACTTAGTAGCCCGTACCCAAACACCGGATGTGCTGTTTCAGGCGCACTCAGCAGCATTGGGTTTGCAGTTTTATGATGGTAAAACCTTTCCACAAAAATACCGTAACGGTGCTTTTGCTGCTTTTCGTGGTTCTTGGAACCGCGATCGCGGCACTGGTTATAAAATTGTATTTGTTCCCTTCGATGCTAAAGGGCGATCGCTTGGCTACTACGAAGATTTTCTCACAGGATTTTTGCTAAATCCTTCTGTACCAACCACTTGGGGACGGCCTGTTGGTTTACTTGTGTTGCCAGATGGCAGTCTACTACTAACAGAAGAAGCCAATAATCGTATTTATAGGATTCAGTATAAGGGGGGTTAGGCAATTCAAAATTAAGAAATTCAGGGATAGAATCCATCACCTGGGGTCAAGTTAAAACAGTGAAAATAATTATAGAGACCTTACATGTAACCTCTATACAAGGATTTCAGGTAAAGCATCATTAATTTCTGAAGATGTCTACTAGAGATATTGTTACCATTTTCCTTCCCAGGTTTATTGTGTTTACGTTAGATTACTTAAAAATACCGATAATCATTTGGTTCAAAATTAGTTATGGCTCAGAATGACAATAATACTCAGTCAAATATCAACGAATTGTCTCCACATGCAGGTACACGATATTGGGGTGAGGTGGAGGTGATCGAGGAGGGAGAAACCTATAGAATTAGTCGTGTTGAAATCAAGCCCAGGCACGGCATCAAGCCACAAATCCATTATCACCGTAATGAACATTGGGTTGTAGTCTCCGGTGTGGCGAAGGTGACTTGTGGCGATGCGGAAATATTATTAAATCGAAACGAATCAACTTATGTTCCCGCAGCAACCCTACATAAGGTAGATAATCCTGGACATATTCCGCTAGTTATTCTAGAAATTCAAAATGGTGAATATTTAGGTGAGGATGATACTGAGCGTCCTTATGACTTAAATTTGGTCAAACCTGTAGCTGAAGGACAGTAAGGGCTGGAGATGAGGGAGATGGGGAAGGTGAGGGAGAAGGAGAAGAATAATAATGCCCAATGCCCAATGCCCAATGCCCAATGCCCAATGCCCAATGCCCAATGCC
>NZ_JAQYWQ010000113.1 GCF_029379315.1 Nostoc sp. S13
TCAAACCCTCATTTCCTCGTACAGCCAGATGGCGATCGCTCCTCCCGTGCAAATCCTTGTAACTCTCTTCTGGTAAGCTTTCATGATTCGCGGATGAGTCTAAACGATTCCTCTACAAATTGATCCCTGTCTCGATCCAAGAATGTTTTGCGAATACGGAGATTGCTCGATCTTGGTATATCCAAAATTTGTGGTTTGACAGCAGAACCGTAACTTTTGCTTGGTGGCGTGGTATCTTGATGGGGTTGTAAGCGAGTAATTGTCGCTTTTACAGCGTTGACTACTTCAAGATAAGCATCGTCTTTATCGGGGAATTTTGTGATAGGTCTGCCATCAGTTGGCATCACCAAGAGCTTGCCAAATGGCGCACTGTGCCAATCGCATGGACGCAGGATGACTGGTATAATGCAGGATTCTCCTTGCTCATGCTTTTGCATCGCACGTTGCATCTCAATGTCATAACAATAATTGGAAGCTAGAAAATCTGAACTGACTAATAAAAGAATGATGTCTGCTTCTTCCAAGTTTTTGCTTATTGCCTTATCGAATTCCTCACCAGGAGTTATTCGCCGATCATGCCACGTCTCAATGAAGCCTTGCTTTTTTAGCATAGTAAGATGAATTTCCAGATCATCGCGCAGGGTTTCATCCCGATGTGAATAAGAGAAAAAACTGTAGCCATTCCACGATTATTAATTAAAGGTAGGTATTTGCTTATGATTAATACCTTTATATCTTATACCAGTACAAAAGAACTAATTCCCTAAAGTAAACATCAAGTTTGACGGTTTGTCTTTTGACAGCGATCGCAACTTAACTTACACTGCCGCACTAGAGGAGTGCTGAGTGCTGAGTACTGAGCACTCAGCAAAGAAGAAGAGAAAACAATTTCTTCTTAATTCTTCAAAATCTTTATTCTCCCACTCAGGACTCATGACTCAGAACTCAGGACTTTTTTTATGGTAGATTTATTGCTGATCACAATCCTGGGGTTCCTGGGGAGTTTTGGGCATTGCTTTGGGATGTGTGGCCCCCTAACGGTGGCGTTTTCTCTGTCTCATCAGCCAAAACAGACATCACCCTCAGAAAAGTCCGACACTTGGCAACAGCAATTAAAATTTCATATCCTGCTAAATCTGGGGCGGATGTTGAGCTATGCTCTAGTCGGTGCTGGCATTGGGGCGCTGGGTTCGGTATTGCTGCAAGGTGGACAGCTAGCGGGTGTTGGCAGCGACTTCCGGCGCTGGATGGCAATTATAACTGGTGTAATGCTGATTTGGTTTGGCTTAGGACAAGTAAAACCCGATTTGCTGCCGCGCATTCCCGTGTTACATCCCCTATTGCAAGGTAGTTTACACGATCGCCTCAGCACAGGAATGGTTAAGCTTTCCTTAAAAGCCAAATGGTGGACACCATTGCTTTTGGGGATGACTTGGGGTTTAATGCCCTGTGGTTTCCTGTATGCTGCCCAAATTAAAGCTGCTGAAACTGGCAATTTATGGATGGGTGGGGCAACTATGCTGGCTTTTGGCTTGGGAACTCTCCCGACGATGTTAGGTGTAGGCGTCTCCACATCATTGGTAAGTAAAGACAAGCGCAGTCAGTTATTTCGATTAGGCGGTTGGGTGACACTCATCATTGGTGTCATCACCTTGTTGCGGACTGGTGACACAATGGTAGATTACACCGGACACGCCGCGTTAATCTGCTTAATCTTGGCGTTAATTGCGCGTCCTATTAGTGGCTTGTGGGCATCACCACTGCGTTACCGCCGGGGCTTGGGAGTGGGATCTTTTGTGCTTTCAGTGGTTCACACCGCCCACATGATAGAACACTCATTGCAATGGAATTTTGCCGCCTTTGATTTTATGCCGCCAGAATTTCAGTGGGGTATGGCTGCGGGTGCTGTAGCATTGGTATTAATGTCCCCCGCCGCTTTTACGAGTTGGGAATCGTTGCAAAAATCTTTGGGCAAGCGTTGGCGACAGATTCATCTATTGGGTGTGCCAGCCTTGCTCTTGAGTGCCATTCATGCTGTGTTGATTGGTTCCCATTACCTGGGTTCCTTGGAATCAACTTGGGGAAATAAATTAGCAGCAGTACTGATGGGAATTATTACCCTTGGTGTTTTGATGGTGCGTTCGCGCTTTTTTTGGTCAAAGTTAGCCGTAGAAAAGTTTTATGTTCCCCCAACCAAATCGCGGTAAATCATCTTTGTTTTTTGACTCCATCTCAACAAGTCAAGAACAGAGACATTACCTAAACAAAGGAAGAATCAAGTATTTATTATTCCTGAGTTCTTTAGTTATATCAATAACTAATCTTTACCCTGTTGCTGCTCATCAGGTTGAGGTAGCCGCAGATGTCGGCGCCAC
Source organism: Nostoc sp. S13 (assembly GCF_029379315.1). Lineage (GTDB taxonomy): Bacteria > Cyanobacteriota > Cyanobacteriia > Cyanobacteriales > Nostocaceae > Nostoc. Next base: position 2,376 of record NZ_JAQYWQ010000113.1, read on the forward strand.
CCTCCACATTGAACCAAATGATAATCCCAGTGCTGGAGAACCCTCTCAAGCCTGGTTTGCACTTACACGCAGAGGTGGAAAGGTGATTCCTCTATCACAGTGTAATTGTCGGTTGGCTGTTTATGCCAAACCCTATGCAGCCGGAGAGCCACCACTCCTAGAACCAGCATTAGAACCTGTGGCAGCTGAACGCTATCAAGGCGTCCCAGGTGCGGAAGTTGTCTTTCCCAAGCCAGGTATTTATGAGTTGCAACTGAATGGTAAACCAGTCTCTGGGGCAAGATTCAAACCCTTTAAGTTCAAATTTGAAGTGACTGTGGCAGGAGGCGGATCTACACAGAATACACAAAATCTGCGAGATGTCAATGGCAATTTAGGAGAGGGTGAATCTCAGAAATTACCAACTTGGGCGATCGCACTTCCAATCCTCGGATTTATCGGCATTTTATTTATCGTACTGCAAAGTATGAGAGGAGGGAGGGAGTAGGGAGTAGGGAGTAGGGGGGAGACAATGGAGCAATTTTTCTCCCTTGTCTCCCGAAGTTCTCTTGCTCTAAAATGCCAATGCGATCGCTTGGCTGAAGCTACAATTAATAATTTATGTCCTTAACCCAAAATTTTGTATTAAATGTACTTTTATTGCAAAAATAGCAAATACACAGTGAAATATGTATATTTCTATTACAGCTATTAAAAACTTAAAAACTAAAAAATTAAATAACTTCAAGGAAGGAAAAGTATCAAAATCTACTGATGCTTATGTGCGATGTCTGATTGTTTTTACTTATGACTAAACCACCAGCTTTTATGCTAGTGGTTTTTCGCTAATTTTCATTTACCTAGCTTGGCTAATACGCCGTTGTAACTCGGTTTCAAATTCCTCATCAGTGCGAGTGATAACTTTTGGTCGCTGGTCTAACCTGTCCATTAAAATATGGAATGCCTCGGTGTCCTGTGGGTGATATCTGACCCAATCTCTTAATTCATCATCTGACATGGCTTGATAATCAGGTTTAGTCATGGAAATGTCACCTCACCATTTGAATATATCTCTATTTGTATTGTGTCCCCAATCAAAACGTATATACGCTTTGTTCTTTCGTCTAGTCGCACCACGTTGATCGGTTGAAACATATTACTTGCTCTCACACATCTACTGTAAAATGCTCTCAACTGTTCTGTTATTGGTTCCATAGTTATAAGCAAGATAATCGTTAAGAGCTTTAATTTCCGAATATGTAGCTAGCTCGGTTCAATGTCAAAATAATTGATAATTAATAATTCATAATTTCAATCAGTGGTAGCTCTTGAACTCTCCACTGATTGAAGACCACTAAATCAAAAATTCAGTGGAGGGTTTGTACCCATTTTCTAATAATTTGGTCATCAAGTCTAATTATGTCGCTTTTGATGCCACTGCCACGCATGAGTGACAATATCCTTGATGGATGTGTACTGAGGTTGCCAGCCTAAGATTGTTCTGGCTTGCTCGCTGGTGCCAATGAGAATTGGAGGATCGCCAGGACGGCGATCGCGTTCTTCTACTGGTATCGAAATTCCTGTTACCTGTTCGGCTGCTGCAATAACTTCTCTGACAGAGAAGCCACTGCCATTACCCAAATTGAAAACTTCGCTATCGCCACCTTTTAATAAATATTCCAATCCCAAAATATGGGCATCTGCTAAGTCGTTAACGTGAATATAATCGCGAATACAAGTACCATCAGGCGTGGGGTAATCGGTACCGAAAATTGAAATAGATTCTCGTTTGCCTAAAGCTGTCATCAGCACTAAAGGAATCAAATGGGTTTCTGGGTCATGATCCTCGCCAAGTAAGCCATTGGGATTAGCACCAGCAGCATTAAAATAGCGGAAACGCACTGATTGGAAACCGTAAGCAACATCAAAATCAGCGAGAATCCGCTCTACCATCAGCTTAGTAACACCATAGGGATTAATCGGATTTTGGGGATGGGTTTCTGGAATGGGTACAAATTCTGGCACCCCGTAGGTGGCACAGGTAGAAGAAAAGACAAATTTCTTCACAGATGCCGTCAGCATCGCTTCTAACAGGGTCAAAGTGCCAACAACGTTATTGCGGTAGTATTTAGCAGGGTTAGTTACCGATTCTCCTACGTAGGCATAGGCAGAAAAGTGCATCACAGCAGCAATATCGCGGGTTTTAAATAGCTGATCAAGCAAAGCGCGATCGCCTGTATCTCCTACTATCAGTTCTACCTGTAAAACTCTTTCTACCAAGTCACGATGCCCATAGACGAGATTATCAAGGATGACAACGTTATAACCCGCTTGCTTCAAAGCAAGCACTGTATGAGAACCAATATATCCAGCTCCCCCCGTTACCAAAATGGTAGGCTTTTCAAGCGACATAGTTTTTCCTTTTGAGTGGATTACTCAATTAATTTAGTTTACCGGTGCCACATTACTCTTCTGGAAAATTATAAATAATTAGACGCAGTGGCAAAAAATTGCACTAAAATCACTACGACGGTAGTCTTTGGGTGTGAGGTTTGAGGTATTTTAAGTCAAACAGTGCGATTACAATTTGACAATAAAATAAATTCATTTCCCGAAACCTCTAGGTTGACCCTTACGGGTGATGCTCCTAGCGTCGCTAATGCTAAGAAGTCGCTAGTTGTTTTATACAGGGAAACCATGCACGGCAATTCGTCCTGGGGAGCCACTGCGTTAGTTGCTGGGGGTTCCCCCGGTTGTACTCATACAGAGAAGCAAGCTAGGCGCAGCGTCTTTGATAGGAGAAGCATGTGGCGTGGAAACCCCTATACAAGGTGGACTGCCTTACCACCACACTGGCTCACCACACCAGAAAATTTGAGAGTTAATCTATGTTTCTATTGTTAAGCCGGGTACTGCTGTGGCTGCTGATTGGCACTATCGTATATTCTCTGTTCCAGCGATTTTATCCCTCTGGAACTTTTGTCGGGCGATTGATCTTAGTCGTGATCTTGGTAATCATAGCCCTATCATTTGTTAACCCCAATGAACCAGCTGTAGCCTCGTTGTCGAGGCTGCTGTCTTTTCCACTCAAGCCTCTAGGAGCCTCTGTTTTACTGATGATTTTTGCATCTCAGAGAATCAAAGGAGGTGGGATAGAGAAACCAGGAGGATACTTGATCGGTTGGGCACTGACGATTTTGCTGTTGGCAAGTACACCAGCAGTCGCCTATTTCCTTTATCGGGCACCTCTAGCAATGGCAGGTGAAACCAATGTAGCAACTGCTGCACCAACATCTGGAACACTGGTGGCATTAGGGCAACCAAATACCACAGCGAACATCTCAGATGTGAGGGGGGATAGCATTCTTTCTTATAATTTGAGAGTGCCTCCCTATTTATTACAAGGAAGTCCTCAAGATATTCGCGCCCGCGGTTTACGACTTGAAGACTTTGTACCGAATGCAGAAACGTTGCAATTGACAACCAGAACTTGGGAAACTTATCTCTTTGAAATTTACAGGTTCTTGCGTGTTCAGCGGTAATAAACTTAAAAAAGAAAAACTAAAAAGGTCACAATGCCACGCCCTAGTACCGCAAGGCGGAAGTTAAAAATCAAAAGTCAAGGCTTCGGCTTCTCTACCAGACGCTGCGCGAACGCTCAACCTTGACCCTGAGCGCAGTCGAAGGGTCAAAAGTCAAAAGAATTATATTCCGGGCTTTTGCGCCATTTTGAATGGTGAGGTAGTCCGGTCTTGGGGGTTCCCCCCATGAGGAACTGCCGAACCCGAAGGGTTGGTTTATTTACGCCGTGCTGTACTAGTAACTGGATTAATTGAGGCTGGGAAAGCCACCAGAACACTAAGAGTTTAAGTAGACGTTACCATTCGGCTTTGGGCGAAAGGGAACGGCAATCACTATCCAATTAAAAGAGGTAACAAAGCGGAAATTAAAAGCGATATTCCCTCTACATAGCTGCCTTCTTGGACTAGCAGTTAATCTAAGATGATAAAGTTGCAAAATTGCTTTAATGGCAAAATCTCGACGAATCGCTAAACTCACTGCTTACTTACGACCCCATTGGCGGGAATCGTCCTTGGGGATTCTCGCTTTGTTGTCTGTCAATGCGCTGGGCGTTTATATCCCTTGGTTGATTCGTGCTGGTGTTGACAAACTCTCGACAACCTTCAGCTGGAACCAAATACTACATTACGTAGTAATAATTGTCTTGCTCAGTTCGGCAATGTGGCTAATGCGGATGGCATCCCGCATTTGGCTATTTGGGGTGGGGCGTCAGGTGGAATTTGACCTGAAACAACGGATTTTTGAACACTTACTCCAGCTGGAACCGGCTTATTTTGCCAGTAATACTGCTGGCGATTTGATTAGTCGGGCTACCAGTGATGTGGACAATATCAAGCGGTTATTAGGTTTTGCAGTTTTGAGTTTGGCAAATACGGTGTTTGCCTACGCCCTGACACTGCCAGTAATGCTGGCGATTAGTGTGGATCTGACACTAGCCTCCCTGGCAGTGTACCCTTTTATGTTCTTGTTAGTGAGTCTGTTTAGCGATCGCTTACGCAAACAACAAGCAGCAGTCCAAGAGCAACTCTCTGACATCAGCAACCTCATCCAAGAGGATATCAGTGGCATTGCCTTAATTAAAATCTATGCCCAAGAAGCAAACGAGCGTCGAGCCTTTGCTAAGAAAAATCAGCAGCTATTGACTGCTAACTTGGAACTGGCAAAACTCCGAAATACACTGTTTCCGCTAATTGGCGGGCTAGCTAATATCAGTTCGCTGGTAATCATCTGGCTAGGGGCGGCGCGGATGTCTTCTGGAACCCTTCAGGTTGGCGACTTTTTAGTACTGTTAATTTATGTAGAGCGTCTAGTTTTTCCCACAGCCGTTTTAGGATTCACAATTACTGCTTACCAACGGGGTGAAGTTAGTATTGATAGGCTTGAATCTATTCTCTCTGTCACACCGAAAATTAAAGATGCAGCTGATGCTATACATCTACCAGTGGCTGAACTTAAAGGGGAAGTGACAGCTAAAAATCTCACCTACAGTTACCCTGGTTCCACTACTCCAGCTTTAGCAAATGTTAACTTTACCATTGCTCCCGGAGAAACCGTGGCCATTGTTGGGGCAATTGGTTCGGGGAAATCTACTTTGGCGAATGCTTTGCCGCGCTTGTTAGATATTGAACCAGGACAATTGTTTTTAGATGAGCTGGATATTACTAAGATTGGTTTGGCTTCTTTACGAGGTGCGATCGCCTATGTTCCTCAAGATAGCTTTCTATTTAGTACTACAATCAAAAATAATATCCGTTACGGTGATCCACTTACCGAACAAGAGCAGATAGAATCTGTCGCTCAACTTGCCCAAATTGAATCAGAAATTAACAATTTTCCCCAGCAATATGAAACTATTGTTGGTGAACGCGGTATTACTCTTTCTGGCGGTCAACGACAACGTACTGCCTTGGCTAGGGCTATGCTAGTTAATGCTCCAGTGTTAATTTTGGATGATGCCCTCTCTAGTGTGGATAATCAAACAGCCACGCAAATCCTCAAAAATCTCTCTAGTGGTACTGAACGCAAAACAGTAATTTTCATTACCCATCAATTATCTGCGGCGGCGGCGGCTGACCGAATTTTTGTGATGGAAAAGGGAAAAATTGTTCAGATAGGCAATCATTTAGAACTTGTACAACAACAGGGTTTATACAGAACTTTGTGGAGCCAACATCAAGTTGAGGAATTATTGCATTAGTACAACATTTAACGTCAGAATTCAGCACTCAGGAGGAGCCAGTGCCGTCTTCTCGCAACGCGAAGGAGCGTCTCTCTCCCAGAGAGCGTCTGGGGTTCCTCCAAGGGAGCACCTGGCCTTCAGAAGTCAGAATTTATATAAGGTTTGAGACTACAAGTACATTCATGAGTAAAGTTATCTTCTGATTCTTCCACTATTCTAACCAGAAATAAAAAGGTACAAGCCCCTAAATTTATTTATGGGGTTCAAAATTTTTGACTTTTGAATGAGTGACTTTTAACTTTTTTTTAATTAAAAATTAAGAATAGTAATAGTTTTTAATTAACTAATTTCGGGTTCAGAGCAACCACTGATAGCGAAGCGTTAACGAGTCCTCGAGCGTCTTGCAATTTTTAATTAATAATTTTTAATTTTTAATTGGAAGAGCGTCTCCGGCTGCGCTCCTGAATTCTTACCATTTAACATTAAGGACAATTTTTGATGCAGCAAGTATAATTTATCATTCGGTATTTGGCAAATTACGTCGTTTGATAATATATGCTGGAATTTTTGCAAAATTTTTTGACTGATAGCTCATTTATTCCACATGGACATTGTTACCTCTGGAAGCCGAGTTTAGTGTGGCTAAACATCATCTCAGATTCTCTAATTGCTTTGGTGTATTATTCTATTCCCATCATCCTTGTTTACTTTGTCCACAAGCGAAAAGATTTCCCCTTCAAATGGATACTTTTATTATTTGGAGCTTTTATCGTCTCTTGTGGTACAACCCATGTGATGGATGTATGGACGCTTTGGCATCCAACTTACTGGCTGTCCACCTTCATCAAAGTTATTACGGCTATTATCTCACTATATACAGCGATCGCACTATTACCCGTCATTCCCCAGGCTCTGGCTTTGCCAAGTCCGGCACAACTAGAAGCAGCTAATTGCCAACTAAAACTGGCTTTAAAGGAACTTGAAAATACGCAAGCTCAACTGATTCAAACTGAAAAAATGTCTTCATTGGGGCAATTAGTTGGGGGTATTGCTCATGAAATTAATAATCCTGTGAATTTTATTGACGGTAATATCGTTATTATCAATGAATATACGAGAAATTTTCTCAATTTGATTACGCTTTATCAGGAATGCGATTGCCATTTAGTATCAGAAATTAAAGCTTCTATAGAAGAAATTGACCTTGATTTCATTAAAGAAGACTTACCAAAAATCTTATCTTCCATGAAAGTGGGAGCCGAGCGCATCTCCAAGCTAGTCTTATCGTTGCGTAACTTCTCGCGGCTAGATGAAGCGGGCAAAAAAGCAGTTGATGTCCACGAAGGGCTTGATAGCACTCTCTTAATTTTGCAAAATCGCTTGGAAGTCGAAGGAAATCATCCAGATATTCAAGTTATAAAAGAATACGGCAACTTGCCAAAAGTCGAGTGCTATCCTGGACAACTCAATCAAGTATTTATGAATATCCTGAATAATTGTATTGATACTTTAAAAGAATCAATAATTGGTTGTCATCTGTTAGCAATCAATGCCAAAATAACTGGCAACCAACAACTAACAACTAACAATCCCCAGATTCGCATTTTCACTGAGGTTTTAGATGGTAATCAAGTGATAATTCGGATTGTTGATAATGGCTGTGGTATGACAGAAGAAATAAAGCAAAAAATGTTTGATCCTTTTTTTACAACTAAACCTGTTGGTTCAGGTACAGGTCTAGGGATGTCGATTAGTTACCAAATTATCAACAAGCATGGTGGTCAACTAAAGTGTGTTTCTGCACCGCTTCAAGGCACAGAGTTCATCATCAAAATTCCGATTCTGATCAAGTCTGTTTAATGATAATTTGGTCTACCTATTAATATCATTTCACACAAACCATGATATATATAGATTTCTCGTAGAGAACATTAGTGTGCCACTACCAACGTATTTATATCATTATTAAAGTGAAACGGTATAAGACGTAAAACAACCAATCTCAAACACTATTGTTTTAGGAATTACAGTATGCCCGTTCTGCTAATGTGACATCTAACACGAATGGATTGTCATTCCCCTGAAAATTAGCGCTCGCATGACTGCGTTCTATTTCAGTAATATCAGGTAAGTCTTGCTGATTCCATTTACACAAAGTCTGACGCTGATTCTGAAAGTAATTTTCGTCTACTTTCTTAGCCTGATCTCGATAGATAGTATAAAAGTAGAAAATTGCCCTGGCTATATCCCCTTTTACTTTCTCTATAGGCTCAAATTTAGAAGATGCTGATTCGCTAAACTCGTCAATTGCACTACTAGGAATCGTAGATTGAACAGTATCATCTCGATACCATTTTTTAGTACTTGTGTCAGCTATATCGTCGAAGGGTTTATTGCCTCGCTCACTATTAATATCTTCTCGTGCAGGAAATAGATGGTGAAGATCACTTTGGGCATTACCTTTGTTAGCACCTTTACTTTGTGGCCAAACATGTTCGGTATTCAGTCCTAGTTTGTCAGCTTCCTGACTAGGATCGCCATTGCCAATTAAACGAATTGGGTAACTGGCATAAATGTCTGTCACAATACCTGCTCGGTTGTCAATAATGCCAAACATTTGGTCTCTTGCCCGATCATAATTCAAAGTTTTTCTAGGCGTATACTCCTTAGCTAGTTCTTTAACTGTTCAAATTATTAACAATAATTTTCGCAATATTATCAAATCGTTGGTCTTTTGGGTCTAAATTCTCCACATTAAAAGTTGCGACAGTCAATACATCTGGTGAATTTTTCAGAGATGTTGTTTCACGTTCTGCAACTAAAGGTAAAGAAGTTGGTAATTGGGCTATTGGACTAGCTTGCAGTGGACTAATCCATGTAAAGAAGATGAGAGCAATACTAAGTAGTAAGAATTTGATGAATTTCATTTTCTCTTCCAATGAACCTATTTTCTAGATTAGCCTTTTTCCTAATAGAGTTCAGTTAAGATAAGTTTTAAATTAGGTAAAGGGGAACATTCCACTTTGTCAGAAATACCAAGATAAAAGAAAATCGCGGCTACATTTTTAAGCTACATTTGCAGTCGAGTAGATACCGTATTAAATGTCAAGTGTTAATCATTACTGGTAGCGAGCGCAGCCCATTATCAGAAAAATTTTGTAATAACTGTGGCTTTACACAACTTGATGAAGCTAGTGTAATCTGGCGTGATTACCACGTTAGTTTTCTTAGGTATGTGGGTAGTATAAATTACCGAAAAAACTAATTTGGCAGATGGTGATGTTCAAAACTAAATTATCAGAATTCCGTGCATCAGAAGAATTTTATACATCGAAGCTAATACATCGGCATATTGGGGCGATCGCAGTTCTAATTTTAATTAGCTTACTGAGTTCATTGAGTGGAACACCAGATCGTCATACGATTTCTAACTGCTGGGAAGGCTTTCTCTGGGGACTGGCAGATCCAGTAATTGGTTTGGATTGTTTAGTTGGTATTGTTGCTATTGGCTTACTCTCATCTGTATTTGTTCGTGGCGCTGTAATAGCTGGATGTTTTGTTTTAGCAGCAGTCTTGGGCATTGTAATTCATTTATTCCACCTAAATTTCTCAGGTACAGAAATGGCCATCGCCATATCTACCATCTTTTTTGGTACTATGCTGATGATGCCAAATCAACCAAACTTTATGGTACTTGCTCTAGTGGGCATCAGTGCTGGTTTATTTCAGGGTTACGCTGATGCTGAATCTATTATTGGGGCAGGAATTATGTCACTAGTTGCTTATATACTAGGCATTACCTTAACTCTGTTTGTGGTTGCCATGAGTGCCAGAGAAATTGGTATTGCAATGGGTATGGGAGAAATAAACCGAATTTTACCCTGGAAAATGAGCATTGCTGGTTTCGCTGTGTGTGCGATCGGTATCGTGTTTTTGAGCAATTCAATAATTTAAATCAAATATTTCAATTTGGTGGAATACATTCATTTGTGGGGGCGTACATTTAGCTGTGCTACCCCACTATGTGTTGAGCGTAAATGAAACTTTATCACTGGAAATTGTCCGGCAAACGGCACAGCATTTTAATAGACATCTCCGAAAAAGAATCTAGAGACGCGAAATTTCGCGTCTCTACAAGGGTTCTAGATAACGCATATTTAATTTCTCTAGAAGTCTAATGAATAAGCTGATGCACCTCTGCGCTAATCTAGAGGCTATATCTAAAATAAAAGCTTATGACACCTGAAGAAATTGTCAGTACGCTAACAGAATTATTTGATACATCGGCTGTTGGTGCGTTGGCGCAGCCCGTCGTAGACATCGCTCCTGGATCGTGGCAAGTAGACACTTCTACTTTTCGCTTATTGGTGCTGCTTTCCGAAGATAATACTTGGTTGCGAGTTTTACTGCCTATTGTGCCCGCAGAGTCAGGGCAACCATTTTTAGAACAGTTTTTAGAAGCCAACTTTGATGACACTCAAGAAGTACGTTACGCTTTCTATGAAGGGGTAATTTGGGGGGTATTTCAACATAACAGTGGCACTTTAGTGAGTGCAGATCTGTCCAATGCAATCAACCGACTTGTCTCTCTTTATGAGGCTAGATTAGATAATGTGTTTAATCGACTAATTGAAAGCCGCATCCGGCAAATAATTCAGGCAGCAAAACAACAAGGACAATCTCTACAAGCTACTATGCAAAGCTTAGAACGCTTTTACGCAGAAGGGTTAATGGGCGACATCAATCAAACCTCAGAGCCGCGAGAAGAAGTCCTAACTACTTGGCGGCGTCAGTTAGAACGTTTATGGAATGAAGTAGATTTTAATTCCTAATAGGGATTTATATCCGCGCCCCGTTTACATATTAAAGTAATTTACAGATATAGTTATATCATCATGGATCTCATTGAAATCCTCAAAAAAGACTATCAAAGATTCCCAGTAAATCAAACTTACAGCATTTACGCTCCAGACGTTTATTTTCAAGACCCGTTGAATAAGTTTCGTGGTGTTAAACGCTACAAACAGATGATTAATTTCATCAAGACTGTGTTTTTAGATCCCAAAATGGACTTACATAACATTCAACGTTTAGAAGACACAATAAAAACTGAGTGGACACTCAGTTGGAATACTCCTCTCCCCTGGAAACCACGGATCTCTATTCCTGGTTGGAGTGAATTAGGTCTTAACTCTGATGGTTTGATTGTCTCCCATGTCGATTATTGGAATTGTTCACGCTTAGACGTGGTGAAGCAGCATTTATTTGTTGCAAAAATGTAAACAATAAAGGCTTACTGTACTTCCATCGTAAAAAAAAGGGCTGGGGAGAATCAAGCTTTAACCCAAGGCTGTATTTTTATTGAAATAGGACTTACGCATCAAGTACGAAATGTCGGGGCAATTCATGAATTGCCCCGACGGTAAATCAAGGCTTTCATTACCTTTTTGCGTAAGTCTTGATGCTTTTGAGCAGAAGATCAAAAATTTTGGGAATCGAAACTTACCTCTGCTTTAGAGAAATATATTAGTACGAAGGAACAGCTTGCAAAATAAGGGAATGGGCATTCGATATTAGGTATTGAGAAACTCTTCCCTACTGCCCACTCCCTACTCCCTACTCTCTATTTATTCAAATGTGACTTTTCCGGCATAACAATATCAGCGTGGGTTGACTTGCCGTTATTGCCGTTAGTATGGCCGTTACTATTGCGGGGATGGATCACACCATAACCGCCGTGGTTACGTTCGTAAATTACATTAATCTCGCCAGTTTCAGAATTGCGGAACATATAAAAGTCGTGTCCTACGAGTTGCAGTTGTTCCAGTGCTTCTGCAAGAGTCATCGGCGGCATGGAAAAATATTTAGTGCGAACGACTTCGTTGGGCAATTCGGGAGTGCGATCGCCAATTAAATCTGTCACTACTGACTCTGCAACAACTACTTCTGTTGGCTGGCCATGAGTTTTTTGGTCTTGACGCCGTTCTTTGTATTTCCGCAGTTGACGGGCAATTTTATCTGCAACTAAGTCAATGCTCGCATAGAGGCTTTCGCTGCTTTCCTCGGCACGGATAACACTACCATTAGCATAAATAGTTACTTCAGCCGCTTGTCTAGTATTAATTCGGGGATTACGGGCTACGCTAAGATGCACATCCACTTGATTTGTAATGCTCTGAAAGTGACTAACTGATTTTTCAATCTTTTGATGTACATACTCACGAATTGCATCGGTTATTTCAATATTTTTGCTGTGGATGACAAGCTTCATGTATACTCTCCCGCTGAATATTTGAATGTGTGAATTTGCTTTGTATGAAAAGAAGTTGCGGTAAGGTCTATTACTCCCGCCAAAACAAATTGTGAACTATTTGTATGTACTGCTGCTAAGCTGTCTCTAAGCTTCCTGCATCTAAGTTGTTGTTCAGTATACCCTTGATTTCCCTCCTCATCTCTGCGCTGATATCCAATTGGATGTGCACATAAAACTCTTGGGTGAGGAAATTTGAGTGGTAGCTCCCGTGACTACCTTCTTATTTAAAGCAACGCTTACAGAACTGTTGATAGTTGCTCCTTCTGTGTTCGATTGAATTTTGCTTGCTGTTGTTCAATAATACAAGTCTTTGTGCAAGTTTGGTTGTGTTTGAAATACAAACAATATAATTAGAATCATCAGCCTGTACATACGTCCTTATTGTCTTGGCATGATGCTTATTGCAGAGAATTCCTCCTAAAACCTATTGAGGTTATCTTTTCAAACTAGCACTTTGTATTTTCTAATGCACCTTCCCTTGACTTTCCTTTAAAATCCTTTGTAAAACTTAACATGTATTGACTCCAATCCTCTAACTTGAAATATATTTCGTTCCCAATCGCAATTGATTTTTGGCATGATCCATAGTAAAAAACCACAGAAAAACCGTTGTTTGCTCTATAACCAAGGATTAATGCCTTACTTAGAAGCTCATAGATGGCAGCGATCGCTCCTGAGTGAGCGCATTCATGACCCCAGTTTAGATGACGTGTTAATTTTGCTAGAACATCCACCTGTCTACACTCTGGGGCAAGGAGCCAACTCAAATTTTATCAAATTTGATATTGACAAAGGTCAATATGATGTGCATAGAGTTGAACGAGGTGGTGAGGTTACTTACCATTGTCCCGGTCAATTGGTGGGGTATCCTATTTTAAATTTGCAACGTTATCGTAAAGACCTTCATTGGTACTTAAGACAACTCGAAGAAGTAATAATTCGCGTATTGGCAGTTTATGGATTGCAGGGAGAAAGAATTACGGCTTTTACTGGCGTTTGGTTGCAAGGGCGAAAAGTTGCGGCTATTGGTATTAAAGTTAGCCGTTGGATTACCATGCACGGCTTTGCATTAAATGTTTGTCCAGACATGACAGGCTTTGAGCGCATTGTACCCTGCGGTATTTCTGATAAACCTGTAGGCAGTTTAGCCGAATGGATTCCAGGTATCACCTCTCAAGAAGTGCGTTTTTATGTAGCACAGTCCTTTGCAGAAGTCTTTGGCGTGGAATTAGTTGAGTCGCAGCCTCAAGCATTTTTCCAGTCTGAGTAAATTCAGCTTGGAATTATGTAATAAATACTATAGCAGTCCTATTTAAATTGTGAGACACTTATGAGAGTAGTCCATATTTAATAGTATCAAAATAACTATTTAACTTCCCTTGTCAAAGCTAGAATCTGATTATTTACAAATAAATATACTAACTTTTTACGGCTTTCAAGTAAAACTTTGCGCGTGAATTACTCAAATAATCTCCAGGTATATGCCCCATCGTTAATGTCTCTGAGAGAACGTGATTGGACAGCTTTGATAGAACTATTTGATAGAGAGGACGGTGACGAAATTGAAGCCGACATTGACAGTAGTTTGTTTTGGCTGATACCTGAACCTTGTTGGGAAGATGATCCCTTTGATTTTTTGCGCGAGTACCTTTAAATAGTTATGAATGAAGAGTTATGAAAAAACCTTTAATTGACAACTCCTAACTATCTAACGTTGAGGCGACTGAGGAAAATACGTAGGCGATCGCTTTGGGGATTGGTCAGAACTTCATAGGCTGGGCCTTGTTCTGTGACAATACCTTGATCTAAAAATATCACCTGATGGGCTACTTCCCGCGCAAATTGCATTTCATGGGTGACAACCACCATTGTCATCCCTTCTGCTGCTAATTGCTGCATGACTTGCAAAACTTCACCGACGAGTTCGGGATCTAGGGCGCTGGTGGGTTCGTCAAATAGCATGATTTGGGGATTCATACATAAGCTACGGGCGATCGCTACTCGTTGCTTTTGTCCGCCAGAAAGTTGTTCGGGATAAGCAGAGGCTTTGTCAAATAAGCCGACTTTTTCAAGATATAACGCCGCTAGTTGGGCGCTTTCCTGCGGTGTTTTACCCAATACTTTACGCAGCGCAAGTGTCATATTTTCTAGGACGCTGAGATGAGGAAACAGGTTGAACTGTTGGAAAACCATACCTACTTGTGTTCGTAGTTGCCGCAGTTGGTTATAGTTGACATTGGGTCGGGATAAGTTGATACCGTTGATTATTAAGCGCCCGTTGTCAATGGTTTCTAGGCGGTTGAAACAGCGTAGTAGGGTACTTTTACCACAGCCGGAAGAACCGATAACTGCAACGACTTCTCCCCGGTTGATTTCGCCTGTGATTCCTTTGAGAACTTTGAGGGAACCAAAGTTTTTTTCGATATTGTCAAAAATAATGGCGGGGGTGGTATTGTTCATTACTTGTGTCAAGCTGCTCTACAGTTGATTGTAAGGTTTTTGACGAACCGCAGAGGCGCAGAGAGCGCAGAGGGGGAGAGAAAATAATATGGCTAAATTTGATTTTGGGCGTTGGCTGCGCTGGTGTGTGGTTATAGCTTTTTGCTGTTTGTTACTGGCTGGCTGTGAGGTGAATCCTAGTGCGGGGAAAACTCTGCGGGTTGCTACGGAACCAGCGTTTCCACCTTTTGAGTTTAAAGGAAAAGGTGGTGAGTTACAGGGTTTTTCCATTGATTTGATGAATGCGATAGCTTCCTCTGCTAACTTTAAAGTGGATTTTCAAAGTCTGCCTTTTGATGGCATTATCCCAGCTTTGCAAGCCAAAACGGTAGATGCGGCGATTAGTTCGATCACGATTACTGAGGAGAGGGCGAAGACGATTTCTTTTTCCCGTCCTTATTTTAAGGCTGGGTTAGCGATCGCCATCCGTGCAGATAATCAAAATATTACTGGTTTTGACAGCCTCAAAAATAAAAAAATTGCGGTACAACTTGGTACAACTGGGGCTATAAAGGCTAAGAGTATTCCTGGAGTGCAAATTCGCAGTTTTGATTCAGCACCTTTAGCCCTGCAAGAATTGTTCAATGGTAATGTGGATGCGGTAATCAATGATGCACCAGTGACTTTATATGCTATTAATACGGGCAATCTCAAAGGAATTAAAATAGTACAGCAATTGCTGACGGAGGAGTTTTACGGGATTGCTACAGCTCAAAATTCGCCAAATTTGGCATTAATAAATAACGGTTTAGATAGGGTACTGAAAAATGGTACTTATTCCCAAATTTATCAAAAATGGTTTAAAGCCAAACCGCCATCATTACCAGTTAAATCACCATTTGAGAACCAGAGTAGCGCTGGCGCACCTAAAATATTTACCATAATTGGCGTGATTTTGCAGGCTTTTCCAACTTTATTACAAGGAGCTTTGGTAACATTGCAATTGACGATACTTTCTGTAGTGTTTGGTTTAATTGGGGGTTCTCTGATTGGTATTGTCCGCCTTTCTCATGTTGCACCTGTGCGTTGGGTGGCGAGGGCGTATGTGGATTTTTTCCGGGGAACGCCTTTGTTGGTGCAAATTTTTATGATTTACTTTGGATTACCTGCAATTTTGCAAGAACTTGGTTTGACATTTAGTTTTGATCCTCTAACTGCTGGGGTAATTGCCTTAAGTTTGAATAGCGCGGCATACATTGCCGAAGTTGTCCGTGCTGGGATTCAATCGATTGAACCAGGACAAGCAGAAGCAGCACAATCATTAGGTTTGAGTTCTGTGCAAATAATGAGTTATGTAATTTTTCCCCAAGCTTTCCGGCGGATGATTCCACCTTTAGGTAATGAGTTTATCAGTTTGTTGAAAGATACAAGCTTAGTTTCTGTGATTGGGTTTGAAGAATTGGTACGTAAAGGACAGTTAATTATCGCCGATAACTATCGCGCTTTTGAAATTTATGCGGCTGTGGCAATAGTTTATTTGTGCTTGACGTTACTTTCTTCACAAGCGTTTAGTCGCTTAGAAGTGTGGATGAATCCGGTTAAACGCCGGAAGAAGTACGATACTTAACAATTTTTCAGTGATTTTTCCGACTTAGTTAATTTAGGATTGGTAAGGGTAAGCAGTAAGTACAGTTTTGAATAAAAACGTAGTGCTTATTACAAGTTTTGCAAAAGGTTAACAGCTACGGTAATATCTATTGGCAACCTTACCAGCCTGCAACTGAAAAATCTTTCTCTTCCTGTTCCCAAGCTGATATGTATATGTGGATTGAAGAGCTTTATAGGTATTAAAAATATGACTCAACTCACTTTAGTAATTGGAAATAAGAATTATTCATCTTGGTCACTTCGTCCTTGGCTAGTGATGAAACAATTTGGTTTGGAATTCAATGAAATTCGGATTCCTTTGTACAATAACCTAGATTATTCCTCAAAAATTCGGCAATACTCTCCATCAGGAAAAGTACCTATGTTGTTGCACGATACGCAAACTGTGTGGGATTCTCTTGCTATTTGTGAATATCTAGCTGAAACCTTTCCGACTCTGCAATGCTGGCCAGAGAATAAGGCTGCAAGGGCGTTAGCCCGTTCTATCACTGCGGAAATGCACTCAGGTTTTCAAAATCTGCGTCAAAATATGCCGATGAACTGCCGTACTAAATATCCTGGTAAAGGTTTAGCATCCGGTGTACAACAAGACATTGACCGCATCACTAGTATCTGGCAAGAATCACGCCAAAAATTTGGGGCTGGAGGCAATTTTTTGTTTGGTAATTTTACAATTGCCGATGCATTTTTTGCCCCAGTTGTCCAGCGGTTTGTAACCTATGACGTGCAGTTAAATCCTGTTTCTAGAGATTATGTAAAGGGCGTTTTGGCGCTTCCAGCAATGCAAGAGTGGATAAAGGCAGCAAAGAGTGAGACAGAAATTATCTCCCAATACGAGTTTTAGGGAAAGGACAAAGAAGAACATGAACGACAGAAATATTTCAATTTGATATGCAAATCAAAGGGATATTCCTGCCATTATGGAATTGATTCATCTGAAGTAATTCTACAAATTTAATCTCCAAATATGTATGCCTACCAATAAATAATATCCCTTTGTTTGGCATTATTTTCTGCGTATTATACTATTGACATAAATATCTCTGTTATAAACAAGAATACTTAAATCCAGTCATTTAGTGAGTAATAATTCTATTTACTGAGTATCAATACACTGAGGGCTAATAGAGATAAACTAGATAAAATAGAAA
Organism: Nostoc sp. S13; assembly: GCF_029379315.1. Lineage (GTDB taxonomy): Bacteria > Cyanobacteriota > Cyanobacteriia > Cyanobacteriales > Nostocaceae > Nostoc. The sequence goes on from NZ_JAQYWQ010000113.1 coordinate 19,687, forward strand.
TTAAAAATTAGTAACCACAACATCATAAACATTGACGATATGAATTTTTGATAACTGCGATCACAACTTAAATACTTTTTTATAGTCAACTTCAAGCAGAATACATGGATGCGGATAATTGGACATATCAACTACAAAAGGTACTACCCATGAGTTCCCGCGCACTTCTGTTAGTAAATCGTCATGCCCGCCAAGGGCAAAAGGGTCTGTCGGAAGCGATTCAATATCTGAAGACACTCGGCTTTGATTTAATTGAAGAGTCTACAGAAGACCCCAAACATCTTGCTGAAGTTATATTTCGCTATCAGCATCAAGTTGACTTGGTAATCATTGGTGGCGGAGATGGGACTCTCAATGCCGCAGTCGATGCTTTAGTTGATACTCAGTTGCCCTTGGGAATCTTGCCTCTGGGAACTGCCAACGACCTAGCGAGGACTTTGGAAATCCCCAATTCCCTTAGCGAAGCTTGCAAAATTATTGCCTATGGAAATTTACACCGCATCGACTTAGGTTGGGTGAACGGCAAGCACTTTTTTAACGTTGCCAGTTTGGGACTGAGTGTAAAAATTACCCAGCGACTTACCAAAGAAGTCAAACGCCGTTGGGGAATATTTGCTTATGCCGCCACTGCATTGCAAGTGATTTGGGAAGCTAGACCTTTTACTGCGGAGATTTTAATCAACGGTGAATCAGTTCGCGTGAAAACAGTGCAAATTGCTGTGGGTAACGGCCGGTATTATGGGGGTGGTATGGCAGTGGCTCACGATGCCACAATAGATGACCAAAGGCTAGACCTTTATAGCTTGGAGATAAAACACTGGCTGCATATTATACCTATATTTCCGGCGATGCGAGAAGGGCGACATATACATTGGCCGAGTGTACGCTCTCTTCAAGGTCAAGAAATACAGGTGTATACTCGCAAACCGCGCCCTATCAATACAGATGGTGAAATCACTACCTATACACCTGCTCATTTTCGAGTTATACCTAAAGCTATAGCTGTTTTAGTACCCACAGAAATCAAGAGTTAGAAGTTAAGATTTATTTTCCCTCATCTCCCACCCTAAGGCAAGCTAAAGCTACATCTTCCCCAGTCTTTTTATTCTCTACGAGACGCTTTGCCAACAATTTTGAATTTTGAATTTTGAATTTTGAATTGATTTCTCCCTCTACTAAAAATGTGGGAACTCGCATCAACTCACGCCAAATGCATCTGAGATTTTCTCAAGATATAAAGTCCCTGTTGGAACGCCTAGCTGAACAACCGCTAACTCTAGGTGGCATTCTGGCAGAAACCTCAGAACGAGGGTTCTGTCTAGTAATTACATTATTGGTTTTGCCCTTTTTATTTCCTATGCCACCGGGATTAACTGGCCCTTTTGGTGGTGCTTGTTTACTGTTGTCAGCGCAAATGGTTTTAGGGAGGCGACCGCCTTGGCTACCGAAAAGAATCGCTAACTACAAATTTCCTCGTCCCTTTGCCCAGTTACTTTTGCAAAATTTGGGACATCTTACCAAAATTTTTCAGAAAATCGCCCGTCCCCGATTGGCAAAAATAGCCCATAATCCTTTGATTTGGAGAATTAATGGGTTTTGTATCTCTTTATTAACAATATTACTAATATTACCAATTCCGTTTACAAATCCCATCCCCACTATAGGTATTTTACTTTTAACTGTTGCCACGATCGAATCTGACGGTTTATTAATTTGCATCAGCTACGGCATTACTGTCCTGATTACCTTATTTTTTGGATTTCTTGGTTATGCAGTATGGTTAGCTCCCAGTTTGCTGCCATCTATATTTAAATAATAAAAGCCCCCAGCTTTTGGCTGAGGGCTGTAATTTATTAGGGTGCATCTACCATCTATTAATCCGCTTTATTAATTGCCATATCCGGGAAGATTTAACTTGTGTACAAAATTATTTTGTTCAGGCATAAAAAAGAATCAGGCGCATCCCAAATGTGTAAAAACATAATTTATCATTGCGTATTCCTTTGCAGAACCCGTACCACTTCCCTACGGGAGTCTCCGTGAACGTGGAAGTAAGCTACGCCTTGGTTTGAACGCAGTGAAGCAAAGCAATCGCAAAGTACAGATGTTACGATTGCTTCTCTACGAGAGGCTGCGCCAACATTCGCAATTTACTTGTAACGATTTTGGTAAATTTGCTTGCATTGGGATGTTCACAAAAGATCAGCAATAAAAAAGCCTTCAACTAAAAGCTGAGGGCTATGATTTAATTAAGGTGCATCTACTATTTATTAATCCGCTTTATTGATTGCTATAGGAATCCTATTTGAGTTTTGAACAAGCTCCGTACATCTGAAGAGTGGCAAAGTCAAA
>NZ_JAQYWQ010000114.1 GCF_029379315.1 Nostoc sp. S13
TCCGATTTGATTCTTGAACTTATTTGCGTAGGCAGGGAGTAGGGAGTAGGGAATGCAATAGGGTTCGGATAAGGTTTTTTGATAATACACCTTAAATCGCAAAGACGCGATAAATCGCCGTCTCTACAAAGGACTGATTATTGTAAAGACGGCGATTTATCGCGTCTCTTGCCTTAACCGAACCGTATTGGTAGGGAATGGGGAATGGGGAATGGGGAATGGGGAATGGGGAATGGGGAATCAGCCCTTTCGAGTTGTACGGAGTTTTTTCAAAAATCAAATAGGAGTCCTATATATCCTTAACAAACTGTAAAAACTCATTTAAGACGGTAGATTAGTCATTGCGTGGGTCGCGTGGCAATCCCAAACCTTTGCGATTGCTACATTCCACTTCTCTACGAGACGCTACCGCGAACGTTGCATTCGTAATCACATATCGTAAGTGATTTACCAAACTTGATATGATTCTGACTCGTGAATTCTTGTTTAACCTAAGAGCGATATTCAAATGCTAACTATCTGCTTTTAGGTTCTCTATTGCAGTCTCCCAACCGCTACATGTGCCCGTATCCTTGCTTTAGGTGGATTTTGTTACTTTCCAGAGAAAGCGGTTTATCTGCTGTAACTTTGAATTATAAACTTTTTCAATTCCAGCTTTTAATAAGTTAGACGGCTCAAAGAAGAACAAATATATATCAGTAAAGCCATTAGTAATCTCTGGTAACTGATTTTTTTTCACAATTTGAAATCGCACTTTTGGATCAACAACTAGATGACCAAGTATTTCTATTGGTGGAAGTAGATTATCAACATCAGTAATTAAAAGCGGTTTATTTCCTTGACTTATAATGTTAGCAATCTGAGGAAAATCTTGGTATTTTTCAGGTAATTTGTTCCACCAAATCTGAGCTTGAGACTGGAGCATACAAGATATAACTCCGCTCATAATTATCATGAACGCTGCAAGTGACCAGAGCTTTTTTTGCCAAACTTTAGTATAACTAGACGTGATCTTAGTGGTAAATAAGTAAGCAACAGCTAGCTGTATACCTAAAACTGAAGCAAGTGTATATCGACTAGTAGCGTAGCGCTTTTCAAAGACGAAATCCGTTATCAGTAAGGGAACCCCTACAGACCCAATCAAGGTTAAGACAAATAACCAAACTTCTTTAGGGCTTCTTCGACAGAGAAAATAAATTGAGTAGAGAATTATAACTAAAATAATTAAAATAAAAGGGATTAAGGCAATCTTAAGTTTTCCTGGATCGCTAGGGCTAATACCTAAATCAAGAAACGTCCGACTAAAAATTCCAGCCCACCTTGTAGCTGAAGAAAATAATGTTTGTTTAGCATTTGTCCAATCTATTGCTTCTGGCTGAGGGTTAGTAATAATAATCCAAATCCAAGGTACAAAACTTATAAACCCTGCAAGTAATGATACCAGGTAATAAATCAATGTTTTACTCAATCTAAAGCGTTCGATTGCAATTAGATAAATTCCCTGTGCAAAAGCAACCAAGGTAAAAAATAAATGAGTATAAAACCCTAGTGATAATGTTATTGCATAAATGCACCAACTAACCTTTGTTTGAAGGCGCATGGCTCGCAGCAGTGCTACGCTCGATATTAAAATGGTTACTATCCATAAACTATATGCTCGTGCTTCTTGTGCATACACGAGATGAATAGGTGAAACGGCTACCAATGCGATCGCTATCCACCCGATTAATGAAGACTTAAATAATTCTTGACATAGCCAATAAAGACAAGGAAAGGTGAGCAAACTAAGAAATGCCGAAAAACTTCTTGTCACTGCTACAGAATTGCCAAATAATTCTACCCAAAACCGGGTGATCAAGATGTATAGCGGCAAAATCTGCGAGTCTTCTAAAATCAGCCCTTTAATTGTATCAATTGTGTTTTTTTGAGGATTGGGATACTGGTATTTACGCAAATCTTCTATGCTGCTCAAACCACCATTACTTAACTGCTCCTTCATTTCTGACTGGGTATAGCCAGATATGCGTAATGATGAGAAAACTTCATCACCCCAATAAATTTTTTTGTCAAGATTGACGAAGCGAAAAAATACGCCTATTACTAATAAAATGATGATTAAAAAGCGTAACCAAGATTGAGAAATAAGCCAGTTCTGTGACAATTGCTTTTTCATGCAGTTTTTAATCTCCTCAAAAGCTTAATAAACAATGGTAAAATTTTATTCTGAATAGGCAGAATCAGTTACTAGCAGTCATTTTGGTTCCAATGCTACTCTAAGACGTATTGGCACACACTACAACTATTTGTTGAAACCTCTTGTCACAGTCCAGAAATTAGAGCCGCTATCCAACAACGATTGAACACTGAAGTACTTTTAAGTGTGGGGTTTGTGCTCTGCTCATCTGCCCCTGTGCCAAGAGCAGCCTGACTCAGCACTACTCAAACAGTCATGTCCAACAGATGCTCCATGTCATTTTGCCACCTTCTCTAGTTATTCCCATCTTCCAGTAATAGAATTAATAACGAAGCCTTTGTAAAGCCTTCAACTATCAATAGAAGCTCTAAGCTCTAGTAGCAGATTTTCCCAAATGTCAGTAAATTGAAAATCTGCATCCAAAATAGGCTTGTAGCATATAAAACGCTTGTAAGATTTTTATGACTTCCCGTATTCGCTTTTTAATGTGTCCTCCTGACCACTACGATGTAGACTATGTGATTAATCCCTGGATGGAAGGGAATATTCACAAATCATCGCGCGATCGCGCCGTCGAACAGTGGCAAGGATTACACCAGATCCTTAAACAACACGCCGTTGTAGACTTAGTACCACCTGAAAAAGGTTGGCCTGATTTGGTTTTTACCGCCAACGCTGGTTTAGTACTAGGAGATAACGTCGTCCTCAGTCGCTTTTTGCACAAAGAACGTCAGGGAGAGGAGCCTTTCTTCAAACAATGGTTTGAGGCAAATGGTTATACAGTCAATGAACTACCCAAAGATTTGCCCTTTGAGGGAGCAGGGGACGCACTGTTGGATCGGGAAGGTCTCTGGTTATGGGCGGGATACGGTTTCCGCTCGGAATTAGACTCTCACCCTTATCTAGCTAAATGGCTGGATATTGAGGTGCTTTCCCTGCGACTCATAGACGAACGTTTCTATCACCTGGATACCTGTTTTTGTCCCCTAGCAAATGGCTATTTGCTATACTATCCGGGCGCTTTCGATTCTTACTCCAACCGCTTAATTGAAATGCGAGTCGCACCAGAAAAGCGAATCGCAATTGAAGAAGCCGATGCAGTTAACTTCGCTTGTAATACGGTGAATGTGGAGAGCATCGTGATCATGAACAAGGCGAGTGAGGCTTTGAAAACCCGCCTTGCAGATGCAGGTTTCCAAGTGCTGGAAACACCACTTACGGAATTTCTCAAAGCTGGTGGTGCAGCTAAATGCTTAACTCTGCGGGTGACAGAACCAGTTAGAGATGAAATTCATGCCAATGTCTCGGTAGAAAGCCGGATCATTCGGATGGAAGGACATTTGCTGGACGCTGGCTTAATTAACCACGCTTTGGATTTGATTATAGATGCTGGGGGAAGCTTCCAAGTCCTGAATTTCAACTTGGGAGAACAGCGCCAAAGTACTTCAGCTGCCGAAGTGAGGGTATCAGCACCATCTCATGAGGTGATGGAAGAAATCATCTCGCTGTTGATTGATTTGGGTGCTGTAGATTTACCGCATGATGAACGAGATGCCAAACTGGAGCCGGTAATCCAAGCTGGTGTAGCGCCTGATGATTTCTACGTCAGTACGATTTATCCCACCGAAGTCCGAATTAATGGTGAGTGGGTGAAGGTAGAAAATCAACGGATGGATGGCGCGATCGCAATTACTCAAACTGCCAAGGGCTTAGTCGCGCGGTGTAAAATACTCCGGGATTTAGAAGTTGGCGAACAGGTAATTGTAGACGTGCTAGGTATCCGCACCATCCGCAAAACGGAATCACGGGAACAACGCAGCACCCAAGAATTTAGCTTTATGTCGGCAGGCGTTTCCAGCGAACGGCGCGTGGAATTGGTCGTTGAACAAGTGGCTTGGGAATTGCGGAAAATCCGCGATGCTGGTGGTAAGGTTGTGGTGACAGCTGGGCCGGTGGTGATTCACACTGGTGGCGGCGAACACCTGGCGCAACTAATTCGAGAAGGATATGTACAGGCGTTGCTGGCTGGTAATGCGATCGCAGTCCACGACATCGAGCAAAATATCATGGGCACATCTTTGGGTGTAGACATGAAGCGGGGTGTCGCCGTTCGTGGTGGACACCGCCATCACCTGAAGGTAATTAATACTATCCGTGGTTATGGCAGCATTCCCAAAGCTGTGGAAGCGGGGGCGTTTAAAAGTGGCGTGATGTATGAGTGTGTCCACAACAATATACCTTTTGTGCTGGCGGGATCGATTCGGGATGACGGGCCTTTGCCTGATACTCAAATGGATTTGATTAAAGCACAGGAGGAATACGCTAAACACCTAGAAGGTACGGAGATGATTTTGATGCTGTCATCAATGTTGCACTCCATTGGAGTAGGGAATATGACTCCGGCTGGGGTGAAAATAGTGTGTGTGGATATTAATCCAGCTGTGGTGACTAAGTTAAGCGATCGCGGTTCTGTAGAATCGGTGGGTGTGGTGACGGATGTAGGTTTGTTCCTCAGTCTGTTAATTCAACAGTTGGATAAATTGACAAGTCCCTATGTTACTAAGATAGTTTAAGAGACGTAGACGCACAGACGCAGAGGGCGCAAAGAAAGGGAGATGACAAGAGTAGCTTTCAGTGAAGAATTGCAGATTAATTGGGTCAGTTTGATTGCTGATTTCTTGTTGGTGGGGATGGTTTTTGGCCCGCCAGTGGCTCCCTTTCTGGCTGCGTCTGGAGTGTCTTTGCTTCCTGGGATTGCGGATATGATTTATTTTATGGGTAATCATGTATGTCCGCAACCAGCTATGGGGTTAGATTTAGCACCACCATTTATTATGGCTGTGTGTATGCGCTGCTACGGCACCGTCACGGGTTTGCTGATTACTCGTCTGTTGTATGGGCTAACTGGTGGTAAGGGATTTTACTGGTTAAGTCAGTATGGCTGGAATGGTGCGGCGATTGCAAGTCTGCTGATGATGGCTTATCCTTTGGAATTGGCAGCACAAGTTTTTGGTTTGTGGAATTTTAATAACTATCTAGTTACGCCTTTTGGGTTAATTACGGGTTTGGCGTGGGGATTGTTTACCATGCCGATTTTGCACGCCTGGCGGGGTACTAAAACCAGCTTTTAGAGATTGTCTTGTTGTCTCGTTCCCAGTCTCTGACTGGGAATGCCTACTAGGAGGCTCCGCCTCCCTGACTCACGGCAGAGCCGCGATGAGGTGCATTTCCAGCCAAAGGCTGGAAAGGAGACGTGCTGGCTTTAGGTTGACACTGATGATGCGACTAACTTTTTGCGGCTGGGACGCTTGTACTCTGATTTTTTCTTCAATCCTACCGCTTGGGCTTGATCGCTATCTAATCCATATTGTCCGCGCACAACTTCTTTCATCGCTAATACCGTATTGTGAAATTCCCATTCTGCTAATCGCGCAGCATCAGCAGCAGCACGGTATAAAGTTAATTTCTCGGTTTCGGCTTGTTGAAAAATCAACATAGCCTGATAAGCTTGCTGTAATTTTGCAGCAGAGGCATCAGCACGGTTTGTTTCATAAATGCTGATGGTTTGCAAACCGTGCCATGAATTAATATCTTCACTAATTAATTGAGGGCGCAAACGGCGTGTCGTATCTTGGGTAGGCATCTGAATATACTGTTGTAATGTATATATTTAATGTACCCATTGCAACCCTAAAGCTATCAGTAAGGTAAAGTTTTTAGATACAACAAAGTTGCAGGTCGATGCAACAGAGTTGCAAGCCCAGGCAACAACGTTACAGTCCGAGGCAACAGAGTTGCAAGCCGAAGCATCAATGTTGCATGAATCTGCAACTAAAGTGGGCGTTGCATAAAATAGGGATGATTAAAGCGTTACAAAATCAGCAGCAGTCAGCGTTGTAGTATTAATACCAATCAGCGTTGCCAAAATTTCATTAGTGGAAGTCACCAGGATATTGTTAGCTGAGAAACTTAATTGTCCAAAGCTCAAACCAGCATACAGTCCAATCAAATCATTACCCTTAGTGAAATCAGTAATAGTATCAGTGCCTTCCCCAACAGCAAAGGCAAATATATCATTATCGTTGCTACCTGTGAGGATATCACTGCCAATACCACCATAGAGGAGATCATTGCCATCACCGCCGTAAAGGAGATCATTGCCATCACCGCCGTAAAGGAGATCATTGCCAGCGCCGCCGTAGAGAGTATCGTTACCATTGCCGCCATCTATGGTGTCTTTACCAGCGCCGCCATCTATAATATCGTTACCGTTAGCGCCAACTAAGTTATTTTTTTTCTTAGTACCTTCAATGTCAGTACCGACAGCCACAGTAACGGTAGCAGTACCAGTCAGGCTACCATCGCTGAGAGTGTAGTTAAAGCTGGCATTACCACTAAATCCGGTAGTTGGTGTAAAGAAAACGAAATCATCTGCCGTATTGCTAGCAGTGCCGTTATTGTTAAAGACAACAGTACCGTTGGTCACACCACTGACACCAGTGATGCTAAGAGAGGCGCTATTTACATTGGTATCATTAGCCAGTAGGGTACTAGCTTGGATGTTTACGGCAGTATTAAAAGCGGTGGTAACACTGTCGTTAACACCAACAGGTGCAACGTTAATTGTGCCAATTGTGCTAATCGTGTTACTTGTGCCATTTGTGCTAATTGTGCTAATTGTGCCACTTGTGCCACTTGTACTAATTATGCCAATAGTGCCAATAGTGCCATAAATATTATCGTTATTGGTGGGTGTCCCTGCGTCGTTAGCTGCACTGTTGCCGCTAAAAGTCGGCTGCGAACCCACAGAATTGACGCTGGGCAAAAGGTTGAGTATTTCCTGGTTGTTACCGTTGGTATTAGTGAGGGACTGCATGATAAAGATTGCCCCACCCAAGCCTTGACCTGAGTTAGCTCCAGTAACGCCTGTAGCAGTGTTGTTAGTAAAACTGGTGTTGTTGAGGGTTAAAAAACCACTGCGGATAAAAATACCACCTCCTAATCCAGTAGCACCGCCGCCAACACTGCCAATACTGCCAGCACCGCCAGCACCGCCAGCACCGCCAGCACCGCCAGCACCGCTAATACCGCCAGTACCACCGTTACCACCATCGCCACCATCGCCACCATCGCCACCAGTAATGTTGTAGATGCTATTGACGCTAACACTGCCACCGTCGCCGAAGCTACCAATACCACCAGCACCACCAGCACCACCAATACCCCCAATACCGCTACTTCCAGCAGTGCCAGCAGTGCCAGTAGCGCCAGTAGTGCCAGTAGTGCCAAACTTACGATCGCCGATCGCCTTATTATTATTGAAAGCAACATTGCTCAAAGAGACGTTGCCATCATAGATAAATAAGCCGCCGCCCATTCCGGCATCGCCGCCAGAGAAGCTATCTCCGTCGGCTCGTCCGTTGGTGATGGTTAAATCGGAGATACCAACGGTTCCCGATTTGATAAATAAGGGGCGCACGTCGCCGTTATCGTTGATGCCGTTGTTATTGACATCGCCGCTGATGCTGTGGTTTTTACCCACAATGGTGATGTTGCTGTTAACCAGGGTTTGCATTACCCCAGTGAGGCGGACATTGCTATCAATGGTAATGGTGTCATCTCCTGCTAGTAGGTTCGCTTGGAGAATTGCATAACTGAGAGTGCCTGTGATGCTACCAGTGCCATCATCAGTGGTTTGGTTGACAATAAAATTTGTCATTTGATTTTTTTCCTTTTGTTGAGTTATTTGTAGGGTGGGCATCTCGCACATTTTTGGCTACGGGCGGGCAAGACTTCGGCGTGAGCGCTACTTCTCTTCTTAGGCTGCGCCAACGACAAAGCTCAGTACAAGTCAGTCAAACGCTGCTTACCCCACAAGTAGTAGTAATTTATTTGTTGGAAATTCCTAAGTTGCAGGTCGATGCAACTTAGGTGCAGGTCGATGCAACTTAAGTGCAGGTCGATGCAACTTAAGTGCAGGTCGATGCAACTTAGGTGCAGGTCGATGCAACTTAAGTGCAGGTCGATGCAACTTAAGTGCAAGTCAATGCAACTTAAGTGCAGGTCGATGTAACTTAAGTGCAGCCTGGTAGGGAAGGGATAAGATTTAAAGCTTCATTTACTCACCGCTTCTACCGGCTGGGCGACAATTACATTTGCCAGACTATTGCTAAGATTCTTCCAAAAAGACAACCCATCATACTGAGTAAATAAATCTGGCGGTAAAATTGTCAGTCGCGGTTGAAACTCGATTTTGGGACGTTCACCAAGATTATTAAACATCCGCGACACATCAAAAGCGTTTTTTCTAATTAGCCGTTCGATGCTATCCATAATCCAAGCGACATTCCGCACGCAGCAAATCACTTTTGAGCCAGGAAATAACTCTTGAATTAAGGAGAGTTTGCCACACCACAAACGGTTAGTATCGAAGATCGCTTCTTTTTGAGCTTGGGGCTTGTAAAATGTGGAAAATATAGTTAAGGTTAATGCCGGTTTTTGCTCAGGGGTGATAAGGACTGAAAATTCATTGTCTTCGCTCATCGCTTCTAGCATTTGGCTGACCAGACTACCGACGGGGTTAGTGATGCTGGCATGAAACCGAGGGTTTTGCCGCAGTAATGCTCCGAGTAAGGTGGAACCAAAACGAGGTAAGCCGGAGATAAAGTGGATTTTTGAAGTCATTATGGTTAATTGGCCTTGATTTGTTCCCCTGAAAAATTCAATGTTCCTTCCTACAGAGGGGACATTATTTTATAACGAATTAGGATTTAGGTTGAAAAAACACAGTGTGATAGTCCTTTGTACTGTCTGCAATCATTGGCCTTTGGATTGTACAGCGATCGCCTTGGTTAACGCATCGTATAAGTGTTCTATTTTTGGCTAGGACAAATGACCTATACCACACTAGGTGATTGATCTTATCTATCTATCCATGAGTCACAAATCAGGCTTTAATTAAGCTGTTAGACATTTAATTTTCTGATGTTGCCAAAGAATCATAGAGGTACGGCAATGCCCATTGGTGTCAACTTAAGCCAAAACCCTTTTAAAACCTCGTTTCCAACCTCTGGCTGGAAATGCTCTTCAATTGCGGCTCTACCGCAACTCAGGAGGCGGCAGCCCCCCACTATACATTTCCAATCTCCAACTGGGAAGGAGACAATCTGTAAAAGCTAGTTCTAGACTAACTTTCATGTTAATTTGACACGCATGGGCAACGCCCTGTCCTGACTGAATTATTTATAAAACAAACTTTTGATTCAACAGGTAATGACTCTTATTCCAACTATTCTGAATATATTTGCTGGCATTTGCCTGTATGTTGGTCTGTTACACCTGCTGATTGCCTCTCGGCGATTACAAAGCACGCTTCACTTCTGCTTTGGCTTAGTTTGCTTAATATCTGTTAGCTATATCTTGGCTGTGATACTCAAATATAAGGCCACTAATGTAGAAGATTATATAAATGCCAGAAAATTGGTATCTTCCTTGGGATATATTTACGGAGTTTTTACTGTCTGGTTTGTGGCTGTATATACTAAAATTAAGCCAGTGCGCTTAATTTTGGCACTGAATAGCCTGTACGTCATCTGCCTGTTAATCAACGAAATTTCCCCAAGTGGGATTCAATATTCCCATATCAGCACGGTATCAAGTATTTCTTTGCCTTGGGGCGAACTGATTCGCCGTCCAGAAGGTACACTCAATCCCCTATTCGTGTTCCAATTTCTAACTTTAATCAGTAATATCGGGTTCATTTTTTACATTTGTTACCGTCAATATCAGCGCGGTGAGAAGCAAGCGGCGCTGATTCTATGTCTGAGCTTGGTGATTGTCGTAGGAACTATTCAACACGATTACTTAGTAGATGTGGGGATAATAAAATCCATATACTTAGCTGAATATGGATTTTTGTTCTTAGTAGTAATTATGAGTCTACGCCTAACTAATGAGTTAATGGAAGCGGTGAAGCTACGAGAACAATTGATTGAAAGCGAACAGCTACGAAAGATTGCTGTGGACATGGAGCGAAATCGCCTCGCTCGTGACTTACACGATTCAGTATCGCAGACATTGTTTACTGTGGCGATAATTGCCGAAGCTTTGCCTAGAGTCTGGAAACGCAACCCAGAGACAGCCCAAGAGGGATTAAAGGAACTGGCCCAAATGACACAAGGGGCGTTAGCAGAAATGCGGAATTTCCTGTTTGAGTTACGTCCTAGCGGTTTGACAGATAAACCATTAGGTGAATTGCTACAGCAGTTAACGAAGGGAATTCAAAGACGGGCAAGTTTACAAGTAATAACGACGGTGGAAGGCGATCGGCTTTTGTCTAATGAGGTGAAGCTTGTCTTCTACCGGATTACTCAAGAGGCACTGAATAATATTATTAAATATGCCCAAGCTACGCAAGTATCAGTAAACCTCCACGGCAATTCACAGAAGATGGTCTTGCAGATTAGCGATAATGGCTGTGGTTTTGACCCCAACAAGATACCATCTGGTCATTTGGGGATAGCAATTATGAAAGAACGGGCTGAGTCGATTGGGGCTATTTTCCATTTGTCAAGCTATCCAGGAGAGGGAACTGAGATTGTTCTGAGTTGGTCAACCGTTCTTTTGAAAATAGGGAGTGGGGAATAAGTAATTGGGAATGAGGCATTGAGCATTAGATATTAGGCACAAATAAAGTTAACTACAAAGAGCGTCATTTGTCCTTTTTAATTACTCATTGGTAAAGGTATTAGGCGGATTCATTTTTTATAAGATAGTTATATTTATTTCCATAAAGTTACTTAGAAAAGACAGAATTTCAGATTATATTGTGGGATTCTCCGGTGATTGGCTGGCGGGAAATAAAAAATTAAAGATTAAGAATTTCACGTATAATAAATACTGAAAATGGAACAAGCATCTAATCTAAATGTATTGAAAATAGTTTTTATGCCCCGGATTTAAAAAATATGAAAAAAGATACATCAGTGAAACCGATTCGGGTCATTACTGTTGATGATCATGAAATCCTGCGGGGAGGTCTTAAATTTTTCTTGCTGGCCTTTGATGACATTGAATTAGTGGGTGAAGCGCGTAATGGAGATGAAGCAGTACATTTGTGCGAACAGTTGCAACCAAATGTAGTGCTGATGGATTTGATGATGGTGGGGATGAGTGGGGCAGAAGCAACAAGAGTTATCCGCAAAAAATACCCAGAAATTCAGGTTTTAATTTTAACCAGTTTTCTAGAGAATGACTTGGTACAACAAGCAATGCAAGCCGGAGCCATTGGCTACCTGCTCAAGGGTATCTCGATTGATGAGTTGGCGGATGCCATACGAGCTGCCGCGATTGGTCGTTCTATGTTGGCAGCAGAGGTTATTCAGGCGTTGCTGCAACCGAGCAAACCATTATCCCAACCTGTTTACGAACTGAGCAAGCGACAGGGAGAAGTTTTAGCACTGCTGGCTTTAGGATTGAGTAATGAAGCGATCGCTCAACGGATGAAATTGAGTCCTTCTACCATTAGGCATCATGTCAGCCAGGTATTAAATAAGTTAGGGGTAACAAATCGCACTGAAGCTGCAACTACAGCAGTACGAGTCGGATGCATCTAAGTTGCAAGTCAATGCATCTAAGTTGCAGGTCGATGCATGTAAGTTGCAGGTCGATGCATCTAAGTTGCAAGTCGATGCATGTAAGTTGCAAGTTGATGCATCTAAGTTGCAGGTCAATGCATCTAAGTTGCAAGTTGATGCATCTAAGTTGCAGGTCGATGCATCTAAGTTGCAGCTTGGTAGGGAAGGGAAAAATTCAAAGTTTCATTAACTCACAGCTTCTACTGGCTGCAACTACGGCAATGCAAATCGGATGTGTTCACTAATTTTAAAACTCGTTGGTGCAAAAAGTTGCAGTAATCAAAAACCTAACCCCCCAGCCCCCTTCCCTTGTAGGGAAGGGGGAGTCAAACTCCCATCGCCGTTTCAAGAGGGGTTGGGGGAGAGGTTCTTGCAGAATTACTGAATTGGTGTTCTAGTAGTGTACATACTAGCGATCGCTGTGTTTGTTATCGCTGTGGTTTTATACTGCCTGTACTTACCTTTACCTTCCGTGATTCTTCAACAATCTGGTACAGTTTGTCTTCTAATTTTTGCATACATGCCGACCAATCAAATTCGAGTATGGAGGGGCGAGCCTGTCTAGTCAAATCTGCTTTCAAATCAGGATTTTCTAAAATTGCAATTACCTTGTGAGCAAAATCTGTTGGGTTGTTTGGTTCGGCTAAAAAACCGTTGATCCCATGAAAAACCTGTTCGGGATTTCCTCCAGCATTGGCTGCTACAACAGGGGTTCCAGATGCTAAAGCTTCCATATTGGTCGTACAGAAGTTTTCGGTAACAGAGGGGTTGACAAATACATCTGCCCGTGTATATAAACCTAGAAGTTCTGTTCCGTGGGACTCACCCCAGATAGTAATACCGGACTTAAACTTTTGGGCGCGCCGACGGATCTCTTCATCCAAGGGGCCACTACCGACGATGACTAAATGGACATCAGGAATTTTGGCAGCAATGATTGGAAATGCATCTATAAGTTGGGTGACATTTTTTTCTGGGGTAATGCGTCCGACAAAAAGGATAGTTGGTCGATAGTCGTTAACAATGGGGTTGTAGTCGATATTTTGGGGGTGAAATTTTTCGCAATCAATCCCTTGATATGGCACGTATTCACTGCGTTGGCATTTCAGTCTGTTGTACTTAGCAAGCAGTTCTTGAGACGGAAATAAGTTGAGATCATAAGCATCACTGAACTGCTGGACTAAAAGAGGAACAATCGGACGTAGCAAGCTGAAGAACAGATTTCCTAAGTAATATCGAATATAGGCAACGATATCGGTATGGAAAATTGAGATGATTGGGGTATCAGTTTGTTTAGCGTACTCAACTCCTATGGGGCGACCATAACCTTGTAAAAAAAGTGAGTATAATCCTCTCATTTGCGCCGCTTCTTCAACCAATATAATATCGGGCTGGAAGTTCTCAAGTAATTTAGTATCGCTCCAATAGCGATAGTTTAATGGTTGGGGAAGAGATTTGTAGAAAATTAGCGGTTTGGTGGGGAATGCATAAGCAGAAAAGTTGGGGAAGGGCTGTAGTTCATCCAATCCTGACATTGGGCGATTTCCAACCTTTTTGGGGTACTGGCTATTAATTTCTGGGTAGATAAGAAAGACCTCATGCCCTTGTTGCAGTAACCATTGAACCCGTTGGTGTACTGCAACGGAAACTCCAGTCAAGAAAGGAGCGTACAATGCTGTAAACAGTGCAATGCGAAGTGGTTGCTTAGTCATAAAAAGGGGAATCTTACACTACAAGAATGCTGGTTTTGAATTTAGAACTTACGCTGCAAATGTTTCATTAACATCCTGATTATGTGGTTTATAAATTACCACTAATACAGTTAGGGTAAGGATTTACGCATTTATAAATGATCTAAATTGCCGATTCTGAAGAGGATGTTTCTAAACCTTGCTTAGAAACTATTAAAATATCGAAAAGGCTCAGTCAAAATCCCCCTTAATATATCTGTCTAAACCCTTGCCATGAATGCAAATACATTTTGCTAATCAACAAATAAAAGCGTGTATTTGGACAAGAGTTATAGCTAATATAGTTCTACTAAATATAATATAATTTGAAGACTAGGGAATGTTTAGTGTAATAACTTTCACACCCTAGTTCATATCCAACGATTCAGTTCAAAGAGAAACCTTGCTATCAATAGGTTGATCCAACCATTGATAAGGGCGATATTCAATTAGCCGGATATTCCAGGGACTTTGAACCCGATAGCTAACACCGCGCCAAGTAACTGTTGAAATCCACAGTGACGATAGTATTGCTAACCCATAAACCCACTGTGTCAGAGGAATTCCAATTAACATTTTGATGATTGTAGCAACTGATAATTTTGCGATCGGCTGATCATTAGAGCGAACCACTCGCTGTATCTCTAATTCCAACACGAGCATTACCAAGAGTAATCCGACAGTATAGACTGCATAGCAACCGAACAAGAGAGTCGCAGCTTGCCATTTTGCCTCTAACAACCACTCTAGAATTACCAGGATGACTATAGTAGGAAACAAAATGCTAGAAACAGCTTCACTAACAAGAGCTAACCAACGTGGGTGATACAGTCGAGAACAGAGCATTAGGCGCTTGAGATAATCTATTAAGTTGAATAAATCAGTCTCTTCACGATTGACTATCAGCAGCGAAGGCACAAACTTTACCTGCAACCCATGTTTTTTGAGGATGTTGTGCATCATAAAATCTTCGCCTAAAGCTTGTCCCCATTTATCTAGTAGTCCTGTTTGGCGAAGCACTTCTGTTTTCACAGCCAAAGTCCCACCCCAAGGAATCTGGAAGAGAAACATTTGCACTACTGTGGATACATTGCCTATGTACCGTACTAAAGATCCCCAATACCTACCTGTAGGTACATACCAACGATTACCTGTTGTTGCCCCTATTTTGGCATCCCCTAGAGGACTGACTAATTCTCGCAGCCAATTCACATGGACTATAGTATCAGCATCTACTAGAGCAACCACCTTATAAGAATCGTCCAACTCATGGACAGCTTGCACTAAAGAACTGCATTTGAGACTACAATTGTTACGTACTATTCTCAAAGGGCTGATTTGAACGTTGGTTGCTTCTTGCTCTGTGATGGTTTCACTAGCAATTTTCCAAGCGGGATCTTCGTGACTATCAACGATCAGCTTTAAATCATACTGTGGATAGTTCTGATTTAGGAGCGATCGCAAACATCTAGGTAAAAACGGATCGGCTCCGCGTAAGCAAAGAATCACTGCGGTTTTGGGCAACTGGTCATCTGGTAATAAGTTTTTTTTGGATGACCGCAGATACCATATAAAGACAAGCGTTAAACACACCTGAATAACCAACCAACTCATCAAAGACTTAGAGAGAAATATCGCCAAATCTTCCATTAAATTTTTAATCTCCGGTAGAATCTCGGCTTGTTTATATGTAGGTCTGATCTAAACCGTAATTCTGAAGAATTGGGTATTGGGCATTGGGCATTGGGCATTGGGCATGGGGCATGGGGCATGGGGCATGGGGCATTGGTTATTAATTCTTCTGCCTCACTCTCTCATCTCCCCATTGCCCACTGCCCACTCCCCACTCCCCACTCCCTTTACGAATCAAGCGAATATTTCATAATGATGTTGACTGTTGTATTTTTGTTTACAACAAAACTGGCATCACGAAACTTTGGTGTACCTGTTTGTATAGACACAGTTGGATTTTTGGAAATTCCAAAACCTTCTTTGGGAATACCGAAAAAGTCTTTATTGAGTTTGTGATCGCCATTCTGATCATCAACTACGGCGACAGCATAAGTTCCAGGCTTCAAACCGAAAAATTCTTTTTTTACAGAACTTCCAGTAATCTTAGCGCAGCCACTTTGATCTTCGCTATTACCACTCATCGGAAATCCTCGTTCATTTGGGTAAACTCTGAAGCAAATCTCACCTTTTTGATGATGTATTCCATTTACCACAATAGTAAGTTTTGCAGTCGGCTCGGCATTCACTGTTTTAGCAAAACTGATGCTCACTAAAGTAGCAAGCAAAACACGACAGAATTGAGATAGTTTCAACATAGTTTTGTAGTCAGAATAGGTGATTTTGAGGCTGATAAAAAGAGAGCATCCCAGTTTTGCATACCAGATGATAAACAAGCTTCTTGCTCCCTCTCCTTAGTAACGATAGGGTTGGGGTGAGGTTTTACAAGGCTTTTTACGCAAGTGAGATGCTCCCTGATAAAAAGCTGTGAGCGTCAGGCTTGATTTCTGAACCGATTCGTTCAAAGTGTGACCTGCTGTTCTTTAATTGATGCTGGTTGCCAAGCTTTCCAAAGTACTTGCAGCACTCTTAGCAAATCTTTCAGCAAAAGATATTCTGTCCCTTTTAACTGCTGATGTAGACTTCTATGACAACACAGCCGCTCATACAAACTCAGGGGACTACGCCATATGGAAAGTACATACTCCCAGAATATTCTCCAATGTGGCAATAAAATTTGCCCTTTCTTTGCTGAATCAAACCACACTGCATATGCATAAAAATCAGGCAGCATACTCAATAATGATTTTTGATTTTTGTCAGCAAACAACAAATAATTGGGAAAGAACATACTCATTGATTGTTGCGGATGACTTCTGGCAAAAAACAGGTATTCAGGGATTTCATAAAACCTACCAACAATACCAAGTCTTAACAACAGAATTCCATCTGCATTACCGTAACCACCCATAGGCGGTATCTTTCTCAGGGCACTGGCGCGAATTACCCCGTAACATTGATAACATAAATGTTTGGTCAGTAATTCATGAAAACGCTCGTGTGGTTTTAGTGCATCTGCCTTGAGTTTGATATCGTAGTTTTGGAGAAAATCCCCGTGTTCATCAATGAAATACACCTGGGAGTGACACAAGATTATGGTAGGATCTTGGTCAAGTATCTCAATACACTTCTTGATAAAATCTGGAGCATGTAGATCATCATAGGCTGCCCATTTAAAGTACTCACCTGAAGACAATTTAAAGACGCGATTGAAGTTACGAGCACAACCGATATTCGTGTCATTGCGGTAGTAACAAATACGTTGGTCTTGCTCAACGTAAGCTCTACAAATTTCTTCAGTTTTATCTGTAGAGGCATTATCTAAAATAATTAGCTCAAAATCTTCAAAGGTCTGAGCCAAGAGTGAATCTATGGCTTCTTTGATAAATTTTTCACCATTATATACAGGTAATCCAATGCTCAATCGTGGTTGATTGCTACTCATAGAAAACAAGTATTCTGAAAATATGGGGATTATTTTATGCTTAGTTGCAGCTAATTGTTAGGCAGAAGTCAGAATTCAGAATACTTTGATACCTCACATATTCCTCCTAACTCTTAACTCCTAACTCCTAACAATGATTGCAAAAATCTGTGGACTATTTGATCAGGCTTTGGATATCTGTTTTTTGCAGCCATTCATGTGTTCGCTGCATTCCTGATTCTAAGTCAATTGTTGGTTTATAATTTAACAGAGTTTGTGCTTTGACAATAGAACAAGCATAGGGACGAGTCATAAAATCTATAGACTCTGGTAAGATATCAACTTTTTGCCGAAAAAGTTTTTGTCCTTGAACACGTAGCTTTAGAAACAACTTGATTTCATCTTTAGATAATGAAAGGGGTGCTGATAAACCTTCCATTGCTGCTAAACGCATAAAATAGTCTTTCCACGAAGTTTCTTGTCCGTCGGTGATATTAAATATTTCACCGTAGGATTCTTTTTCTATCGCTAGAAAGATGCCATCAATTAAGTTATCTATATATACATGATTGATTACTCCTTTACCATCGTTAGCACAGGCAAATAATTTTTGACGCATCATCAGAATTGGTCGAACTATCCAGGGAATACTTCCTGGGCCATAAACATCTCCGGCTCGAATAATAATGATGCCAAAATCTGACGGATTATTAAGTTCTAAGAGTGCTATTTCGGCTTCTATTTTTGTTTGACAGTAGGGATTATTTTCGCCAGAGAGTGGCCCGGATTCTGTAACACTATTAGGATAGTTGAAACCATAAACCATCACACTGGATAGATGCACAAATGTTTTGACACCAGCCTGTTTAGCGGCTTTAGCCATGTTGACAGTACCGCCAACATTCACATCACGAAAATGGTTAATTGCGCCAGTTTCTTCGGCAATTTGATATGTATGTAAAACGATGTCTACTCCGTGACAAGCCTTTTGAGCAATAGTAGAATCGGTGATATTACCAATAATTACCTCAACACCTAAATTCTGTAATTGTTTGTTCTGTTCTGTAGAACTTTGCAGTCCACAAACCTTCATTCCTTGCGCTATTCCTAACTCGGCTGCACGCAAACCGACAAGTTGATCAATACCGGTAATTAGGAGGGTTTTGTTTTTGAGGTTCATAAAGTCGTGATTATTGTTAAATAGGTGAATTTGAGTTGTTAGATAAAAGACTTTAAAGTTATACCGAGTTTAAATTTTAGTAAAGACTTTTAATCTAAAACCTAAAATTGGTACAAAGAGGAATTTTTCTGTCGAGAGGCTGCACCAATGATTAGTTATGAGTCTATATCAGGGCAAAATAATTTGATTATTTTGCTGCTAGGAATCAGCTAAAAAATATCTCCCGGATCTGCGGAGCGGAGTTTGTTGATAGCAAGTGCACCTGATGTTATACACATTAATACTGTCGAAGTTAAGATGATCAAGGCATTATTAATTGTCATAACTATTGGTAATTTAGTTGCTTCTGCTGCAAAACTATATAACAACACAGAACTAATCAATCCGGGAATATAACCTAAAATTGCCAGAATTAAAGCTTGCTGAAATACTACATTTAATAAATATCTATTGGCATAACCTATGGCTTTTAAAGTGGCGTAAGCAACGAACTGTGTAGCAATATTGCTGTAAAGAATTTGATAAACAATAACCACACCAACAACCGCAGCCATTGTCAACATCAAGTTAAGTATAAAACCAATTGGTGTTCTGATTGCCCAATATTTTTTTTCAAAATCAATAAAGCCTTGGCGTGTAAAAACTTGGACATCATTAGGCAAACTTGCTTGCAAATTTTTCAGTACTGTTTCTGCATTACTACCAGGTTTGAGGGAAATCGAACCGATATCTATCATATCTGCCGGACGACTATTGGGATTTATCCTGAGGAAAGTTGAGTCACTGACAATTAAATTTCCGTCTACCCCAAAGGAAGGCCCTAAGCTGAATAAACCACCAATTCTTACTCTATAGCCAATTAATGAATTGAAGGGAAATATTTCAATTGTCTGTACAGTATCTCCGGCATTAAATTTTTCAGCTATTGGGCCAAACTCTGGGCGAGAACCCCGGTCAAAAAACACGACATCAGGAATTTTGAGTTTATCTAAATTTTTCTCAACTTCTGGCATGTTCATCACAGGATTACCTGGATCGAAACCAATAACATATATTGAATATTTCTCACTAGTTGCCGGATTTTTCAGTTTAGCAAATTGTAAATACATGGGGCTAACTGACTCTACGCCATCAAACCCCAAAGATTGGTACAAACTAGTCCGCGAAAAGCTTTGATTTGAAGTCAAAGATTTATATTGCGAACTAACTAAAAATAAATCTCCCTTGAGATTCTGATGCAGTGCGGTTGCACTTGAATAGAGAGCATCTTGAAAACCAAGTTGCACAAACATTAGCAGCACAATAAAACCAATCCCAGCTACAGCTACTAGTAAACGAACTTTTTGCTGGGCTAGCTGTAGCCATCCTAAAGGAATTTTGAAAATCATGGATTTATTTGTTAATTATTATTTTTCATTGGTCATTTTTGAATGACTAATGACTAAATATGAATAGCGACATCCACTTGTAAGTTAGTTAAACGAGCTACCCGTTGACTATCTGCGGGATTATCGATAGAGATTTTCACCTCAACTATTCTGCGGTCTGTATCTGAACCAGGGTTGAGGCTGAAGATGCCTTGCTTGTCAACTTGCCAACCAATCTCTTTCACAGTTCCCTTTAATGTTCCAGTAAATGCAGTGCTGGTAATTGTGGCTTTTTGTCCTACACGCACTTGGCGAACATCGGTTTGATACACCTCTGCAATCACATACATTTGAGATGTCTTACCTATCTCAGCAAATCCTTTGTTGCTGCTGATGACTTCTCCAGTTTTGGCGTGAATTTTTAATATTTTGCCATCTATGGGAGATTTGATGTAACTTAAATCTAAGTCGGCTTTTGCTTGTTGAACAGAAGTTGTTGCACTGTTGACTTCGGTTTGTGCTACTTGAACATCTACACTACGCACTTCGCTAATACTGGTGAGTTGTGCTTGTGCTTGCTTGCGTTGTTCTTGGAATGTGTCTTGAGTCCGCTTGAGAGTAGCTTGAGCTTCTGTTAGCTGCTGTTGTGTAGTCTTTAGTTGCAAAGCTTTGGTATCTGCTATGGAAGCCGCGATCGCACCTTGTTTGTATAATTGCTGATAGCGATCGTTTTCGGCTTGAGCATTGTCTACTTCAGCCTGGATGCGGGCGATTGTCGCCTGTTGAGTTGCAACGTCTCCTTTATATTGTGGCTCTAACCGGGCTATAGCAGCCTTTTGAGCATCGACATCTCCGGTTTTAGCTCCAGATTTCACCTGCGCTAGTTTAGCTTTAGCAACTTGCAGTTGGTCTAAAGCCTGTTGCAATGCGCTTCTAGAACGACCATAATTTTCTAGATAGGCTAATAATTGCCCTGCTTTAACCGCATCTCCTTCTTTCACCAACTGTCTTTCTACTCGCACCCCATTATTGGAAGTGGGAGCAGTCAAAGTAGTAACTTCGCCTTCTGGTTCCAAACGTCCCAAGGCAGTCACAGCAACTTTCGCAGGTGCGGCAGCTTTTGGAGGAAACGCTGGCTGCGTCTGAACTTTCGGTTTAGACGAAAACGGTGCCAAACTATAGAAAGTGATTAATCCAGCCGCTAAAGTCAGAGAAACTGCTAAAATTACTTGCGATCGGCGTACAGGTTTTGTCAATAATCGACTTTCTTTATTTGCTGCCATATTTTCATTCCAATTCTGCTTTTTTAGGGGATAGCCTGGTTATATTTAATCGATTAGAATAGACTCATCCGCAAATTCCCAAGAGGGCTTTTCCTCTAGGGTTTCTACCTTAATCAAGTGGATGGGTCTAAATTGGTTTTATATGAATTGTTGTACGCTTTTGCCGCCCAAAGTTACTATTGTGGCGTGAAAATTAATGGCGTGTTACTTCAAAGCTTCCTAAGTTATATCCTAATTTGATATCTAATCCCGTAGCGTAAAATACAATAGCGCTAGCCAGAAAACTTAACTCTCAAAAAGAACGAAGCGTTAATAAAATGATCTCAAAAATTGGATAAACTTGTCATTAAGCATGGCGGATAAATTGGATTTTGTCAACCGATTTAATTTGCATAACTCCTGATTCTATCACTAAAATATTTCATTACAGTCAGATTAGAGACTGAAGAATTTACTCATCACTAATTCCTTGTCTAGCAATTGAATACCAACAAATAGTTAGTTATTAAGCACATTTAATATTACTAACAGATTATTATTAGCAAGGTTGTGTACTATAAGACATTATTATAGCGATTCCTAGTAGGGGCAATTGATTGCAGAGCGGATTGGTTGGTAGATGCAAAATCTGAGCTTTGCTTCGGTTCACTTTTTACTAAAGACTCATTTAACTCATATTATGTTTATTAAGCAACATACTAAAAATTAACATTTGCTTTATAAATGACCGCTTTGCTTCTTAACTTGATTTATATTGAAAAATAACCAAAAACTTTGACTCAATTATCATGTTTATCTGAGAAAAAATACTTATGGTTATTCAATTTATCTATGTATTCATTGAATTGTTACTTACTAGACAACAGATTTGCATTGTTAATAGGACTTCAGAAAATCGAACCACAGAGGCACGGAGAAATAAGAGTTTGAGAGGTATTTTGCGTAAGTCCTGGTTAATTTACAGCAATTTTCATTTAATTGAACCATATATAGGAATCCTATTTGAGTTTTGAACAAGCTCCGTACATCTGAAGAGTGGCAAAGTCAAA
>NZ_JAQYWQ010000032.1 GCF_029379315.1 Nostoc sp. S13
AAACCTCTCCGTATTCTCTCTTAGTCTTGTTCAGAAATCAAATAGGAGTCCTATAGATATGACTTTTGTTAGTGGTCATAATCGCCCTGACTACGCTTTAGTCAAAATAAGAGATAATCCTCTGCAACAAAAAGCTATTTGTAGCAATGAAACATTAGATAGCGGTCAAGATGTTCGTATTATCCATCATTCGCAAGGAAACCCGGTGATAATTTCCGACTTGGGACAAATTACGCAAGTAGGAGAAGATTACATTGACCATAATGTGAAAACTGATGACGGTTCCTCTGGCGCACCAATTTTTAATCGCCAATGGGAATTGATTGCAATTCATCAAGGAAATCCTGGTATAAGACGTTCTGTAACTCCAGATTCAACAGGAGGTATTCCCATTCGTGCTTTTTGGAATCAAATTTCACAGCATTTAGCTTGATGTGACAGAGGAATAATTTCATGAGATTTATCCAGAGTTTATCTGAAACTTTCAGCCGTGAGGCTCCAAAATATAAAACCCTTTCTCTACCGAAATATCGAGTTGATGTAGACTACGATGAAAAACCTATTTTTGCAGGTGAAGCCTATTGTCGGATCTGGCTAGTGGAAATGCGCTTGGCTAAAGATGTAGAATGGTTCAAGCAAAGATATCCGGTGGTTCATGCTGCTGTCCGCTTCAATCACGGTGGAAAATCCGTAATAATTCCCTATCTAGCTGCACCTGGACAATTAGAAAAATCAATAGCGGATAATCTGGATAAAATCATTCAGTGCAACTACCCTTTGACATCCTTATTTCCTTTCAATGATGGATTAGTTGAGTTACAAGCAGGTTTATTTAGCATAGTTAATAATGACTCCATCGGTAAATTTATTAAGACGATGGGCAGATTTTCTGAATTGCTACCTGTGCCACAACTTTCAAGTGTTATAAAGCTAGCAGAACCAGTATATCGGGGTATTGAAGATTTACTCGATATTGGTGAGCGTCGTTTAGAACTAGGCTACCAACAAACATTTTCTGAAGCTGATGGAGGTGGTAGTAATTCCCTGAAGGCAGGTTATTTTGCTGCAATTTTGGCGCAGGATAATAAGATAAACAGCGATAATCTTTGTATTGTAAATGATAGCCTCTGTTTTGGTTCACCTGGAACAACTAAAACTTTTGAGCGTGACGGCAAACCTTTAGAAGGCTATAGTTATATGCTTTTTCGTATAGAAAAGCGCAAACAGCAAGATTGGGAGTCATTAGAAACTATAAAAGAGCTAGTTACTCAAGCTCAAAATGCTATTTATTCAGGAGAATATGAGAAAGTAAAGAAATTTATTTTACCTGCTATTGAAATAGCTATTCTCCAAAGTCCTGATGTAACTAAAGCTGACCGAGGCAATATGAGATTAAAAATTGGAGAGGAATTGAAGGAACTTGGTTTGCAATCTACAAAAGTGCAAAAGCGATCGCTTTACTCAATTATGCAGCGACCTTTGCCACAGATTGACGCAGTGACAGAAGCTGAATTAGCTTCTCTAGAGCAGCTTTTCCAGCAAAGTGGTCAATAAAGTAGGCTCTAAATTTGTTGTGTAATATACTACAAATAGTCTGCACGGTCAGCGTCGAAACAATGCAGATTATTCAACAGATTGAGGTGTAATCGATTCGTGATTTTTCAAAAGCTCCTTAAGAGCCTGTGGCTGGAAATTACCTCATTGCGGCTCTGCCGCAAGTTAAGATAAGAGGTGGAGCCTCACATTAGGTATTTCTAGTCGGAGACTGGGAAGGAGACATATTATTTTAATACTAAAAGTTCCTTCCACCGATGTAGTATGTACCTCGTAATGATGGATGATTAATATTGATTAGTGTATCTATTTTTTCCAATCCCCATGCAAAATGTATTTCCCGGTGAGGTATTTGCCAACACTGCTGATTTTGACACTGGTATTCGCCAACTGTTACCGCGATACGATGAGATACTGGAAGTAATTATCCGTTGTGTACCTTCGACAAGTCAGCGGATCTTAGAATTAGGTTGTGGGACAGGGGAACTTAGTATCAAGATACTCAATCGCTTTTCAGATGCCCAAGTAATTGCCTTAGATTACTCACCTCGAATGCTGCAATTTGCCCAAGATAAAATCACAGCAGCTGGATATCAACAACGCTGGACTGCTATACAAGCAGACTTTGGCGACTGGGCAAATAATCCAGAGAAGTTGGATATTGGTAGTGAATTTGATGCTTGTGTTTCATCCTTGGCAATTCACCATCTTCAAGATGAGATGAAATTGAAGTTGTTTGAGCGAATTGCTGCTAGCCTCACTCAAGACGGTTGTTTTTGGAATGCAGATCCTACCTTACCAGAATCACCAGCTTTAGCAGAAGTTTACAAGGCGGCACGAGAGGAATGGGCAGTTAAACAGGAAATTAGTTTGATAGAGATTGGCGCTAAACGTGGCGCAAGTAGCACCCAAGGTTACTCCAGTCAAGACCAGCTAGCTAGTTTAGATGCTCATTTACAAATGTTGAGCAAAGCTGGATTTAAGACAGTTGCAGTACCTTGGAAATATTATGGTCTGGCGGTGTTTGGTGGCTGGCTGTGAAAATCTTAGGTTTTGGATGCCTGGATTTAGGATTTACCAGTATCCAATGGGTATTTATAGGATTAATAGCTTGATAGTTACAAAACAGCAATAAATAAGATTATTTCCCTTGATAAGAACTAATATATAAACGCATTAGGTCTGTAAAAGAGGTCTTGTTAACTCACGCAAGAATTTTGTCTGAGACTTGCGGTAATTAAGCTCTCCTTGTGTTTTTAGGCAATATTTCTAGATCAAAAGTACCCCATAAGAGTACTATCCATCCTCCATAGACCTATCCGAAAATACAAAGTAGCAAATTTTCTTTAGAAAACAAACCAGGTACACGCGATTTGGATTCGTTTTTCTGCTCCTTTGTTTGCCATCACTTAGTTTCAAAAGGAGAATATCTTGGATGGCTCGAAATAAAAAGAAATCATCTGGGTTCAAGTATGAGCATCCACTTGACTCTAGATGCCCTATTTGTTGTATTGTCCCGCCCCATATGCTAAAAAATGTTGTGGTGAATGGCAATCCCCAGCAGCGTACTTGGGCTTTTCATACATTAAATATTTCAGCACAATTTCTGGGACGGAGAAACGTCGTAGGTAATATCTCGTTTGCGCCTTCTCCGGGTGAAAAGCGCCGCACCATCTACGATGCCAAAAATGGGCAGCAACTCCCTGGTACGCTGGTGCGTGCTGAAGGGGATGCTGCCAGCAGTGATGTAGCAGTTAATGAAGCCTACGATGCTGCTGGTGCTACTTATGACTTGTTTCATGAGATATTCGATCGCAATTCGATTGACGACAAAGGACTACGTTTAGATTCCACCGTGCATTATGGCGTTAAATATGACAATGCCTTTTGGAACGGCGACCAGATGGTTTATGGTGATGGTGACGCAGAACTGTTTCAATCCTTCACGAAATCAATTGATGTGATTGGGCATGAGCTAACTCATGGTATAACCCAGTATCAAGCGGGTTTACAGTATTATGGCGAACCAGGGGCACTGAATGAATCCTTTTCTGATGTTTTCGGTTCCCTGGTGAAACAAAAGACCAAAAATCAGACTGCACAAGAGGCAGACTGGCTGATTGGTGAAGGTCTTTTGATACCGACTGTCAAAGGTGTTGCCCTCCGCTCCCTGAAAGCACCGGGAACAGCATACGATGATCCAGTATTGGGTAAAGATCCCCAACCAGCCCATGTAAAAGATAAATATACGGGTGTTGATGATAACGGTGGGGTGCATATCAACTCAGGAATCCCTAACTATGCCTTTTATCTGGCGGCTGTTGAGATTGGTGGCTATGCCTGGGAAAAAGCTGGTAAAATCTGGTATGTAGCTTTACGCGATCGCTTGCGTGCCGAAGCAGATTTTAAAAAAGCTGCCAGCGTCACTATTCAAATTGCTGGCGAACTCTACGGTAATGACAGTAATGAGCAAAAAGCCGTGCAGAAGGCTTGGCAACAGGTTGGAGTTATTTAGAGACGCGATTAATCGCGTCTGTACACGAGTTAGGAGTTTTTTCTTAACTTCTAACTTTTTAGATGTATTGTTTGTTATTGCTAAATTGGGAGCTGAAAATTATCATCTCCCAGTCTTTGTATTTATTGCAACTAAATAACACAACGGAAAGCAAAAAAATGCGGGTATCATTTGAACGCACGGGCGGCTTTGCTGGAATTAGCAAGAAGATAACCGTTGATACAGACACTCTCCCGCCACATGAAGCTGCCACACTTCCCCGACTGGTGGAAGTTGCTGATTTATTTAGGCTACCTGAACTAATTACTTCGCCAAATCAAGAGAGCGATCGCTTTCAGTATAAGTTAACAGTAGAGGATAACGGTAGACAGCATACGGTGACTGTCAGCGAGGCAGCATTGCCAGGAACCTTAAGACCCCTGATTGAATGGCTACAAAATGTAGCACAAAAAAGGTAATTTGCTGAAAAAGTTAAATTAAGGCTGACTTAACAATTCAAAATTAAAAAATAAATTCTAAATGCATTGTGGTGTGATGAATAAACCAATCAAGCGAGCTTTTTTAGACACCGAAGATGGACAAATTCTTTACCGTATTGGTGGCGAAGGAGAGCCTCTTTTACTACTACATATGAACCCACGTAGTAGTGATGAATACCGCGAATTAATGCCAATTCTGGCACAAAATTACTGCGTGATAGCAATGGATTTTATGGGTTTTGGAGATTCTGATAAACCGCCAAAGTTGTATTCAGTGGCTGACTACGCTAAAACTGTCATTGCTTTGTTGGATGAGTTAGGTGTTGAAAAAATAAATATTCTGGGAAACCACACGGGAGCTTTTGTTTCTGGAGAAGTAGCAGCAGCTTACCCAGAACGTGTTAATAAATTAATTTTATCTAATGTGGCTGGCTTTGGTGAAGCTGGAAAAGTAGATTTAATGAGGAGGTTTGATGAAGGTTTCGTCATTAAAGAAGATGGTTCGCACTTGATGGAAAGATGGTTAGCTCGTGCAAGATATGTAGGTTCTGCTGAGTTAAATCATCGCTGGGTTTTAGATGATTTAAAATGCTTTGGCTATCCATTGTATGCAGTTTGGGCTGTGGGAAATTACTGCATTGAGGCTGCCAAAAGATTTAGTTTAATTAAATGTCCATCTCTCATTCTCTGGGGAATTGATGATGTGGAAGAATTTGAGCGATTGGGTTTAGCACTAGCACAAGATAGATATTTTCTCTCTCAAGCTCTTCCTCATAGTAAAGTTATCGAGTTTTCAAGCGGAACTATTTGCATGATGAACCAAATACCAGAAAAAATTGCAAAGGCAGTACTCGAATTTTTGGATAGTCCGAATCTTTAAAGACAGTAATATATTAGTATTTTTTAGTGGAAGATTTATTTTAGTTTCTAGATTGTCACCCACTATGAATCTTCTATTTAGATAAAACAGCTGTACACTTAATCTCAACTATCAATTCTGGTGTAGATAAACCAGTAACGCCGATACCAGTCCAGGTAGGATAGTTATTAGTAAAGTAGCGGTCTTTTACTTGCATAAACAATTGTAAAAATGGAATGATATGCATTGGTTTATCAAAAGCAGTTGCTTCAGCTTGGAATTCCCCTAAGCCAGTACCAGTGACATGGTAAGTAATCATTTCTACCACATCATCAAAGGTATATCCTCCTGCATCCAGCACCTTTTTAACGTTTTCAAAAGCCTGAACAAACTGGGCTTCTATGCCTTTAACAATTTGCAAATTTTCATCTCTGCCTACCTGCCCAGATATGTACAAAGTATTACCAACTTTAACACCAGGGCAATAATGAAATTTTTCATATAAAATTTCCATGCCCTTGGGAACGATTACTTGGCGAGTAGACATCACGAATTTCCTTATACTTATAATGTTTTTTTGAATGACAACGAGTATACAGTTTAGCAATAAACACTAGTTTAGATCAATTTTAGATGTCACCATAGCAGAGAAATGAGAAAGTAATTGATTCAAAATTCTTTTTAGTTTATGCATTCTTATTTGTCTATATTTTAGAATTTAAATAACGTCCTCTAGGCGCACCTATTACCTGTCCTCGATGGTAAATTATGTTCCCCCGCAAAAACGTACTTTTCACCCGCCCAGTTAACTCTACACCTTCAAAAGGTGTGTAACCTTGTTGTGACTCCGACTCAGCCGCACGTACCACAAAACTTTCATTAGGGTCTACTAACACCAAGTCAGCATCATAGCCAATGGCAATATCGCCTTTTGTTAACAAACCAAAGCGCCGGGATGGGTTCCAAGACAGCAACTTAGCCATGTGGTTATAAGACATTCCACGCTTACTACCTTCACTAAATACACCAGAAAGTAAATATTCTGTACCGCCAAAACCAGACTTTGCTAACCAAATATTATTCGGGTCTTTAGCACTTCTTTTTTGTTCAGCAGAACAGCAAGCGTGGTCGCTAACTATCCAATCTACTTGATTGTTGAGTACTGCTTGCCATAAGTATTCCACATCGGCACGAGGACGAATAGGAGGGTTGACTTTTGCCCAAATTGTATTAGGAGTATCGACATCTAATAACAAATGTCCGACAGTAACTTCTCGCCGAAAATTGATATGGGGAAAAGCAGTTTGCATAGTCAAAGCTGCTTCCATTGCTTTACGCGAACTCAGGTGCAACAAATTGATATTTGTACAGTTAGTCTCGTGTGCCAAATAAGAAGCAATGCAAATTGCTAATCCTTCGGAATGAGGAGGACGCGCTGCACTGTAAGCGTGTAATCCACTTAGACTAGAATCGTTTTCAACTATTTTGGTATAAGCGTTGAGAATTTCTGCAACTTCACAGTGCAAACTCAAGCTAATAGTATCTCGCGCTTCTGGATGTTTTTCTATCAAGCGAGTTAGACCACGCATAATAAATTCAAAATGGGCGAAATCGTATCGTTCCTCTTTGTTAATCATTAAAAAGAGGTTTTGCTGGTCTGATAAACCATGCAAGCCATAGCCGCCATAAAACATGAAGATTTTAAACGAAGATATACCGTGTTCCTCAAACAATAGAGGTATTTCGTCGATATGCTGGCTAGCTATAGGTGCGATGTGATAGCTGTAATCTACAAAAAAATTACCTGCGGATAACGCCAACACCTCTGGAAAAAAATCGCGGTAGGAGCCGCCTTTGTTAAGATAATACTGCCCTGTACGGATGTAATTTAAGCTGGAAGTTACGCCTCCCATTGCGGCTGCTTTGGTTTCAGTCACAGCATCTTTGTCGAGGGGTTGATAGATACCGATGTGCATATGGGCATCCACGACCCCAGGAAAGCCCAGCAAGTTTTTGCCATCAAATACCTCTTTGCCTGTGTCTGCGCTAATATTAGAGGCAATCTGAGCAAATTTTCCATCCTTAATGCCTAAATCAAGTAGTTCGATTGCATCCTGATGGGGACGAACTACCCAGACATTTTTGATAATTTGATCTAATACGGGAGTTTCAGACACAGTTGACCTCACACTAAAATGAGTTTAGTCAGGAATTCCAACATCATACCGGGATGCAGACCAAGTACTATCACTATGTAACGGTTTTTTATTCAATTATTTTCAGGAGAAAAGACAATGGAAAGTTTTAATGAGTATCATATAGACCCAAAAAAATTTACTTTTCTCAAAAGCTTTCAAGATAACTGGCAAGTGATTAGAGATGAGTTTACACGCTTTATTAAGCAGGCATCTAATGAGGAGTTAAAACTCACTTACAATATTCTGGGCCCTAAAAGTATAACAATTAAAACCAAAGGTGATGCAAAATACAGTGCTTTTGGGATCTTATTTCAAGGCATCTTTATTGAAAAATATATTCAAGCACATCAAATACAATATCCTGATTATGGGCCAGATGATGCATCAGAAAAAGCACTTGGATTAAGAGAGAAATATTTCCCAAATTTGGCTAAAGTAATAGAAAAAGTCAACTTTATCGATGATGAGAGCATCAGAAATGTGTATTTTGGTACATTCCATCCAGGCTTGGATATCAAGCTACATGTAAACTATAACCCTCATATGAATCGTGGCTATCTAGGATTAATTGTGCCAGAGGGGGATGTAGCTATGAAAATATGCCATGAGCAACTTTATTGGCATGAAGGAAAATTTTTGGTTTTAGATCATAGCTATCCACACTGTCCGCATAATTACACTAATTATGACAGAACTGTCTTGGTTGTAGACTTTTTTAAACCGGATAAACCTAGAGAGGAAGTTATCCGATTTGAAAAAGAGCAAGTTACACAACGTATGCAAGATAATCCTTACAGCTTAGGCGTTTTTGGTAAAAGCGATAAAGCTAAAGTAGAAGATTTTATTAAATATGGTTTAGCTCATCAATTAAAGTGGGATAAAGCTTTATAAGCTTAGAGGATATCTAAAGAAGGGCGACTAGAAGCATTGGAATCTCGCCTGCATTAGAGAAAATCGGTTTGACGCGAAAAAAAGACCTATGGCTATCTTCAGTTAATGTCAGAGTATTTGTAGTCAACTTTCGCCGTTCTGCCAACAATTCACGGCAGAGTTTGCGCCAGTCATTAGGAGTTAACTTTGTCCCATCCTCTCTTGGGGACGGCTGTAGTCAATTTGAGTTTATGTAGATATCTGTATAGCCGCGACTTCTAGTTACTAAGGCACCTACAACAATATCAGAAACCTAATCATGAATTAACAATTATCAATTTTTAATTAGACGCGTTCTTTCCTACTACAGGATGAATTATTTCCTCCAGCGTTTGGAGTAATTCTTGCTCGTTGTAAGGTTTAGAAAAATAAGCCCGCGCACCCAATTGCATCGCCAGTTGCCGATGTTTATTGCTACTACGAGAAGTCAGCATAGCAACTGGGATATTTTTTGTATCAACGTCTGAATTTATCTTACCTAAAAAGCCATAACCATCTAGGCGAGGCATTTCAATATCGCAAATTACTGCCTCAACTCTCAATCCACTATGGAGCTTTTCTAAGGCATCTTGACCGTCTTTAGCTTGTTCTACTTGATACCCTCCTTTTTCAAGAGTTAGGGCCAAAAAGCGGCGAACATTAATCGAGTCATCTACGATCAAAATTGTGCCTTTCTGCTTAACAGATGCTGCTGATATTTTGTCTTCATCAAATATGAGAAACGGTGTCTTTAACCTTGCCGATGGTAATTGAGTGCCTTTGGGACTTTGCCGATTCGTAGCAATCGAATACAGCAACTCATTGATATTAACTAGTGGCACTACTCGACCATCACCGAGAATTGTGCAGTTGCTGAAACCTTCAGGTAGAGGAATATTTCCCTCGACTTGGCGAATAGCAACTTCTTGTTCACCCCAGCAACGGTCTATTTGGATTGCTACTGGCTGATTATTACCTTTGACTAATAACACGCTGCTAGTATTAATTGCTGGCGGTGTTTCCAATTCTGGGCTATCGTAGCGCAGGCAATTAAACTCTAAATAAGGAGTCAGGCGAATCAGTGGCAGCATGGTTCCTTGCCAATTTAGAACTTCGCTACCTGCCATTTGGAAAACTTGATCATTTTGGAGTAAAGATATTTCTGAAATCACATCTGTGGGAAATGCCAATACCATTTTGTTAATTTCTACTAGCAGAACTCGGGCAACAGAAAGTGTAAACGGTACTGATAGGGTGAAAGTAGTACCAACTCCTGGCTCCGTATCAACTTTGACATCTCCTCGAATCAGTTTAAGGTTATTGCGAACTACATCCATACCGACACCGCGACCAGATAATGCTGTCACTTGTTCGGAGGTAGTAAAACCTGGTTCAAAAATTAGTGATAACAGTTCTTCATCACTAGCATTAGCAAGTAGAGAAGCATCCAATCCCATAGCTAGGGCGCGGATACGAATTTTTTCCAGAGAAATACCCCAACCATCATCACGTATGGTAATTAGGGTGCGATTACTGCGATGGATAGCTTTAATTTCAATTAATCCTTGTTCTGGTTTACCCAAAAGGCGGCGGGTGGCTGAATCTTCGATACCATGATCGAAGGCATTCCTTAACAGGTGCATTAAAGGTTCGTTTAAAGCTTCCAAAATGGTGCGTTCAATTAAAGTGTTGCCACCTTCAATTTTTAACTGTACATTTTTCCCATATTCCACATTTAGGTCGCGTAAAGCTCTAGGAAAACGTTCGATTAAATCGGACAGAGGCCGCATCCAAATATGATTTAGTTTGGTCTGTAACTGTTTCGATGTTTTGTTTAGTTTCCGAGCAATTTGGTCTGTATCATCTACACTTAGTTGCACATCAGTTGTGATTTCCTGTACCTGAACAATGGTTTCCATAACTTCCTGCGATCGCAGGTTTAATTCGTTATAACGAGCCATTTTTAAGGCATCAAATTCTCTGTTTTTACCTGGCGTTTGGTGGCCATTTTCAGCTTGCGACCGCACCTCAGCAGACATGGCAGCTTGAGGAGAAGTTTTCTTGTAGGCTGTACGTAGTTCCTGGTTTTCTCGGTCGAGAACTTGGACTCGCTGGTTGAGGTTACGAACGAGTTTACGTAATTTTTCTAGTTGCGAGTTTAAGCCATTCCTCTGAACAATCAGTTCGCCAAATAAATCATTAATTTGCTCTAGTTGTTTGCTCGGAACTCGAACGGTATTTTCATGAATCTCCCGCTCTTTCCCAACGCCAACTGGCTCTGCTTTACTTTCGCTAAATCTGGTATCTATAGGATTATTTTCTTTAGCAAATATTGTATTTTCCTCGGTGACATTGACAGTATTTACGTTATCTGTAAATTCTGTATCCACAAATGTAAAATTAGCAGCAATTGCTTCATCTTTAGTCCAAATTTCTGGAGTGATTTTTGGTTGCCAAACAGATGTTGACGCTACTTCTGTATCTGTGGCGATAAGTTGTGGTATTACTTCTGCTTGTAATCGTGGCTGAGATTGTGTATAATTACTCAAATCAATTTCTGTAGGCAAGTTATCTAGTTGATTTGTTAATATCAAAGCTTGCGATCGCCGCCATGCTTGCAATGCTAACTGGGCAATTTCGGGAATGCGTTCGCTGCTCACAGTTTCCAATTGCTGCGTTATTGACTCACAAAGCTTGGTAAAAGCTGCCAATTGGAGCATTTCCCCCAAACCGCCCAATTCAGCTGCCATCATCACAACTTCTTCATGCAATCCAGGCTGTTCGCTATCTGCCAATATAGATTCTAGACGCTGCAAACACTCTTCTACTTCTGTTCCAAATAGCAAGGGGATAACGTTTTGGCCATCTTCTGGGGATAGCATGGTTGAGGCATCCTCAGGGTTGGGGTCGCCCAAGCGATCGTGCAACTCATCAAAAATCGGGTAACAAAAAGTTTCTAACCACTGATCTTCGACAACATTTCCTTCTGCAAGCAATTCTACAATCTGACGTAGCCAATCAACTCCAGATAGCAATAAACTTTGCAACTGAGTATCAATTTCTAGAGAATTCTTTTTAGTTTTTAAAACTTTAAAGGAATCTTCCAGACGGTGAGCTAAATCACTTAGTGATCTAAATCCCATCATCCCCGCGCCACCTTTGATAGAATGAGTAGCCCGGAGCGCAGCATTAATTTTATCTAAATCGATGCGATTAGTAGTATCGATTTCCAGCAATACCCCTTCTAGAGTATTCAAGTAATCAGTTGCTTCTTCCAGAAACTGCATCTGGATTTCTAATTCTTTGTCTTCTAACATAGTTTTTTCCTTAGTCATTGGTTATAGGTCATTAGTAAAAGGACAAAGGACAAATAACAAAAGTCATTCATCATTGGTTATTAACAAAGGACAAAGGACAAATAACAAATGACAAACTTAACTAACCTTGAAAGTCTCGACAGTCTCTTGCAACTGCTGGGAAATTTCCACAGTTTGTTGCAGAGATTCAGAAACTTGGCGAGAAGAATCGCTGGTACGCTTTGATATAGCAGCGATATCTTTCATCAATTGGCTAACACTTTGCGATGTTTCTACCTGAGATGTAGTTGCAGTGGAAATCGACTGTACTAAGGAGTCAATTTGATGGGATACATCCAAAATTTCACTCAGACTTTGTTTAGCTTCCTCCACAATCTGAGTACCTTCTACTACTTGGGTGGTTCCTATTTCCATCGCCTGCACCACTTCACTGGTTTCTCGTTGGATATTTTCAACAATTTGTTCAATTTCTTGGGTTGCTGCGGCACTGCGTACTGCTAATTCGCCGACTTCTTCAGCAACTACGGCAAAACCTTGACCTTCTTCACCCGCACGCGCTGCTTCAATACCGGCGTTAATCGCTAATAAGTTAGTTTGAATCGCAATTTGGTTAATCAAGGAGACCACGCGGGAAATTTGTTGAGAAGATTCTCCCAAACGTTTGACTTTTTTAGCCGTTTCACCAACGGTTTCCCGCAAAGATAGGATATTTTGGACTGTCAAATCCATTGCGTGTCCACTCTTGGTGGCGGTGTGAGCAGCATGGTTGGCAATGAAAGCAGCTTTTTCGGCACTTTCAGCTACGGATTGCATGGATTGGGTCATTTTGTCAACAGCATTGAGGGTGCGGTTGATTTCGGCAGCTTGTGTGAGTGCTGACTCTGCTAAGTCGCGGATCGCTCCTTCGTTAAAGCCAATGGCAGTATTCACCTGGGTAGCAGCTTGTTTAACTTGGGTAACAATATCCCGGAGGCTTTCCACAATGGAGTTGAAAAAGTCGGCAACAGTGCCTATTTCCCCAGGAGTCACGTCTGCACGCACTGTCAAGTCGCCTCTCGCTGCACCTTCTACATCACTGAGCAGTTCTAAAAGTTGCTGTTGCAGTGTTTCTTTTTGTTGCCGTTCGTCGTCTGAACCGATTACGCCCGGATTTCTGGATTTTTCTATCTCTTTTAATAACTTAGCTTGTTCTAATGCATAACCGATTTGAGTTGCTATCTGTTGAAACAAGTCAATTTCGGGCTGTTGCCAAACACGAGGAGTTTCGCAATCATGAGCAATTAATAAGCTTAAAAGTT
Source organism: Nostoc sp. S13 (assembly GCF_029379315.1). Lineage (GTDB taxonomy): Bacteria > Cyanobacteriota > Cyanobacteriia > Cyanobacteriales > Nostocaceae > Nostoc. Next base: position 13,130 of record NZ_JAQYWQ010000032.1, read on the forward strand.
GCTCTTGGGCAAAAATCGGTACGACCAAACTAGCTTTGACAGCAAATTTTTCCAAAAGTTGGATGTAACCGTCGGCATTTTTCAAGCTTTGGTCTTGATAAATATTGGCGATGGCTTCGGCAACGGCAACAACTTTGCCGATCGCTTGCACCTGTCCATCGTGATAAATTTGTAGATAACGTTCTTGAAAATAGGGGTCGTCAATTTGCACACCGAGCATTTCCGGCCAATTACCACTTACCGATTCAGCAACGACAACGCCATCCCAAGTATCTGTATTCAGACTATAAATAATTACGCGGTCTGTTTTTAGCGATCGCTCAACTTCCTTCACTGCTGCGTGATAAATATCTTCAGTTTTGAGACTTTTCCGAATTCGTAGGGTAATATCTGCCAGTAATTTTGCCCCTTCAACATCGAGTTCTTGTTCCTTAACTAAGACCTGCAATTGTTCGGCCATCTGGTTGATATTTGCACTCAATAACCCTAATTCGTCTTCTCGTTCAATTTCCAGACGGGTATTAAATTTACCTTCACCTAGCTTCGCTAATGCCACACTTGCATTCAGAATTGGCTGTGTAGTCAGTTTCGCTAACCGAGATGCGATCGCACCCACAATAAATGCTGTCAGTGCCGTACCGATGGCTATAGTCCACAATAATTGTCTTTGCGGCTCAAATACAATTGCGGTGTCTGTAGATAAAAGTACTTGCCAGTTTAAATCAGGTAAGCCATCTAACTTACTAGATGGTACGTAGCTGACTAGTTCTTGTTTTTTGTGAGTTTTAGGAACTTCTATAAAACTATCTATCTTTTTGGCTGCTAGCAGTTTAGGTAAACTAGAATACTCTCCCTTTGCCTGTTTCCCTAAAAATTCCTTTTGTGGACTCAAGAAAACTGTTCCCGAAGCATCGAGCAAATAATATTGTTGTCCATTGGCTACGTAGTTTTTGATTACTTCCTCTAAAGATTTTACCGGCATACGTGCTTGTACCACGCCAATAGTTCGGTCTGTCCTTGTCTCTTTCACGGGTGCAGCTAGATAAATACTCACTACACCAGTATTTTTTGCTGCTTCCGGTTTGCTGATTATCGGAGCATCTTTTTGCAAAACGTCTTGAAAATAGTTACGGTCTTTTTGATTGTCCAGAGGTTCGCCTCCAGATTGCACAATCAAGTTACCTTGGCGATTAAAAACAGCAACGCTATCATAAGCTTTGTAAGCTCCAACAACGCTATTTAGGACTGCTTGCTTTTCAGTGATACTGATACTAACTTGGGGACTTGTCAAAAATGGCAAACTTGATATTACCATAATATCCCCGTAGCGTTCCAACATGAAACGGTTAACTTTATCACTTAAGCCAGTAGCTTCGGCTTGTTGAGATTGAGTAATTTGCTTAGTAATTGATTTATTGGCAAAGCTAAAAGCGATCGCGCCTATGCCCAATACTGGTATTGTACCGATTGCGATCGCTAAAATAGTTGCTTTCTTAACCAATCCTAGCCTTGTAAAATAGGCAATAGCCTGATTCAAAGAAGAATTATTCGCAGTTCCAGTAGTCGGCTTAATTGGGAGCTTGGCTACAGTCCCAATCGTTTTTTGAGATGAAATCAGTGATGCTCGATTTTGAGCGCTATTATCTTGATTTGTGTTGGTTTTATTAAACATAAAAGTATTTCTCCTAAGTATGTGAATAAGAACACTAAAAATCTTTTTTTTAGTACTACACCCTAATCACTACGGAGAATAGAAGACTGTACAATCGTCTCTGCATCTAATACCAGTAATATTTCTTCCTGTTGCACAACGCACCCACATAAATAAGGAACTAAACTGGATGCTACTTGTCCTATAGGAGAATGAATAGAATCAGCTACGAACTTGGTTGTACCTTTTATTTCTTGCACAACCAAGCCTAACACCAAAGATTTCACTCTGATAACGATCGTATTGTACTGTCGCAGTCGATAATCTAGAGATTCTAAATTCAGCATTCTTGGCAAATCAACTACCCAAATTATCCGACTCCGCCAATTCATTAAACCTAATATGCACGGGGACATATTAGGCATGGAGGTGATAGATTCAACAGGCACAATAATTGCTTCTTGCGTATGCCTCATCGATAAAACAGCAGTAGTCTGTTGATTTAGCTGAAACTTCAGATAACCATCTACTAAGTTATTTTGGGTTGCTTTTGAAGAAAGAGTAACGTTTGTACTAGTCATTGATTCAAATTACCACTGATTTAATAGTACGTAGGAGATGTTCGCGGGTGTAAGGTTTAGTTATATAGGCATCTGCACCTTGTCTCATCGCCCACAAACGGTCAATTTCCTGATTTTTGGAACTACAAATCACAATCGGCACTTTTGCAGTAATCGGATTTCTTCTCAGAGAGCGGCACAATTCAAATCCGCTCATTTCTGGCATCACTACATCAGTAACAATCACATCTGGTTTTTCTAACACAGCTTTTTCTAAAGCTTCTTTTCCACCAGAAGTTTTAATTACTTTGTAACCACTCTCTTTGAGATAATGACTCATTAATTCCAATTCACTGGGAGAATCTTCTACAATCATAATTGTGCCAAGCAAAGTCAGGCTCACTATTCAATCTCCTAAATAAATAAATTAAAATATTAATCAGGAATCAGGAATCAGGAATCAGAATTCTGAATTCTGAATTCTGAATTCTGAATGGAATTAGCATAGCTTGTTAGTAGCTTACTAACTTCCTCAATTTTAAGTATTAATCCCGAAGTATCTCCATATCCCAAGTCATTTGAAAGAATTAGATAATAACGACATTCTTCCAAAGAGCCTTGTGCAATATTTAAAAAACGTCCTTTATCTGCTAATCCTTTTTTCTTAAATCCTTCCGCTATATTTGCTGCTATAGAAATTGCTGCCCGTCTGAATTGAGAGGTAAGCCCATATATTTCTGATTTAGGAAAGTGAGCAGTAAATGGGTATACTAACAAAATAAATTGATGTGCTTTCTGCCAAACTATCAAGTCTTGAAATGTCTTCGCTGGCTGTCTCATTTATTCTGACTCCTGACTCCTGAATTCAGAATTCAGAATTCTGACTCCTGACTCCTGAATTCTGAATTCTCACTCCTGACTCTTGACTCCTGACTCCTGACTCCTGAATTCTGAATTCTGACTCCTGACTCCTGACTCCTGACTCCTGACTCCTGAATTCTGAATTCTGAATTAACCAAGATGCTTAAAAACCATTTTTAGCAATTCTGATTGTGTAAAAGGCTTGGTCAAATATCCTGATGACCTGACTATCTTAGCTTTTGCCCTGTCGATAAATCCTGTTCTACCTGTCACCATAATAATAGGTGTATTTTTAAAAGCTGAATGTTTCCGCAATAAAGAACATAATTCGTAGCCATCTAAACTTGGCATTTCAACATCTAACAAAATCAGATCGGGCTTACTCCGAAGAATTTGCATTAAAGCTTTTACCGGATCGTTGATCATCACAACTGAAAACGTGTTTTCATCCAAAAAGTGTTTAATAGAATTTAAAACTGTTTGGCTATCATCAATGCAGGCAATTGTATATAGTTTTTTGCCAACAGGTGGCTGAGTAATTTTATTATTCTCAGGAATATCAAAATTGATTGTTCTCAGCAATTTTTGCCCAACTTTTATTTGTAGTTGTGGCTGAACTTGAGACGGTTGTTTTGTAGACAGAACTTGCGAACCCCCACCAGCCGGAATTGATGACTGAATATTTTGCCGATTTCGTAACTGCTTTTGACAGTGTTCAACAAGTAACCGCAAATCTAGGTGACAGAACTTTGGTAGTTCATTCAAAGAATTTTCTGGACTGAATTCATAGCTACCTTCTTTTAAACACAGAAATGACTCCAGCACTTCTTTTGCCAATTCGTCTATCAGGCTTGCTGCCTGCACAGAGGTGATATAGTCCTGACTTACTAACCAACAAATAGCTTGGTAATCTGCATTTGGTATTGATTGATGTTCATTCTTCGTCTCAAACATCAGCCGCATCTCCACACGAGTGGCGCTGTTGAGAGCAAAAATTTGCTGATTCAAGCGTCGCAAGTGACTGTCAAGGCGCTCAAATAGTTTATCTGAATAGGAGGCATAAGTAAGTTTACCGTCCTCTAGATAGATTGACCAAGAAACTATCTCAGTAAATACCTTTAAGCAACCTGTAGCACGCCGACTGGTTAATTGTGCCAACAGAGATAGCGGATGTAGTTTCTGGAACAACCTGTAGCTACCTATAGGAGTTGTGCTCATTTTGCTTTTACTTCAGCTAAATTCGATACGTGTAAGCTAAATTCGTGAAGAGTTATTCCACAATTGAAATCAAGTAAAAGGTATCAAACCTTTGTATTTTAAAATACATCAGTTTCCATGTAGCTTTGTGGTGAAACTCAACGACAGTAGCGTTATTTTTAGATGAGCAAATCTTAGTAAATTCATAAATTGTGATTAATTTATTTACAGTTACTGAGATTTATAAACATCTTTCGAGAATAAGACATAAAAATGCCAAGAGTAGATGAAGCCACTTTCCATTGAGTAACCCCGATTTGACCACAGAAATAATACTGATTTTATTGACGGTAATATATTTGAACTTCTGTATTTACACTTAAGTAAAATCTAGTTTTTAACCAGTTAAGGACTATATGAAGCTACTTTGCTTCGAGTAACTTCAATTTGACCACAGCAATAATACTGATTTATTGACAAAAATAAATTTATTTTTTAATATTCATACTTAAAAGCGTAGTTGATACAGAATGTAAAACTTATCTTTTGTAAGGTGTTTTACCACAGAGAGTACGGCATCGAAAGCACTCGGAATAGTGCGTTAGAAAGGTAAAGCACCCTACTAGGGAAATTTTAGGTTATTAAATCCATGTTTTTTAGAGGATATTTGTAAAGTATCAAGTTGCATAAACATCCCTCTAAGTAGGTGGGCGGAAAAATTTATCAGTACGTTCGCACAGCGTCTCGTAGAGAAGCAATCGCAATGGTTTTGACTACTTTATATTTTGTTACATAGTTAGGTTTATTTGTGGCTATCTACTTAACCGCCAAGGGCTATTTCGTTTATATAGCGCTTCTCACTTAAGTACAATACAGACCTAACCCCTTCCCTACAAAGGAAGGGGAGTAAGATTCAAAGCCTCTTTCCTAAAAGGAGAGAGGTCAAACTGTGTTGCATCCAAGCAAGAACCGCTATATCTAAGACTATAGCTGGCTCAACATATTTTTACTTAGAAAATACTTAAATAGGCTGATACTATCCCTAAAGTTTTAACTCAAGTGTTAGTACCAGCCTAGATAAGGCAATTCAATTTATTTATTCAAAGTGCGGATGAAAGGACTTGAACCTTCACTCCTTTCGGAACTAGAACCTAAATCTAGCGCGTCTGCCAATTTCGCCACATCCGCATCATTTTACTATTATACCATAAGAAATTATTTATGGGAAGGGAGTGGGGAGTGGGGGAGTAAGAATTTTAGATTTTAGATTTTAGATTTTAGATTAAAGAATTGAAATTTAATCCAAAATCGTCAATCCAAAATCCAAAATTGAATTGCCCCATGCCCAATTACATGACTGCAACCCGAGGCAGACGATGCTTGAACCCGCAGAGGATTTCCCAAGAAATAGTGTTTAGTTGTTCTGCCCAATCGTCTGCTGAAATTTGTTCTTTTCCCTGTTCTCCTAGTAAGGTGACTACTTCTCCTTCTTGGATATTAGGTATAGCACTCACATCCAGCATTAACTGATCCATTGTAATTGTCCCGATTTGCGATACCCGCCGACCGCGAATTAACGCCTGCATTTTGTTGGAAAGACTGCGAGGCACACCGTCAGCATAGCCAATTCCGACGACGGCGAGGCGAAGTTCACGCGGGGCAATAAATTGATGACCGTAACTAACAGCAGTTCCTGGGGCAATTGTTTTAACTTGTGTGACTCGTGCTTTAAGTTGCAAAACGGGCTTGAGGTCGATCGCATTTTGTAAATGGGTTGCTGGGTAGAGTCCGTAAAGGGCTAAACCTAGTCGTACAATGTCGTAGTGCAATGCCCGATCTGTGAGTGCAGCTGCTGAGTTTGCCAAGTGCAAGCAGGGCGGTTGAATTCCCATTGCTTTGATTTGGGCGATCGCTGACTCAAATCGTTTATGCTGTTCTTCCATTACCGTCGGATCAGGACTATCTGCTGTTGCCAAATGAGAATAAATACTGGCTATTTCAAGATGTGGTAATCGTTGCACTAATTGCACAAATTCACCAGCTTGCTGCCAATTAGTTCCCAATCTGGACATTCCCGTATCTAATTTGATGTGTACGGGTATGGGAGAACCATAATTCATGGCTTCTAAAGTGTCGGAAAATACCAAAGCTTGTTTAGGGCTACAGAGTGTGGGCTGAAGTTTCCAATGTGCGATCGCATGAATCTGCTCTGGTGTATGAGTTGCCCCTAAAATCAAAATGGGCGCTTGAATTCCGCCTTCTCGCAATTGAATAGCTTCTGGAACTGTAGCGACTCCCAGCCAACTAGCTCCCGATTGGATTACAGTTTGGGCGACTGTTACCGCTCCATGTCCATAAGCATCAGCTTTTACTACTGCCATCAACTGGGTATGCGGCGATAAAAACTGCACCAATTGCTGTACATTATACGACAACGCCCCTAAATCAATTTCTACCCAAGCGCGTTGGGAAAACCAAGCGTAGGTATCACACTCCTGACTATCAGCAAAACTTGGGGTTTGTTTATGACTCAACATTTGTACTGACTCCTATCCCACCACGGCTAAACTTCCAAATTATCTATCTATACACGCTCATTTAAGCGATATCAGATTAAATAGGAAGTTTACCCTTCATATTGCAATTGATACAATATGTTGCGTTACTAAAGAAAAAATTAAAAGTTAGGAGTAAATCTGAAGTAGATGTGTTATTGCTTTAACCTAACGCACCGCTCCAGATGGTACGTTAGGCGCTCATACCATGTTTTTTGTGAGAAATCATCTCGAAAAATGCGCCTAACACAACGCCAGCGACTGGCTCGACTTTTCGTTACATTCTTCTCCACGAGACGTTGCGCGATCGCGTTAGCTTACGGTTACGTTTTTTTGCGTCAGGTTAGAAGTTTTACTTCCAAACTCCTAACTCCTAACTCCTAACTTCTAACTCTCAACTCATAACTTAATTTCCGAATTATCCCGAAAGTATAATTTATTATCATCTCCCTAGCAGGGTGTATTTGTGTTAACATTTATGTAAAGCTAATACCCTGAGCGCAGATAAATGGGGAAGGTTTTAGTCTTAAACGCCTCTTACGAACCTCTCAATATAACGAGCTGGCGTCGCGCTGCGGTTCTGTTAATCAAAGGCAAAGCAGAACGCGTGGAACACAACGGTAAATTCGTTTATACGGATTTCCCGTTGCCGACCGTGATCCGGTTGCGTCATTATGTACGCGTTCCTTATAAAGAAATTCCTCTGACTCGCCGAAATATATTGCACCGTGACGGTCATGCGTGTCAATACTGTGGTTATACAGGGGATGAGTTGACTCTAGACCATGTAATACCGCGATCGCGCGGCGGCGGCGATACCTGGGAGAACATTGTTACCGCTTGTGTCCGTTGCAATGTTAAAAAAGGCAGTCGCACTCCCCACGAAGCTCATATGCCTTTGCGTCATCCCCCCCGCCAACCTTATAGCAGCCTCTATTTTGAGGTCAGCAAACATCTTAAGAGTGGACTTCACACAGAGTGGCAAAAGTATGTTATAGGTCTTTGATATGACTTAACCTAATTCTAAAATCATCAAGAAATAGTCACAGGTTTGCGTTTGTACTTATTTTTAGAGTCTCGCTAAAGCTGTGTTAGATACATTTGATTTAACAAATTGTCTGTTGGATCAGGTTTGTGCAGGTATTGTCATACACATTTTTCGGCACAAAGCAACACATTCGTCTGCATAAATCCAGGCAAAGGTGAGTTCGAGGAACCTCTAAGAGCCTTGAACTTTAGTTCTGTCTTGTTATCAAACTCCAGACGTGCTGTTGCTCGTGTCTCTACTACTCATTTAGAAGTAATGTCTATATATAGGTAGCAATTAAGTTACAGTTTCTAGCCCGAAAGTAATAATATAGAAACTATACCCTAAGTTAGAGATAAATCCCGGTGATTTAATTTATGGAAGAGAAAAAAGCGAAATAAAACAGATTAATGCTAGCAGATACAGCCCGATATACTAAACTTCATTGTTTCCAGTACTTTTACGCCCTCTAGTGGAATTTAGGTGATTGTTGAGCGCTATTACTGACAAAAAATATACTCAGATGTATAGTGCAATGTCTTGATATTTTTGCGAAGATCATAATAATGTGGCTAAATTCAGTCAATTGCTGAACCTAGTATTTCTGAATTAAAGGAGCCTCACACTTAAAAAAAGTTCCCTATGTACTTCAATCCCGTTACTCAGTTTGAGAGTTTGTCATTGACCACAGAGCCAAACCCAGAGGAACCTGAAATCGAGAAAGCGCCAGTGGAAGTTGCATTTAAGAGTCTGTCATTACCGCCATCGGTAGGTGACGGAGCTATATATATCAGTCACCGTGGTAATTCTCTGGCACAACAAAAGTCAGAAGAACTGCAAAAAACTCTTTTGGCACACCGACACGATCGCCAACTGATAATTCTACAAGATTTTCCTGACCCTGATGCCCTTTCCTGCGCCTGGGCTTACCAGTTAATTGCCCAGCAATATGATATCAAATGTGAAATCATTTATGCTGGCGCATTGAGCCATCAAGAGAATATTGCCTTAGTGAGGTTGACTAATTTACCTATCCAACGCTGGACGCCGCAAACCTTGAAAACCAAAGATTTGTCATCTTATCAAGGTTTTGTATTAATTGATAACCAGGGAACCACTTCACAGCTACTGTCAGCGGTGCGGCAGGCTGGAATTCCCCTAGTAGCCCTGATCGACCATCACAGTATACAAGGTGATCTCCAATCAGAGTTTGAGGATATCCGTCCCTATGTAAGAGCGACTGCAACAATTTTTACTCAATATCTCCAAACAGGATTACTGGCATTAGATAGCAGCATAAATCAACACGTCAAATGCGCCACTGCCTTGATGCACGGCTTGCGATCAGATACAAATCGGCTAATGCAAGCGCAAGAAGAAGATTTTATGGCAGCTGCGTATTTAAGCCGATTTTATGATGCCCAATTGCTCAACGCCATTTTACAGGCGAACTGTTCCAAGCGGGTAATGGATGTGATCGAGCGATCGCTAAAAAATCGCATCGTCCAAAATAACTTTTCCATCGCTGGTGTTGGTTACTTACGCTACGATGACCGCGATGCCATCCCTCAAGCGGCTGATTTTCTCGTCACCGAAGAAAACGTTCACACCGCCGTAGTTTATGGCATTGTTCACGATGAAGACGAAGAACTAGAAATAGTCATTGGCTCCTTGAGAACCACCAAACTCACCCTTGACCCCGATGAATTCATCAAAGAAGCCTTTGGGCAAGATAGCGCAGGGCGCTTTTTCGGCGGTGGAAGGACAAGCGCAGGCGGCTTTGAAATTCCAATGGGCTTCTTATCTGGCAGCAACGAAAATCCCGCCTATGCGAAAATGAAATGGGAAGTATTCGACACTCAAATTAAGCAAAAACTACTGAGGTTAGTCAATCCTAGAGACAACCCGATTCAGTCGGAGTAGAGGGAGGCGAGGGAGATGGGGAGAACTCCTAACTCATGTAGCAGTCAAAGTGCTTGGTCAGATAGCATCCCTAAGTCATTCGTGATAAACATATTTCCCGACTTTTCTAAAAAGTCGGGAATCTTGGTTTTATCGGAGAGGTTGAACTGATTGAGGATGTAGTTCGTGCTTAATGTTAAGTAAGTAGGCACAAATAAAATTAACTCGCGCGTACCTATTTTATTTGCGAAGAAGGAGCGCCATGAAGTCTACAGAACTGCAAATGTTACAAACTCTGCATGAGCAAGATTTTTATGCTTGGGTAGAGCAGACAGCAGAGCTTTTGCGATCGCACCACTGGGACACGCTGGATTTAGAACACTTAATTGAGGAAGTGGTGGACTTGGGTAAGAGTCAACAGCGTGCTTTGCAGAGCGCGTTACGGTTGGTGTTGTCGCACTTGCTGAAGTGGAAGTATCAACCCGAACACCGTAGCCGCAGTTCGCAAGTGACCATTACCCGTGAGCGACTGAATCTGGATGAATTGCTGCAAGAAAGTCCTAGCTTGCGCCGTTTTTTAAATAGACTTATCCGGAAATGAGAACTTTATTTGGCTGAAACCTAGCTCTGGAGAGGGTTTTAGAGGTTCCTGTTTTATATAAGCTAAAAAGCCAGCTATGTAAGGGTTTCAGCTATTTTGAGGTTTATTTGTGGATAAGTCTATTGAGCCGGAGTGGATTAATATTACTTATCAGCGATCGCGGCGAGAGGCAATGGTCGAGACTGGTTTATCAGAGGAGAACTTTGCGATCGTCTGTCCCTTTTCTGTCGATGACATTTTAGACTTAGACTTTTATCCTAATGCTGATGAATAACCGTAACCCCTTGTGGAATTTTCTATGAATGGAAACGTTTTTAACTGGGATTATACATCACCTGAATAGGGAGCGATTAAAACCGTAGGGTGCAAAATAACTTTTCCATTACAGGCGTAATTCCCAAATTGAGTAAATAAGAGGCATAGCCATGACACAGCAAGAATTGTCAAAATTAAGAACATTGCCAGAACTACACAAACAAGTGCTGCAATTACCCATTAGAGAACGTTGGTATTTAGTTCAGTCTGTTCTGGCATCAATTCAACAAGAAACCCTATCGTCTATTCCTCTCAGTCCCACCTTAGAACCTTTAACCGACCTTGACCCCTGGACTCAGAGTTTAATAGGTGTAATCCAGCTATAACAAAAAAATCCGACAGAAACTTATGTGGATTATTTAGAGGAAAAATACAGTTGAAACGGGTGTTGTTCGACAGCGATGTGTTGCTGGAGATTTTGGCACAGCGTCAACCATTTATCGTAGCTTCCGCACGAGCATTAAATACAGTAATGCAGAATAAAGTACAAGGTTATGTTTCAGGTCATGCAGGAACCAATATTTTCTATATTCTGCGTCGTCAAGTTGGTAATTAAGTAGCGCGTGAACTATTAGCAAAGTTATTGCAGCACCTTCAAGTTGCCAGCGTAACAGATGAAGTTATTCGGCAAGCTTTGAATAGCCCAATTAAGGATTTTGAGGATGCGGTAACGAGTGCTGCGGCGCTTACGGCAGGTTTAGAAATAATTGTGACGCGAAACACACCCGATTTTGTGGCTTCTTTAGTTCCGGCAATGCTGCCAGATGAGTTTTTGACAACGCTAATTTGAGTGAGTTTATTTTTATGAGAGGTATAAAAATGACACAGCAAGAATTATTTAATGAGTTTTTATCCCTTCCTGCGGAAGCACAGCGTCAAGTCATCGACTATATTGCTTTTTTGCGACAAAGATATGCAGCAGTTGAATCTGCCTCTCAGTCGGCTGATATTGACTTGATCAATGATAGCTTTATTGGGATGTGGAGCGTAGGTGGAGCCGGTCGTAGACATCGCCAAGATTTAGCTGATAGCACTGCTTGGGTACGTGGTGTTCGAGAAAATGAGTGGTCAAAGTCACATGACTAACTCAACCATCGTTGATACTGATATTCTAGAAGTTAATTTACACTGGGCGAAACTCTTAATTCAGCACGGGCTACGCCTAGCTACGCTAACAAAATTAAAAGTATGAAACTATACTTAATTCGTCATGGCATCGCCGAAGACAAGGGATTAGGCATCAAGGATGAGGAGCGCAGCCTTACCAAAGAAGGACGGCAAAAAACTGAGAAAGTTGCTCAGAAACTTGTTAAATTGGGTTTAAGCTTTGATTTAATTCTCACCAGTCCTTTAGTGCGGGCCCGCCAAACGGCTGAAATCCTCATAGCAGAAAAACTAAGCTCCCAGTTAGAGGAATCTAGCCACCTTGCCCACGATGGTCAAATTTCTAGTTGGCTCAAAGACTGGTTAGAGCCGAGGAATTATTCCCAAAATACCCAACTGGCGCTGGTTGGACACGAACCTGATTTGACCAATTGGGCAGAAATTCTCCTATGGGGCACCGAACTTCTGATCGGCGGAAGCCGCCGCTCAGAGTTCTCGGAAGTCAAAGCAAGCTTAGTCTTGAAAAAAGCAGGTATGATTGGGATAAAACTACCAGAAACAGGTTCTCCTCTGGGTCGTAGTCAGATGTTTTGGTTGACACCACCCAAGTACCTGCTATAACAGTTTTTCAACATTTCCAATTGTTGTTAGAATAGCTACTGTTATGGCGACAATAATTTCTGGTAAGTTAGCTTGATCAGATATTTCAAAAAGCAAATGGTGTTGCCATGATGGTGTGCGAATACAAGCCTGGTTTAGAAGGCATTCCCGCCGCCCAATCAAGTATCAGCTATGTTGATGGGCAAAAGGGAATACTCGAATATCGTGGCATCCGAATTGAGGAACTAGCAGAAAAAAGTACATTCTTGGAAACTGCTTATCTCTTAATCTGGGGTGAACTGCCAAGCAAGGAAGAACTGGAAACATTTGAGCATGAAGTTCGTTACCACAGGCGGATAAAGTACCGCATTCGGGACATGATGAAATGCTTTCCAGAAAGCGGGCACCCAATGGATGCCTTGCAAGCCTCTGCTGCTGCTTTAGGGTTATTTTATTCGCTCCGCGATTTACATAATCCTGTCTACATTCGAGATTCGGTGGTGCGCCTGATAGCAACCATTCCCACGATGGTGGCGGCATTCCAACTAATGCGAAAAGGCAATGACCCGATACGTCCGCGTGATGACTTAGATTACTCCGCCAACTTTCTATATATGCTCGATGAGCGAGAACCCGATCCTCTGATGGCGCGAGTTTTTGATATCTGCTTGATACTTCAGGTCGAGCATACAATGAATGCTTCTACTTTCAGTGCCAGGGTGACAGCTTCTACCTTGACTGATCCTTATGCTGTGGTTGCTAGTGCCGTCGGAACTTTGGGTGGGCCTCTGCATGGTGGAGCCAATGAAGAAGTAATTCAGATGTTGGAAAAAATTGGCTGTGTGGAAAATGTCCGTCCCTATATAGAGGACTGTCTGCAAAGTAAATCTAAGATTATGGGCTTTGGACATCGTGTGTATAAAGTGAAAGACCCACGAGCCACAATCTTACAAGGACTAGCAGAGCAACTGTTTGAAAAGTTTGGGCATGACAAGTTCTATGACATTGCTCAAGAAATGGAACGAGTGGTAGAGGAAAAACTTGGTAGCAAAGGGATTTATCCCAATATTGACTTTTACTCAGGTTTGGTGTATAGAAAGATGGGGATTCCCACAGACTTGTTTACGCCAATATTTGCGATCGCCCGTGTTGCCGGTTGGTTAGCCCACTGGAAAGAACAACTAGCAGAAAACCGGATTTTCCGTCCTACCCAGGTTTACAACGGTCTGCACGAAGTTAGTTATACCCCCATTGACCAACGATAATGGGGCATTGGGCATTGGGCATGGGGCATTGGGCATGGAAAATCGAACCAATGCCCCATACACTATGCGCTATTTGAACGGTCTTCAGAGATAAAATCACTGCGTAAGTCCTGAAAATATATAGTCTCTCCTTGTTCCTTTGTTTCCTTGTCCCCGCCTCTCCTCAATAGCCAATCTCAATGCCAACCATAAGTAGAAGTTCTCATCTCCCTTCAGAGGGCTAAAACCATCCAAGGATATACTAGGCATGGGAATTAGCAACAAATCTTCAATCAAGCGTCATCTGGGCAAAAATTAAAAATGGGTGAATTTACAGGTATTAATTCAACTAATAGTTGTAATTCATTATGACTCGATGTCTTAAAGAGCGGAAACATGAACTCAGGAATTGACCTCCAAGGAACTTTTATTGAATCCCTCCGGGATTTAGGTATACCAGCAGGAACCGCCAAAGCCATTTGGATGCCACTGCCAATGATACTGATGCTAATAGGGGCAACAGTGGGGGTATTAGTTGCTACTTGGCTAGAACGAAAAATTTCCGCCGCCGCACAGCAGCGAATTGGGCCAGAATACCAGGGGCCTTTTGGGTTGCTGGTACCTGTAGCGGATGGTTTGAAGTTGGTATTTAAAGAAGATATAGTCCCAGCCAAGTCTGACCCCTGGCTGTTTACCCTCGGCCCAATTATTGTTGTAATTCCGGTGTTTTTGTCGTTCCTGATCGTCCCCTTTGGGCAGAACATCGTAATTAGCAATGTCGGCATGGGCGTATTCTTGTGGATTGCCTTATCAAGCATTCAACCCATTGGCTTGCTGATGGCTGGCTACGCATCTAATAATAAATACTCCCTCTTAGGGGGGTTGCGGGCAGCAGCGCAATCTATTAGTTATGAAATTCCTTTGGCGCTGGCGGTCTTAGCGATCGCTATGATGTCTAACAGCCTCAGCACCGTTGATATTGTCAATCAACAGTCTGGCTACGGCATCCTGGGCTGGAACATTTGGCGACAACCAATCGGTTTCCTGATCTTTTGGATCGCCGCCCTAGCTGAATGCGAACGATTACCCTTTGACTTACCCGAAGCGGAAGAAGAACTGGTAGCAGGCTATCAAACTGAATACTCAGGCATGAAATTCGGTCTGTTCTACCTGGGTTCCTACGTTAACTTGATCCTTTCTTCCCTACTAGTAGCAATTCTCTACCTGGGCGGTTGGGACTTTCCCGTTCCCCTCAACCTCATTGCTGGTTGGCTGGGAGTCAGTGAAATAAATCCCGTGTTCCAGATAGTAACTGCGGCTTTGGGTATCATTATGACCGTGTTCAAAGCCTATTTACTAGTGTTTGTCGCCATCCTGTTACGCTGGACAGTGCCACGGGTACGGATTGACCAACTGTTAGATTTAGGATGGAAGTTTTTATTGCCAGTTGGTTTGGTTAATCTCCTATTAACCGCCGCGCTGAAACTAGCCTTTCCCTTCGCCTTCGGCGGATAAAGCAATTTTAGATTTTAGATTTTAGATTTTGGATTAAGTCTGAAATCTAAAATCCAAAATCCAAAATCCAAAATTGAAAAGAGAGAGACACAAAATGCTAAAGTTCCTAAAACAAGTTGGTGATTACGCCAAAGAAACGGTACAAGCTGCGCGATACATTGGTCAGGGGCTTTCTGTCACCTTCGATCATATGCGGCGGCGTCCAATTACCGTACAGTACCCTTATGAGAAACTGATTCTTGGCGAACGGTTTCGCGGTAGAATTCACTTTGAATTTGATAAGTGTATCGCCTGCGAAGTTTGTGTTCGCGTTTGTCCGATTAACCTGCCTGTAGTAGATTGGGAATTCGACAAAGCCAGCAAAAAGAAAAAACTCAACCACTACAGCATTGACTTTGGAGTTTGCATCTTTTGCGGTAACTGTGTGGAATTTTGCCCTACTAATTGTCTATCCATGACAGAAGAATATGAGCTTGCGACTTACGATCGCCATGAATTGAACTATGACAGCGTGGCGCTGGGTCGTCTGCCTTATAAGGTAACAGATGACCCAATGGTTACACCACTGCGCGAACTAGTTTACCTACCCAAAGGCGTCCTCGAACCACATGGACTGCCCGCAGATGCGCCACGTCCGGGTGCGCGTCCAGAAGACCTAGTAGAACAAACAGAAAAATAAATAAATGTCATTTGTCCATTGTCATTTGTCCATTGTTATTTGACTAATGACTAATGACTAATGACCAATGACCAATGACCAATGACCAATGACAATTGACTAAGGACAAAAAACAGTGAATCTAGCGGAAGGAGTACAGTTAGTATCACTTGGCATATTGGGCGTGATGATGATTGGGGCAGCCATTGGTGTGGTGCTGTTCTCTAGCATCGTCTATTCTGCCTTTATGTTGGGGGGTGTGTTCATCAGCATAGCGGGAATCTACCTGTTGCTAAATGCTGATTTTGTTGCAGCTGCACAAATACTAATTTACGTTGGGGCGGTTAACGTGTTGATTTTGTTTGCCATTATGTTGGTGAACAAGCGGCAGGATTTTGTAGCATTTCCCAACACTTGGGTGCGTAAAGTACTTACGGGTATAGTTAGTGTAGGATTGTTTGGTCTTTTAAGTACGATGGTGCTGGCAACGCCTTGGGCCTACTCAACTACTCCTGTGGTGGGTGGTGAAAGTTCTATAGTTTTAATTGGAGAACATTTCTTCACTGACTTTTTACTGCCTTTTGAACTAGCTTCCATTTTGCTGCTGATAGCGATGGTAGGAGCAATTATTTTGGCACGTCGCGAGTATTTGCCAGACCTGTTGGCACCATCCAAACTGGGGCAAACTGTTTTGACTTTGCAAGAACGCCCCAGAGAACTGGTATCAACAACCAGCGAAACAAAAGAGTAAGATTTGCGACTTCATTCGCAGATAAACAGCGAGATTTTTGAGGAGGAATACCCAAATTCATGCAACTCCAGTACTTTTTATTACTAGCAGCAGCTTTATTCTGCATCGGCATCTACGGTTTAATTACCAGCCGCAACGCTGTGCGGGTGCTGATGTCAATTGAGTTACTGCTCAATGCTGTTAATCTGAATTTAATGGCATTTTCCAACTTCCTTGACTCAACATTAATTAAGGGTCAGGTTTTCACAGTATTTGTGATCACCGTGGCGGCAGCCGAGGCGGCGGTGGGTTTAGCGATCGTGCTTGCCATTTATCGCAACCGCGATACCGTCGATATGGAGCAGTTTAATCTCCTGAAGTGGTAATTGTGCGTGCAACTCAAGCAGGTAATCATTGCTTATAAAGCGCGGGATGCCCAGAGTAAAGAATGGGCAGAAATCTGTGCTAAACAACTAGAAAGTCGCCAGTGCCAGGTGTTGATGGGGCCTAGCGGACCGAAAGACAACCCTTATCCAGTCTTTTTGGCTTCGGCGGCTCAACCAATCGATCTCGCTTTGGTACTCGGTGGTGATGGCACTGTTTTAACCAGTGCCAGACATTTAGCCCCAGCTGGCATCCCAATTCTGGGAGTGAATGTGGGAGGTCATCTGGGGTTTTTAACTGAGTCTGTGGAAGAGTTTCAGGATACGGAGAAAGTTTGGGATCGGCTGTTTGAGGATCGCTATGCTATCCAACGGCGTATGATGTTACAAGCTGCGGTGTATGAGGGTCATGGGTCTAATTTGGAACCAGTGAGTGAGCATTACCTGGCTTTGAATGAATTTTGTGTCAAACCCGCCTCGGCTGACCGAATGATTACCTCAATTCTGGAAATGGAAATCGACGGTGAGGTAGTCGATCAATATGTCGGGGATGGGTTAATCATTGCTACTCCCACAGGTTCTACTGGTTACACCGTTTCCGCCAATGGGCCAATTATGCACGATGGTATGGAGGCGATTACCATCACTCCTATTTGTGCAATGAGCCTTTCTAGTCGCCCCCTCGTTTTACCCCCTGGTTCTGTGGTGAGTATTTGGCCTTTGGGGGATTACGATCTGAGTACCAAACTGTGGACAGATGGAGTTTTAGGGACTTCAATTTGGCCAGGACACCGCGTTGATGTGCGGATGGCAGATTGTCGGGCTAAATTTATCATTTTGCGCGAGAACAATTCCTACTATCAGACGCTGCGGGAGAAGTTGCTTTGGGCAGGTACAAGGGTTCACTACAGCAATAATCATCGTAATTAATTCAGTATTTTAGAGTGCATTTACCGCAGATTGCGTAGACGTAGCCCACCGTAGGCATCGCAACCAAAATTATCCAAGCCCCTGGATTCATCCGGGGGCTTCCTGCCCCGATTTTGACTTTCTTTGCTGATACCGTTTGACTGTAATAATTAATCATACAAATAGGTTCGTAGGGGCACAGCAATGCTCATCCGTGTCAACTTAAGATGAAAGTTAGTCTAGAACCAGCTTTTAGAGATTGTCTCGTTCCCAGTCGGAGACTCTTAATGCATTCCGAGAGGCTCCGCCTCAAGACTTGCGGCAGAGCCACAATGAGGTGCATTTCCAGCCAGAGGCTAGAAACGAGGTTTTAAAAGGGTTTTGGCTTAAGTTGACACCAATGAGCTTTTTCTGTGCCCTTACGACAAATCTTCTATATGTATCAGGGTTTATGTTAATTGGTATGACTTGCATTTATAGCGTATATCAAAGGAAAATTTTGTATCTTATTGCCAGATTTTTTAGGAATTAATGCCCATAATAAAAGCACTATACCCCTAATCCAAGAGAGTAAAAAAACTCTTTAAAGGTTCTTTTATCAAAAACCGTCTCAATCACGCTTCCACACATTAATGAATAATGTGAGCTATTTGTATAGTGGCTAAATCCTAGTAGGATATTTTCGTAAATCTAAGTAGGAAGATAGATGAAAGTTTCTGGACGCAACATCAATTACCCACTGAATTTTCCCCCTATTGAAGATTTTCCCGTCCTTCAAACTGAAAAATACATCCTACGGCTGGCATCAACTGAAGGAGAATTAGAATCAATTTTTCGGTTGCGCTTTGAAGTTTTTAATCTTGAACTAGGCTTAGGATTTTCTGCTTCTAACTTTACCCAGATGGATATAGATAAGTTTGATACGGTTTGCCATCATTTAATCCTGATTTCCAAACAGACGGGTAAAACCATTGGAACTTATCGGATGCAAACCTATACAATGGCTTCTCAAAGACTAGGCTTTGATGCTGCCGATATATTTAATCTTAATGCGATTCCCAATTCTGTGCTTCAGGCATCAGTTGAAGTTGGGCGTGCATGTATAGCTAAAGAATATCGCAATAGTCAGGCACTTTTACTACTATGGAAAGGGCTAGCAAACTATCTCATCTGGACTAAAAACCAATATTTCTTTGGCTGTACATCATTACTAACACAATGTCCTTGGCAAGCTATTTACGCTTATGATTATTTTCGGCATAATGGCTTGATGCATCCAAGTATTTTAGTTTATCCAAATTCACAATCTTGTCTAGAAATTCCTCAAAATTATCCAGACATATCTAATTTTGAAATTCCTAAGATTTTGCAGGCATACTTGAATATTGGAGCTAAAATATGCAGTATTCCAGCTATTGATAGGCAGTTTAAGACCATCGATTTTTTAATTATATCTAATAGCAAAGAGTTTGCTAGATGGCGTTACCAAATTTTGTAAAAATTTTATTTTAACCTAACGATAGCTAGTTACAGGCAGCTACAGTAAAAAAGCTTGCACTACGGAGACTAGGATAATAGGAATATTTAAGCCTAGTTTATAGCGGTTCCCATTCAGGTGCGGTACAACATTATATTGCCAGG
Source organism: Nostoc sp. S13 (assembly GCF_029379315.1). Lineage (GTDB taxonomy): Bacteria > Cyanobacteriota > Cyanobacteriia > Cyanobacteriales > Nostocaceae > Nostoc. The sequence continues at coordinate 32,583 of NZ_JAQYWQ010000032.1, forward strand.
TGTAGGGGCTGTTCTGTGCCCATTGGTGTCAACTTAAACCAAAACTCTTTTAAAACCTCGTTTCCAACCAGAGGCTGGAAATGTTGCTCATTGCGGCTCTGCCGCTCTTTCTTGAGGCGGAGCCTCCCAAAGGCATTCCCAGTTAGAGACTCTTAACGAGACAATCTCTAAAAGCTATTTCTAGACTAACTTTCACGTTAAGTTGACACCTATGGGCACAGAACAGCCCCTACGCGTGTACCTCACGTAAAAGAGAACCGCTATAGTATGAGATAAAGTTTGATGTTCATCACTCTGAATCTAGAGCGATCGCATCAACTTCGACTTCAATTAACATCGCTGGATCAACTAGGGATTTCACTTCTACCATCGTTGAAGCTGGTGGATTTTCGCCAAATAATTCTTGATGTGCCCGTCCAAATTCAGCCCAACAGCTAATGTCTGTGACAAACATCCGAGTTCGCACAACATTACTTTGATCAGCACCTAAGTCTTGTAAAGCTTTTTGGATAATTTCAAAACAGCGCTTTGCCTGTGCATAAGCATTGCCAGGAGCAAAAACACCTCCTGTAGTATCAACTGGTGCAGTACCAGAAATATAAATGTGACTTCCGACTCTTATGCCTCGACAGTAACCTACTTTTGACTCCCAAGATGCACTAGAAAATGTCCGCTTAAGTTGCATAATAAATCTAATTTATTACCAATTTATGATATTTTACTCCACATTCGCATCTCGGCTACAAAATAAAAGTCAGTTTTGCGGTATTTGATACAACCTTGTGTAATTGTTTTCAGAGTTAATAGAAGAGAGATATTTATTGTCAATCTTTCAAATCAGATGACTCTCACTCAAAGTAGCTTGGCTATGTCTGATGGACAAACTTAGATATAATTCCTAGCGAACGCACTTTATTCAGTCCGTCTGAGTGGATTATTTTAGATAAATTCTTGGGAACATTACTTATGCGCCATCTCAAATTTGCTCCGAGTTGGTTGCGATTTTTAATTATTTTCTTATTGGCGATGGGTATATCGTTTCGCTTTGTTAACCTTGATGGCAAAGTTTACTGGCATGATGAAACTTATGCCTCATTACGGATTTCTGGTTACACAATTAATCAAGCAAAACAGCAACTTTTTAATAATCGTGTTATTGGCAGAGAAAATTTTACCCAGTTTCAAGGTGCAAATCCAGAAAAAAGCTTAAATGACACAATTATGTCTTTGGCAAAAGAAGATTCTTACCATCCACCGTTGTATTACGTAATAGCGAGATTGTGGATGGGAATCTTTGGTAATTCGGTGATGGCAATTAGAAGTTTATCTGCCTTCATCAGTTTGCTGGTTTTCCCTTGTGTTTATTGGCTATGCCGAGAATTATTTAATGTGCCATTATCGGTTCCTGGTGTAGCGATCGCACTCATGGCTATCTCTCCAATTCATCTAGTATACGCCCAAGAAGCACAAGAATATATTCTCTGGTTAGTCACCATATTACTATCCAGTGCATCACTGCTGCAAGCAATGCGGCTGGAATCACAAGATAAAGATGAGCTAGGAAAAAAACGACAACGACCAGATTTATTCGCTATCTGGAGTATTTATGCAGTCACTTTAGCCATCAGTCTTTATACATTTATTTGGAGTGGATTTGTAGCAGTTGCTCACGGAATTTATCTGATGATCACTGCAAAATATAAGTTAACTGAAACTATCAGAAATTATCTGATAGCATCGCTAGTAGGTTTTTTAGCTTTCATGCCTTGGCTAACGATTGTGTTCGGTAACTTTTTTCAATTTTTGATTTCATCAGATAAGACAACAACGCAGTCATTTTCAATGCCTGTCTTTCCATTTTTGCGAATGCAGTTAAGTCGGATTTTTTTTGATATAGACCTTAGTTCAAACAATCCTCTAGGCTATTTTATTACACTATTTTTTTTAACTTTGGTAGGATATTCAATTTGTTTTATTTGTCTAACAACTAACTATAAAGTCTGGTTTTTTGTAATCACATTGATTGTAGTGCCAGCACTACCCTTAATACTGCCAAGTTTAATTGCTGGGGGCATACGATTATCTACAGAACCATATTTAATACCATCTTATTTAGGAATCCAAGTGGCTGTTGCTTACCTACTAGCTACGCAACTATATAATGGCAGCGTGTCACGCCGGAGCATTTGGCAGATAATCATGGCATTAGTGATTATTTGTGGTCTGATTTCTTCTAAGGTGAGTTCCCAGGCTGAAACTTGGTGGAATAAGGGTATGAGCTATGACAATCCACAAGTTGCCCAAATCATCAATCAAACGACTCGTCCACTTTTGATTAGTGATGCTTTGGGTAATAATTATGGAAATGTCTTTTCTCTGAGCTATCTTTTGGAACCAAAAGTACGATTTCTGTTGGTGAACAACCAAAAAATTCCCAAAATTCCTAATGGGTTTACTGATGTATTTTTATTCAATCCTTCAGATACTTGGCGCGAAAGAATAGAAAAAAAGTATAAGTTAAAGACAGATATTGTTTACAGTGACAACTATTATTCAGTCTGGAAATTGCTGAAATCTCCTAAGTTGCGCTAACGTCATATCCCATCTAATAATAAGTTATTTTCCAGTTTATAGTGTAGTAATGTAGGGACACAGCAATGCTGTACGCCAGTTCGCCCAAGTCGGGAGACCCGCCCACGCGACTGGCTCCTGTATTCCATGCAATTGAGAACCGTTATAATCTTTTATCAGATATTCAAATATTTGCTTTCTTAAAATCAGCTAAGAATAACAAGAATAAATATTAAACAGATTCTCATCTGAAATTAATTTAAGTGATAGTAAGATGCTTTAGATTGTCTTTTGAGATAAATTTAATGATTTGTTGAAAGGTGTTCTATGCAAATAACAGATTTTCTTGGTCTTTTACATCCAGCGATCGCAATTATATTCGTGTTTCCACTCATCGGTACAGTGGTTAATTTTGCTTGGCAAACACGCCAACGCAGATTGCAAATTTTAGCCGGGAGTAAAAGCAAAATTCCCCCAGTTGTGGGTGGAGAACATAAACAGTTAGGTGAAATACTAACAAGTGCAGTTGTCGGATTAACTTTAATCGGATTAAGCTACCCGATTGGCAAAAATATTCTCAAAAATCACTTGTGGAATAAAACACCTTTTCAAGTCGTTTTTATTGTGTTAATATTTGCTGCTACAATCGCCTCTTTAGTATTACTTTATCGGGCAAAACAGCGAGTGTGGCGGGGAGTTTTTGCCACTTTAACTGGTGCAGGTTTAGTAATTCTAGGCTGTCAGGATGGAGTATATCGCCTCACCAAGGAGTGGTATTGGTCACATTATTATATTGGCATTACCGCAGCGCTGCTGATGATTTTTTCATTAGCAATTGTTCAAGATATTTATCAAGATAGATCCAATCGCTGGCGGATCGTCCATACGATTTTAAACTGCATTGCTTTGTTGCTATTTATTGGACAAGGCATGACAGGAACGCGAGACTTATTAGAAATTCCCTTGAGTTGGCAAGAACCATATATTTATCAGTGTGATTTTGCTAATAAAACTTGTCCAACGCCAAATTCCCAACCACCAAAGTGAACTAAGAGATTTCCAAATTATCTACAAGCCGATCGCGAATTGCTTTGAGTCTGTCTTGAGTCTTAATTGGTTCTCGCGGTGCTGGTAATTCGGTATTAGGCCAGTTAGGTAAATTATTGCAGGGACATAACAACGTCGGCATCCCGACGTTTCGCGCGGCTACTGGCATATTGCAACGACCACAAGGCAGCATATCCCATGCTGGTGTCAAGAGTTCAGCAATGGTTTCATGTGTACCCTCCAGGTAACAATCACCCGATTCCGGTGAGATAATTTTCTGCCAGCATTCTTCAAATTCTTCACTATAGCGATCGCCATTTAGCACCGATAGGGGCAAAAAGCTTGCCTTACCATTGCCCGTAATCACTTTCTTACCCAACTGGAACCAGTAGGCAAGATATCCTCTAACTTCTTGTTTGGTTGCCATAATACAATTTTAGATTTTAGACTTCGGCTTTGCTCAGTCGAACGATTTTAGATTTTAGATTAATTTGAATCAAGAGTTAAGAATTTTGACTCCTGAATGTTCCGGCATCACCTCTATTTGGTAATGGATAACCAAGGATGCTGAGATTGAGAACATGACCACCAGTAACTAAATAAACAGTATCGCTGAGTACACCCAGCTGGCGCACAAAAGAACCCAGGCGATCGCGGAACGTCCTCCCCAGAGGATAAGCTGGTATCACACCCCAACCCACCTCTTCTGCTACAAACACCATATCAGCAGCAACCAGCTCTACCGTCTCTAACAACTCTGCAAGGATGTTTTCCCAGCTAGATTCATCCTGTTCCAGGAGATTAGCAACCCAAGTTCCTAAAGAATCAACTAAAAGGCAGGTATAAGGTTTGGCATCGGCGAGGGTAGCAGACAGTTCTACAGGTACAGATAAAGTTACCCAGTCTTGGGGACGACGTTGTTGGTGTTCTAAAATGCGTTGATGCCATTCTTGATCATCTGGGTTATCAGTGGCTGTTGCTACGTAAACAACTGCTTTTCCTGACTGCATGGCCAGAGTTTCTGCCCATTCACTTTTACCAGATCGTGCTGGCCCTGTTACTAAGATGATTTTACCCAAAGTTGTTTCCTGACTATTTTAACAATATTTCTACGGTTGCAATTTATCACCGCAGTTTTTTACTTCATTGGTGAGATTTTTGATTTTAAATAACTTTTAAGAGATAAAATTAGCACCAGCATCATTAATGCTCTAACTGGCAAAAGCCAAAAATCCCAACAACCCAACCCCATTCTTAATTATTTAATACCACTGGGTACAGCAAACTTTAGGATGTCTTTATGAACGCAGGCTTAAAACGCATAGAAGCAACTCTACATGATTTAGGGAATCGCGGCACTGCCTCTGCCGCCGAAACAGGTGATTCGACGACAAAACGACCTTTCTCTTTTAGAATCAGCGTCGGAGCCAACGAACCCACAGAAAGTACACAAACTCCATCCTCAGAGGATGGGCAACTCAATACACAAGGACAAACAGTTGACTTAGGCAAAAATACTGAGAGGGATTATCCCCCTGAACAAAATTTCTTTCCTCACCATGACTCTGTGCAGACCTTTCAAGCAGAAGAGAATGGTAGCAAAACACCCAGCTTACCTAAGTTGAAAACTCCGAGCTTTAGTAGCCATCGCCACGGTGCTAATCCAGCATTGGCGATGAATCTATTACAAGAAATTCAGGAAACTGTCGCCGGTTGGCAAACAGAATTACAAAATATTTTGAAGCAAATTCAGGATATTTACTTAGAAGGGCCAATTGTCAATGGCTGGTTAGAATCAAATCCCCAGGAAGCAGAAGCGGGAGGAACCGCAACACTGCGCCATGCAGAAGTTGACCACCTGATGAACTACGTAGAAGAAATTTGCGCCACTGGTGGGAAAGTATCATATCAATCATCTATTACTGGCTATCGCCTCTGTGGGGTGGACGATGCTGGTAAAGTCTGGTCGCGCCCATGTCCATCTGATCAGGTTCCCAGTGTTAGTATGGCGATCGCTCGTTATCAAAAGTTACGTCAACTGTTAGGGCGCAAGCAATCCTTGGAAACCCGCCTTAGTCAACTAGCCCAAACTCTTGTAGTTTTACACAGTCATATTCAGCAAACGTGAAGTTTTAAAGATTATTTCCGAAGAAACTCGGTTGGTGGGTAAGTAACTTTTGGTTTAGATTAACTTTCAGTAGTTGTGCCTTGGATTTAAGATTTTAATCTAAAATCGTTCGACTGAGCGACTTGCCTTGAGCGTCCCTTGCGCGTCTGGTAGAGAAGCCGACTTGTGCCGAGCGAAGCCGATTTGTGCCGAGCGAAGCCGATTTGTGCCGAGCGAAGCCGAGGTAAAGGAGCCGAAGTTCCAAATCTCAAATCCTAAATTAAATCTATGCCAGACACCCAAATCTCTGCCATTATCTGTACCCACAATCGAGATACCTATTTAGGAGCTGCAATTGATAGTCTTTTAGGGCAGGATTTTGCTGCTGACTTTGAAATTGTAGTAGTTGATAATGGGTCTAGCGATCGCACCCGTGAGGTTGTAGAACAAAGAAGCCATAATCCGCGCCTAAAGTATGTCTTTGAACCCACTATTGGTTTATCTGTCGCCCGCAACACGGGTGCAAAAGTAGCTAGTAGTGATATTTTGGCTTATCTCGATGACGATGCCGTTGCCTGCGATCGCTGGCTACAAGTTTTATATTTTGCCTATTACAATAATTCTAAACTAGCGATCGCAGGTGGCAAAGTCACTCTCATCTGGCCCCCAGGAATCCAGCAACCACGGTGGCTATCTCCAGGGTTAGCTGCAAATCTGGGTGCATACGACTTGGGTGACATTACTATATACATTGAGCAACCTGGCTCAACACCCAGAGGCTTAAATTACTCCATCCGCCGCAGTTTCCTAGAAGAAATTGGCGGTTTTGATATTCATCTTGGTCGAGTCGGGAAAAATCTCTTATCAAATGAAGAACTGCAAATGACCGAATTTGCCCTACAGCGTGGTTGGCAAGTCGCTTATCTTCCCGAAGCGCTAGTCGCTCACAATGTTGCTCCAGAGCGCCTCCAACGGTCCTGGTTTTTAAACCGAGGCTGGTGGCAGGGTATCAGTGAATGCTATCGAGAACAACTCGCTGGTAAAGCTGGTATCGCTCAGTTGCACCGAGGTAGCGAACGGTTTGTGCTCGGCTTATATAAGGCATTGCAATATTTCTCTGATCCAGCAGAACGGTTTGACAAACTTGTTTATGCTTACGGTCAGATTGGTTACTTAAATGCTGCTATTCAGGGTCTTTTATTTACATCAAATAAGAAATAACCTAATTTATACTCATATGTCATCTAAAATACCAGTTTCAGTTCTAATTCCGGCAAAAAACGAACAACTAAACTTGCCTGCCTGCCTAGCTAGCCTCATCAGAGCAGATGAAATATTTCTAGTAGATTCTCAAAGTACCGATAACAGCATTGAAATTGCTAAAAGTCACGATGTAAATGTCGTACAATTCGACTTCAATGGACGCTGGCCTAAAAAGAAAAATTGGTCTTTAGATAATCTCCCTTTTCGCAACGAATGGGTGCTAATTGTAGATTGCGATGAGCGTATCCCCCCCGAACTTTGGGAAGAAATTGACCAAGTAATTCAAAACAAAGAATATACAGGTTATTATCTTAACCGTCGCGTATTTTTCTTAGGAAAATGGATTCGCTATGGTGGGAAATATCCCGATTGGAATTTACGTTTGTTTCAACATAAAAATGGTCGCTACGAAAATCTACATACAGAAGACATTCCCAATACTGGTGATAACGAAGTTCATGAACATGTGATTTTGCAGGGGAAAGTTGGGTATCTCAAAAATGATATGCTTCACGAAGATTTCCGCGATCTTTACCACTGGTTAGAACGACACAACCGCTATTCCAACTGGGAAGCTAGTGTTTATTTTAATATTCTCGCAGGTAAAGATGATAGCGGTACCATCAGTGCCAAACTATTTGGTGATGCCGTGCAACGCAAGCGCTTTTTGAAAAAAGTGTGGGTACACCTGCCATTTAAACCCTTTTTGCGGTTTATTTTGTTTTATATTATTCAACGCGGTTTTTTAGATGGCAAAGCCGGATATACCTATGCACGCTTGCTGAGTCAATATGAATATCAAATTGGCGTTAAACTTTACGAATTACGCAACTGTGGTGGTCACTTAAATACTGCAACTACTCAAAAGGAAGGAGATGAGGAGCAGGGGAGCAGAGGAACAGAGGAAAAGCTATTGACTATTGACTCCTAACTCTGCCAATTTTAGATTTTGAATTTTGGATTTTGGATTCAAGGAAAAATTTAAAATCTAAATATAGTTCGATTGAGCGCTCACGCCGAAGTCTAAGACGATGTTTTAAAAGGGTCTTTTGCTCTCATAGTTAGCACAGCGAAGTATCTCAGTGCATAGCTAAAACCTTAATGTTTTCATCGCACTTAACCCAGTGGTGAATAGCAAAATTATACCTTTCAGGACTTTTAAAACATCCTCTAAAATCTAAAATCTAAAATCTAAAATTGAATGACTAATGACCAACCTTTCGTAGATTTACGCAAATATGACCAATCTTGGTTTGACCGGGGTCGTCCAGGTTGGTATATTTTATTATGGTGGTTTGTACAAGCGATCGCCTTTAGCATTACTCCTCAACCCTTAAATATTCTCCGTTGTGCTTTGCTACGATTATTTGGCGCTCGTATCGGCAAAGGCGTATTAATTCGACCCACCGCCCGCTTTACCTACCCTTGGAAAGTCACCATTGGTAACTACAGTTGGATTGGAGATAACGTAGTTTTATACAGCCTCGATCAGATTCGCATCGGTGAACACTGCGTAATTTCCCAAAAAAGTTACCTATGTACTGGTAGTCATGATTTCCAAGATCCGGCTTTTGGGTTGAAAACAGCGAGTATCACCATTGACAATGGTGCATGGGTGGCAGCAGATTGTTTTATTGGGCCGGGAGTGCAAATCGGGGCTAATGCCGTGATTGGCGCTCGTAGTAGTGTTTTTACTAATATGCCCTCTGGGCAGGTTTGTTGGGGAAGCCCATGTCGTCCCAAGACGGTTCGGATAAAACTTGATCCCCATTCATCTCCATCTGCCTTCTGAATCCCAAACCAATACACTAAGAGCAGTGGTAATATGTTTTCATGGCTGCTCTAATCCTTGCTATTGATGAACAAACTATTGGATGAAACGCTGTCAATCAAAATTGCTGAAAGCATAAACAGCAGAGCTAGCACTCCGTTTGATAATGCTTACAAAGCAGCATTGTCCACTGAGGGAGCAAGATATATTCAGGGATTTTTAGCTTTTCCTGGGAAGCCATACAGACCGATTGAACACAGTTGGATTGAGCTAGACGATATTTCGGACAATAACTCCCTTGTACGCATTATCGATCCCACATTACCGCACCTAAACAAAAATCCCCAAGAACTCTGGTATTTTGCAGCACAAAGGCTGACCGTTAAAAAACTGAAAGCCATCATTGAAGAATCAAAGGAAGATTATCCAGAAGATGATCCATTACCAATCTATGGTGAGCCACCTTATGAATATTACGGTGATGTAATGTTAGGTGGTCAAGACTATTTAGCAGCATATCAAGCCGCAGAGGCTAAGTGCAGAGAAATCAACGAACTTAACCCTGAGAGAAACTAACAAAAGTGAATTAATTGAAGAAGAATTCAGAAGTCAGAATTCAGGAGTCAGAATCAAGACGCTCTCTACGAGACGCTAAAAGCGAACGCGGACACGAGAAAGCGTGACGCTATCAGTCGGGGATTAAGACCCGCGACTACGAAAGTTGACCACAAAACAAGAAAATTTGGTGGGGGTCTTAAACGCCGATTATTCATCCACCAGTCGTACAGAATTCATTCTGAATTCTGACGACTGGCACCTTTATTCTGTTCGGTAATTCGTAATTACGAATTATTTAATACGATTTACCATCGCTGCCAAAGTATTCCCGATAGGCACAAATTTTTTCTCCCCGAATATCCCAGGAAACCGCTAAACGATTTTTGTAAGGTTCTCCCAACAAACGTCCCTCATCCCGAAACTCAAAAATAACGGTTGTGTCATTGCTAGTAAAACGGTCTAGAGTCAGGGTGAGTCCGCCTTGGAATGATTCAGAAACGTACTCGAAAAACTCTCTAGCTCGTTCTTTTCCCACATTTAACCCGTGGAATTTCCCCACAGGAAACCAAAGGGTAAAATCTTCTGTGAGCATATCTAGAAATGCTTCCCAATTTCCTGTTGCTAGACCATGCGTAAAATGCTCAAATGCCTGTTGAGCAACTTTTAAAGTATTTTCTGAATCTTGTGTCATTCTCACCTCAACCGGATATAAACTAATATCGTGTTACTTAAAATCTCACAACCACTTTGCCACAATTCTGACCACTGAGCAGATATTCTACAGCGTCAGGTATTGATTCTATGCCTTGAAACTGTGTTGGATCAACGGCAATTTTAAGTTTGTCTGTGTAAAACAGGTTTAAGAGGCGATCGCGTGCCTCTGGTATATATTCTTTATAATGAGGCATGAGAAAGGCTCTCACAGAAGCAGATTTCCAAAATAGCTGCTGATAGATGCGTGGTTGTGTAATTTGTTGTACATTATTTGCGTATTCGGAGATAAAACCAACCACTACTAAACGTCCCCCCATTGCCAAGTTTTCAACGCAAGTATCAAATACGGCTTTACCTACACACTCAAAAATGAGATTAATCCCATTGGGGTATTCTTGCTTAAGGATTTGATTGAGATTTTCAGTGCGATAATTGATAATGCGATCGCACCCTAATTCTCTCAATAACTTTGCCTTCGCCTCAGAACTACAAGTCCCAATGACATGATTACCAGCTAACTTTGCCAATTGCACCGCAATATGACCAGTTCCCCCTGCTGCGGCTGTCACTAAAACCACTTCATTACTTTTCATCTCTCCCACTTGTTCCAATGCCACCAAAGCTGATATAGCTGTAGGTATTAGTGTTAGTAACTCTGGCGTTGCTTCTTGCACCTTCATTGCTAAGTTTGCATCGATAACCTGATATTCTCGATAACCGCCACCACGCAATGTAGTTATGACAGCATCACCGATTTGAAAATCTTTGACATTTTCACCGATAGCGACAACTTTTCCTACAGCTTCCACACCTAAATCAAAGGGAGGAATTGAGTTAACATAGGGAACATTACCACGACAAAGTAAGGTGTCAAAGCCACCGTTAACGCCAGCAAATTTGTTTTGAATTAAAAGTTGACTAGCAGCAGGTTGTGAAATAGGAATCTCGACAACTTCAACAGCAAATTTAAAATCTGGATTTAGTTGCTTTGCGATTAACTTTCTATAGGTTGTTGGGTTCATATCTAAATATTAGGTTTAGCTTATTACTCAATTATTCGTTTTAACGTAGATCGCAATCCTAAATAATTCGTGAAAATCTCTATTAATTCTCGCTGCGGTTCGTTAGAAAAAATTATAATAAAGTCAGCGAACGCAGACTATTGGTTTTAAACCGTCGTGGTGCGCGGAGCACAACACAAGCAGAATAGGCAGGTTTTGATTGTGTAGCCGCGATTTCTAGTCTATTCGTGTCAACTTAAGCAAAACGAAACCATAAGATGTATCACTAAGAACATCAATCAAAATGTTCTTAGTGATACATTATGAGTAGAAAACGTCTAGCGCCAAGGGAGAAGCACTGGCGTAAAGGGCTGTTCTTGTTAGGTATTGCACTCAACACAGAAGCGCTATATTTGATGCTTTTGGGATATTGACTACACCTACAAAGTCGGACAAACTCCCGCAGAAAATGAGATTGGAGTGCGATGCTTGTCAACTTAAGCCAAAACTCTTTTAAAATCTCGTTTCCAGCCTCTGGCTGGAAATGCAGCTCCTAATGGCTCTGCCGCAAGTCTTGAGGCGGAGCCTCAATGAGGGGCATTCCCAGTCGGAGACTCTTAACGAGATAACGAGATAATCTGTTAAAAGCTGGTTCTAGGCTGGTTTTCACCTTAAGTTGACACCAATGATTGGAGTGCGATGCCTTCTCTACCAGACGCTACGCGTAGCTTGCTTCCCCGTAGGGGTACGGTAAGCGCTTACGCCATCGCAAAGCGAATTTGACTACAATCCTAAGAAAGAGCAGCAAAAACCTAATGTCTAAAAAGTCCGATTCGCAGTTCCAAAATCTTTTTGCTTCACACAAATCAACCAACTGGGACGAAAGATTAGCCCAAATAGCCTATCGCTTTAACCGAGAGTATCAAGGTGAAACCTTTGAACTCCCAACAGAAGTACAAGCGATGCCGATATTCCGAGAGTGGATTGGTGGAAGTTTCTCAGGGAGAATTGCTTCCCCTTTTTGGGAAATCGCTCAACCTCAAAAAAACCAGCACTGTATAGATATTGGCTGTGGTATCAGCTTTTTAATTTATCCTTGGCGGGATTGGCAAGCATTTTTTCATGGGCAAGAAATCAGTAATGTGGCACGCGATACCCTTAATTCTCGTGGCCCACAATTAAATTCCAAGCTGTTCAAAGGTGTTGAGTTAGGAGCAGCTGATCAGTTACACTACTCATCAGAGCAATTTGACCTGGCGATCGCAACCGGATTTAGCTGCTATTTTCCACTCGAATATTGGGATGCTGTACTGGCAGAAGTCAAACGAGTGTTAAAACCGGGTGGACATTTTGTGTTTGATGTTCTCAACCCAGAACAGCCGTTAGCAGAAGATTGGGCTGTTCTAGAAACCTATTTGGGGGCTGAGGTGTTTTTAGAGCCTGTTGCTAAGTGGGAAAAAACAATCAAAGCGGCTGGTGGTAAAGTAGTAGCGCAGAAATCAGGGGAATTATTTGAGTTGTATAAGGTACGGTTTTAAAAATACTATTACTCAGGGATAAGTGGACTTGATGGATCTAAAGAAGTTGTAAAAACAAAATAGATTACCCCAGTTCCGAGAATCATCACAGCGAGACTGAACAGCAATACCCATCGGTCTGTCGGTTCATAAGTATCTTCTTCGATATCACGACGCACTGAGAAATAGTGTACCGTTGACAGCCACACCGTGATTAAACCCACCAGCGAAAAGACTAAACCTAACTTCCAGCCGTTACCAGGATGGGGTATCAAAGGTACTTGGAAAGCACGCAAACGCACAATCACGACACCAAAACCCAAAAGAGCGATCCCTGTCCGCATCCAAGCGAGGTAAGTACGCTCATTTGCCAAATGATCTCGAATTCGGGACGGATTTAGTCGTCCTGGCTTTTTTTTATCTTCTTCTGTAGGTTTCAATTTTAACTGCATTAATAACACCCTTATCCCCAAAGCGACTCTTATCAAAAAAAGGCGGAGGTAATAGCAAATCTCCTTCCAGATGATTTGCACCCAGCGCAATATTTGCGCTAATGAAATATACCTCTTGTGATTGTACATTTTTTTCAAAATTTATTTTAATGCATATATCTAATAATTTTAGGACTTGCACAAGAACCCTCAAAAATTCCTATTCCTTCTCTACGAGACGCTCCGCGAACATCTCCTTTGCATCTTTCTCTAACGAGATGCGCAAAGGACACGGTTCGCTGTTCATAATTTTGCGTGAGTCCTGAATTTATTTGTCTAGATGATGTCTTTACTTTCTCTAGCAGTTTCTACTTCATGAAAATGATCTATTGACCACTGACACAGTAGACAGAGTGGCTCAACTAAAGTTTCTCCCAGTGATGTCAATGAATACTCTACAGTAGGAGGATTAGTAGGATAGACTTTGCGCTTCACAAGACCATCTCTCTCTAAATCACGCAAAGTACGAGTTAGCATTCGTTGTGAAACGTCTCCAATTTCTCTATGCAACTCACCATAGCGTTTCGTACCTTGAGATAAAACGTAGATGTGCTCCCTAGTGAATAATTCGTAATTCTTAATGACGCTCCTACGTCACTAACGCTGCGCTAACGTAATTCGTAATTGATTGTACAGAGCAAGTGTAAGTAAGAAGGTGTCATTAAGAAAACAGCCAATATCAAAGAGATTTTTCAACGGTACTTGTCCTGTTTTTTCTCTGAATATTGGCTATTACCCTATTTAAATTGAGAACAATCATTCAAAAATAGACTATGGAGTTCTATTTCAAGACTGATTATTAGGCGCATTCGGAACTCGTGTATTTATGAGAGCCTGCGATATATCTGGGATAAACCAGTTAGCCTCTTTGCCGGTGATCACTTTCACAGTCGGAACATTCAATTCAATTGCAGCAGTATCTGAATTCGTCTTAATTACCAACTGAGTTCCATCAAGTATTTTGAGAGCAGTTGGGCCTGTCAATTTTTGACCTTGCCCATTCGGACTAGAAGCGAAATTTGCTACCTTGACATCATTCGCTAGATAGATGCCATCACAATCCCAGTTATTTTGAGTGGACTGACCATTAGCTAGAAAATACAGACCATTGTCGTATACGGCATCTTCATCGTCTTCATCATTTGCTCTTTTGCCGTATACTGCTATGGTATTACCTGTTTGGTTGTCGCATTGACCCCAGTTGATTCCCGTCTCTAAAGCATATTTTTGCAGTGTTAATTCTTCGGTTCTCTTTTGAATTTCTTCTGGTGTGAGACCTTCAACTTGAGTTTGAGTATCTTTTGTCTGAGACAGTTCCTTCAGAGCTTTAGTTACTTCGATATAGTCAGGGTTTTTGCTAAATTTTGGCCGATCAGCAAAAGAAGGTTGAGCAAAAGCTAGATTAGCGAAAATCATTAAGACAATTAGCAGAGATTTCCAGATTTTCATGTTTTGACTCCTATTAATGGGTAATATATTTTGCAATTTAGAATTGATTTTGCTCAGAAAATCCATGATACACCTGTTTTTAGATACTTAATTTTTTTTGTTCTTCACTCGACGACTGAGTATTGAAACTTAAAATTAATGAAAATATATAACTAGAAACTACAGATAGAAGAGTCCAAATCCCATTTTCTGTGACAATAAATATACCTAGTCCAATCAATATACAAGGTACAAAAGTATTGCCATTCTCAGTTAAAAAGTTTGCGATCGCAGGCAAGTAGGTTAACTTATAAGCGGCATAACACCACACACCCACTAGCGAAAAGAATATACTTAGTATCACTAGCAGACTATCTAATTCCGAATTGGCAAACAGAGGTACGTAGACGCTAATATTATCACTACCATTGGCAAAGGCGATCGCAGCTACATTGCATGTTTGCGGAGAGATAAAACTGGCAATTATAGAGGGACAAGCCGGCTCGGTTTCTTCTTCGACTGCCTCTGGGGCATCCTCTTCGCGTTTTAGTAAACTACTCATACCAATAATTATTGGCATTAAACCAAGTAGTCTAATCCAGTCCTGCGGTATGATTAGTCCACCGAAAAAACCGGGAAGGCTAGCAAGGATCAATCCAGCAAAACCAAGATACTGACCAGCAAGGATGTGACCACTACGGAACGTTTTATTTATTTGCGAAAAAAGCAACGTCAGAATGACAATATCATCGATGTTGGTGGCAGTAAATGCCGTAATCCCTGTGGTAATTGCAGTTACTAAATCGCTCATTTTTGGAAGTCCTTATTTTCATGCTTGGGCATGGGGCATGGGGCATTGGGCATTGGGCATGGGGCATGGGGCATTGGGCATGGGGCACTTAGTACTGAGCGTTTCCGTTGGCGCAGCCTCTGGTAGAGAAGTATTGGGCATTGGATACTTCCCCTTGCCCCCTTGTCTCCCTTGTCTCCCTCATCCCTTGCCTCCCTCATCCCTTGCTCTCTACTCGGCCGTTTAGGTCTGTGCGAAGCCTTGATTTATACTTTAGTCAAAGTAACCGATAGAATCAAATGCTTTTGTTTGTCAGAATGATAAATGAAAGTGATTAAAATTTGGACAGCAAGTTACAGGGATACCATAAATGGCAGGAATGACGCTTGAACAGCTAAAAATCTTTCAGGCTGTGGCGCAGCACTTACACTTTACTCGCGCAGCAGAGGAGCTTTATATTACACAACCTGCCGTCAGCGCAGCAATCCACAACTTAGAACAAGAATATGGTGTGAAACTATTCCATCGGATTGGTCGCCATATCGAGATTGCTGAGGCTGGTAAATTATTGCAAGTGGAAGCACAGAAAATTCTCGATCAAGTTTCCTTGACCGAAAGGGGATTGCGAGAATTGAACAATCTGCAACGAGGTGAATTGAAATTAGGGTCGAGTCTGACAATTGGTAACTACTGGCTACCAAGTAAGATTAGTGAGTTTAAGAGCCAATATCCCGGTATCCAAATTAATTGTAGCCTTGCCAATACAGAAGAGATTTGTGTAGGAACGGCGACAGGACAGTTTGATTTAGGCTTGGTAGAAGGAGATGTGAAGCCAGCGCTTCAGAATACTCTGGAGTACGAAATAGTGGGGAGCGATCGCTTACAAATTGTAGTAGGTCAAAAACACCCTTGGTTTGAGTGGGGAGAAATTGACTTAAGCCAATTGACTCAAACCCTTTGGGTGATGCGAGAACCAGGTTCTGGAACCCAGCAAAGGTTTGAGGAAGCCCTACAAAATTGGGGAATCGATCTCAGTGAACTGGATGTAATTTTAGTGTTCAACAGTGGAGAAATGACAAAAGCAGCGATCGAAGATGGTGTCGGTGCAATTGGAATTTCTGAGTTGATGGTAAAAAAAGAAATCCAGTTGGGAACTCTGCGGGCAATTCGAGTTATTGATAACAGAGAAAGCAAAGGTGCGATGCCTACGGCGGGCTACGCCTACGCAGAAATAGTTCGACCTTTTTTCAAACTCAAGCATCGTCAGCGTTTTCAAACTGCTCTTTCCAAAGTCTTTGAACAAATGTTGATATCGTCTATGTCAGATAGCTCACATCAACACCGATCAAAATCAGTTATTTAAAACAACCTAAGTCCAACAGCTCATGTACTAACCGCCTAATTAGCTTTATAAAGAAACCTCTAAAAGGTTTTACTACGCAAAACCGTCCCTCTCCGACTCGGAGAGGGACAGACTTGAACGAAAGTTCAAAGCTCTTAGAGGTTTGGCGAACTCAGGTTAAAGTAATACCTTCGCCAATTTAATCTGAATCCCCAATCCCTTTCACATCTTCCGCATATTTCTACTGATGGGGTCAAAACCTCTAGAAAACCGAGTACTTTCATCGTAGTAAGCGCCAGTCAGATTCGCTCCATACAACTTGGCATAATTGAGTTTGGCTCCCCGGAGATTTGCTTCGTTCAGTTTGACACCGCTCAAATTAGCTCTGGTCAAGTTCGCTGTGGCTAAGTTAGCTCCAGTCAAATCTGCTCCCCAGAGTTTAGCTTTAGCTAGGTTAGCTCCACTCAAATCTGCTCCCCATAAATTAATTCCAGGCAAATAGGCTCCAATCAGCTTGTACCGACTCAAGTTGAGGGCTGGAAAATATCTTTCCCCGGCGGCAAAACGCCGTTTTAATTCCTCAGCATTCATGCGTCGCGTTAACCTTCCTTAGCAATACAGAAGTTATTTGTTCCCATTCCTGGCTTAGTTCTCCTAAAAACTCTGGCTGACCACTGCGTTGATACCAGAAACGGGCATTGTACAAATCGCCTTCTTTGCGGTGCAGGTAAGCATGAACCCAGGCACTATCGGCATCGCTGGCATTTCCAAGTATTTCATGAGCTTTGTTCCAATCACCCTTCTTGTCATACCACATTGCTTGCAGCCCTTTTGGCAGTGTCTCAGGACATGGGCGCTGCCTTTCGATCAATTGCAGGAATTCGTCTGTATTCACGATCGCCACCCAACAAGAATTAAACTTCTATTTCTAAGATACTTCTTAGCTTGAGGTTAAGGGGAGTAGGGGAGCAGGGAAGAAATAACCAATGTCCAATGCTCAATCCCTTTCACACCTACTTAACTAGAATAAGTTCAAACTCGAAAGTACTGATCAAACGGTCATCAATATAAACTTCTATTCTATGCTTACCAACCGGATCGCCAGGAGCGATCGTCCAAAAATTCTCAATCACACCGTTTGGAGTCGACTGTGTGCGCCGTGTCACAGATGTAGTGCCGTCTGCTGATATTGAGAAGTCTTCACCGTTATCTGTACCCCAAGTTTCTGGAGGTTTTGGTAAATGCAAGACTTCGCGCCATTTAACTTCACCTTGGTAGTCTTTGAGTTTAATTCGCCATCCGTAAGCGGTTCCTTCCTGAAGTGGCACTCTTGTTGTCTGGAAAATGGTAACGTTACCTTTGGAGTCAACTCTCTTCAGCCCGAACTCGGTGTTAATAACAGTAATCTGTTTTGTATTGGTTGGCGCAGGAAATGATATAGGATTTTCTACCGAAACAGAAGTAGCGTTGATTGGCTCAGAACCTATGACCCCAGATATTAGCGAAGAAGCTAGCACAGCAGCAGCCCAAATTCTCATTAGTATGGTTTTCCTGTCAGACTTTTGGTACTTATTCAAGTAATCTGACATGTTTTCCGGGTCAACGTTACCTATGGTTGGACAAAGACGAAATTGCTTTTAGGAATCTGGTGGATTTGGACTCGGACTTACGTAGGTGTAGCCTGCCGCAGGCATCGCTCAACAAATTCTCCAAGGTTATGGGGGCAAATCACCCTAAAAAGTATATTTTGGTCAAAACTCAACCTTTCAAATTAACCTTCTCCTCAAACTTTGATCCATCTTGATGAGATAAAAATTTTTCACTACTGTGATAACTTCTTCGCCATTTTTCGAGATGATCTATAGATATTGATTTAGATGTGACATTCACACCATTTCCTCGCCAAGCAACTTCTGAATCTGTTGTGAAAACCCCGCACTCTAATTGATCTAGCCTCATATTCCAATATTGACTAAATCGACCTTTTAAAGTAATAACTTGCTCAAATACCTTGTTTCTGTGTTTATTTCTTCTTTTTCTTTCTGTCGCTCCTGTTGCTTCTGTATCAATAAACTTAGTTTCAATTAAAAACAGACTACCTTTAAAAGTCAGGTAGACAAAATCACACTTCCCTAAATCTGTATAATCTGAAATTGGAGATTTTTCAAATAACAGTAATTCAGCGCACGAGGGAAACAAGTCTTTAATATTCAGAAATAAATAAGCTTGCAATAGAAGTTCCTTATCATAAGGAAACAAGATCACTCCTTCAAAAAATTTCTGAATGTCCTCCTGAGTTTGGGGTTGAATATTTTTACAGTACGAAACAAATTTATGTAGCTCGTTCACGATCATCAAGTTCCTAACTCCTTCCCCCGGTCGCAGCCTCAAGGGTATTAGCATAAAAAGATACCACTCCCTCAAGGAAAATATCATCCGCATAAGTAACTAAAAAAACTATCCTAATTCTGAATAATTAAGGCAATTTACTGTTGACAGTTCAGCAAAACTAATTCTTAATTTACCTTACAGTATTAGTGGATTTTTTACTTCTGGTCTCAGCTACTAGTCAGCGATTTTATATGAGCAGTAAAACTGGCGTTTTGCAAAGCTTGAACAGTTATTCTAGAATCTTGTACGCAAAATTGCCAACCCAAGCGAACAAGTTTACGAGAATTTTCAGTTTGGATAATTCCGATGACTGGCATTTTTGCCTTTTCTTTGTCTCCTGACTGTTCTTGCAAAATTGTTTTCAAGCGATGTAGGTAATCGATATTATTTGCTTGCTGGGGATTTAACTCGACCATCACCATTTGTACTGTTTCCACTGGTTCTGCATCTTCAAGGATAAATTGAGTTTGTTCGTCGCGTCTATCTACTTTTCCCCAAATAATCAATCTGGTATCAACTTGGAGTAGGGAACTAATACGTTCATAGGTTTTAGGAAAGACTACAGCTTCTGTTTGTGTAGTTAGGTCTTCTATTTGCAAAATTGCCATCTGATCGCCTTTTTTAGTAACCACTTTTTTCACGTTATTCAACATCACAACTGCACAAAGCCTTATTTCTTCTTTTTGTTCTCCCAGTTGCGAGAGGTTAATTGGCGTCAAAAGTGGTGCTATTTGCCGTAAGGATTTCAGTGGATGATCTGATACATAAAAGCCTAATAATTCTTTCTCCATCTGCAACTTTTTCTGTGGAGGCAAATCCATCACAGGTTGAGATTTAGGAACAGTTTCAAAGGCATTATTTGCTCTTTTATTCTGAGTTGAAGAAAATCCGTCGCCTAATAAATCCAAAAGATTCCCTTGACCACTAGCTCTGTCTTTAGCGCGAGATTGTGCCCAATCATACACTAATTCTAAGTCGTTAATTAACTGTTGCCGGTTGCGTTCAATTTTGTCAAAAGCTCCACAGTAAATCAGTGATTCTAGAGTCCGGCGGTTAACAGCACGTAAATCGACGCGATCGCAAAAATCAGCGAGGGATTTAAACTCTCCTGTCTCACTTCTCGCCTCCAAAATACAGACGATCGCATTCTGTCCCACGTTACGCACCGCCGAAAATCCAAACAGAATCTTTCCCGCTATCGGCGTAAAATCAACACCAGAACGATTAATATCTGGCGGATCTATCGAAATCCCCATATTTGTACAGTTAGTAATATATCTCTGTACCTTATCGGTATCGCCACTGTTAGCCGTTAACAGTGCCGCCATATATTCCAATGGATAATTAGCTTTTAAATATGCTGTTTGATAAGTTACATAACCATAGGCAGTCGAATGGGATTTATTGAAACAATTGGAAGCTATTAAGCCATTTTTGATCGCAAAATTATGATCACGCTCAACCCCAATGTCATAGACATTTTGTTTGCCTAAATATTTACGTGTCGCTATTTTGATCATCTTAACCTACCCCGGAAAAAAAAAATTGTAAAATTAATTAATTCATAAATCCATGACAATTGTAGTTGTATTAATACTTATAATACAAAATTCTCTCACTAGAAAACACTGCTACACTCTTACACAAAAGTAGCCCAAATATATCAAAATTTTGGCAAACTATTAACTAGACAGTTAATAGCTATATAATTGCTGCTTTTAGAGGTTATTAAACATATTCCAATACATTAGACATCTCCAGAAATTAAATATGGGTTATCTAGAACCCTTGTAGAGACGCGAAATTTCGCGTCTCTACATTCTTTTTTGGAGATGTCTATAGTAATGCGCTTAGTCAGATGACTGGGGAGTGGGGAAGAAGCAGGGGAACTCTTAGAGGATGTTTGTCAAGTATCAAAGTATACTAAAAAGCTCAGCTTCCATTCCTCTAAGAGAAAGGCCAAGAGGCTTTGAAACCTCCATACTCCCTTGTGGAGAAGGGAGTATGGGGGTTAGATTTACGAGCTTTTGGTGTTAGCAATAATACTTTTAAAACATCCTCTTAGCTGGGGAGAAAAGTTTTCCCTTCTGCACCCCGCCCGCCCCTCTGCCTCTTTCCAATGCCCAATGCGTCAGTTACTATCGTTGAAAAGCAACTCAGTATAAGAGGGTGTCGGTAGGTGAAAGTGGCGCTGATCGTAGTTTTGGCGGTGGTTCTGGGATTGTTTGTAGTAGTCGAGATCGGACTGCGATCGCTCTTTGGCTTTGGTAATCCCCTGATTTACATTGGCGATGAGCAGATTGGTTATTTATTGGCTCCTAACCAGCATACTCGTCGTTTTGGTAATCGCATTGAAATTAATCAGTATTCGATGCGAGGTAGTCCGATAAATAAGACACCTGCACCTTCTGGGCTGCGAGTTTTACTGTTAGGTGATTCTATTGCGAATGGTGGCTGGTGGACGGATCAGACTAATACAATATCCACGATGATCATGCGTTCTCTGGCATCATCCACTGATAGTAATTATCAGGAAGTAGAAGTGTTGAATGCTTCAGCTAACTCTTGGGGGCCAAGGAACGAATTAGCTTATTTACATAAGTTTAGCAATTTTAACGCCCAAGCGGTAGTGTTATTAATTAATACCGATGATTTGTTTGCGACTTCTCCCACTTCTTTACCGGTAGGACGCGATCGCAACTATCCCGATAGTAAACCTCCTCTAGCATTAGTGGAAGTGTGGCAACGTTATATCGTCAAAGAAAAGCCAATTCCCGAAATGAAAGCAGTGCATAATGAACCGGGCGATCGCGTTGGAATTAATCTGGAGGCGATCGGTAAAATTCAAGCCCTGACTCGCCAAACGAACAGTCAATTTCTATTAGTCATGACTCCCTTACTGCGAGAAATTGGTGAACCAGGTTCCCGCGATTACGAAATTAAAGCTCGTCAGCGATTAAACGATTTTACCAAAGCAGAGCAAATTAATTATATAGACTTTTTACCGATATTTAATTCAACTACCAGCCCGCAAGCTTTATATCATGATCACATTCACCTCAACTTGCAAGGTAATAAATTTGTCAGTGAAGTTATGGAGCGATCGCTTTTAGAAATACTAGGGCAGCGGTCACTTGGTCACTAATAATATGGGCTACTATAGCATTTGGTGTTCTGTTAAAGTACAGTATCAGTGACTAAAGCTATTGCTAAATAAAGGTTTTTCTGTATCTCATGTGAGTGATAACCCCTATAAGTAAGTGGGCGTGAATAATTAATGGCTTTTCTTCTAAGATTATTTCTAGAGCTTCTTTCGTACCAGTTATCTTAATGATATCGTAACCCCTATTACTGAGAAAATGACTAACTAATTTAAATTCACTCAGGTAATCTTCTATAACCAAAATGGTAGCGTTCCAGCTAATACTCAACCTTAAATCTGCTAAAAAATATGTTAGCTAAGTGGAGTTATTGATTCTGTTACAAAATTAAACTATATGTTGAAAAATGACTTTTAGTAAATCTCCTTGTGTAAAAGGTTTAGTTAAATAGCCTGAAGCTCCAACCATTTTAGCTTTAGCTTTATCTAGAAATCCTACTTTTCCTGACACTATAATCACAGGTGTGTTTTTAAAATGTGAGTGTTTCCGTAGCAAAGAGCAGAGTTCATATCCATCTAAATTAGGCATCGAAATATCCAACAAAATTATGTCA
The DNA here is from genome assembly GCF_029379315.1 of Nostoc sp. S13. Classification (GTDB taxonomy): domain Bacteria; phylum Cyanobacteriota; class Cyanobacteriia; order Cyanobacteriales; family Nostocaceae; genus Nostoc. The sequence continues at coordinate 55,288 of NZ_JAQYWQ010000032.1, forward strand.
GGTTTTGTGCGAACAATCTGCATTAAAGCTTTTAAAGAATCGGTGACTCCCACAACAGAAAAAGTTTGCTCATCTAAATAACTTTTAATAGCATTTAATACCGTCGGACTGTCATCAATACAAAAGATTGTGTAAAGTTTTCTGTCAACAGGCGGTTGGATGATTCGCTGACCCCTATGTTCATTAGTATTAATAGAATAAGCTGGTGGTTTATAACCGTTTGTTTTAGGCAACTTTGGTGTAGTTTTGGTTTGAGGTTGTAGCTGATTTATTTGGAATAATTGTGAGGGGTGCGATTGAGAAGTTGGTGATGTCTGATGATAAGCTGCTTCTCTACCAGAGGCTTCTCTTTCAGAGACGCTAACGCGAACACCAACGCTTCGCGGCGTTTGACATCGTTCAACTAGTAAACGGAGATTGAGATAACAAAACTTTGGCATGTCATCCAGAAAGCTGTCAGGAATAAATTCATAACTCCCCTCTTCTAAGTTCAAAAATGACTCCAGAACTTCTAGCGCTAATTGCTCTATCAGTATCGCCGCTTCAGACGGACTGATATATTTCTGATTGACTAACCAGCAAATAGCCAGATAATCTGGATTCGGTATTGCCTGATTTTCAATACCAGTTTCAAATATCGCCCGCAACTGTTCGTCGATTCCGCGAGGGAGAGTAGAAATTTGCTGACTCAAGCGTTGCAAATTCCTATAAAGCGGCTCAAACATTTTTTCTGAGTAGCAGGCATAAATTAGTTTACCCTCGTCCATATATATTGACCAAGAGCCTGACGTGCTAAATACCTGCAAACAACCAGTAACCGACTTACCAGTGATTTTTTTTAACAGAGATAAGGGCTGGAGCTTTTGGAAAAATCTGTATCTACTAATCGGAAGTGTCTTCATTGGGATCGCTCTGGAATAAATAAAATTAACATTCGTACGCGAAATTAGTGAATTACCTTTTCGCAATTCACCGCTACTTTGTTGGAAGTACTGTCAGATACATATAGCGCTAACATTTGAGTTAGTACAGAGATTCCACACCCCCTAACTCTGAATTCACCAATCTCTATTAAGCTATATCCACGAGTTACAACTAAACCAATTCATGCTATCTCCCAATAGCAAAGTTGCCCGACTAGTTGCCAGGATATAGTATTTCAAAAATTAGATTGGTTTTCTGTATCTTTCGCTAATCTAGCCAATCTAACAATAACTCAAGTATCACATACAGACAATTGGCTCTCGCCCATCAGTCACAAAAGCATCATTATTATCCGTATTTTTCAACCTAAAATTGCAGCTACTTTAGTTCTTTTGCAAAAGTTTTTTTGCACCTAATGCTAAAGTCTAGAGCGACCAAAGCATACTGCAATTTAGATGAAAATCGGTCTTTATCAAGGCTTTTAGGTATTAAGTCCGTGCTAATAGACTATGTTTTTGTAGCCGCGACTAAAGTCATTGAGTACTTTTCCAAGAAGTTTATTGTTAAGGGTTACTTCATTACGAAAAAAAGTATTATTAAAAACTAAGCATTCCCAAAATACCATATCTTACTTAGGTTTGCAATTATAAGTGGGCGTTAAAAAATCAATTTATGTGACGAAATGTAAACTCAGCGAACAGCTTATAAATGACTAATTCCACCGTTTTTACAAAACTAAACATACATAGGTTTTATCGTGCCAACTTACTTAGAGCAACTTTTAGTATTAGGATTGGGCAAGATTATCACTTGTACAACAAGAATGGTAAACCTCCGACCAAGGATGAGTTAGCTGATAATTGCCGCCATGATGGTATGTGGTGAGATGCACAGGCGACCGGATCAGCAGAAGGAAATCTCTCTTCATAAGTACTGGAAACGGGTTCTAATGTTGTGTGGGGCTAAATAGCCACCCGGCACAATTTGGAGTGACAAATTCAAGAACTTACAGCGAAATTCTTGATTGGTAGTACATGCCTGGAAAATAGCTATTTTCAGCTAGATGGTAGATAACAAGTAACGTACTCACTAAAATTCAGATTACTCTAATTTTAAAAAAAAATTAGCAGAAATATATAAACTTCATGATAAGTCAGTAAAGGAAACATGAAAACTAATTAATATCATCTTCCAGATAATTATCATAAATATTTATTTTTTTGGGTGTCCGGAAAGGCTGAAAATGTACAGTAAAAGATAATTTTAGATGCTTATTTAATTACACTTATAAATGAGTAAATCATTTTATGGTAGCAATTTACCCGAAAAATCTCAAGTTTTAAAAGTCACAAATATAAATACTAAATTCTCGGCGTGGGTGTAGCCTGTTGTAGAGATCGCATTCATTAATCCATAAGGTATATGTAGCAAAAAGACGCAAAGAATTTCTTTGCGTCTTAGGCGTGAGATTTAGAAGTGGATACTTCTCTATCTACTTAAACTTGCTCCCGCCAGCACCAGTTTAAAAGTGTGCCACCAGCCACTAGCTTAACTACTTCCAGTATCCAATAACCGCCGTGCAATAAATTCATTGTCGATGGAATAGCAGTAGTTGCTTCAAATAAGTTAAGTTGAACTCCTATAGCGGACATCTGCGGAGTTAATAAATAGGTGTCAAGCATAGCTATGGTTAGCAGCAGCACGGATAAAACAATACTGCCAATACGCCAGTGATATTGGGTTTTGCTCAAAGCTAATGCCCCAGTCAGTATTACAGCAGCAGATAATAATTCCATCCGATTGAAGTTCCAAAAAACCGTATAGCCTGCTGTCGTAAAACCAGCTTGGCTCATCATCCCAGAAAGATAAAGGCTAGGCATAATTACCCAGTCTACAACTAAACTAGCACTGAGCCAAAACCCCAAAGTCAATATGATCGCGGTTTGCCAAATTGGTCGTTTGAATTCAAAGCTAGAAATAGCAGTCATAAAATAATTGCGTGTGTTGTATATTAGACTTATCCTTAATATAAATAGCATGAGATAATAAAAAGGTAGAGTAGAAATTATTTGGAAAGAATATGACAAGTCGTTTGGCAAGAATTGAATCGT